>NZ_JAIRBA010000060.1 GCF_022008365.1 Aequorivita vitellina
TAGATACAAATATAGGAAATATTTTGGATTTGAAAAGTAATTTTGAATTATTCTAAAAGGTCGTCTTAAATGCACCACAACGTTTATGTATAAGAATAGTTGCGGGTTTGCGTGCGAGGATTTTCCGATGGAAAATCAGACGTAGCAAATACGCAACTACCTTTGTTTTAGCACTAAACCGCAATTATTTTTATACGGTGTTGTAGTGCGTTTTTATTTTTTTTTAAATATAACAAATCCAACTAAAATTGCGTTTTCACTAATAGAGTCAGTATAAACTATTGCAATTGGTTCGTTCAAAAATCCAGTAATTACTTTGTCAATTTCCTTTTTCGGTAAACTAAAAGGTAATCGACTATTATTGTCCTCGTCAAATTCCGCTATTGTTTTTTTTCCGACCAGAAATTTTATTTTCCGACTTATAATATCAGAATTGAAGTCGTAGAAAACAGATACATTTAAATTTTCATATTCGTCCGTGGTATTCAATTCTACAGTATAAATTATTGAATTAAAGTGGTTGCTTTGAATTAATAACTCCGAATCTTTGGATAATTTCCAAGTCGTAATTGTATCAGTTTCTACTTTCGCAAAAATAGAGTTTGATATTCCGAAAGCTATTGTCAGAATTAATATTTTAATCAGGTTTCTCATTTTTCTCAAATGCACTACAACTGTCTCGGCTATGAGTAGTTGCGTGGGTTAACACTTAACTTTGCAAGTACACACTAAACTGAAAATCCGCGAGGATTTTCAGAAGTAGGCGAGAACAAGCAATTACTTATAGCCATTGTTGGCAAATCGTTTTTTTAATTCATTCCGGGTAATAAAAGACTTAATCCATAAAAATAGATTCCGCCAATTATTAAAATTCCGATAAAATTTGATTTTAATTTTGTGTTTTTTAAATCAGTCCAAATGGATTTAAATTTTTCTTTTTCCGACACAACAACTTTCGTATTTGCAATAAAATCACCAATTCGCCTTTCAGGGTTTATGAGTCCAATAATAACTTCTAATGGCCAAGCAACGCAAATTGTCAAATTCCGCACAAAGCATTGTAATTCATTCGCTGGTTTATTCGTTTTTCGGTCAATTACTTGAAACCCTAAAATCCGTTTTGCTGGACTTTTGGCTTTGAAAAAGTCCTTATTTAAATAAATGAAGAATGGAATAAAAACCAATATTATTCCAATTCCGTAATTCAGATTGTCCTTCATTAATGCTCCTAATCCGAAAATCAGAAATCCCAATGGTACAATTAAAAGACACATAATACAATGGTCTAAAAGCATACTTAAAACTCGGTTAATTCTTGAGTTACTATTCGCTACCTTGGAAATTTCTCCGACTATTACTCCATTATTATTGTTCGTTTCTGTCATTCTCAAATGTTTGCCAACGTTTAGTATAACCGCAGTTACGGGATTAAATTTAATGTTTTTCGGATAAGCAACGACGGTATCAATTACGCGTGGATTCGGACGCAGTCGAATCCGCCGTTATTGTGGTTATACATTGTGTGTGCCCAGCATGGGCATCTTTTACTTTACCGAAAGGTAAATAATTAATCTAGAGGGTGCATGTCCCTTATGGGCAGGGGTAACGCCTTGAACCATTAGTAAGCTGCAAGGTTGCCGACCGTGAGGTCGGGACTGAAGGAAGCAGGACTACAAAACTCGATACTGACGAACAGGAACCGTATACAGAGGCATTTATGCGCGGGTAAGCAACCACATCATTGTAACGCCCCAAGAACACCAAAAGTGCATTTATGTAGATACGGCAGGGATTGAGTGAAAGAAGATGCCATTACCTGGGGAGGTCTCCATAGCCACGAGTTGGTATAATGGAGAAGTCAGCAGAAGTCATAGTACTTATAGGAAACGAGCTGTGAAAAGAAACCACAGAAGTCTCACAAATGAGGAAGGACTGAACATTAGATTATGTTGGAATTCGATTGGGAAGCCTAGCTAGCCCAACCTTAGCCCAACAGGAGTATTTACATTTATTGACCCTATGATTGAAAAGGTATTAGAAGCAAAGAATCTTTATAAGGCGCAGCGTAAAGTTGAGCGCAATAAAGGAGCGTGCGGAGTAGATGGTATGAAGACAACGGAATTAGCTGCTTACATAGCTGAACACCGTGACGACCTACTGTCCTCTATCCGCACACATCGCTATGTGCCAGACCCGATTTTAGGGGTTTCCATTCCAAAAGGTATGGGTAAAACCAGACTTTTAGGGATTCCAACAGTAGTAGATCGATGGCTACAACAATCGGTAAACCAACAGTTGATGGTTGAGTTCGAATATGAATTTGAACCGTTCAGCTACGGTTTTCGCCCTAATAAGAACCTTCACAAAGCAGTACTACAAGCCCAGCAGTATATCAATACTGGCTATCAGGACATTGTAGATATTGATTTACAGGGGTTCTTTGACGAGGTAGACCATATGCGATTACTGCAACTTATTTACAACAAGGTAAAATGCCCAACGACCTTGCGTCTAATCCGAAAATGGCTACGAGCGCCCATACGTATTAATGGGCGGCTGGAGAAACGCCGAAAAGGAATACCGCAAGGAAGCCCTTTGAGTCCATTGCTATCCAATATTATGTTAGATGTACTGGATAAGCATATGGAATCGAAAGGACTGCGTTATGTTCGTTATGCTGATGATTTTAGTGTTTACACTAGGAGCAAAAGCGAGGCAAAAAGGATAGGTAATGAGCTATATATCTTTTTAAGAGATGCTCTCAAGTTACCTATCAACAAAGCCAAGAGCGGTATTCGCAGACCTGTACATTTCCAATTGCTAGGACACGGTTTTGTGCCTGTCTACAAAAAGGGTTTAAAAGGGCAGTA
The DNA here is from genome assembly GCF_022008365.1 of Aequorivita vitellina. Classification (GTDB taxonomy): domain Bacteria; phylum Bacteroidota; class Bacteroidia; order Flavobacteriales; family Flavobacteriaceae; genus Aequorivita; species Aequorivita vitellina. Next base: position 2,871 of record NZ_JAIRBA010000060.1, read on the forward strand.
CCAATTAGTTGTATCTCATAAGAGTTGGGGCAAGTTTAAACGAACGTTAAAGCGTATCACCAAAAAGACCAAACCCATATCCCTGTTAGAACGCCTTGAAAGACTCAATGAAGTCTGTCGGGGATGGATTAACAACTATCGGTTAACTCAGAGTTATGCTAAACTTAAAAAGCTAGATACTTGGTTAGGAAACCGATTGCGATATTGTATCTGGCACGATTGGAAAAAGCTAGAACGTAAACGTAAAAACCTTATTAGATTGGGAATAGAACAGGGGCAAGCGTATGCTTGGAGTAGAACACGAATGGGAGGATGGGCAGTAGCTCAAAGTCCTATTTTAAAAACTACCATAACCATTTCTAGACTCAAACGAAAAGGCTATAAGCCGCTAGGAGATTACATCGATAGAGCACAGACTTTAATCTGGTGAACCGCCGTATACGAGACCCGTATGTACGGTGGTGTGAGAGGCGCACTCCGTTCCTAGTTAGGGGCGGAGCCGTCTACTCGATTGTGCAACGTTATTTTACCCGCAATCTATACACTCTTTTTTCCCTTGGCAATATACTCCGCAAGATTTTGAGTTTACGACTCCAGAGTTATTTACGGTAACTAAATATTGTGTGTTTTTTAAAGATTCTAAAATAACTAAACTTCCTGTTGAATTAGATTTCATTAAATAGAATTCAAATCCATCTTTTGTTTTTCGGTATGAACCACCTCTCTCATCACAATAATCTATTCCAAATTTCCTAATTGTTGTTAGCAAAAGAGCTTCTTCCATTGTATCAATTTCACTAAGGAAAATTTTTAAATCCTCCGTGTTTTTTATTTTAGAGACTTCTCCATTTTCTACGGCCATTATGTAATAAGCGTCAGTAGCATGATGTCCACGAACAATAAAACCTTCTTGGCTATAACTTAAATCAATCAGACTACGATTTTCTGTCTTGCCTTCTTCGTGTAATATATCAACGTGTTCATGACCTCCATTGGTGGAACGTAATAAAGTCCAATATTCATATTTTTCATTAGGATTTAGATTTCGACCAATGCTTTCAATCACATCAATTTTCCAATCAAAATCAATTTTCTCAAATTCAGGTTCTTTCTTGCAACCTATGACAGCAAAGATTATGGTTATTATTCCAATAAGTATCGAAAATTTTCTCAATTTTTTTCTAATGTTGCACAACGGCAGTTTGTCTAATAACCCGCTCGTGTTTTTATAGTTTTTACTAAATTACATTTTTTTGGTTTAGTACATTAGTTGAAGTTGTTTTT
>NZ_JAIRBA010000061.1 GCF_022008365.1 Aequorivita vitellina
GGTCTTCCATACAGGGCTTGCTTTCATGGCATGAAGATACGAAATTTATGCTGATTGACCATGAAAAAAGGCTGCCCTTTTTAGACAGCCTCTTTAAACAACCTAACCAATTAAATAATAGAATATTTTCACTTTTTCATAGCAATTTAATATTCGATTACTCTTTGTAAAGATACTACACTTTGTTTAGTGTAATTGTTAAAGGATTAAACAAAGTTTTGTTAAAGTTTTATTGGTTTTTTTGCGTCTCGTAAATGGCTCATACCGCTTCAAAAAATAGTTCAATTATTGGTTTCATTTTTTCATTTTCCATGCTTCAGCCAAAATTTTCTGTGACAAGGTGTCAGCATCCGGTCAATTGGTATTTTCTTTGACTATATTCAATAGCAATAAAAAATAACAATAAATAACATACAAAATGAGCAAAGGAACTATTAATGTATCGGTGGACAATATTTTCCCACTGATTAAAAAGTTTTTATACAGCGATCACGAGATTTTTCTTCGTGAGTTAATTTCGAACGCTACCGACGCAACTTTAAAATTGAAGCATTTAACCAATATTGGTGAAGCGAATGGAGTTGAATACGGCAATCCGATGATTGAAGTAAAGTTGGATAAAGAGAAAAAAGAACTTCGCATTATAGACCAAGGAATTGGGATGACGAAAGAAGAAGTTGAAAAATACATCAACGAGATTGCTTTTTCGGGTGCCGAAGAATTTATAGAAAAATACAAAGATAAAGACGGAAAAGATGCTGGAATTATTGGGCATTTTGGGCTTGGATTCTATTCGGCTTTTATGGTTGCTGAAAAGGTTGAGATAATAACAAAAAGCTATAAAGACGAACCAGCAGTACATTGGTCGTGTGATGGCTCACCAGAATTTACTTTGGAAGCTGCCGACAAAAAGGAAAGAGGCACCGAAATAATCCTTCATATTGCCGAGGATTCTACCGAGTTTTTAGAAGAAAACCGTATCTCTGAATTGTTGGTGAAGTATAACAAGTTTATGCCAATCCCAATTAAATTTGGAATGCGCACGGAAACACTTCCGAAACCCGAAGATGCAAAAGAAGACGATCCCGCACCAACCAAAGAAGTTGATAACATAATAAACAATCCTTCTCCAGCGTGGACCAAGCAGCCAACGGAACTTGAAGACAAAGACTACAAAGCGTTTTACCGCGAAATGTACCCGATGCAGTTTGAAGAGCCGCTTTTCCACATTCATTTAAATGTTGACTATCCTTTTAATCTTACGGGGATACTTTATTTCCCGAAGATGACGAATGACATGAACATTCAAAAGGATAAAATTCAACTTTATCAAAACCAAGTTTTTGTAACTGATAATGTGGAAGGTATTGTTCCTGAATTTTTAACGATGTTGCGTGGAGTTATTGACAGTCCGGATATTCCATTGAACGTTTCGCGAAGCTATTTACAGGCTGACGGGGCGGTAAAAAAGATTTCGAGCTACATTACCCGTAAAGTTGCAGATAAGCTAAAAAGTTTATTCAACAACGACCGTGAAGGTTTTGAGAAGAAATGGAACGATATTAAAATTGTCATTGAATACGGAATGTTAACCGAAGATAAATTCTTCGAAAAATCTAAGGATTTTGCACTTTATCCAACGGTTGACGATACGTTCTTTACTTTTTCTGAATTAAAGGAAAAGGTAAAAGACGTTCAAACCGACAAAGAAGGCAACCTTGTAATTCTTTACGCTTCAAACAAAGAAGAACAACACAGTTATATTGAAGCCGCCAAGGAAAAAGGATACGAAGTATTGCTTTTAGATTCGCCAATAGTGGCACATTTACTTCAAAAGGTGGAGAGCAGTGAAGAGAAAATTTCGTTTGTTCGCGTAGATAGCGATCACGTTGAAAACCTTATTAAAAAAGACGATGAGCAAATTTCAAAACTTTCTGATGAAGAAAAGGAAAGTTTAAAAACGTTTTTAGACGGGGTTATTCCGAAGGAAAAATTTAGCGTACAATTAGAAGCGATGGATAGCAACGCAAACCCATTTATTATTACTGAGCCCGAGTTTATGCGTAGAATGAAAGATATGCAAAAAACTGGCGGCGGAGGCGGTATGTTTGGCATGGGTGGTTTCCCAGAAATGTACAACCTCATCGTAAATACCAACCACGCATTGGTAAGCGAAATCTTAAACACCAAAACCGATAAGAAAAAGGAACGTTTGGTAAACCAAGCGCTGGATTTGGCAAGATTGAGTAAAAATTTATTAAAAGGAGAAGAACTAACTGCATTTATAAAACGTAGTTATGAAATGATTAAGTAGCAACCTTTGTAAACTAATTAAAGCCATTGCCGTAGACTACGGTAATGGCTTTTTTTATGGAGTTAAATTAGACAAATCTTAATATTATTTACAATTTTTTTTGACTTTCATATAATTAACAAGTTTTTATAGCTCTAAATTAAATTAATTAACATACTTTTATGTGTCTAACTATAAATCATTATTAATTATGAAGAAAAATTATTTTGTAAGTATAGCTTTAAGCTTCTTACTATTAATCATGTTCAACACCAGTTCCTTCGCACAAGGTGACTGTAATGACCTTACCAGTCCAATAGAGACCCAAATTGGACTTTCGGCAGAGCCATCTGGTTTTTTTGTTCGATCCGGAACCCAAATGGGTAGAATATATAGAGATGCAGTACCGAGTACATGTCCATCCGAAGCTTACCCAGGAATTTTTAATGCAGGTTCTTCCTACAATTATACCGCGATTCGCTTTTATAATTCTGATGCCGCTCCCACGTGTATAACTGTCAACTTTGATCCAAACAGCGGGGGCACACCTTGCGGCACGAATGGTCATGCAATGGTTTATCAAGAAGCTGGTGGTGCAAGCACTACTCCTTATGACCCATCTAATCAAGGTGCTAATTATTTAGCAGATGTTGGTGGATCTACTACCCAACCTTTTTCTGTAACGGTAGAGCCGGGTTGGTTTGAAGTGGTTTTTACAAATACAAGTTCAGTAGCAAATTGTAGTATTCAATTTAGCTTCGCACCAAATGGAGGCGTTATAAAATGTGATATGCCTGCAGCAGGCCCAATTTCAGCTTGTGGCACTGGCAATCCTCAACCAATTCCTGCCGTAGGAACAGGAAACAGCGCTTGTAACGACCCAACAATTTCACCGGCAGCTGTTGCTACCGTTGGCACGATAGGTACCGGGCCTGGCGATTACATTTTAGATACTGTTGAATTGGATCTTACTCACACTTGGGTTTCTGACTTAGATATTACATTAATTTCTCCATCAGGAACCACACTTGACCTTTCTAGCGATAATGGAGGCAGTGGAGATAACTATACCAATACAGTATTTATGGATGGTGCGCCTAGTATAACAACGGGATCTCCTCCTTTTACTGGCACTTTTCAAGCTGAAGGTGGGACTTTTGCTGCTACATTTGCAGGAGAGCCAATCAGTGGAAACTGGACACTAAACATTTGTGATGATTCTGGAGGTGATTCGGGAACGTTATTAAGTTATTGTATCAATTTTAGTCAAGTACCAACTACGGTAGGTAATCCTCCAACGATAGTTTGTCCAGCAAATATTACGGCTAGCAATGACCCAGGAACCTGTGGTGCTGTAGTTAACTTTGCCGGAGTGGCATTTGATGTTGAAGATGGTAACATCTCTGGCGATATTGTAGCTACACCCGCAAGCGGAAGTGTTTTCCCTGTTGGAGATACAACTGTTACACTAACAGTTACAGACAGCGACGGCAATACAGAGGATTGTAGTTTTATCGTAACAGTAGAAGACAACGAAGATCCCGTGGCAGTATGTCAAGATATAACAATAGACCTTGACCCAGTTACCGGAATGGCAACAATTACCGCTGCCGATCTAGACAACGGTTCAATGGACAACTGTGCTATTGCTTCTATGACTTTAGATGTATCTTCATTTGATTGTTCAAATGTGGGTCCAAACACAGTAACTATGACAGTTACAGATACAGCTGGAAGAACAGCTACTTGTACTTCTACGGTTACTGTACAAGATGTTACAGCTCCTGAAGTATTCTGCGT
>NZ_JAIRBA010000062.1 GCF_022008365.1 Aequorivita vitellina
TGAAAGAAAAACCATCCGAAAAGCTTTGGGATTTTTTTTAAAAAGATTGTGTTTTAAGCGGAATTGGAAAAAATTGTGCGGACAAAAATACGGAACGGAAAGAACTGGATCTGCGACATTTTTGGCATCGGAAAGATAAAATCAGCCAAAGCCGGTTTTAGTTTGCGATGAACAGTGAAAGAAAAAAAAACAGTGCGGAATAGAAGCGGAACAGAACGCAGAAAAACATTGGGCAACAAGGCATATAATTAATGGCTAGTTCGAGCTTGCTTCCGAAAATCCTATCGGATTTTCTGTTTGGTTTTTATTTGCTAAATTCCGTGCTTAATCGGGCCACTAATCATATGCAGAAACGTTGGCAATAATTTAAAAAAGATAAATATTGATTAAAAAATATAGAAATCAAAAAATAATTCGATTTACAATCACAATTATTTGGTTAATCGGAATTTACTATTTTGTGGATTCTGACATTATCCAAATAGGAATGTTAGTTTTTATTATCTTCATCGGAATTGGATACAGCCCGAAATTATTAACCAATATCAAAATGAACGAAGGATTTTACATCTTCGAGACTTATTCAATTATAACGCAAAAGGAAAAAATTAAGATTTCGGAATCACAACTAATTCAAATTCTCTATAATAACGACTCAATATATAATTCTTATAATCTGACTTTAAAATATAAAGGAACGAACGGCGTGGTCTATAAAAAACTATATCTAAATACAGAACCTTGGAGTGAACTGACTTCTGACTTAAGCCGAATAAAAAAAACTATTGCCAACAATGTATAACCACAATTACGGCGGATTCGACTGCGTCCGAATCCACGCGTAATTGCTACCGTCTGTGCTTATCCGAAAAACATTAAATTTAATCCCGTAACTGCGGTTATACTAAACGTTGCCAACAATACGAAAAATGAAAATCGGAACTAAAATATTAATCCTTCTCTTGACTTTGAATTTCCTTTCCTGCAAAGGAATTGCTCAAGAAACGGAAACTAAAAAACCAAAAACCGAAATTGACTTTTCGGAAACGGAAAAAAGTTCTATTCCAAAACCAATCGGAATTATAAATGATTACGGACAAATTTTTACGGAATCGCAACGAACTGAACTATCGAAAATTCTTTATGATTATGATATTGAGACGACAAGACAAATTGTGGTTGTTACAATTGACAGCATAAAACCTTATAATGACATCCAAAAATACGCAACGGATTTAGGACAAACTTGGGGAGTTGGAACTGCCGAAAAAAATAACGGATTGACAATAGTTGTTTGCAATCCTTGCAGACAAATCGGAATTGCCACTGGAACTGGAACCGAATTGATTTTGACTGACGAAATTTGTAAAAAAGTGATTGAAGAAAAAATAATACCTGAATTTAAAAACGGAGAATTTTATAGCGGAATTAAAAAAGGCGTGATAGAATTAATAGAAAAGTGGAAATAAGTACTGTTGGCAACAACGTGTATAGCTCATTGCGGCTGAATTCCTAATCGGAATTCATTGCAATTTGCTATCTTTCGGTTACGGCGGAAAATCATAGCTGATTTTCCGCAACGAGCCATACACAAAACCGTTGTAACCAATTTGAGAAACCGAACAAAAGAGAATGTTATTTGTAAAAAATCATAGCTTAGTAACTAACAAACCTATCAATATTGTGCGGAATGAATTAATATCTTCAACCGACAAAATAAATGTTACGGAATTGAGTGAAACTAAATTACACGGTTTAATGAAAAATAAATACGGAACCGGATATGATATATTATCTGATATCAATTTAAAATCTATTTCGTCTGATAAAACAACTGTTGAAATTAAAAATGAATTTGACTTATTTACAAATCTGTTTCTGATTGCATTGTTTATTGGACTTTGGGGAATTTCAATCTATAAATTAATAAATGGAGAAAATATTTTAAGTTTTGAACTGATTTTAATGCTGACCTTTCCAATTATTGGAGCGTTAATTACGAAATCATCTTTCGGAATTTATGACAAACGAATAATGAAAATTTACTCATCATTGCTGAATAATAAAGAACCGAATTAATAAAAAACTGGTTACAACACCGTATAAAAATAATTGCGGTTTAGTGCTTAATCAAAGGTCGTTGCGTGTTTGTAACGTCTGATTTTCCTTCGGAAAATCCTCGCATACAAACCCGCAACTATTCTTATACATAAACGTTGTGCGGCAGCTAAAAAAATGAACCGAATAGTAAAATATGGACTAATAACGATTTCAATTTTGATAATTGGATTGCTTGTCGCTTATGGAATTTTCTTAAACAACTTTGACTTGTTCGGAGAACCTGAAAAAGAAATCTTGCAAACAAACTGTGACTATGAAGGACTTAGACAAGCGACAATTTTCGAATATGGCGGAAATGCAGTGACCATACCTTCTATAATAGTTTCAATTGACTTAGGTTGCTCTGACAATCCAGACGACTCAAAAAAGAAAACAGTTTTCTCCGCTGAACACACAGGCAGAACGACTGTGGAAACAGAATGGACATCGTTTGACACATTAAAAATCATCTATTCGGACAGACTTGAACCCATAACACAACTTGACAAAGTAACTTTCTCGGATTCAACTTTGAATGTAATGATTGACTATGAAACGAAATAAAAAAAGCCGACCGCACAACAAAAGCTATACGTAATGCGGGTTTTGGTGCTAATTTGAAAGTGAATGAATATTAACAAACATATCGGTAGGCGGACAGTGAAGTGCTTTCTAATCCCGCACTACGCATAGCCAAAACGTTGTGCAACATTAAAAACCAACATCGAAAGTAAATGACACCAATTGAAAATGAATTAGGAGAACAAGTAAGGAAAGATTTTAAGGCTGTTAAGTATTTCCCTTTCCAAAACGAATCTGGTGCACCTTTCATTTTAACTTCAGACCCATTTAGTTATCTACAAGCTTGGTTAGATACTAAACTTTCGAAAATCAAACGAGACAGAGGAAAACAACGAGATTTGTTGACTAAAGCTAAGTATTTTGCTGAATTATCAGAAGGTTTCTATAATTCTTCTAAACAGGCTAAAATGCCATCAAAGGGAACTTTAATTTATTATACTTTTATAAATTTAGTAAAGTCATTTCTTTTAGTTAGAGGTTATAATTTAGAAACCAAAATGGAGCATCACGGATTGTCATTACCATCTGACCAAAAAACACAATTGAAACTAAGTAATGTTGGAAACGAAGGAATTTCGATATTTCACGAATTTGCTAAAACTATTGGAATTGAAATAAATAATGCTAACCGATTTATCAAACTTGACGAAATTCTTAGAGAATTACCAGAAGTTCACGAAATTGGATATGCACTTAACTTATTTCCAAATACAAAAAGAAAACATCTACCAATAGACTTAACTATAAGGACTAATAAAAAAAGAAATCGTATTTATTACACTTTAGCTTACGAAAAGAAGTTTGATAAAATTATGAAAACTGACAAGTTTCTAAAAAACATACTTAAAGAGAAACTTAAACCTATAGATTGTGAATCTGATACTGGAAAGAAGTATTTTCGTTCAAAGTTAGAGTTTAATTATACTTGCAATTCTGACAAAAGTCATAGAATGGCATACAAAAGAATATGCGAAGATATTTTACCATTAAGAATTAACCAGATGATAACAAGAAATGGCTACAGAAATTATCTGAATTTGGAACCAAGCCGTATGCATCGCTTATCTGCCACTTTAGCTTTTGGCTATTATATTGGTACTGTTGCTAGATATAGACCAACATTGAACAAGGACATTTTAAAAGGTAAATATCAAGCTTTGATACAAGAAGCAGTTAACTCTTGTCCAAACCAATTTATTTATCTTTTAGTTAGTCATATTACTAATCAAATTTGTGCTATACCAATGGCTAAAATTGAATAAATAACGTTGCACAACACCGTATCCTATGAAAAGCACTAGTCCAGTTCTTCAAATATAATATTTTATTTTTTAATCACTTCATAATGATTATGTTGTGGTGTTGAA
>NZ_JAIRBA010000063.1 GCF_022008365.1 Aequorivita vitellina
CTGAAGCTGTTCATAAGCTTCCTGCACTTTATTGAACTTTTCCTCGCCTCCTTTTTGGTGCGCTTCGTCCATATGTTGTAGCTTGTCTGGGTGGTTTTTTAAAAAACTATAAACGAATGTGTGCTTTTAAAAGAAGGAATCTAGGCAAAAGTCGATATTCAGATTTAAAAATACCACTGTCATCAATATTTATATTTCTGAAAGTTCTGGTATTCAGTACGTTTTTTCCTATCAAGGATAAAGATATTCTATTTTTAATAAGTTGATATTTGCCTTCAAGATCCATAAAATAATAAGTGTCATTTTCTTTATCTAAATCTGAAAAGGAATAACGAGATGAACTCAAGGAGAAAATTAGATTTTTGCGTGGCTCATATATAATGTCAAAAAAACTTCGGTTCCTAGTATTTTCTTGTTTTGTTATATCGGTTTTGTAAACGCTATTAAACCATTCCGTCCCAATATGAAGATTGAAGGGTCCTGTGAAGGCAGATCTTAATTCGGCGCCATAATTAAAGGTTGTAACATTCACATTGCGAAAATTTCCGTTTACACTATTTTCAAAATTTTGCTTGTTATATCCCAGTTTTATTTTTGTATTTGATGCTATGGATTGTAAAAAAATATTTGAATCCGTCTGTAAATTCAGGAACTCCTTATTCTTAAGTCTTGTTAATTCATTTAACGAATAATTTGGAGTGATGAGAGCATTTGAACCCAAATAATCGTATTCTCTTACATAGATAAACGATGTATTTGCGTAAAATGGACTCAAAATAGTACCCAAGGTATAATTCAGAAAAAAGGTACTTGATTTTAGAGGCTCAATATTTTGCAAACCTTTCGAAAATCTGTTATATTGGTTAAGGACATAACCATCCTGAACATTTGACAAGCTAGGGTTTTTATTTTCGTATTTAAAAAATGAAGTAATGCGGTTGGTTTTGTTCAATTGCCAGTCTGCTGTTATTTTTGGATTGATAAAGAGTGGCGATATTTCCAAACCTATTTTTTCTGTATCTAAGGTTGTTATGTTGTATGCGAAACGAATATTTGCGGTCAATGCAAGGGATGCTAATTTTAAACTATAGGATGGTTCGAAAAAAACATTGAATTGATTGAATTTTGAATTGTTCTGAAATCCAATTGGTTTTTCGTCAATACCAAGAAGTTCAAAATTTGAAGAATATTTATTATTAATATGGTTTATACCAACTTTTGCTTGCCATAAATCGTTATTCTTTCTTTTATTGAAAAGACCCGCATCAATCCCTGCAGAATTAATTGTATGCTTACTACCTTGCAGTACACCACCAATATCATTATTGGCTCCAAATAAATCTTGAAATAAAAATCGGCTGTTGCCGTAATTTTGTGGATTATTAGAATGGATGTAATAGCCATTAACTAATAATGCTTGGTTTGGTCTACGCCTATTGGTATACTTAAATGTTTGATTGGCGGTAAAAGGGTTTTCGTCCAAAACTTCGTTTGAAAAATCATTGTTAAAAAAAAGCGAAGTATTTGTTTCTGTTCTACCTCCGTTAAACTTTCCCGAATACTCGAATATTTGGTTTTTAGATATATAGTATGTTAATTGTGCGTTTGCAAAGCCCGAGAATGTTTGTCCATACAAGTTGTAATCTTCCGTTGTAGTAAAATTACCTGTGGGCAAAAAATAAGTATCCATGGAATTTCTAAAGAAATCATTCTCGTCCCAATTCAAAAAACCAATTGTTTTTAACTTTAACCTTGGGTTAAAAGAGTAAATATTATTGAGAGAAGCCATTTCAGCATTATTAAAATTGGTGCGCTCATCACCAACATTGGGTTTGAAATTGATAAGCTTTATAAATGAAATCGCACTTTGGTCATTTTCTGTACTGGCAAAACCAGTCTCAGATTCCGAATCTGTCATTTCCGAAAGGGCTGCGCTGGTCTCTATACCTACATTATTGAAATTTGCAAAACCATAAAATTTGTTTGTTTCACGAAACGAAATAAAATTTGCACTGGCATCATACCTATTTTCAGATGCAAGCCCATAGCCGGGTTTCAATACTCCAAATATTTTGTTTTTCACATTATTCTTCAAAGTAAGGTTTAGGGCTACACGCTCACTATTTTCAATGCCTTTCAGCAAACGATTTTTGGAATAATGTTCATACACTTCTACCTTATTGATTACCGCCGCATCCAAATTCTTGGTTAGCAGCTTGTATCCCTTTTCAAAAAGATCATCGCCTTCTATCATTACTTTTTCAACTTCCTTGCCCCCTATTTTAATTTTACCATCGCTATCCACATTAATTCCCGGGATATTTTTTAGTAGATCTTCAACTGTTTCTTCATTTCCTTTTTTAAAGGCGTCTGCCTTAAAAATAATAGTATCTTTTTTTACGGTTACGGCTTTATCGGTATTTATGATAACTTGATCCAGCGTAAAGGTTTCTACTTTTAAAACTACGTCGAGCTTATAATTCGTGTTTTTTTCTAAGGAAAGAGTTTCTGTCTTTTTTTGAAATGAAATGGAGCTGAAAGTAAGTTCAAATTTGCCCACTTTATCGGTTGTTAATTTATAGCGACCATTTTCTTGAGTGGTGGTGAAGGCAATTATGCCATCTTGGTTTTCAGATTCTAAAAAAACATTTACGTAGGGTATAGGTTTTTGCAAAGTGTCAAGTACTGTTCCAGAAACGATGCTTTGGCAATAAGCAAAATTGCCCGATAGCAAAAGTATCAGGCAATTTAAAAGAATTATGAAATATTCCTTTATTTTTTTTCCCATTCGTATTCAAGTTCAATACCGCTCCTTTTTACTTGTATAGATGTTATTTTAGCACCCTCTGGCATTCGTGATAATAATGCTTTTGAGATTCTCCCCGAGGAATTCTCGTTCATTTGTACAAATTCTTTTTGACTTATTTTTGGATCACTCCTTGGTTCATTTATAATACCATTGGTCTTTTCATAAGGAATGATAATTTGCTCTGCACTAAAGTAAACCTCGTGGGTGCTATCATAAACTTCTAAAATTAGACCAGGGAGTCCTCCAAGTTTCCAAGGGCCATATGGAAGGGGGATATCAGGCGTAAACCAAGCTTCAAAGATTCTTCCCCTAAACTCTCCAATTGCTTTCTGACAATTGTAATCGGAGATTAATTTAAATTCATTTGATAATTTCCATTGGATTTCTGATGCTAGGTAATCCTCATAAATATAATATTTCAGCTTAAATTCATCCAAAACAGTTTCTCTGCATATAAATTTCTTGGATTGCAAATTATGATAGTACCTATATCCAATCGAATCTGTATTTGTAATAATTATATCTCCTGATTTTGTATTGTTATCAATTATTTCAGTTTTATTTAAATTAATATAAATTGATTCTTGGGAATTAAAATATAAGTTGCCTTCTACCTGTTTGGGTTTTGATCCAGAATAATTCAAGACATTATTATATGTTATTTTTCCAGTTTGGGAAAAGAGTACCGTGGTACAACAAAAGAAAATGAAAAATAAATATTTCATAATATCTTAATTATCAGCACTCATAAGTATAAGTAACAGTTATTGTTTCCTCCCATGAGCCGTGATCAATTGTAATTAAAATCGTTGTTTGACATTCGCCAACGACCAACAGCTCTGCCTTTTCAAAGGTATTTATGGCTTCTATATTTCTTTTGATTTCATTGGAATTCAAATTAGATGCAAATGCACCTAAAGAAAATAAACAAACGATAAGTGTAAAAAATAGCTTTTTCGTGATTTCTAAAATTAAAAATTAATGTTCAGTTATGTTGCAACTGGTTAAAGTTATTTTTTGAAAGACAAAAAATTTTAACACTATTTTTCAAAAAAATATCAAAACCCGCGTTCCTTCTGAAGCTGTTCATAAGCTTCCTGCACTTTATTGAACTTTTCCTCGCCTCCTTTTTGGTGCGCTTCGTCCATATGTTGTAGCTTGTCTGG
>NZ_JAIRBA010000064.1 GCF_022008365.1 Aequorivita vitellina
TTTCTTCTTTCCTCTATTTCAGTTCAAAGGAGAGCTCCTTCCCCTTCGCAATATTTTACTTTGAAAGACAGAGGTTTATTGAAGGGGAAGGTGGCCGCCGGCTATAATTTATATTAACAGTTACCATTATGTTCCGGCGGACGGAAGGGGTAAATGTTACATTTGCTTGCATCCTATATCTCTCATTTAGTCACTACTCAAAGGTCCCCGAGTGCCCGACGATAGGAGGGTGTATCGAGGGGCCCGACTTCGCAACTCGGTAACCTCTATAGAATCCCGATGTTACAACGGGACCCCTCAGTCAATTAAGTTCCGACCTTCAAATTAAAGTTCCAAACCGTCCTGAGTCAGGTTTCATGAGTCGTGCGTCCCTTCAGTCGTGAGTCGTGGTTCCAATTTACCCTACAACTTTCATCTAGGTACTACCCAAACTCCCCAATCTGATAGCTGTCGGATGCCCGAGGATAGGAAGGTCAATCAAGAAGCCCGGCTACTCACTACCGACTAAAGACTACCAACTACCGACTATGGAGAAAAACCCCTTCCGTCAGCTGGAAAAAACATATAGCATATAACCAACATATTCCCAGCTGCCACCTTCCCCTTAAATAAACACGAATCTTTCAAATTAATCTTTTCTAAGGGGAAGGAGCACACCCGAAAAAAGCACAAGCCAACTAACTTAAATCCAAAAACTACCCAAATTACACCCCCTAAAACCCACATCAATCAAACCCATCCCACTTTGTGTCCTTTATGCCTCCTCAGTGCCCTTTGTGGTTAGCCCACATATGGCACCGCCCCCCTCCGAACCCCATATCCACAAATCACAAATCCCAAATCAACGAATCCCAAATCAATTAATCCCGAATTAACCAATTTACCAATCAACCAATCAACAAATCAACAAACCCTATTTCCATTTTCTCCGTGTCCTTTGTGCCACCTTTGTGCTCTCCGTGGTTAACCCAACTCCCAAATCAACCATTCACAAAAAAGTAGGGTATTTTGTTTATTGAATGTTTTATATATAACACCGACGCCGATTGCATCCGTGTCAATGTGTTTGCTTAAATAATACCGAATTAAATTATTTATATTGTATTTAATAATTTAACTTAAACTCTAAAAAAACCATTATTATTTTAAATTAATATCGATGAAATATTTATTACGCTCGCTATTTGCTGTCATAATTGCATTTCAAACAATACAAGCACAATTTCCCACTAGCGATCCTAATTGGACATATTTTCGAGCCGATAATACTGGTGTCGGTGGAAGTCAGCACTACATCGTGCGCGGCGATCGTTTTAACAATATTTGGATGGGAGGACGCGTACCAAGTGCTGGAGCGGGATGTGTTACTCGCTTTGATGGCACTACATTTACAAATTGGGGCACCTATGGCGATAACTATCTGCCCGATGAAACAATCAATGATATTGATTTCGATAACAACGATAGAATTTGGGTGGGTACCAATGGAGGCTTGGCAACCTCGGCAGATGGCCTGTCTTGGCAACATTACACCTCGGCAAATACACCCTTGACAACCGACGGAATTAGAGGATTGGCAATTGCTGCTAATAACGACCTGTGGGTTGCCACTGGCGATCCTGGCATTGAGGGTGGAGTAGGGCATTTCAATGGGACAGATTGGACGTATTATACACAGACCAATTCCGGTCTTCAATCTGGCATATTACGAGATATTGCAGTTGACCAAGACAATAATGTATGGATAATGGGCCTTGATGGCTTAATTAAATACGACGGCGTAAATTGGACATTATACACGCCTTCAAATAGCGGGTTGTCTTCTGTAAATGCCAAGGAATTAATGATTGATGATGCAAACAGGGTTTGGATTTGCAATGGCGCTAACGTCGATATTTTTGATGGTACAAATTGGACGCATTTAAATAATTCAACCTGGCCTATTTCCGATTTCACAGCCAAAAGAATGTATATACGCGACGATAAAACTATTTTATGCGACACCTACCGTGTTATGATGTTCGACGGTACAAATTGGACTGCCGTAGTTGGTCCAGATTTTAATTTGAGCTGCTATATTGATGCTGAAGATAATTATTGGATAGCGGGAAGTAGTGGTGTTAGTAGATATGATAATGGGCAATGGATAAATTATACCAGCCATAGTACGGCTCTTGCCGAAAATTCTAATGAAGATGTGTTTATTGACAGCCGAAACAACAAATGGTTTGCAAATGGAAATGGGGGAATACAGGTGATGGAATGCCCTAATTGGGAAGTATACGGACCTTGGAATGAAGGTCTCTTCCCCAGTCCACAATCACAAAGTACTATCGGACGCTATGTAACAGAAACCCCCGACGGTGATATTTGGTTTTCGTACGATGGCAGCGATGGCACAGCTGTTCAACTTCCCAACGGTGATTATCACGATTATGCCTCCTGGGTAATTTGGAACAACACAAATACACATCCATATTTTGGTGGCCCTGACGAAATTGCTGGAACAGATAATGGAAAGGTATTTTTTATTCGCTATAGTTCGCATGATACCTTCGTATATGATAAAAATACAAATTCGTGGGAGTATTATAATATGAACACCGGAATATCAGCCTACCCAAAATGTCTCGCGGCGCGGGCAGGAGGCAAAATGTATTTAGGCCATTGGTACGGATATGATGTTTATGACAATGGTACTTGGAGCACGGTAGATTTAACCGCAGTAGGAGTGGAGTATATTTACGATATCGAATTTGATGCCGATGACAATATGTGGCTTGGCACTTCTGAAGGCTTATGGAAACACGATGGTACTACTTGGACCAATTGGAATACCTCGAATTCCAACATAGCCGAAAACCATGTATGGGCAGTCGAAATTGATAAAACAAATAATATTATTTACTTAGGAGCCTTTGTGAATAACGGCGACGGCGGACTTTCATATTTTGACGGCACGGGAAATACATTTTCTACATTTTTAGCAAGCTCCTCTCCTGTAGCACACAAGCAGGTTGAAGATTTGGCTTTAGATACCTTGGGAAATATCTGGATACTCACCCAAAGTGAAGGCTTTACAGTGCATAACCCTAACGGCCTATTAGGTTTTGAATGTATAGATCGCACTTTACAAGGTGGCGGACTCGGAACAAGTGATAACGATTTCACTGCTCTCAAAAATAAAATTAAAGTCGTACCGAACCCATTCAATGATTCAGTTTCCTTTGAATTTGATATAAATGAATCGAAAAATGCTACCATTACCATTTACAATATTATGGGAAAAGTGGTAAAATCTGTACCAATTGAAAACCTCCAATCCGGAAAAAACGCAATCACATTAAATTTATCAAATTTCAGCAGCGGCATGTATTTCTGTAAAATAAATGCAACCCAAAATTTTGAAACAGTAAAATTTACTAAAAACTAAACCCCACCTGTCACACCAAGCACAGTCAAAATGCCCAAATTTGGCTCACCTTATCTCAAGTCTCTAACTTCTAGCCTCTAGCCTCTAGTTTCTAGCCTCTAGATTCAAATCTCACATCTCACATCTCACATCTCAAATCTCCATCAAATATGTCACACTGAGCATTCTAAGTTAAAAACAAATTTTTAATTGGATAATTTTACAAAAGGCTCCTCCCTTTTAGCAATTGCAAAAATTCT
>NZ_JAIRBA010000065.1 GCF_022008365.1 Aequorivita vitellina
CGGCATTGTCCTTTTGGCGCTGCCAACGGACAAAGCCACCCCAAAAAAAGAAGACACCTCGAAAGATGTCTTCATTTACAAAGTCGGGATGACAAAACTACCACCCTGTAAATTATGTATTGATAATCAATTACTTACTATTATTTTTTAAAAAGGGTAACCGATTAGGGTACATTTATTTTAATGAGCGTTGAATTGATTTGACTTCGAATTCTTAATAAAGATAGGGTTTTGCAGGGAGATTTTCAAGTTTAAATAGAGGTATTTGTTATTAGTCGATAAGGAATTCTTTTACTGTTTTTATGTTTAATCCTGTGAATTCTGCGAACTCTTCTGGGGTGATGAAATGGTGAGGTTCTTTGTCAAAATGCTTTCTAATTTGGTGTAAAAGGAGTCTGCCATAGCGCTCACTTCTTCCAGTGATGCGTTGGACGTCTTTTGGAAATATACATACTCTATCTGACTTCATAATATAATTTTCATACACTATCCATACTTCATCCATACACTATCTATGCTTTATCAATACAGCATCAATATTTTTTTTTACCGGAAATTTCGGTAAAAGAGGTTGTTTTCGGAATAGTTGTAGGGTCAAAATCGTGAAGTTTTGTAAAAATACGGTGATTTGTTGAGAACTTAAAATTTTATTGAAATGGCAAGACAAAAAGGTATTATCAAATTAAAAGGGACTATCGGAGATATTTCTTTTTACAAAACAAGTGATGGACATCTCGCTAGAGAAAAAGGCGGGGTTGAAAAAGAACGTATTTTGACGGATGACGCATTCCAGAGAACGCGCGAGAACGGTTCTGAATTTGGAAGGGCCGGAAAAGGTGGAAAGCTTATTCGCAATGCTATTAGGGTGTTGTTACAGAACGCTAAGGACAAACGGGTTACCAGCAGGCTTACTAAGGACCTTGTTGCGGTAGTGAAAACCGATCCTGTGAATGAACGTGGATTGCGTAAAATTCAAGATGGGGACATGGCCCTTTTGAATGGATTTAATTTTAACCTCAACGGTAAATTAAATACTACGCTTTTTGCTCCTTATGTTGTAGGTTATGACCGTGTTACAGGAGATGTGACAGTGGATTTGGATCCATTTAGCCCTACACTTAGAATTGCTGCGCCGGGAGGCACTACCCATTTTAAATTGGTTATGGGGGGAGCTGAGCTTGATTTTGAAAACGAAATTTTTGTTTTCGAGATGGCGGATTCTGGAATTTTGCCCTATACTGCTGCAGATACTGCTGCAATTAATTTGGCCGGGGTATTAACCCCTAACTCTGTGCTGCCTGTAATTGAAGTGCTTGGGGTAGAGTTTTACCAAGAAGTCAATGGACAAATGTATCCCTTGAAAAATGGAGCATTTAATGCACTGGCCGTTGTTACTGTTGACACCCCATAAGTTATGGAATTGGTATTACAGCGAAGTTATCACAAGGAGGGTACCAATGGTGCCCTCTTCTTAAATAATAAATTTCTGTGCTTTACAATTGAGCTTACTTTGTTTGCAAATAGGCGCTCTGAATCTTGCATTCCAGAATACACCTATGAATTAGTGGCTCGGCAATCAAAAAAATTCGGAAATCATCTTTTAGTAAAAGGTGTTTTTAAAAGGAGCTTAATTTTGATTCATCCAGCAAATTATGCTAAAGAGGAACTCCGTGGATGCATTGCTCCGGTTAGCCAATTGACAGGTGTTGGACGAGGTTCCAATTCACGACAGGCGATGCAGAAAGTATTGTCTTTATGCCATCAGGCATTTGAAAGAAAAGAACAAGTACTATTAACCATTAAATCTTAGTGTTATGAATTTGATTGAGAGATATAAAAAACCAACTCCTAAATTTTTCACGGTTATGAGAAACTTAGGAATTGCATTAGGTGCATTAGGAACTGCTCTTTTGACTGCCCCTGTGACTTTACCAGCAGCAATTTTGGCCGTTGCAACCTATATCACTATTGTCGGAACAGGGGTAACTGCCGTAAGCCAAGCTGTGGTGAGTGATGATAGTGGAGAGGAAAATAAGTCTAACCAGGATTAAAATTAAAAAAAAATGTCTTTTAAATCTTTTTCTACAATAGTTGGTACCTGCGGAGGAACTGTTTTGGCGACAGTACCCGTTCTTGGGTCGGATGATTTTATAAGAACTGCTATATTGGCTTTTATTGGCGCGGTGATTAGTTTTTCGGTTTCATTTTCGCTGAAAATAGTTGTGAAAAATGTGTTTTCTGCAAAGATTAAGTCATTTTTCAGTGCTTGGAAGTCCAAGGATAAAAACAATAATCAATAACTATGTAAATTCCCTTATATGAACACATCAAGCCCGAAAATTAATTCGGGCTTTTTTGTGGCTAACTGTTTTGTGTCAATCTCTATCAAGGTTATAAGATTGCATCAACGCAATTTGATGTTCTTTAAGGCATTTTTCTTGATATTTAAGATATTCACTAATATTTTGCAGCTTTTTAAGGGCTTTAAACCTGCCATTCCAATGATATCCATCATAATTTTTGGTTGCTTTTTTCAATAAGTAATGAATTTGTCCAATGTGGATAAATGGAATGACGGAACCAACCAGTCGTGGTTTGAAATATTGACCTGTGAACAAAATGTTGCAAATCCAGTAAAGCTGCTCATTTTCTTCCTTTGAATTTGCAAAGACTACAAATGAATTTGAAACTGGTCCATAACTTGGTCTGCCGGTGTTGTTTCCTTTATTAAGGATGAAGAAGTGTGGCGTTTTGTAATGTGCTCCGGGTCTGTGGGTTTTGATTTTGAAAGTTTTCATAAAACATCATTTTTAAAGATTAAATTTTCTTTGTTTCGCTTCGCTCCACCAATATTTTTTTCGGAAAAAGGAAAAGAAAAAAGAAAAAAAGAAAGCTGTATCTCAGTGGGTGCGCCGAAGCTGTCAAGGTTTTTGGAAAAAATACTACCCGGGTTAGTAGGAAGAAGTTGTCAGTGGGCAGTATTCAGTTTATATGACGTGTTATGAGAATATAGGGATGTAGGGTGGAGATTTTATTCAAAACCCGAAGGGCCTGACCTTTACAGCTTCGATAAGCGTGCCTACTACCTTTGCTTCCTTTTTTTATTTTTTGAAAATATTATCAGTTATCAGTTATCAGTTATCGGTTATCGGTTATCGGTTATCGG
This sequence comes from Aequorivita vitellina, assembly GCF_022008365.1. Taxonomy (GTDB): domain Bacteria; phylum Bacteroidota; class Bacteroidia; order Flavobacteriales; family Flavobacteriaceae; genus Aequorivita; species Aequorivita vitellina. The sequence continues at coordinate 3,167 of NZ_JAIRBA010000065.1, forward strand.
TTATCGGTTCACGGTTCTCGGTTCTCGGTTGTCTGCTGAATGGAGTTGTTTCTGGGCTGTGTATTGTGTGTTGTTTGTAGCTTATTTTTGACGGAATTCGGGACAACTCGCGCAGGAATAGGTGATGTTTGTTGAGGGGAAGGAGGATTTTGATAGGGAAGGGTGCAGGGTTTTTGGGGCTGTAG
>NZ_JAIRBA010000066.1 GCF_022008365.1 Aequorivita vitellina
TGAGCGGCAGCTTCGGCAGTGCCAACATTTTGCGTCAGCGAAAGTGGGAAGCGCAGCGTGCGAATCAGCCGTGGGCAGTGGCGCCGCCACTACGTAATTATCCGCGTGACCAATTTACGATTATTTGTAGGAAATATAATTCACATAACCATCAGACCCGCTGTATTATATGCGTTGTTGTGTGCAGTTTTCAGTCAACACTTATTCCATTTCTATAAGTTGATATTTTCGACAAATTCCCATTTTCATCATAAGACAACCAAGTTCCATTACCATTCTTCAATGTTCCTTTATCCCTAGGGCTGCCATTACTGTGAAAAGATGAAATTATTTCCCACCGTAAGCCATAAGGTTTTGATTCTTGGTCATATTTATAATGTGCAATAGTTTTAACTTGTCCATTTGGGTAATACCAAGTTGTTACGCCATCTCTAGAACCGTTTCTATGTTCAGATATCATATCTGGATTTCCGTTATCATAGTAAATTTCATAAAAACCGTTACCCTCTTTGAGTGTTTGAGAACCATTTTTTCTGAATTGCTCTTTATGGCCAATTAATTTACCACTACTAAAAATATCAACTTGGCTTATACTCCCATTTGGGAAATAATAAGTCCATTCTTTATCCTGTAAATATTTGTTTTCATTTTCGGACCATATTTCCAAACCTTCTGAAATTAAATATCCATCTTTATAATACTTTCTAATAATCTCACCATTGCCTAAACCTAAACTTTTTTCAGTCAAAATTCCTTTTTCATTCCATAATTCAATTCGTCCTTTCGGACGATTATTTAAATACTCTATTTTAGATTGTATTTTCCCATTTTCATAGTAAGAAATCCAAACACCATTTCTGTTAATTTTCATTCTTTCAGTACCTAATGAGTTTCCCTCTCTTTGCAAAGAACCTGAAGGATAATAATCCTTAACAACACCATATACTGTATCGTTAACAAAATATCTCTCTTGTAGTTTGCTACCATCTTTCCTAAATGAAATCCATTTTCCATTAGTCCTATTCGTCTTCCAATTATATTCTCCCTCTGAATTAAGTTCCCCAGTTTCATAATATTGTTTCCACTTTCCGTATCTGTAAAAATCTCCTATGTTTATATCGATACCATCTTCTTTAAACTCAAAAGTTGATTCAACAATATCGATGAATGGTTGATTTTGCCAATTCCAACGATATCTTATTGCTAGTGCTGTTTCTCCTTGTCCGTATTTTCCATCAGGATAGGGATATCTATCTTCATATTTTGTATTCACTACTTGGGTTTTAATAGTTCCTTTTTCATTAAATGTATATATATTGGCAATTTCGCCGTTATTCCAAAAAGAAATCCATTCTCCAACAGAACGAACAAATCTATTTTCAGTATTCATAAGCATTTCTTCTGCGCTTGTAAAGTATTGTTGATATTTGCCTTTTAAAAAAATCTTACCATCGGGATAATTAGCTATCCATTCTCCGATAAGTTCATTTCTATTATAATTGCCTTTCAACCATATATTTCCATCGGGATAATAATATGTCCATTCACCAGATTTAAACCAGTCTTTTTCATCATTAGATTTAATTAGTTTATGTCTTGATTCAAGTTCCCCCTTAATTCTAATATTACCATTTCTATAAAAATCTTTAAAATCTTTCTTTTTATAGTTTTGTGAGTGTATTTCTGAATTTGCTATTATTAAACAAATAATTGTTAAAAAATATTTTTGATATTTCATAATATAGGATTTTCAATAAAAATAGAAATTTAATGACATTTAAAATATACCTAGTAATGGGTATTTTTTGTCTTGTGTTTCCATAGGCTGCTAAAAGTGTTTAATTTTTAGTCAACCTATTTTAGGACGAGACGTTTTTCAAAATTGCACACAACGGTTTTGCATATGATACGGCGGGTCTTGAGCGGCAGCTTCGGCAAAGCCAACAAAACTGCGTCAGCGGTTTGTGGGAAGCGTCAGCGTGCGAATCAGCCGTGGGCAGTGGCGCCGCCACTACGTATTTATCCGCTGTACCAAATTTTTGATAAATTTAGGGAATTTAATTTAAGAGGAATGTGACCGCTGTATTATATGCGGTGTTAGCTACAGTTATTTCTACCATTTTGTAAAGTCAGAATCTGGTCTTTTAAATGGTGATGTTAAAAACCTATTCACGATTTCATTAAATAAGACAGGGTTTGAAGCAGGTGCAAAATGTGTTTCTCCTGGCATTATACATAATTGTGCTTTGGGAATATTTTCATAAATCTCTAAGGTATGCTTAGTCAGAATAATATCTTCATCGCCAGCTATTATTAATACTTCTGCCTTTATCTTAGATAAATCTTCTTTTGGCATATTGGGCTGGTTTCCTAAAAGTCCGGCAAGCTGTCTTAGCACAATCCAATTAGCAGTAGTGTCTCGCTCTTGAACCTTTGAGTTCGTCATTTTTATTCTTCGTAAAGCTTCATTAACAGCCCAATTGTTAACAGCTGTTGTATCAGGTCTTAAGTTAGCACCCATTGCTACAAGTTTTTTTATTTTTGTGTTGCCCGAAATACTCATTTTTAATCCAACAATTCCACCATCACTCCATCCAATTATATTAATAGAATCTAATTTTAAGTAATTAACTAAGCCTTCCCAATCTTTTGCTATTTGATTAAATGTCAAAGAATCGGTTTTCAACTCAGATTTACCTTGTCCTCTATTGTCAGCAACGATAACCCGATACTTAGATTTAAAATACTCTATTTGATTACCCATACTTTTTATGCTGCCACTATTTCCATGAATTAATAATAATGGCTCCCCTTTTCCATATTCCTCAAAGTAAATTTTTGCATCATTGATTTCCACATATTTGCCAATAGCTTCATTGTTTCCATAAGAGGTATCAAATTTAAAATTCATTTTTACTTGCGCACAAGAAATTCCGAAGAAGAGTATTGCAGAGAGAAAGATTAATTGCTTGATTGAATTTTTCATATTAGTTTTAATTGTAGCTAACGGGTTTGCATATGCTACGGCGGGTCTTGAGCGGCAGCTTCGGCAGTGCCAACATTTTGCGTCAGCGAAAGTGGGAAGCGCAGCGTGCGAATCAGCCGTGGGCAGTGGCG
>NZ_JAIRBA010000067.1 GCF_022008365.1 Aequorivita vitellina
GACATTTACTTGGTTGCGATTTCTTGACTACCCATATTTTGCCCCGCTGGGGCGTAATGCCGTTAGGTATTAAATATGGGTAAGAAATTTGAACCCCGTCAATCCCCAGTCTTGTAAGGACTACATATAATATTGCGTTTTTGGGATTTGGCGTTTGCCTGCTATTTTTTTGCAGATTTAAAGGGTTGGGAAATTTTGTTTTTTGGTAATCTTATAACTGATTTGTGAAAATTGAGAAAGTAGTATGATAGTAGGGGTTGACTAGGGTAACACTAGCATGAAAGTAGCACTAGGGTAGCATGAAAGGTACATGAACAATAGATAGACTCACCATGAACAATACATTAAGATACTCTGAACTATACACGGATAATTTTAAAACATACATAAAGGCATTTGAACAGGCCTTAATTAAAGGAAGAATTTGCTGTTTTAAAGCGAATTTTATTGCTAGCGCAAGCTATAAAATTATCTTTTTAAAAACGCTTAAGTTGCACAAAAATTAGACCAAATTATTACAGTCGTACTTCTTGGAAAATACTAATAATGCAGCCGTTATTTTTAAATGATAAACTCTGTCTTTGCCTTTGTTTTCTTTTAGCAGTTTATGAATCTGATGGATAATATAGTAAAACCTCACAGGTCTTCAAGACCTGTGAGGTTTGTATCATTTTCAGGTCTGAATAAAAAAAGAAAGCATTTTCCGAAGGTTGGGGAGGCTTTTAGAGGTTTGGGGTTTATAAATTATGGAGTTGTGTAATGGTTACCATTGTTAATCTACGTTCTTTTTACCGGCATTTCTACCAAGGTTTTGATCAATCCCCATAGTGCATACCGACAAACACCGGTTCAGTTAACACTTCAATCATCTTTGATTCCCGATAAAACGGGACTCCAGCCCCACCCCTGCCCCGATTTTTTATCGGGGAATGCTTAGTTATTGTAATCAGTTATTTTTTTCCTTGTGGCTTTTTTTTAGCTTGATAAGGAAATCATTTATCCGATTTAAGTATTCCTTTTTTTTGTCTAGCCAGCCGTAATGTCCACAATTATCCAAGAAGAACAAGTTTGAATTTGAGAAAACTTTATCTGCTGTAAAAGCTAAGGATTGTGGGATAACATCTTGTTTTCCTTGTAAAATAAGCACAGGTTTGTCAAAAGACTCTAAATCTTTTTTACAATCAAAATTTATGCTCAACATATTATCCCAGACCATACGATTTAAACTCATATTGCCTTGCATCAATCGTTCACTTACAATTGGTATATTTTTTTTTTGATACACATAGGCCGAAGCGAGATATTGATTGAATTTTCTTCGGTTATACTCAGATTCATTTTCCCTTAACTTGTTTCTCCAGAAGTTTAAAGAATCTATTTCTTGTTCTGTTAATCTTGAGTTAAGATTGCTTTGTGCATTATCAATCAAATGTAAATCTAATCCTCCAGAGGATGAATGTATTATTGCTGAAACTCTGTTAGGAAATTTAGTGGTGTAATAATTGGCTAACATTCCTCCAAAAGAATGACCGAACAAAATCCATTCATCAATACCTATATCTTTTCTGATAACCTCCATATCAAGAGCCATTTTACTCATAGTTATGGTAGTGGTGTCCATTTGATTTAATGTCGATTTTCCCGTTCCTCTTTGGTCAAAAAGTATCGATTTATAACCTAACAATGCTATTTCTGTTGCAATATTCTTAAATCCTTCACTACTAAAACCTGGTCCGCCATTAATGATTAAAATTGGTTTTCCTTCTCCAATAACTTCATAATGTAGCATACCATCTTGCGTTTTAACAAAGTGCGATTCTTGACCAACACAAGTAAAAGTGTTAAAAAGCAAGTAAAATATTAATATTGATATTCTCATTTTCTAATTGATTACAAGGTCGCGTGTATGATTGGTGGCGCAGTTTTGTACAAAAGTTAGTAAATAAATCAGAACCGAAAATCATTCTGAAACTTGGCAAACAATCACAAACTGGCCATTAATTATATGCCTTATGAGCCTTGGATGAACATCTTTTACTTTACCTAAAGGTAAATAATTAATCTAGAGGGTGCAAGTGCCTTATAGGCAGGGGTATGCTTGAACTAGTGAGCTTTCTAAACGGTGGTGTGAGAGGCGCGCTCTGCCTCTATTTAGGGGCTGAGCCGTCTACTTGATTGGCAACTGGCTTATGTTAATTTAATTCCAATTTTTGCTGTTGCAAGGACTGTATTGTCAGATTTCTTTTCAGGCGTTAAAATAAGTCCGGTTCCTTCTTTCACATTCGCCAAAGACTTGTCATTTCTAAAATCATAAGGTGATTCTCCATATTGATTATAAGGCGCTACAGATGTAAATAATTCATTACAGAATTTTTGGTCAAAATACAATTCACTTGTCAAATGCTCTTTGTCATCCAATATTACTTTATAATGTATGTGTGGCACGCGTGGGTCATACCAACCAGGAATTATAGTTGTGAATTCAGCATTTCCATTTAAGTCGGTTTTTTGATAGCCGCGCAAATAAACAGATTTATTACTTGACTCGATATGTTGTTTCTTTCCAAATTCTAATTGTTTAGCTGATTCCCAAATATTATGTCCAATTCCCTCTTTATATCCACTATAATTTCCAACAGCATCACATTGCCAAATTTCCACTATTGCATTTTCAATCGGATTACAACTTGGATAGTCAACTATTTGAAATTTAAGGTTTAATGTTTTTCCTTTTCTACTTTCCCTTATATCGGTTCGCAAAGGTGACTTTAGGTAATAAGGTCCTTCAGATATTGGTGATGACAACACACAAATCTCGTCATCAATATTCGGCGTTAAAGTCATTTTTGGCTCGCTGTCATTGTCTTGTCTAACAATCCAAGTCAATATCTGTCGTTTCCCTAACCAAGCACTTATTCCAATTAATCCCAGTGTGGATAGACTGGACTAAGCTGACCCCTTTACTGGCTATCAATTTCAGCTTGCCATTCTGGCGGATGCTGACCCCCTTCACATAAAAACGGAAGCT
>NZ_JAIRBA010000068.1 GCF_022008365.1 Aequorivita vitellina
TGGATAGACTGGACTAAGCTGACCCCTTTACTGGCTATCAATTTCAGCTTGCCATTCTGGCGGATGCTGACCCCCTTCACATAAAAACGGAAGCTCTTTATGGGTTAGATTCTGGAGTAAATTGACCCTCTTTGTTTAAAAGTGGACATCATATTCCGGAGGAAGCTGACCCCTCTTTAAAGAAGTTCTATTTGATTTTTAGGTTTATTTGGTGAATAACCAAAGGATAAGAAAATGGCAGGAAAACCTAAACCTATGAGTCAAGTCAAACAAATGCTCCGTATGCGCCTTAAGGGCAAAGGAATAAAAACCATTGCTCGTAACTTACAAATGAGTAAGAATACGGTAAAAGAGTATTTCAGGAAAGTCGAAGCAAGCAACGTATCGATAACAGAACTGCTCAAACTGGAGGATCCAATTCTAGAAGCGAAGCTTTTAGCAGGTAATCCATCCTTCAAAGATGAGCGCTATGAGCTGCTTAAAGTCCGATTAGAGTACTTTGCTAAAGAGCTTAAAAAAGTCGGTGTAAATCGAAAAGTACTTTATGAGGAGTATTGCGTGGATAACGCAAATCCATATAGTTATTCCCAGTTTTGCTATCACTTACAGCAATATCGTAAAAGCAGTAAGCCTACAATGGTATTAGAACACCATCCAGGGGACAAGCTTTATATTGATTTTGCAGGAAAGCCACTTTCTTATATCAATAGAGATACTGGAGAAATTATCTTCGTACAGGTCTTTGTAGCTTGTCTTCCTTATTCTGATTATAGCTTCGCTATGGCTGTTCCAAGTCAAAAACTAGAGGATTTTCTCTATGCCTTACGTTGTTGTTTAAATGATATAGGTGGAGTTCCGCATACATTGGTTCCTGATAATCTTAAGTCTGCCGTTATAAAAGCCAATAGATACGAACCAGATATCAATCGAGCTTTAGAAGACTTTGCTAATCATTACAGCACAACGGTTACACCTGCACGACCAGCACATCCACAAGATAAGGCATTGGTGGAGAATCAAGTAAAGTTGATTTATAGCCGTGTTTATGCTAAACTTCGCCACAGACAGTTCTTCGATTTAGCTTCTCTAAATGAAGCCATTGCTGAAAAGATGAAATTGCACAATCAAACCAGAATGCAACAAAAGGACTATTGCCGTGAAGAGAAGTTTTTAGCCGATGAGAAAAAACATCTTCTTGAACTTCCTGTAGAACCTATTGAAATCAAGTATTACAGAGAGCATAAAGCAGCTAAGAACAACCACATTTATCTAAGTCAGGACAAACATTACTACAGCGTTCCCTACACTTATATTGGAGAAAAAACGAAGGTTATCTATACCCGTACTTTGGTTAAAATCTATTGTAAAGGAAACCAAATAGCCGTACATCCCAGAGGTTTTAAAAAAGGAGGGTATACCACAAAGAAAGAGCATCTGTGCTCACATCATCAGTTTTATAAAGAACGAAGTCCGAGTTACTATCTAGGAAGAGCCAATGCGCATTCTGAAGAACTGTACCAATATATGGAAGCCTTATTCAATCAAAATAAACATCCAGAACAGCTTTATAGAACTTGCGATGGAATACTGAACTTATCCCGAAAGACTCCTCGCAACACTTTTGTAAAAGCTTGTGATATAGCTTTAGAAAATCACAATTATTCCTATCGTTTTTTAAAGCAATTATTGGAGAATAAAATGACTGAGAATACGCTGAATATTATAAGCAAACCTTTGCCAGAGCACTCTAATATTAGAGGAGCAACGGCTTATAAATAATCCACAATCAATTAAAAATAAATATAATGAAAACCATTGAAGAACAACTCTCCCAATTACGATTACAAGGGATGCACATCAGCTGGAAGGCGATGATGGAAACTCGACAACACCACAAGTTATCCTTTAGCGAAGGCCTTGAAATCCTTTTACAAGCTGAGGAAGAGAATCGTATCAATCGACGTTTTGAACGACTTAAAAATGCAGCCAAGTTCCGTTATCAATCCAGTATTGATGAGCTGAGCTTAAATGCTTCTCGCGGAATGGATGCCAGTTTAATAACAGAACTAGCTAAAGGAACTTACCTAGAAAAAGGAGAATCTATCCTAATAACTGGTGCTACTGGCTGTGGCAAAAGCTTTTTAGCTTCTGCATTAGGTCATCAGGCTTGTGCGCAAGGCAAAAAAGTCTTGTATTATAACATCCAAAAACTGCTTATACAGATTAAAATGGCTCGGTTGGATGGTAGTTTTTTAAAACTGTTTGACAAGATTGCCAAAGCTGACTTATTGATAATAGATGATTTTGGTCTCTCTCACTTAGAACACAACGGGCAGATGGATTTAATGGAAATTATTGAGGATCGACACGGAAAATCCTCCACTATTATTGTTAGTCAATTACCTATTGGTAGCTGGTACGAAATTATTGGGGAAGCTACTATTGCAGATGCAATTTTAGATCGACTAGTACATACTTCTCACAGAATCGAATTGAAGGGAGAATCCTTAAGGAAAAAACTGTAAATTTGTCACGTTCTTATCTTTTTGACCAATAAATCTAAGGGGGGTCAATATGCCCGGAATGGGGGGTCAGTATCACCGGAATATCCA
>NZ_JAIRBA010000069.1 GCF_022008365.1 Aequorivita vitellina
CAGACATCACGATAGATGGTACAAACCTTGGCGTTTCGGATAATGATATAGTTGGTTTCAGCTATTACCCGAACCCAACCGAAGGTATTGTTAATTTGAAGAGCGCAGAAAATATAGAGCAAGTTTCGCTTTATAATATGTTGGGGCAATTAGTGGTTTCTAACCGTGTAGATGCAACAACCTCTCAAGTAGATATTTCTGGGTTAAGCATTGGAACCTACCTGATGAAAGTAACTGTAAATGGTCAAACAGGAACTTATAAGGTAATTAAGAACTAATCTTCTAAACAGTTTTTAAAAAAATGAACCACTCGCCTATAGCGGGTGGTTTTTTTATTGTGTTAATTAGCTAATTAATCTTTAGAATTTATCTTAAAAAGATAGTGATTTTAAGAATGGGTCACCATGTGATTTTTTAGGTAGTAAGCATCATTTTTGCAAAAATTAGCTGCCAATATTCACATTTGTGGTTCTATTAGAATGAAATTTAAATTCTTACTGCAAAAAACTTTGAAATTTGATTTTTTTAAGATAGCTTTAAGTTTTTAAAAATCAAGTTTTAACTAAACCATTTAAATTATGAAAAAATTTACAATGTTAATTTTATTATTGGCGTTCTCGGTCAGCTTTAGCTATGGCCAACAGCCAATGATAAAAACGAATGGGACCGATAATCCCATTCATTTTAATCAACAGCAAAAAAAACAAGCTGTGACACCTTCAAATATTTCCATCAATTCTGATGCAAATATTCAGCAAAAAGGAGAAAACAATCCTGTTGTTTATAAGAATCAAACAAACAGTCCTCAGGATTTAAACTTGCTTCAAGGAAATCGTTCTAATCACAATGCTCAGATTAGTAGTGAAGGTGCCAACAATCCAATTTCTGGAATGCGAAACGGATCGAGCTATTCACCTTTATTTTTATCTATAGAGGCTAGAGATCAAGCTGAGATTTTGGCTGCTGAACAAGAAGGTGTTAATCCTAATTTGAGTTACACTCCAGTGGTTCAAAATAGAGGCCCGCTTTCAGATATTATACCATCAGCGGGGGCAACCGAAACTTTTGCAGTGGTTCCTGGTGATTTCTTTTACGATCCATCAGACGGTGTTACAGGAGGGCCCGGAGGTGATTGTTCTACAACTTCTTCTGGAAATACAGGAGACTATCCTAATTGTGATTGTGATACCGTAACAACATTAACGGGAGCCGGATTATCTGTAGAATTTTTGTCATTTAGAGTTTTCGGAACTTTTGATTACCTAAATATATATGATGGGCCAGATACTAGTTCTCCACAAATTTACGACAGTAATTTAAATGCTGATACCGATACACTTGCAGGAATGATTGCCGCAAATGGTTCAGCTGTTTTTACTTCTACTACAGGAGCGTTAACTTTTGAATTTCACGCAACTGGAGTTGTAAATACTTGTGGTTGGGAAGTTGAAGTTCTTTCTGGCGGCGGCGGAGCATTCCCAGCTCCTTATTGTGGCCCGCTCGAGTTTAACTCAGGGGTTGAGCCTATTACTTTAGTAGAGGTGGCAGGTATTAGCAACGTAAGTGATCCTGTAATAGATGGTTCACCAGCCCACGAAGATTTTACTGCAATTAGTGGCGACATGGAAGAAGGAATGACTTACCCTATTGCATTGGAAGGAAATACAGGTGGAGGTTTTACAAATAGCTTCACTGTATTTATCGATTGGAATCAAGACGGTATTTTAGATAATGCGAGTGAGCGTTATGAAATAGGAACTATTACTGGTTCAACAGGTACAGATGGACAACAAGCTACTAATGATATTTTAGTTCCAGCTGGTGTAACCGCTGGCCCAACTAGAATGCGTGTTATTAAAAAATTCTTGGCTTCCTATGCTCCAGATTCCTGTACTCCAGGCTCTGGTTTTGGTCAAGCAGAGGATTATACTATCAATGTTACTACCGGCGGTGGCGGTGGCGGCGGCGTTTGTTCTGAAGAGAATCCGAACGATTTCACCTTCGAGAACGGCTTTAACTGTTCGTCGGCTTCAGCGTTTATGACAGCAAACGATGTAACGGTTGCGGCAGACACAGACTTCACCTTAAGTAATATAACTGC
>NZ_JAIRBA010000006.1 GCF_022008365.1 Aequorivita vitellina
AGCTTCCGTTTTTATGTGAAGGGGGTCAGCATCCGCCAGAATGGCAAGCTGAAATTGATAGCCAGTAAAGGGGTCAGCTTAGTCCAGTCTATCCATCGTGAAGCGTGAGACGGTTTACATACCTCTAAATCTCCCTTCAAAGGGAGACTTTTTAATCCTTCTTGAATTCACCATCCTTATTATTCATAAACAAAATCTTTTTGGTTACAAATTAGTTGCGAAGCTTCTTGGTGGAAGAAACAGTTGCCTTGAAAGAAAGTTGAAGGAAGAAAAAGCGACCAAGCCCAATACAAAAGGGCGCGGAACTCAACTTAACGGATTGGGGTACTGGTATACCTTGGAACGATAAGAGAGCCCACGCCCGGGTCGTGAGCAATCTGCCTATCCTCTCGTTCCTAAAATTACCAGTTTTCAATCCGAGAATCAAAGCGAAAGCTTCTAATGTTTTGCTCTTAGAAGAGTCGCAAATTTAGTTTGCAATTAAAATCTAACAAAGATTTTTAGTTGCAAAATTCAAATATAAACAAAAGTAAACATATTTACACATAAATGTTCACTTTTTTACACAAATCATTTTAGAAATTTACATACATGAGCAAGAAAAGTGTACATAGAGGGGATATTTTAAAAAATGCTATTAAAAATAGTGGAATTGCCGTTAAAGTGGCAGCCAATAAAGCTGGTTATTCAAGATCTTCTTATTATAAGCATATTGAACAGGCAAATCTATCTCTTCATATACTAATTCAATATGGAAAAAATTTAGAAATTGATTTTTCGAAAGATATTCCTGGAATTAATAGTATTGATTATACCGAAGCAGGAAGACCCACCACCCTTAAAGAGGCTCTTAAACAAATTGATGTACTAAAAGAAAAATATTACTTATTACTAGAGAAATATAATAAACTTTTAGAAATAAAGAATTAAAGATTTAAGTTATAACCTGTTTCTGTCGGGGCTACGTTATACAAATCTTTATATAAAAAAGCTAACACCAATAATACAAAAACCCAGAGAAAGAAAACTATAATGCAACACCCCATTTAAATACCGAGGGATTGAATGAATTTATGGTAACTGTTTACTTGCAGAATGAATAAGCTGTTTAATTTAATTGCTTTTGATAAAAGGGCTGGGGATAAGAAGAAGTAATATATTTACTTATCCGTCCTTGTTAATTCGAATCTCTTAAAATCTGAATTTAGAAAATCAAATTTTTTCTCAAATAGGTTTGCTATTTTGTTACTGGCTGTGGCAAATATTATTTGTCGGGATTCATTAATTACTATACTTCTTAGGTAATCTAGAAATGACAGAATATTTAAATCGTCGGTATATGTAACGGGGTCATCAAAAATAATAACATTGGGTCCCTTAGCAAGCTTTTTGTTTAAAGCTAAAAATATTGAAAGTGCAAGTGCACTTCTTTGGCCTGTACTAATCTGAGATATTGGCACTTCTGTATCAGTACCTTTTTTATAAAGTACTATTTTATTTGAACCAAACGATAGCCTAGAGAATTCCTTTGGAGAGTGAATGCTTGTAAATATTTCGCTTATTTCATTCTCATTTTTCTTAAAGAAACTACCAAGAACTTTTTCTTCACTATCCTCAACAAGAATTTCATTCAGGATTTTTAAAGCTGATTTTGCCCTTTCCTTTTTAGGTAGCAAATTTTCAATTTTCACTTCAGCTTCTTTAATTAGTTTATTTGCAAGGTTTAACTGTTCAAACTTAACTTTTTGTTCTTTAAAGCTTTCAAAAGTTTTATTCAAGCGTTCTAAGCTATGTCTTATCTCAATAATAAAATCTTCAAAAGAAAAATCTATATAGGTCTTAAGTTTTGAAAAGTAGTCACAATAAGATTGATATTCTCTTATTTCAAAATCAATTTCTTCAATATATCTCTCACTATTATATTTATCATTCAATAATTCTTGGGTTTGACCTTCAAGCTTAGCTAATTGTTCTTTTTCTATTTCGATTTTCTTCCTATCATTATCAATATTTTTCTCTATTTCATTTTTTAAAGTTTCATAGCCTGACTTGTTTTCTGCTTTAAATATTAAGTCACTATACTTGGATGTTATACTATCTTTAAGCCTTAGAAAATCATCTAAATCATAACCTCCTAACTTTAGGTCTAAAGATAGGCTCTTTAGTTCATCCAATTTAGTTTTTGACTCATCAAGTTGAGATGATTCATTATTCAACAGGATTTTTATTTCTGATAATTTAGTCTCCAACTCATCTTCGATATAATAACTTTTGAGCAGTTCTTCGTAGTCTTTTAATTGATTTAGCTTGCGAGTTATTTTAGATATCTCATCTTCAAGTTGACTTATATTTTTATTGAATATTTCAATACTTTTTGCACTTTCTTTATCTTCGTATTTTGTTTGCACCTTAGCCTTGAGTTCTTCTTTAGTATGTGGTGTTTCACATAGAGGACAAGCATCTATTTCTTCTTTAGCTTCAACATATTCTCGTCCATAGTATTTAATATCTACCATTAGAGATTTTATTTTGTCTAAAGCATTCTTTAAAACCTTAAGTTGTTTTCGACTTCGCTCTAATTCTGCATTCTTTGAAATTAAAATTTCATTCTGACTTTTACGTAACTCTTTTATAGTAAAATAGCTAGAGTTAATATCAGTAATTTCAAGTGCTGCAATCTCAGCTAAAAATTTTTCTGTTTTGGTAAGTGTCCTTTCTAATGTTTTTATTTCTTCATCTATTGTCTCAATTCTAAAAGATTTGGCATCACTAAAATAGTGAAGAGCATTATTGATGAGTTTTAAATCACCTTCCTTGTCAATAATACTATTCTGGTGAACTTTTATTTTATCATTAAATCCTTTTTTTTTAATTGCTTGATTCTGCAATTCATATTTAAGAGTCTCAAGATTAGATAGTTTTTTTAAAGCATCAGATTCTTTGACTACCTTTGAGTGTACAATAGAGCTAAGAAGAGAATAAGCGGTACTGTAATCTTCCTCGAATTTCTTTGTTTCATCATCTAAAGTTTTAGGAAGAAATCCAGACCATTTTAAATCTTTGGCTTCGGTTAAATATTTTTGAAATATTGCATCTGGATCAGAAATTTTTTTAAGCCTTTCCTTTTGTTTATTCGCTTCATCCTTGAGTTCTTCCTCACGCAAAATATTGTTATTGAACTTATCTAGCTCTTTTGAAATTCTATCTCTAAAACCAATAATCCTATCTCTTATTGCTCCGAATTCTGTACCTAATGCAATGGCCGTAAGATATGAAGTTAGCTCATTACTACTAGCATTATTAGAAAGATGATAAGCGCTATCACTATTATAAAAATTGTATCTATTGAAACTGTGATGTAAGGTATTGAATCTTTGTTTAGTATAGGAAGTATTATACCAATAGTAATTTCTAGCCTTAAATTTTGGGATAGAATTGACATAGGAATCGGGCTGTTCATCTAAATTTACACCGTACTTCGCCTTTATAGCTCCTGGTGGAGGGAAATTATTCTCATTTCTAACGTTATTTCCGGTTATCACCAATTCAATTGCTTCCATTAAGGATGTCTTTCCGACACCATTAGGACCAGTAATCAAATTCACTTTGCCAAAATCAAAATTTCGTTTTTCAGGAAAATCTCGATAATCATCATTTAAACCTAATGATAATACTTCATCCAAAATAAAATCTTGCGTCTCGTCCGGTTTGGAATCTATTGGCTGTAGCTCTTCTACTTTCTTAGATTTATTATCCAGATAACGAGGTACAGCATCAGTATAATTTTCATTACTGAATACTTCCTGTAAATCAGCTTCTATTAATTGAGCTTTCCATTTTTCAACTACATTTTCTTCAGCAACAGAAGTTGCCTTTTCGTAATTTAGATAATCCTTTAATTCATTTAATGTAAATACAAATTTTCTAGCATAAGTTTCATCTTTTTCTATATCCCTTTTTATTTCAATAGGCAGCTTATCTCTAAGAAAAATTAGATAATAATTCCATTGAAGATTTCCTTCTGAATTAAAATAGTCTTTTGACAAATATTTCTCTTGAAAATCATTCAGATTAATATCTTGGTTTTCGTAATCAATATCAAAGACATATTTTGCAATCATATTATCTTTATATCTCTGACTTAGATATAACTGCATTCCATTTTCACTATTGCTTGTTATAGTGAAATCTGATGGAAGTATTTCTTGAATGTTTTCTGTTGTCATTCTTTAGTTATTGATGTAAGGTTGGTCTTTTCTGCTGATGTATATTTTGGAACATCAGTAGCTTCATTAGCATAGTTATTTGCAATCATATTTGGTTTATACCATACTACAATTCTCTTATTGCCTAAATCCTCTGCAGGAAACAATTTTGTGAGGTTATGCAAAATTTGTTGCGCATCAGCTTTTGATTTATGGCCTATAAATGCAACAGTTGCAATTTGATTATCATTACTAACCAAATTATATTTATAATTCATCCCATTTTTGTTTAAGAACATAACTTCTGTACAATTATTCTTAAAAGATGCTATGATGTCAGGAAATAAATCTGGCCTTTTCAATACATTAAGATTTAGATCTTCAACTTTTCCAATTTGTGAAGTACGATAATCTTTACCCTCTACGTCAAAAGTTACTGTATATCTTTTTATAGACTCGCTGTCCTCTAATAGAAAACTTTTGAGCCTATTCACTGTATGCCAATTTGAACCAGGTTTAAGCTTTGAAAGTTCACCAGTTGTTAGCGCAATTAAGCGTTCTTTATCTAAAATATTTACATCTTCACTTTTCAAATTGGAACTTTGTATTTGTATACTATCTATAAAATCCTGAAAACCATCACTGGTATTAGATGATGGCACAAAAGTTTCCAATTCTTGATCATAAGTGTAAATTTCCTCTAACTCTGGCCCTCTTCTTCGATTAGCTGGCAATGGTGTCAGTCCTACCGATGGTTTACGTAGTCTCAAATAAAAGAATTCAACCTCTGGAGTAAAATAAAAATTGTGCCTACTTGGTTTCGTATATACGTAATAAAGGCCTTTCTTATGATTATCATCAATTCGTTTTTCCTCTATATAACTATCATTAACAATATGCTCAGTGGTAATTGAAATATTTGATTTACAATATTGTGTGAAAAAATTTGGAAAGCCAGACGCACTACCTTCAGAGCTCCAGTTTAAAGAAATCACGTCTTTATTGGATCGCTCCAAAATGTTACGTCTAAAATTTCGGAATACACTGTGGCTTGGTTGCGGATTCATTTGTATACTAAGAATTATAAATGGTCTTGTATCCCAAAACCCTGCTGCATTCGGAAAAATTTCTGCACCATTAAAAACCATTGCATCTGAACAAATTACAGTTGCTAGATTTATAGAATCCTCAGAATTACGAAGTATATATAAATGTTCTCCTGGAATCATTTTTTGTTGTTCCAAATTATCATTCCAAACACCCATATGTTGAGTTTTAAACTGAATTAAAACTATCAATCTTTCTTGTCCATCTGAATTATTGGCTTTGAAAATATAAACGCAAGGGTCTAACAAGACACCACCTGGCGCATTATCAATATCGTCATTATATATTACCTCTATATTATTAATGCCATTATAGTTTTCCTGAAATCCAGCAACTTCTGCTGGTGTTATAGATTCACATCCTAGAACCCATAATTTATTTGTACTAGGAAGTCTATTGGCGTCATCTAAAATATGCCTAACACTAGCCCAAGGGCAGGAATATTCAGGGGTTATAACCAAAGAGGAATTATTAGCTTTTGCTATGGATAAAAAGCTATTGAATTTTACGCTTTCAACTTGACTATCTTGATTACCAAAAAAATTATCATCGAAATGAAATATGCCCTTATTCTGTAACATTGAAATACTATACAAATTAGTATCACGCCTTAATATTTCTAAATCAATAGAGTAGTGTTCAAGTATTTGGTCAATAAACGTGTAAATCATTAATTCTATAGCATTTCAAAATATATTAACTTTAGCAATACCATTCCTAATGTCTTTTCATTGAGAGAAGTCGGTCTAGTAAATAATAGGGAAACAAAACTGTATAAATAGGTATTTCAAATATAAAAAATTAACAAGTAAATCATTAATTTTTTATGAAATAACCCTTTCATTGGTTAAGAGTGCCAACATATCCATCGACTCTTCCTCTACCCAAGAGTCGTTTTTGATTATGTCATTAATAGTTATTTGTTGAGGTTCGGACAAATCATCTCTGTTAAGCCCAGAAAAATCTTTTTTACGCCACTACTATTTTGATGGGTCGAATCAACGGGTAAATCACCGTCTCCTGAAACACGCGTACACCGTGGTGATTTTGGCTTAGATTGGAGATGAAGCGATTTTCGGTTGACAATTGTAATTAGATAATTGGATTTTGCCTAAAGCTTATAGCTTATTTATGTTGCAAATTTTTTATATTTGGTATTCTCCCCTTTGCCCTCCGTAGCTTTATGTGTAGGAGGGATGAAAATGTACGCTGTTACGGTTTTCCGTAATAGAGATATTTATGCTTTATTTATATTTGAATTTATAATAATCTTGTTGCTCACTTGTGCTAATATGCCTACTAGGCATGTTGTTTATAGAGATGTTGGAACAAGCTGAATAAAAACAAATGACAGAACAACAAGAATCATTTTTAAGTAATACAACAGCAATTATTTCCTTAATAATTGGAGGATTGGGATTTATATCTGCGATTGGAACTTTAATATTTACAACAAGAAATAATAATCGGAATTACAAATTACAAGACGATAAAAATGAACGAGAAAAATCAAAAGCTTATAATCGAGTTTTAGGTAATTTTTTGAAAGTTTACCATTCTTATATCAAGCACAAACATTTGCTTAACGAAAATGGAATTGAAAATATTCCTGATTCCGCACTTGAACAGATTATTGAGAAAATTGATAACTTCGAACACGAAATAAAAAAATTCAGAATTGTAATAGATAATGAATCAGAAATAATCCCTGAATTGACAATTCAATTACACGAAATAATGGATTTGTTAGGTCGATTTGAGATAATGTCCGAACAGTTTAAAAATAATGCCCTCGATTTAAATTTACAAAAGAATAAGTTAGTTCTTAAAAGAGCTTTTGTTTTTTCAATTAAGGATTTATTAGACGATTATTTTGAGGACTTAATAAATGATCTCTCAAAAAAAGCCGAAATTTCCAACGAATTTAAAGACCATCTTGCGGAATTTAATTCCGACGAAACAATTGGAAGGAATATAAAATTACAACAAAAACTAACGGAGAGAATGTTAGTTTCTTTATCAAAACAATTAGGTAGAGAAGTAACAATTAAAGAACTATTTAACTGATAAAACCAGTGGCCAACAAAGATTTGAGTTGATAAACAATTCTTTTAAGTTCAATTTAAACACAAATTTCTAAAAATTGGGCCCACACAACTTTTGCAATAGCAATGCCAGAGACATTTAAAACTGTTTAATTCCTTATATTTAAAATCCTCCCCCATTATATCTCTCGACTCACGATTTTAAAAAGAATTTATTAAAAAATATTTTCCCAATAGTATAACCTAGCCACGCATGAACAGCATAATAATTAGGAAAATGTATTTTAATATGCAGAAAAAATTTCAATAACTAAGGAATCTTTAATTATAATACCAGTTATTGTATAAATATATATTATATAATATATATTTAGATTCATTTAAAAGCAATTAATTATGGCACTTATAACTTCAGCTATGCTTAGTACATTAGCAATGTCCTTGGCGAGTAAAGGTCTTGAAAACCTTGCAGAAAATACAGGAAAATCGATATCCCAAGGAGCAATAGACTGGGCAAAATCTTTATTTTACAAAGATGGAGAACCCAAAAAAGCTCTAAAGGAGCTTCAAGAAAATCCTTCAGATGAGAGGAAACTTGAAATAGTAAAATCTATTTTGGAAAATTCTATTGAAGCAAATTCTGCAAACTTAAATCATTTTAAAGAAATTATTTCAAGACTGCCCAAATCCGATATTAATATAGAGGGTAGTAAAAATGTAAATATGGGTAATGTTGATACTAATGGCGGTGATTTTAGAATAGGGGATAATTATGGGGGGTAATACCAATGCTGGTGCTGTAAATACTAATGGTGGCTCATTTCAAGTAGGGGACACTTACAATATTCAAATCCAAGGCCTTGAATTGTTGCTACAAGACTATAAAGCGCAATTCCAGGATATAAAATCGCTAATTGATGAGTTTAAGCCAGAGACTGCATTAAAACAATTGAGAAATCTCTTGTCAAGGATTCCAGATAAACTAAAGGATAATCCAGAAATAAAAAGTAAAATTCTTTTTTTAAGAGCGACTTGTAAAAGAGAATTGCAACAATTTGATATCCAAGAAACCGCAAAAGAATTTGTTCAAGCATATATATTAAATTCTTCCGACAATGAATTAAAAGAGAAAGCTGGAATAGAATATTTGAATCTGCAAGAAACACAAAAAGCGGATATAATAGCTCAAGAAATTCTTAAAGAAGATGAATTTAATATTGTGGCTTGGTTAGTAAGACTCCATAATGCTAATGATTTAAGAAAAGCTATAGACGAAACGCCACAAACTGTCAAGGATGAATATGTTTTTAAAATTAATGTCGCAAATTATATTTTGCGAAAACATGCGTTGGGGGTAGAAGTGGGAATCGATAATTTTCCCTTTAAAATTGAATACGATAAATATGATAAAGTAACGTTTTCAAATCGACAATTATGGGCGATTACAATGGATTTAATTATCAGTGAAATTTTTGGTGATTACCCAATTCGTTTTCTTGCCGGCAAGGAAAATCCAGTCATATCACATCCTTTAGTGAAAAAACTTATGCCATTACTTGAGAAGTATGTTAAAACTTTAGAAAACACCGAACTTTCAAAGGCAATTTGGCATCATCAATACTTTTATTATTATTTCGATTTTTTTCTAAAGAAAGACAGATCTCGATTACATAATTTGAAGAATTTATATACTTCAATTCCCAAAGAAAATTGGTTCTACACATTAACCTACGTACAAGCATTAGTTGTAAATTCTGAATTTGAAATTGCATTATCAAGTTTGATTGAATATGAAGATTCACAAGAAGTGGTCAGCGAGTTTCATCTTGTCAAAGCAGCGATTCTGTTTTTCTTGAGAAAGACCGATGAAATTCGAGGAGTGTTTAACGATTATCTTGTTAATATTGAAATTATTGATGAGAAAAATGGATTCAATATTTTGAATTCTTTTTTTAATGTTTTACATAAGTCAATAGATTTAGAATTTTTCTTAGAGGATATAGAAAAGGTAAAATCCAAATACTTTAAATCAGAAAATCTCAAAAGGATTTTTTTAATAAGCTGCGAAACAAGGTATTTGGAAGTTTCAGAGGAGCGAGAGAAAATAATAGTGAAGGAATTGAAAGAACTTGAACGTGCTGATGATTTAGACCAAAACTATAAAAGCTTAATAGCTGAATCATACCAGTCTATTGGTCATATAAATCAGGCAATAGAATATTTATCAGGATTTGTAGATAAAGACAAACCTTCACAAGAATTAGTGATGTACGCTTCTATCTTATACAGGAGTTTGTTGAGTAATGAGAAAGCGGGAGAAGGCAAGTATTCTGAATTGTTGGGTATACTTAAAAATTTAAGAACAAATCTTCAGTATGTTGATGAAGAATTGTTGCGTATAGAGCATACATTGTATTCATTTACAAATAATTGGGGCGAGGTTAAAAACATTGGGAAACTACTTAAAGAAATAGACCCTGCAAATGAAGAATACCTTATAGCCTATATCAATACGCTTGAAAATTTAGAATCCTATGATGAAATAAAAAATGAAGTTAGCTTATTTCCTAATAATTTTAATGATGAAACGATTGCATTGGCTCTTGCGGTAATTTTACTTCGAAACGATATTGAGATTGATTATGCTTTTACTATCCTGTACAACTTAGCATTAAGTAAATCCAATATTCAAGCAAGAAAGGAATATTTTGGTCTCTCTATAAAATATAGCGATAGGTTTTTTGAAAAATATGACAAGGTAGAAGTCGGCGTATGGGTGAGGTATAGGGTTAATAATGAGGATTTAGATGAGGTTTTTGTTGATTCCAATGAGGGTTTTAAAGGTAGGTTTATCGATAAAAAAGTAGGTGATAAATTTACTGATACAAATGCTTTGGACATGTCTATTCACTCAGTAGAGGTTGTAGAGATCTATAATGATGCACTCAAATTACTTAGGAATATACAGGAAGAAATTAAGAACCCACTTAATCAATTGGGTTTTAAAATGATGGAATTTCCATCGGATAAAGATGGTTTAAAAGACTTTCTTATTAAGAACTTCGGGGTCAGAGGTACAGAAGAACAAGAATACAAAGAAAAAGGACTTCAAGACTATTATAACTCCCGTATTGGTTTTTCTGAAGTTTCTAAAATGGTGTTTAATGGCAACCTTGTTAACGCTTATTTGTATCTAACAGGTCACAATACAGCAAAGTTTACAACTCTACCATTATTAGCAACTAATCCTATAAACACTGCCGCGAATGAAGTGTACGGGTTGGATGTGACTACAGTAATTTTATTTTATCAACTTGCCAAAAAATTAAATTTCCAATTTCAACGTAAATTCACTATCTCTCATTACACAAAAAAAATCTTCTCAATTGGATTAAAGGAAGCCGCAAGCTCACCAGAAGACGGTCTCACAGCTCAGATTACTTTAAAAGGAGTTAATGTCTTTCCAATGCCTGATAAATATTCTAAAATTAGTTTTTATAAAGAAATTTTAGAGTGGATCGATGAAAATTGTTCCATTGATAAAGTAGAAGAAAAACTTGACATTGCATTTAGGTTAAAACAAGAGGGTAAAGAAAGTGATACAATGTTTAGCTACCTTGTAGATAATATGTTTTTGGCCAGTAGAAAGGACTTTAGGCTAATTACAAGCGATTCGTCCTTATATCTTTTAAAAAAAGAAAACGCTACGCAAATCAATCAATGGTTACTTAGTCCAGAAAAATATTTAAACGTTTATCACAGGGATAATTGCAGTACTGAATTTTATAGTTTTTTATTGCAAAATAATTATTCTGGTATTGGTATAAGCTTAGATGTTTTAAAAAACGAATTTTTTCAATTGCTCGTAGGAAAAGACAATTATTATATAATGGCTTTACACAACTTGCAATACTCACTACATAATAATAAATTCTGCATTCCGATTTGTGCAAAATTTTTAAAGGTTATTTATCTTACATCTGCGATTACCACAGAAAACAAAAATAGATATGCTTTAGATGTTATTAGAAATTTTATGTTTGGTATGGGGGAAAATGAAATCAATTTGCTTGGAGGTATTCTATTTTCGGAATTTAAATTAATGGGAGTATATCTTACCGAAGTGATGAATCTTTACAAAACGGTTGTTGAGTTGTATCATAAGTAAATTTTGATCCTTAATTGCAATAATCATTCTCTTATTAAGATATAGGGGTGCAAAAAACGGGCATAGTATACCACCCACAGCGGATTAATGTGAGCATAGCGCGGCGGGTGAAAGTGAACCACCTGGAGCGGGTGAAAGTGAACCACTAAAAATCGATTCTATTTGTAACGCTTTAAATATCTTTTTAAAAAAAGATATTATGGCCAACAAGCAAATAGATATGCGAAAAATAAAACAGGTTTTCAAACTTTACAGTGAGGGCGTCAGTAAGCGTAAAATAAGCCTTCAGCTAGGATTATCACGCAATACCATCACTAAATATATCGATTTCTTTAATCGGTACCATCTGACAAGCTATGAAGTGTCCGCGATGACACTCGAGGAACTGAACAGGCTCCTTAAGACCGACCAAAAGGGCAAGAGCCAACAGCTCTTGACCCTAGAGAAGTACTTTCCCTCCTTTGACAAGGAACTGCGCAAAACGGGCGTGACCAAGGAACTGCTCTGGCAAGAATACTTTGCCAAGCACCCAGATGGCTACAGGCTTTCCCAGTTCAGGTATTGGTACAGGGAATGGGTAAAGGAAGTATCCCCGGTCATGCACTTCACACATAAGGCCGGCGATAAACTTTTCATTGATTTTACGGGCAAGAAGCTTTCCATTGTAGATCGCTATACGGGGGAGATACAGGAACTGGAGGTCTTTGTCTGCGTACTGGGCAGTAGCCAATACACGTATGTTGAGGCCTGTGAGAGCTAAAAGAAAGAGGACTTCATAGGCTGTGTGGAAAACGCTCTCTGGTTCTATGGCGGCGTACCACAGGCCCTGGTGCCCGATAACCTAAGGGCGGCGGTCACCAAGAGCAGCCGTTATGAGCCCAAGGTAAACGAGACCTTTGTAGATTTTGCCGAGCACTATGAAACGGCGGTACTTCCCACCAGGGCCTACAGGCCCAGGGACAAGGCCATCGTTGAGAACGCAGTGCGCATAATATACACCCGTGTCTTTGCGCCATTGCGTAACCAGACCTTCCATACCAAGGCCGCCCTGAACAAGGCCATACTGGAGCTTCTAAAAATCCATAACAGTACATCTTTTAGGGGACGTGAATATTCCCGCCATTCGTTATTCGAAGAGATTGAAAAGCACCAGCTCAGGCCCTTGCCCGCCCAGCGCTATGAGATCAAACGCTACGCCAATGCGACGGTCCATAAAAATAGCCATATTTATTTTAGCAAGGACAAGCACTATTATAGCCTGCCCTATCAGCATATAGGCAAGCGCGTAAAAGTGGTCTACTCAGATAGCGAAATAGAGATCTACTGCCAGCACGAACTGCTTACGGTCCATCCAAGGGCAAGACAGAAATATGGATACAGCACAATAAAGGAACATATGCCCTCCCACCACCGCTTTATCAGCGAGTGGAGCAGTGAAAAGTTCATTGCCTGGGCGTCGCAGATAGGTGTCCACTGCAAGTTGCTGATCATCCATATACTGGAAAAGAAACAACATCCCGAGCAATCCTATAAATCGTGCCTGGGCATATTGCACCTCACCAAAAAGGTAGGCAATACCCGGCTGGACAATGCCTGTAAGCGCGCCCTGGATTATGGCGCGTACAATTATAACATCATAGAGCGTATCCTTAAAAATGGATGGGACACCCTAGATGAGGGCACCGAGGAACAGACCAATATCCCGCACCATGATAACATCAGGGGGAGCCATTATTATAAATAAATTAAAACCAAAAAACTATGAACACACAGACATTGGAACACATGAAACAGTTAAGGCTATACGGTATGCACAGGGCCTTTGACAGCAGTCTTTCGCCACAGAGCATAACCTATACCGGAGATGAACTCGTAGCATATCTCATCCAAAGTGAATGGGATGACCGCCAAAACCGAAAAATAGAGCGGATGACAAAGGCCGCACGCTTTAGGTACAGTGCGGTAATGGAGGCCATAGATTTTGACGCCTCGAGAGCACTGGACAAAAACCAGATACAGCGCTTTGCGAGCTGTGATTTTATACGGCAAAAACAGAACATACTTATTACGGGAAGTACCGGTGCCGGAAAAAGCTATATGGCATCGGCCATTGGGCACCAGGCCTGTTCATTGGGATTTAAGGTTATGTACTACAATACCAACAAACTCTTTACCATGCTCAAGACATCAAAAGCAGATGGGTCTTATTTAAAGCAGATCAATAAACTGGAAAAACAGGATCTCCTCATTTTGGATGACTTTGGCCTTAATGCCCTGGATGCCCTGAACAGACATTCCTTTATGGAAATCATTGAGGACCGACATGGTGAGCACAGTATAATTATAGCCTCCCAATTACCAGTGGAAGCCTGGCATGAAATCATAGGGGAACAGACCATTGCAGATGCCATTTTGGACCGTCTTGTACATAATGCGCACAGAATAGATATCAAAGGGGAATCGATGCGCAAAAAAATGAAAAATAAATATTAAATTTAACCACAAATGAATCGATTTTGAGCACTTACTTTGCTATGCTCACTTTCATCCGCCGCAAGTGGCTCACTTTGTCCGCCCTATCCAATAGGGGTACAAAATAAAAGTAGTTTATTTTCTAAAACTAGCGCTTACCTTGCCAGATTGGAAGTTAAAGGGAAATAATGTAGCGGATATAAACAAGTTGGGCTTAATTTAAAAATCTTTTCGAATTAATGAAAAATACAAAAAGATATGACTTATCAGATAGGTTAATTCACTTTTTTAGAGAGGTTGATACTCATAGTAAAGATTATGTTATTTTTCCTGAAAACTGGGGATTCGATCATATAGCAGAAGACAATGTATATAATCCCTTCTTTTTATTAAGAGCTGCAATAAGACATAATAAAATTTTTGCAACTTGGTCAATAAGAAATAATAATCGGACTATTTATGGAAATAGGCCTGCAATTTGTTTTACTGAAATGCCATTGGCTGCTTTTCTGGAAACTTCATCTAAAAGAGAAAAGCAAGGACAAGCTATTAGTTCTTATGGTTTATCCTTTCTAAAATCAGAATTATATAAAATTGGGGCTAGACCTGTAATTTATGGGTTGAGCACTAACGAACTGAACATTTATAAAACAAAAAAAGGTGAAAGAATGATTGATCAATCTGTTTTACCAATGATTGAACAGTATAGATATGTAACATATAATCCATCATCATTCAAAAAAATCGATTGGACACACGAAAGAGAATGGAGATACCCATATAATAAAAGTTTAATAGATTTTGAGAAAGAGTTGGAGGAATATGGAATCGTCTCAGAAGTTGAAGATTTTCCAGGATTAGAAATATTAGAAGAAGGGATTTCAGATATTGGAGTTATAGTTAAAACGGAAATGGAAGCCAAATTAATTTTATGCGATATTTTAGTAATATTTGACAGAAATGGTCATTCGCCATTTAAATTCATTTTTTATACAGAACAAATTGAAAAAATCAAATCAATTTTAGAGCCTAGCCAAGAAAGAAAAGAGATAATTAAGAGTACAATTGATTTGTCTGTTTACATAAATCCAGATGAAGAAAGGGACAATAAAATTTACAAACTTTTTACTTTATTGGTAAAAGAAGTTGAAAACAATTACCAAGAAATTGAACGAGGCGAATTTGGGGGTTGTTGGTTATGGATTTACGATAGTCTTAGTGATTTATCAAGAGCGCTAATTAATAAGGAAAGAATTGAAATAAATAGGGAAGGAAAATACCTTTGTTTCCCCTATGAATTCTCAGATTCTCGTAGTCTATTTCAAAGAGAAGATATGACTAAAGAATTAGCCAAAAAAGTTAAAAATACATTTGGTGTTGATTGTGGATACTATTCAGTTTTGAATTCTGATGATTATAATGATGTGCCTTTTTATTGCAGTCAGGATTATGAAAAATATGAAGACAGGCTAATTAACAAACTAAAAAACTAAGCCCACAACACCCGTAACCCCTGCACACATCCTTAATTTTTAAAAACCGAACAAATATAACCCGCTTTGTGAGGCTTTGTTTTTTGGGTAACTTCTACAAATGAAATAGATAGCGGTTGTATTTATTAAAAAACTTTATATTTGGTATTCTCCCCAATTTAAAAACCCACTCTTATGGTTTTCCGTAATGGGTGGGTTTGTTTTTGTTTTATATTTGGAAACTACACAAAGAAAAAATTTTATAACTTATGATTGACCAGCTCGATTGGAGGTATAAACCTAATAAAGTTGGGAGTATAAATAAGTTGGCAAACATATTTAACTGACAGAAACGTTTCTTTAGGTATAACAAAATTAAATTATGAGCAACTCTTTTTTTATTATGACTGATGAGGAGGTTGATAAAATTATCAATAAAATAAAGTCACACATTCACGACGATAATAACGGATATTGTAGGGTTGGCTGGGCAATGAAGAAGGTGCTTGGTAAAGACATAGTTTATGGAGATAAAGAACAAGTTTTAAAGAAAGTAAGGATAACAGCATTAATCACCCAATCAGGTGAGTATAAAGCCGATCCTTCAATAAAGGAATATACTGATTGGGACATAAAGCCAAATGCTGATTTCATTAAATCTCAACTTGAGATAAAACTTGCGAAATCTAACTTGAAAGCAAACAAATTGAATTTTAAAAATTCTCGGCTTAACAATAGAGCAACAGTGATTAATGTAATTGTGGGATTGTTAAATTTTATTCTGCTTTTTTATCAATTATTTTTCAATGATTGACTTTAGCAGAATTAAATACGTTAGCCAACAAGGGTAACCGTTGCACAATCCCTAATTTAAAAAAAAAAGATCCGTATAAGCCGCTTTACGCAGCTTTCTTTTTTGGGTATCTTCTAAAAATGAGATAGATAGCGGTTCTATTAATCAAAAACCTTTATATTTGGTATTCTCCCCGGTTTTTTTCAATTATCAATGAACAATTAGCATGAACAATTATCAATGAACAATTGGAAATTGGATTGTTAGATTTTAGCTTAAGGTGTATTGCGTATTTAGTTGTAAAGATTATTCTATTTAGTATTCTCTCAAATTAAAAATACTATCTTTTATATTATCTGTAAAAACTCTTTTTCAATAGCTTTACTAACTCTTTTTGGTATATCCAAATTTGTGGTAATATCTTTCCAATCAACTATTATAGCTTGAACCTCATTGATAATGCCTTTGGGGTTTTTTATGGCATGTGTTTCAACAATGGTCATTATATCTGCCAAGGCAATGTTGTTTCGTTTATTGTTTATAGACAATGCTCTGGCAATATTTGTGTAATTGAGATTGATGTTTAAAGGATATGTTAGGTCATAAGCCGGAGCCAAATTCCAGGAATCTGTATTTTTATTATATATAAAACTGTGGTTTTTTAAGTGATCGTCAATATTCGCAAATACGATATTGAACACCATTCTTTTAAACAGTTCTTGAATGTCCTTATAGGGCACTTGAAGATCCAACGCCAGTTTGAAGATGTTTTCGTAACTAGCATTTTCAGGTTTTTTAAAATCCCATCCCGTTAGGCCGGAAGCCGTTAAAACGTGTTGTTTCTCTCCATATTGTCTATCATAACGCAGGGTTGCGAAATGCTTGTTTTCTATCAATTTTGAAGGCATCATTTGGATTCCAGCCTTTTGTGCCATCAAATAGTAGGCGTATTCTATTTTTTCTTTATTGTACTCTTTTTCGTCTTCCCCATTGAGACAGAGTTTTACCAAATAATGATTGTAATCATTGCTATATTCCATATCGCCAGGAATAATAGCTCCAGTTTTTTTATCTTCCGAAATTAGGATTTTAGGTCTGGCTCCCCCGGCAGAGGTACCAATTTTAAAAATGTTCAACAGGGCAAGATCACTCAATTCTTTTCCTGCAGTTTCATTTTTTAAATCCAACACTTTATTTAATATTTGAACTATTTCGGTTATATCTATGGTTGTTGATTTTGGTATTTCAGCCACCGGGCGATATTCTAAAGCTCCCATTCCTCTATTAGAAACATAGGTTAATTGTTCCAAGGGAGTGATTTTTTGAAACTCCTTATTCTTAGCTTCAAACCATTCCTTGAAAATAATATTACCAAACATATCAGGTAGGGAATCTGCAATCATAGGAGGGAGGCCTCGAAACGTTTCGCCTTCAAAATTTGTGAACAGCTGAACCGGTTTTATACGTTTGAAGATATATGGAAAAATATTTGTGTATTGATTGGACTCCAAGAAGTCTGGATTGTACTGAAAATAGGAAGTCCGTTTGTCTACATCATAGCCCATTTTGCCTATTTCCAGCCCGAACAAAATGACTTCTATGAGATTATTTTTAGCCATTCTTAATATAATGAGTTTATATCATTAGTGTTTTCCAAGTCTTTTAATGCTTGATATAATTTTTCTAACAAATTGAAATGATTGGCAATTTTAAGCACTGTATCTAGGGTTGCATTTTTACCATTTTCAAATTTCTGAATGGTATAGCGCGAGAGGCCTAGTTCTTGTGCAAGGTCTTCCTGGGATATTTTGTATCTCTGTCTTTGCTGTTTACAAAGCTCACCGAGCTGTACTTTTACTTCCCGAATTGTAACTGCGTCAATCATTATATGGTTTATTATAATACACAAATATAATAAAAAACTAATAAATGTTTATTATAATAAACACTTTACTTTATTGTTAATATATTAAGGTTTGGCAAAAAATGAAATATTTGCCAAATATTAATAGCATTGGGGTGCAAAAGTTGGCAGATACTATTTTATAAACAATTTTAACTTATCCTGTTTTATTTTTAGATAATTCTTGTTTTTGTAGTACACTCCTGAGATTACCGATATCATCACTAATTCTCTTTTCAAGAACCCTAGCATAAACCTGTGTAGTGGATAACTTAGAGTGGCCTAAAAGTTTTGAGACGGTTTCGATAGGCACGCCATTGCTTAGTGTAACCGTGGTGGCGAATGTATGCCGGGCACAATGAAAAGAAAGGCTTTTGTTTATTTTTAATTGTACCATAATCTCTTTTAAATAGGAATTAAGCTTTTGATTTGAAAATACTGGTAAGAGTCTATCTTGTGATTTCATTTCGTTTTTATATTTTTCGATAATCTGTTCTGCTATACTTAAGATTGGAATTTTTACTGTTTGGTCGGTTTTTTGGCGAGAGGTGTAGATCCAATCATTTCCGTCAATACCTTTCACGATATTGGCTTTCTTTAGGTTTTTTACATCTATGTAAGATAGGCCAGTGTAACAGGCAAAGATGAATATATCCCTGGTTTTGTTTAAATAACTCTTTTCTGAATGGAATTTTAAAATTTTCTCTATTTCAGGCTGAGTTAAGAAGTGGCGCTCCGTTTTGATGAATTTTAGGGAGAATTTTGCGAATGGGTCGCGCTCAATCCATTCTAATCTCAGCGCTAGATTAAGGAGTTTTTTTAGTCTTTCCAGATGCTTCATTACACCGTTATTGGTCAAGGGTCTTGATTGTAATTGAGCTACATTTTTTCTAAGGAAATTTTCAAAATCAATGATAAAGGCATAGTTGAGGTGTTCCAGATAAATGTCTTCGGTTTTACGTTCGATCTGGAGGAATCTCTTTATGTATGTTTCGGTAGTGAAATAGTTTTTTAAAGTCCCATGTTTTAATACGGATTTCATATTTAAGTTATGATACGCGCTCAACTGGAGTAAGGTTTTATTAATATCATCTTCGCCTAGATAACGAGCTTTAACCGATAGGGGTGTGATTAGTTTTTTTTCTTTTAGAAGCTCACGATAGGCTTCATTGATATCAACATAAACTTGGTCTAAGTACTTATTGATTTGGAAAGCTTCAATACTTGAGCCTTTTAATCTTGATTTTGTTTCATCCCACAGGGTAGTGGTAAATTTTCGTTTTAGGCTGAAGAGGGTTCTTTTGCCATTTGTAGTTATTCGAACGTACAAAGGTGATTTTCCTTTGGATTCTTTTTCGAATCTTGGTAAGAACATTACCGAAAAGGTAACCGAATTTCTCATGATATTTCCGTTTTCAAGTTGAACAAATGTTTGAAAACGAAGGTCAAATCAGGGCTTCCGCATTTTTAGGTTTTAAAAAAAGGGTAACCGATTAGGTATCATTTATAATGATTTTATATCAAAATTAAGCATTTTCTCTTATGGCCTAAAAAAGATAAAACCCTGTAAATCATAGGATTTACAGGGTTTTGGTGTCAATTGGTTTTGACTTGGTCGGGATGACAAGATTTGAACTTGCGACCCCACGCCCCCCAGACGTGTACGCTACCAGGCTGCGCTACATCCCGATTGATGTTTTTAATAGTGCTTTTCGATTAAGCACAACTGGTAATTTTATTTCGAGAACCTTCAAGTAGCGCAGTTTATACTGAGCCTGTCGAAGTGCTACATCCCGATTGATGTTTTTAATAGTGCTTTTCGATTAAGCACAACTGGTAATTCAAGATTAAATTTTGAAGGGCAAAAATAATCAATTAATCAGGTTTGGCAAATTCATTTTAATCAAATACTATTATATTTTCAAAAGCAATTTGCAGTTTTTAATCAGTATTAATAATACTTTAAGGGTCAAGCTTTTTGCGATTGTGTAATTTTGAATAAAGTCCAAGACATTATGAAAGCAAAATCAGCCTTCAGTAAAGAATACAATTTAATTTGTGTAGGAGGTGGCATAATGAGCGCCACTCTAGCGCTTATGCTTAAACTAATTGATTCTTCTCAAAAAATTTTAATTTTAGAGCGGCTAGAAGATGTTGCACTCGAAAGCTCAGCGGCCTGGAATAACGCTGGCACCGGTCACTCTGCATTTTGCGAACTCAACTATTCTCCCCAGCAAAAGAATGGAAATATAGATGTTTCAAAAGCAATTCAAATATGTACACAATTTGAACAATCAAAACAGTTTTGGGCATATCTGGTAGAAAATAATTTCATTGAAAACGCGAAAGAATTTATTCACCCTGTACCGCACCACAGTTTTGTTAAAGGCGAAGAAAATGTAGCGTTTTTACGAAAGCGATATTCCGAAATGAAAAAACATATAATGTTTCAGGAAATGCAGTTTTCCGAAGACCCAGAAACACTCGCCAAATGGTTTCCAATTATAATGGCCGATAGAGTAGATTCCGAAAGCGTTGCTGCCACTAGAATGGAATTGGGAACTGAAATTAATTTTGAGAAACTTACACATTTAATTTTTAAAATTCTTGAAGAGAAATTCGATACTCCAGTTTATACAAATTTTGAAGTTGAAGACATTGACCCAACAGACGGTGTAGACTGGTTGGTAGAAATAAAAAATCTTGAAACTAAAGAGAAAATAAATTGCGATGCCGAGCACGTTTTTATTGGAGCCGGTGGTGGCGCACTCTCCCTGTTACAAAAAGTAGAGATCCACGAAAAGGATGGTTATGGAGGTTTCCCTGTAAGCGGTCAATGGCTTATTTGTAACAATAGAGAAACAATAGAACAACATCACGCCAAAGTTTATGGAAAAGCGGGCGTTGATGCACCACCCATGAGTGTGCCTCATTTAGACACTCGTTATATTGATGGAAAACGCGAGCTCTTGTTTGGACCATTTGCGGGGTTTAGCACTAAATTTTTAAAGGAAGGTTCGTATTTAGATCTTTTTAAAAGTATAAAATGGGACAATATACCTGCTATGTGGGGTGTGTTTTGGCACAATATTCCGCTAACCACATATTTGGTGAAGCAAATACGAATGACTCATGAAGACCGAATGAATGAATTGCGCAAATTTGTGAAGAATGCCAAAAGCGAAGATTGGGATTTAAGAATTGCGGGACAACGCGTTCAAATTATTAAAAGAGATGAAGAGGAAGGTGGTACTTTAGAATTTGGCACCGAAGTTGTTCACAGCAAAAAGGGAAGAATTACTGCGTTACTCGGCGCGTCTCCGGGAGCCTCTACTGCGGTTCATATTATGATTGGTTTACTTCATGATGCTTTTCCAGAAAAAGCAAAGACTAAAACGTGGCAGCAAAAATTTTCTGAAATGATTCCGTTTTGGAATAAAGAAATTGAAGACAACCCCTTTGAATTTGAAAAAGTGCGAAAAAAATGCGCGCACTTATTACAAATAAATTAGCTTAATAATTAATATTAATGACTTGATTATAAATCTTCATAACTTTTAGAATGGCATTCTTTTGAAAGTTGCTATTTTTGCAATTCGAAAAAACTATTGAAAATTATATCATGAGCGAAACTATTGAAAGAATAAAGTGCCTTATTATTGGCTCAGGACCAGCAGGATATACTGCTGCTATTTACGCTGCACGTGCAGATTTAAAACCTGTTGTGTACACGGGAATGGAACCCGGAGGACAATTAACGACTACTACCGAGGTGGACAATTTTCCAGGCTACCCCGACGGAATTGACGGCCCAACAATGATGGTACAGTTGCAGCAACAAGCCGAACGTTTTGGAACAGAAGTGCGTATTGGTATGGTTACCAACGTTGAGTTTAGCGATGTAGTTGGCGGAATCCATAAAATTACCGTTGATAATAGTACAACCCTAGAAGCAGAAACTGTTATTATTTCTACTGGAGCCACAGCAAAATACCTAGGTATTCCCAGCGAGCAAAAATTACGCGGAGGTGGCGTATCTGCTTGTGCAGTTTGCGACGGTTTCTTCTACAAAGGACAAGACGTAGCAATTGTTGGGGCAGGAGATACTGCTGCAGAAGAAGCTACATATCTTTCAAATATTTGTAACAAAGTTACAATGCTTGTACGTAAAGATTATATGCGCGCTTCAAAAGCAATGCAGCACCGTGTAAATAATACCAAAAATTTGGAAGTGCTTTACAATACAGAAGTGGATGAGGTTATTGGTGATACGGTAGTTGAAGGGCTAAGAATGGTAAACAATCAAACAGGTGAAAAAAAAGAGATTGAAATAACAGGTTTGTTTATTGCAATTGGTCACAAACCAAATACTGATATTTTCAAAGGTCAGTTAGATATGGATGAAACGGGTTACGTAATTACCCAAGGTAAATCTACAAAAACCAATAAACCCGGTATATTTGCGAGCGGCGACGTTCAAGATAAAGAATATCGTCAAGCGGTTACGGCAGCGGGAACCGGTTGTATGGCAGCGTTGGATGCCGAACGTTATTTGGCTACTATTGAAACCGAAGTTACTGCGTAACCAACCATAAATTATTAAAAAAAGCCGCTGATGAAGCGGCTTTTTCTGTTAACAATAAATTGGTTATAGTTTCGTAAACGTCAACAATTCAATATCGCCATCGCCGCCACTAATGTCTGAAAGTTCAATTTTCACATTGCTTACAGAAACAATTTCCCAATCATCATTAATTTCATCGAAAGGAGTCATTTCACTAAACTGAAGCACCAACTCTTCACTACTGGAAGAATTGTCGTAAGCCCATGTTCCGTTTTCAGTAAAAAGATCGGTTTGCGCGATTACAGTACCGTCTTGGTTAAAAGTGAATTCAATACTTTCAAAAGCAGAAGTATGGTCTGATTCGCCTTCAATTAATTTACTTATCATCCAATCACCTTGTGGCAATACGGTTTTTATATCTTCAAATTCGGTTGTGTTTGCATTTCCCGAATCGTCGTCAGAACTGCATGATGCAAATACAACTATTGCTAATAATACTAGTATTCTTTTCATAATATTTTTTATTTTTTTTGTTTGCCTTAAAGATGAAATATTAATAAAGAAAACCTCTTAAAATTATTATAAATGGCAAAAGACCTAACAGAGTTTTAGGAAACTGTTAAGCCTTTTTAGCATTTTGAGAGCTATTTCAAAAAATAAGAATGTCGATAGCTTTACATTTTGTTTACACTCCCAGAGCTGCTTTTATTTGAATTTACCGATGTGGGGTTGCCATAGTAGTTAATTTCGCCTCCACTGCTCGCATTGGTTTCTAAAGTTTCTTTCACATTGACAGTTACTTCTGCTCCGCTGGAAGCTTCGGCTTTACAATTTACAATCAAAAGATTTTTAGCATTTATTTCGCTTCCGCTGGAGGCGTCTGCATTTAAGGAAGTTGCTTTTCCTAAAATTTCCAAATCTGAACCGCTGCTGCTTTTTGCTGTTAAATCCTGTGCAAAAACTTCAACTTTTAATTCTGAGCCACTGCTGCTTCTAAGCCTTAAATTCTGACTTTTTATAACTGAATTTCCAATAACTTCAGCACCGCTGCTGGCTTCAATATTGGTTAGTTCAGTATAAGTAACGTGTACTTTTTTCGATTTTGATCGGCCAATGTTTTGCGAGGTTTTTATGTGCAGTTTGCCATCTTCAATATCGGTTTCAATATACTGTAATAGGTTTTCATCAGCTTCTACTACAATTTTGTTTTCAGCTCCTTGGGTTAGGTAGACTTCCAAACCCGTACTTCCACGCACTTCGGTAAAATCTGCCGTTACTTCGCGTTCTTCGGTAACAACGTTTCCGTTGCCATTTTCTCCTATATTAAAATTACATGCAGTAAGCAATAGTGTCACGCCTATTGCGAAAATAAAACTTGTTGCTTTCATATTCTTTGTTTTGGTTATTAGTTTAAGGAAAAATAAATTATTCTTTTACTAGTAAATTATTGATGTTTTAGTTTTCAAAACCAGCATTTACTTTTTCTTCCCACGTATTTTCCTGAATAGTCTGAATGCTATCGGTACTTTTTTCGGGGTTTAATGCTTCCAAAGAGTCTGTTTTTTCAGTGGATTTTATTATTTCTTTGCAATCCAAACACGCTACTTCGTTTTTTAAAATTCTGAAGTAATGCGCCTGATTGTCCCAATCGTTTAATTTTTTAAAATTTGAATTGTAACTGTAATATGAAGTTGTGTTTTCTTCGGAATAAACAACAGTTCCCACAGGTACATAAATTGTTACTTCAATTTGCTGATCGCGGTATTTATTTGACGTATCTGTAATGAAAAACCCGTCGAGTATTAAATTATTATTATCATAATTATAGCTGTATTCAATAGCTTCAGCGCGTTTTTTAGCATCGAGATTGTTGTTTCCTTCAGCAGCTTTTTCAATAACAATTTTGCCTATAGAATCTTTCGTAGATTTAACAAGGAGCGATATATTAGTTGAATAAATAACTCTTTTGTCGTCTTTGTTGTATTTTAATTCTAAACCACCATCTCGTCTCACGTCGTAGCTAAACTGCTTGTCGGCACGCATATTAATGTGTAACGTATCTCCGGTGCGAACGGCTAGGGTTTGTTCTTCAATATAATTTCCGTCGTATGCTTGTTCAGTAGCTTGTTTTATACCTAAAACGGCCAAGCCAATAACCGATAATGCCCAAACCACAATTAGTAATATTTTTACTGTGGGGCTCATTGATTTAAGGTTACTAATTAAGAGTTTTAAGCCTAGAATAAATAATGCGAAAAACGGTATTCCAATAGCGAAAAGGCCTAATAGGGCTAATAGCCAAATAGGAACATTTGTAACATCAACCATTGCAAAATTATCTACAATTGTATTATTACCCCAAAAATCGATGGAGCCGAAGGTGAAAAACCCTACTACCAATCCAATTATTGTTGAAAGTGAAACTATAATTATAAGTACGCCAATAAATTTTGCAAACACCATAAATAGTGTTTTAATTACGTTTCCCAAGCCGTCAAAAAAACTTGAAGTTCCAGATTTAACATCTTTTTCGAATTTGTTGTAATCTGCGTTTTTTACTTTATCTGCCACCGTGTTGAAACCTTCCTTAAATTTTCGTTCAATGTTCGAAATATTTATGGGTTCCCCCGTCATTTTCAGCTTATCTGAAGTTGTAAGTGCTGGAGGAACCAGCACCCACAATATAATATATACCAAAATAGGCGATCCGAATCCAGCAAATACCAGAAGTATCCAAATAAGTCGAACCCAGATAGCATCGATACCAAAATAGTGTCCTAATCCAGACGATACCCCAGAGATGTACTTGTTATCAACATCTCTAAAAAGCTGTTTGTGTCTTGCATTTCCGCGCGATTTTGCGTAGGTTTTTGAAGTAGGCGGAACATCCTCAAAAATTTCGTCGTCAACTTCGTAATCTTCGGGCTGGCCCATAACTGCAATAACTTGGTCTAGCGTTATAAGTGTAACCACTTGCGTTGGGCTTTCAATCTTTTCGGAAAAAAGTTCGGCAATACGCGCTTCAATATCCTGCATTATTTCTTCGCTTCCGTGGGCGCCTTTAAGCGATTTTCGAATGGCGTCCAGATAGCGCGAAAGTTTTCCAAAGGCATCTTCGTCTATATGAAATGAAGTGCCTGCCAAATTTATGTTTACTGTCTTGTTCATTTTGTATTTTTTTCGCTGGTTACAATGGTTACGGCCTGTTGCAATTCGTTCCAGGTACCGTTCAATTCTGTTAAAAATAGTCTGCCCTTTTCGGTAAGTTCATAATACTTGCGTGGTGGTCCGCCGGTAGATTCTTCCCAACGGTAAGAAAGCAATCCCGCATTTTTTAGCCTTGTGAGCAGCGGGTAAATGGTGCCTTCCACGACAAGCATTTTTGCGTCTTTAAGCGTTTCAAGAATGTCTGACGTGTATGCCTCACCATCTTTTAAAACGGAAAGGATGCAGAACTCTAAAACTCCTTTTCGCATCTGTGCTTTTGTGTTTTCGATTTTCATTTGTCTTAAATTGTTTTTTTAACGATCAAATAGAAGTAGCTTGTTGTCTTTCTTTTATTAAAGAATTTGGCATTAACGCATTTCATAATTTTTCGTTTACTTGTTTTTTGAACTTTTGTTCGTTATTAATGATGAATGAATAAGGCGCCAAACCGTTGGATTCTATACATTGTTGATGATTCAATGCACTAACAGTTTCCTGTTCCGTAGGCATACTTGCGCCAATAAACTGTAAAATGGCAGCCAATAAATAACTAATTAATGTGCTCATTTTCAACTGGGTTTTTAAGGTTGGTTTTTATAAAAGGTATGCAAAATGGGTATTGGTACAATTGGCCACGCGATGCGTGAATGGAAGCATTAATTACCGCGTAAAGTTCAAAAATAAACAAGACTA
Source organism: Aequorivita vitellina (assembly GCF_022008365.1). Taxonomy (GTDB): domain Bacteria; phylum Bacteroidota; class Bacteroidia; order Flavobacteriales; family Flavobacteriaceae; genus Aequorivita; species Aequorivita vitellina. Next base: position 26,630 of record NZ_JAIRBA010000006.1, read on the forward strand.
GAAACAGTAAAATAGCTATTCCAAACAACAGCATATATCCAGAGAGATTTTTAATAGTACCAAATGTAAATTCTCCCCCATTGCGATCGATGGTTTCAATAAGTGAAATAAAATCGGTTGCAAAAATGATTATGAATGGCAGACAGATTAATCCAATTAAAATAGTGTATACCAATGTGCTCAACTGAAAATTGATCGCTTGTTTGCCATGCTCATCTACAAATACTTTATTTTTATTGAAAGTCCATATTAAGAGCGGAGCAATAAAATTGGCAAAAGGGAAAAAGTATTTTAAAAAAGTTGACAAGTGTATAAACGTACTTGTGTTTTTTTGATTTTCCGCCTCCTTGGCAGACATTTGTGACGTTGTAGTTTCCATTGCTTGATAATTTCTTATGCAAATATATGTCTAAAAGACAGTAGTATGTTACGCATAGTACTATAATTAACATAAATTTAACAAATAGGAAGTCATCTATTTATTGAATATCTTCGTAAAATATTTAGACAAAAATGAAACTGAGCCCAAGTAAAATCAACACTTTTTTATTATTTAAATTACCTTCGGCATACTTTACTGGAGTACGGTTGAAAGCTATTTCGGAAACTGAGTGCACAAGCACTGTGAAGCATCGTTGGATAAATCAAAACCCGTTTAACTCGATGTTTTGGGCAGTACAAGGAATGGCAGCAGAATTAAGTACCGGTGCCTTGGTAATGGCGAAAATTAAGGAAAGAGATATAAATATTTCCATGCTAGTAGCTAATAATAAAGGTAGTTTCACGAAAAAAGCCAAAGGAAGAATATTTTTTAATTGTGCAGATGGTGCGTTGGTAGATAAAGCTATAGAAAGTGCAATTGCAACTGGTGAAGGTCAAACCGTTTGGATGAAAGCTGAGGGTAGAGATTCTACTGGCGAAATAGTTTCAAAGTTTGAGTTTGAATGGACACTAAAAAAACGATAATTTTAAAACCATTATCTATAAGGGGTTTCGAGGAAATCCGTGGGTTTAACAAACCTTTAACACCTTGAAACTGGTAACTCATGTGCTTATTACCCAATTAATCGTTATATTTAAATCGTAATAAATAAAAAAGATTGCCTATTGTACAAAGCTACTTCACTTTTAACTAATTAAATCTAAAATAGCTATGGCAAGAGCGATGTTTGATTACACCAAAGCTGTACTTGCAAAAGTAAGTTTTGATGTTAATCTCTTCTGTAAAGAATTAAAAAAAGCGTTAACCAGATTGCTTCCCTATGAAATAGAAGAACTAAAACTCTGGGTAGATTCTCTTATAAAACAGAATCCACAACTAAACCAATGTCTCATTTTATTAAACACATAAAAAAATCCCTCTGAGAAATCAGGGGGATTTTTTAGTTAATCGGTTTTTGTTTTAAATTTTTTTATTGATAGTTTTCACTAATTACTTTTTAGTAGGGCTGATTATTTTTACATCCTGAAAGGCAATAGCACCACGAATTACTCCCGAAATTGAATCGTGAAGCGCATTAATAATCTGCATTTTCAACTCACTTTTGCTGTAAATTAGGCTTACTTCGCGCGCGGGCGAGGGTTCTTTAAAGTATTTAAGATTTTTTTTGAATGCCGAATCAACATCTAAAGTGTGCAAATAGGGAAGCAGCGTCATTCCCAGGCCTTCGTTTGCTAACTTTACTAGCGTTTCAAAACTTCCACTTTCCAGTTGAAACTTTTCACTAGTAACATTCTTAGTCGCTTTACAAAGATTTATAATTCCATCGCGAAAGCAGTGGCCGTCTTCTAATAATAAAATGTCATCAATATCTAAATCGCCCACTTCCAATTTATCTTTTAACGCCAAGCGATGATTTTCTGGAATATAGCCCACGAAAGGTTCGTAATACAAAGGTCTTTCTTTTATCTTATCCTGCCCCAGTGGCGTTGCTGCAATGGCGGCGTCTAAATATCCTTCGTTAATTTTTACAATTATTTCATCGGTATTTAATTCTTCTATTTTTAAATTTACTTTGGGATATCTATTTGCAAAACTCTTCAAAAACATTGGTAGTAGCGTTGGCATAATCGTGGGAATAATTCCCAACTTAAACGCACCACCAATAAATCCCTTTTCTTGATCTACAACATCTTGCATACGCTCCGACTCATTGACAATATTACGCGCCTGTTCCACAATTTTTTCCCCAACACTTGTAAGCTCAATAGGCTTTTTAGTTCTGTCAAAAATTTGAATTTCCAATTCGTCTTCCAGTTTTTGAATTTGCATGCTGAGCGTAGGCTGAGTAACAAAAGTTTTTTCAGCAGCCTTTGTAAAATTTTGATGCTCGGCAACGGCCAAAACATATTTAAGTTGGGTGATTGTCATTGTAAATTATATTTATGTAAAAATATATATTTAATCAGAATAATCTATTTGGTAATTTAAAGTAAACCGCGCGCTTTTATTTCCAAATACTTATTAATTGTACTTACTGTAAGATCTTCGGGTGCGGTTAATATTGTTTGAATGCCGCGTTGTTGCAACTCGCGAACCATCACCTTTTTGTCGAACTCAAATTGATTTGCGATTGTTTGATCTACAATGTTGGAAATGTTTTTAGCTTCTAAAGAAGTCAAACTTTTCAATTCAGTATTTTCAAAAAAAATGACTACCAAAACATGCTTTTTAGCGATGGCAAGCAAGTAAGGCAACTGCCGGTGAAGTGCTGAAATATGTTCAAAATTTGTATAAAGCATCAACAAACTTCGATGCGTAATTCTTCGATTTACCAAAGATTGCAAAACGCCATAATCTGCATCTAAAAACTTGGTATCTATGTTATACAGTGCTTCGAGAATATTATTTAAATATGTTTTTTTTGCTTGTGCTGGCAAAAAGTGTCCAGATTTATTTGAGAAATCTACCAACCCCACTTTATCGTTTTTCTTTAAAGCAATGTTTGAAAATGCCAGCGAACTATTTAACGCATAGTCTAATAATTTCAAGCCATTAAAAGGCATTTTCATTACGCGACTCGTATCTATAATAGAATAAATAGGCTGCATTTTTTCGTCCTGATATTGATTTACCATCAATTGTCCGCGCTTTCCAGTTGCTTTCCAGTTTACGGTGCGTACATCGTCTCCAGCAACATAGTCCTTTATTTGTTCAAATTCCATTGTGTGGCCAATGCGTCTTATTTTTTTCAAACCAATATGCGAAAGTCGATTGTCTGTGGCCAAAAAATCGTACTTTTTCATTTGAATAAACGATGGGTAAACCTTCACCATTTGCTCTTTGTTGAAAGTATATCGTTTTCGCACCAACCCAATTGCCGAAGTAACATAACAATTCAAATTTCCAAAAATGTATTCGCCACGTTCAACTGGCCGCACTTCGTACTGAAACGTGTTTTTGTTTTTTCCGACGATAGAAATAACTTTAAAAAAATCTCGCTTCTGAAATTGAACGGGCAATTCGTCAATAATTCCAACATCAATTTGAAACGGATATTTATTTATTAGCAGAACCGAAACAATATTATTGTCGCTGTTTGAAAATTTTTCGGGTAAAATACGTTCGCCTTCCAAACTATTTTTACTGAAAACCATCATTATTTCCAATAAAATAAAAACGGCAAATATTAAAACTAAAATCCACGTAACCCCAAATAACCACTGCCACCAATACGAAAACAGAAACAGCACAGCAAGTCCTGCCATTACGTAAAAAAAGCGCGGGGTTAAATAGAACGATTTTAGAAATTTAATCACTTATCGGGGTATTTCAATGGATTGGCTAATAATATCGATTACCGTTTCGGGCGTCATTCCTTCCATTTCGCGTTCTGGTGAAAGGATTAATCTATGGCGAAGCACGGGGGCCAAGGTTTTTTTAACGTCGTCTGGCGTAACAAAATCGCGACCGTTAATGGCGGCGTACGCTTTTGAAGCATTCATAATTGCGAGGGATGCCCGTGGCGAACCGCCCAAAAATAAATGTGGATGGTTTCGGGTTTTATCTACTAATTGCGCGATGTATGTAAATATTTTTTCTTCAATTAAAACTTCCTGCACTTGCGCGCGGAATGTTCGTAATGTTTCGGGCGATAAAACACCTTCAATTGCATTTTCGGCATTTTTATTTTTGCGTTCGTGATGCGTTTTTAGAATGTTAATTTCATCTTCCAAAGAAGGATAACCCACTTTTATTTTGAAAAGAAATCGGTCTAATTGCGCTTCTGGCAAGGCGTATGTTCCTTCCTGTTCTACTGGATTTTGCGTGGCTAAAACAATAAACGGATATTCCATTATATGGCGTTCGCCGTCCATTGTAATTTGTCGTTCTTCCATTACTTCAAAAAGTGCGGCTTGGGTTTTGGCAGGGGCTCTGTTAATTTCATCAATTAAAATTACATTCGAAAAAATGGGCCCTTTTTTAAATTCAAATTCCGAAGTTTTCATATTTAAAACTGAAGTTCCTAATACGTCACTTGGCATTAAATCAGGCGTAAACTGAATTCTGCTAAAATCTGTTTTCAACGTTTTTGCAAAAAGTTTAGCGGTAATGGTTTTTGCAATTCCCGGCACCCCTTCAATAAGCACGTGGCCGTTTGTTAATAGACCTACAATTAACAGTTCAATAAAATCTTCCTGCCCAATTATTATTTTGGAAAGTTGGGTTTTTATATTGTTAACTGCCTCCTTCAATTCCTCTAACGGAATGCGGTTGTTAAAGTGTAAATCGTTGTTGTATTCTTCAGGATTTTCCATCGGTTTTCTTTTTAAATTCTTTAATTTCTTGATAGAGTTTCAGCAATTCGTCTTGGCTCGTGTTGCTTTTATTTTGCAATTGTTCTATAAATGTAAACAGCTTTAAAGTTTCCTCGCGAGTGTTTCCGCTGCGTTCGGCAACTGTTTTATAAAATCGTTTGTTTACCTTTTCGGTTGGCACTCGCAAACGGGTTCGAATAAATTCCATGAAAAGTGCAATCTGTTTTTCGGCAACTAATTTATATTCTTTTTTGTCTAAATACATGCCTGCAATGGTGCGTGTATATTCGTAGGTTTTGTTTGTTAACGGTTGCACGATCGGGATGCTGCGTTGTTTCCGTCTTCCTTCAAAAATGATAAAAAGCAACACGCCAAGTAGCACAAAATAATAAGCCCATTTAAAGTATTTGTTATTCAATAAAACCCGCAAGGGTGAAATATCAATGCGTTTGCCGGTTTTGTAATAATTGTCCCAATAAATTATTTCGTCATTGTTTAAATATGAAAAAATTTGGGCGGTATGCGTTGCATTTTCTTCAGAAAGAATAAAGAAGTTTGAAAAAACTTCGGGTTGTAAATGCAGTAAAAACTGCCCTTTTCCCATCGGAGCTTTTATAAAGTTTACGTGCGGCTCCTTAATTTTTAACGAATTTATGAAACCTCCCGACACACCTAAAACCGTTTGTGAAAGTGTATCTATTTCAGAAAAATAGCGAACCGGAAAATTTTTTTTAATGTGAAATGGTTTTTGCGAAGCATACCTTTTGTTTACCAATTTTACCAAAGGCTCGGTGCCAATTTTTTCGACGTTAACCTCGGTTTCTATTTTTAAATTTAGTGTATCGAGTAACTTTTCACCCAAATAATTTGCCGAAATAAACACCGTGTTTCCCGCTTCGGCCCAGTGCATTAACGAATCTAGCTCTACCTTGTCGAAACCTATGTGGTTATTGATAAAAAGATAGGTGCCGTGCAAATTGTTTTGTTGCAAAGTTTCAAAAGGCGGGGCATCTTTTTCAACAAATTTTTCGTCGAAAGCATCTTGCAACAAATCGTGCAAAACATAGGTGCCTAACGGAATTTTATCTTCTTTACTATAACTGGGAAACCAGTTTACAGGCTGCGGTTTGGTGGCTTCAGCATACACCAAACCTGCCAGCACGAGCAGGAAAACAAAGAGAAATATTTTTTGCGTTTTAGTCAATGTTTTTGGGCATTTGGTTTTCTAATGAAACGAAAGCTTTTTGTGCTTTTAGATAATCTTCTTCGGTTACTGCGAAATTGCCGTACCAAATATAATCGTACAAAGTGGTAACTTTTCGAAAGCCTAGATTGATTTCTTCGGAAGTTATTTCAGTAAAATATTCGCTATTCGTTTTATCGAATTCGTAATTTATAAGTTCGGCGTCGGTTAATTTTTTCAGAATTAGCAAATAGTAGTAGCGTACGGCGAGCCTGTAATCTTTCTTTGCCAAAGCCTTTTCTATTAATTTTTTAATGTTTTTGCTTTTTATTATTTCTTCTTCCTCTGAAAAGAAAACGCCGGGTTTTTCTTTCGATTTAAAAAATGTAGCTCCCGGATTCAATTTGTAAAACAGCCAAATAGCGAAAACCAACATGGCGAAAACGATAAGATAGGGGAACATATGCACTAAAAACGAAATAAATCCTCCTGCTTCAAAATCGCCGAACAACCAATGCCAGAATTTTAACCACAGTTGCCAAACCCACGTTTTAAATTGCGTCCACCAATTTTCGGTAACTGGATGTTCTGTATAATCGAACGCTTTTTCGCTTTTATATTTTTTAATAGTTTCACTGCTAAAAATTGGCGGAATTAGGTTTTTGGTTTTATCGTACTGTACTTCCTTTTCTATTTTTTCGGCAATGCAGTCTTGCAATACAGGTGTGGCATAACTGAAAACAGCACACAACAAAAAGAGCAAAATGAAAACCGATTTACGCATATTTTTTAATCGTTTTTCCCCAGGGAATCAATGGCTTCAATGGTTCCAGAAAAGTTCTTTTTTTCATTTAAATTGAAATAAATAAAGGCCGAACAAATTACGATAATTGTATAAAGCAGATATTGAAAAATCATTCCAATGGTAGATAGCAAAAGATAAACTCCGTCAAACATAGACGAAGGATCGGCAGAAATTTCTTGACTTCCCGTAAAGGCTTTTATGAAAAAATAAATGTATTGCGGCACCTGAAATACAATATTAATAATATAGTAAAGAAGGCCGGTTACAAAAAGCGTTGCAAAGGTTGCCCACCATTCGCCTCTAATTAAATTGAAACAATAACTTATTGAATCTGCAACATCTTTGTTTTCAAAAACCACAACAGCAAAGGCAATTGAAAGCGCAACACCCAAATAAATTCCGGGAATTACGCAAAACATGGCACCGACAAAAACTATGATTGCAACGAGAAAACTGGTACCAATTAATTTCCAAAAATCATTTTTTACGCCTTGTATAACTTCATCTCTATTTACTACACCGCCGTTTTTTATATACGATTTTATAAAATGAAGTACCACGCCGTTCAGCAAGGCATAATAAACAACCCCCGCCAGCATTAAAACCAAAAAGGACAGGATTATATTTGTTGAAAAATCTTCAAATGCGCCAACGGTTTCAATCATTCCCATTCCGCCTACAAATGATTGCAAATAAAAGATGAAACCAACTAGCATAATAAGCAGCGCAGGGCCTGCGATTTTAATAATTAATTCAAAAAGCAATTTCCAGTTTAAGCGTATAAATTTGAAAATGTCTGTTAGTATGCTTCCAAGTTCGCGTTGTTTTTTAAAATTTATTGTTTCGTTCATTATATATAGATTCGGTGAGGTTTTGTTGTTTGGTGTGTTTTATACGCTTTCGGTTGCGTCAATATTTAAGTTTTTTGAAGTTTCCTTTTCAGTTTTAATGGGTATAAAACGTAGTAATAAATAATTAGAAATAACGAACTTGCAATTATTAAAATGGCTAACCAATCGGGCATTTCGGTATGACGGGTAACAAATCCTTCTAAAAATCCTGCGATAATAAAAAATGGAATGGTGCTTAGCAGAATTTTAAGTCCGTCTTTTGCGCCGCGAACAAAAGATTGCAAACGCGTGTAAGTACCCGGAAACAGTATGCTATTGCCCAAAACAAGTCCGGCGCAAGCTGCAATTATAATTACTGAAATTTCAATTGTTCCGTGAATCCAAATGGTGCGTGCAGATTCCCACAGCAATCCTTTTTCGTAAAAGAAATACTGAAAAGAGCCAAGCATGATGGCATTGCGCATAATAATGTAAATTGTTCCGAGGCTTAAAAACAACCCATAAACAAAGGCGTACAGTGCAACTTTAATATTATTGATTGTAATTCCGAGAAACATATTTAACGCGCCCATTTCTTTGTAAACGGCCATTGGGTCGCCTTTATCAATATTGGCCAAAGTCATATTTACGTAGCCGTCGCCCAAAATAAGTCGAACAAAACTTCCGTCCGTTGCTGCAGAATATGCGCCAATTACCGAAAAAAGTAAAAAAACAATCAAAGCAATAAGCAGCTGTTTATGATATTGCGAAAAGAATAGTGGAAATTCCTGTGTATAAAAAGTAATAAATCTAGTTCGGGACTCGCGTTTGGTTTTATATATTTTTTGATGCGCTAAAATGGAAAGCCCATTTAGGTATTTTAAAGTATTACTATTGGGGTAGAAAGTTCGGGCATAGCTAAGGTGGTCAGTAACTTCTATGTAAAGTGTGCTTAGTTCGTCGGGATTCATTTGAATATTATTCCGAAGAACCCTTTCAAACTTTAACCATTTATCCTTATTTTGCTTCGCAAAAGCGGCTTCGCGCATATTGTGCAGTACTTTTGCTCAAAGAAACATATTTAATGGATAATTTTCAAATAGAAACTGCCCAAAATGTTAACATTCTTCAAAACGTTGCAGGCGTTGGCGATCGTATTCTGGCTTATCTGCTGGATAGTTTAATTATGGGTTTTTATGTTTTTGTTATTATATTAATTTTTACAAATGTTAATTTGTCTGACGATTATTTTATGATTGTTGGACTAACTATTGGATTGCCGTTATTTTTATACCATTTGTTGTGGGAAATGCTTTGGAATGGACGAAGTCCCGGAAAAGCATTAATGAATTTGCGGGTGGTAAAAACAGACGGTTCTAAACCTGCGTTCTCTAATTATTTATTGCGCTGGTTATTGCGAATTATTGACATTACCGCTACCAGTGGCGGGTTAGCAGTGGTTACTATTCTTTTAAACGGGAAAGGGCAACGCTTGGGCGATATGGCTGCTGTTACTACGGTTATCACTGAAAAGCAACAAATTAATTTTTCGGAAATATTACTAACCACTCTTCCAGAAAATTACGAGCCAACCTATCAACAGGTAACCGTTTTTAGTGATGCTGAAATACAAACTATTAAAAATATTTTTACCGAAGCACAACAAAACAGAAACCATAAAGTAATACTTAAACTGGCTGTAAAAGCGGCAGCGGTAATGGACGTAAAACTTGAAGAAACCCCCGTAAAGTTTATAGATACAATAATTAAAGATTATAACTATTTTACACAAAACATGTGAAACTAATATTACTAATAGATATTTTAGGAACCATTGCGTTCGCCATTTCGGGTGTGTTAACTGCACTCAATAAACGATTGGATCCCTTCGGCATTTTAATAATTGCCTTTGTAGCCGCAATTGGTGGTGGAACCCTGCGCGATATTTTGATAGGTGCAAATGTAGCGTGGATGCGCGATTTAACTTATGTGTACGTTATTTTTGGTTCTACCGTTTTTGCTGTCGTTTTCAGAAAAAGATTGGGGTACATACGCCGTTCCCTATTTTTGTTTGATACAATAGGAATAACTTTCTATACAATTGTAGGTGTAGAAAAGGGGATTGCGGCAGGTTTTCATCCTATTATTTGCATTGCCCTAGGAACGATAACAGCTTGTTTTGGCGGTGTAATTCGCGATATACTTTGTAATGAAATTCCCATTGTTTTTAGAAAAGAAATTTATGCCACCGCCTGCATTTTAGGCGCTTCAGCGTACTTTTTACTTTTGAAAACTCCAATGCCATTAGATTTTATAGTTATAATTTCTGGCTCCGTCGTCTTTATAGTTCGTTTGCTGGCAGTTTATTTTAATCTCTCGTTGCCAACAATTTATAGGAAGGATGAGTTATAATTTAAAAATCGTAGACCATTAATATATAAACAGTTATTTAAACTAGTCCGAAAATCTTCAAGAGATTAGTATTGATTTCTTCTAATTTTTCTTTGTCGACAGCTCCGAGTAACTCAAGAGCCATTTCCTTGTCTAACGTAGCTATTTTAGATAATCGAATAAGCGATTCTCTCTTTAAACCATTAAGATTATTTGGTTGAATTTCTACATCGGTAGATTCTTTCCATTTTAATTGAGTTGAAACAAAAGCTACTGTCATATCTAAAAGCTGAAACTGCCAAAATTATTGCCGGACGGTTTTTGCTGCCTGAAAGATCAGTAAAGGGAAAAGATATAAGAACAATATCGCTTTTTTCATTTATACACTGCTTTCAAATCATGCACAGTATATAAATCCTCTTCATCTTTTAAAAAACTGTAGGTTTTAGAATTTGAAGCTAAAGATGCAATTCCTTTCTGCAAAATATCTTCTTCATATTTTTTTGCTACAAAATCAGCGAACAAAAGTACTTCACTAATTTGTTCCATTTAAAATATATTTTATAATAAATATAACCAATTATAAGCACTAAAAAATTGGGGATTAAAAGTTTATCGTTTCTTTATTCCAAAACCTTCGCACTAATATAAATATTGTTCAACGGCCAATCGCCGTCATCGGCTTTCTCTTTTGAAATTTCTTCTACCACATCCATTCCTTTGGTTACTTTTCCGAAGATGGTGTATTTTCCATTTAAATGTGTGGTTGAAGATTTTGGACCGAGGAAGATAAAAAATTCATACGGAGCCGTTCTGTTATCTGGGTTTTCGCGGTATTCTTTTGCGCCCGAAACCGTTCCATATTCGTGATTTCGCCCAGGGATTATTTCCGCAGGCAGCAAGTATTCTTTCCCAAGTTCTGCGCGCTTTTTTTGAGTTGATGTAAGATCGCTATTGCCAGCTTGAATTATAAAATTAGGGACCACACGGTGAAAAAACGTTTCGTCAAAATAGTGCTGCTTCACTAAATAGATAAAATTTGCGCGGTGTAGTGGTGTGTCTTCAAAAAGTTCAATTTCAATATCGCCAAATCGGGTCGTGATTAAAACCTTGGTTTCAGGGTTTTTATTTCCGTATTCGGTTAAAAATGAAACTACATTTTCATTGGTTATTTTCGGAAATTCTGCTACTTCGCCTGTTTCAACTTCAGCTTTTGGCTCAATTTCTTTTTCGTCCGGATAACTTACGGGTTCAGTTGCAATTTCGTTGTTTATTTCGGAAGCCTTTTTCTTATCTTCACAACTTCCAAAGAACAACACAATTCCGAAACAATAAATAAATAATTTTCTCATAAATGGATTTTCGCGATTTTGAAAAACGGATTGTAAAAGTAACAAAAATGGAACTTCCCGGCGAAACGGTTCAATTTAAAATGGCACCGATGGAACGTTTGGAAGAAATGAAAAGAGTTGCAAAAAACATAAACACGGCAAAGCGAGCGGGAGTAATGTCGCTTTTTTATCCTTCGGAAGATTTTGAAACGCGTCTAATTTTAATTCTTCGGAAAACGTATAAAGGCGTCCATTCTGCGCAAGTAGGTTTTCCAGGCGGAAAGCTAGAGCTTGAAGACGAAAATATACAGGATGCTGCCCTTCGCGAAACCGAAGAAGAAGTTGGCGTTCCCCGAAATAATATTGCAGTACTTAAAAAACTGACCGAAATTTACATTCCACCCAGCAATTTTTTTGTGCAACCTTTTTTAGGAATTACTACCGAACAACCCAAATTTGTGCCACAAGAAGAGGAGGTGGAGGCCTTAATTGAAGTTACGTTACAAGATTTTATGAATGATGTAAATGTAACTTCACAAATTATAACTACCTCTTACGCAGCCAATCTTGAGGTTCCTGCCTTTTCGCTTAATGGACACATTGTATGGAGAGCTACGGCAATGATGTTAAATGAAGTGCGCGAAATGCTTAAAATGGTACTGTAACAGCATATTTTAGTATATTTGTGAAGTCAAAATTTGAAATGCAATATTGAAAAGGTTGCATAACCAATCAACAATCGGATTACTACTACAGAAAACTGACCACTAAAGAATGAGTCTCTTTAAAAAAAACCCATTTGGACATTCCCTTTTTCTAAAACTATGGCTTATTCGAATAGCTGGTGTTTTAACCCATAGGCGATTTAAAGGGTTTAACGACTTGCAAATTCACGGGAGTGAAATTATTAAGACTCTTCCCGAGAGCAATGTGCTATTTGTGAGCAACCATCAAACCTATTTTGCCGATGTTGCGGCTATGTTGCACGTATTTAATGCAAGTTTGAGCGGCAGAAATGATAGCATAAAAAACGTTGGTTATTTATGGCGACCAAAATTAAATATCTATTTTGTTGCGGCTAAAGAAACAATGAAATCTGGGTTGCTGCCCAAAATTTTGGCCTATGCGGGTTCTATAAGTATTGAACGCACTTGGCGCGAAAAAGGAAAGGCAGTGAACAAGCAGGTAAAAATGAGCGATGTTAGCAATATAACAAAAGCATTAAATGACGGTTGGGTTATTACCTTTCCTCAAGGTACTACAAAGCCTTGGAAGCCCATTAGACGAGGAACAGCGCATATTATTAAAAAGAATAAACCCGTTGTTGTGCCAATAGTAATTGATGGCTTTAGAAGATCGTTTGACAAAAAGGGAATACGCATTAAAAAGCGCGGTATTCTTCAAACAATGGAAATAAAGCAGCCATTAGAAATAGATTATGAAAATGATTCGATGGAAAAAATTGTTGAGCAATTAGAATATGCCATTGAGCAACATCCTTCCTTTTTAAAAGTTATTCCTTCTTCAGTTTTAAAGAGCGAAGAAGAGTTAAACAAAAAACGACAATGGCGTTATTAAAAGTTTAAAAAAGCTAAATGGACTTTCAACAGGTTTAATAGCATTAAATTTTAAAATTACGGACAACTGCCACTTACCACTGAATACTGCCCGCTAATCTAAATTTCTATTTTCTCTAATTCTTTATAATTTTTATGAAGTCTTCTAAGTAATATACCGTAAACAATACGGTAAAACAGAAGTACTAATGCAATCATTACAATGCCAAAGAGAATTTGAATTGCAAAAAACATATTCATAAATCTTTCTTGAGAAATATTAACCACTCCAAAATCTTCCCTCATATATTGAAATACTAAATCTTGGTTTAAATAATAGTAAATATTAATGCCTATAATTAATACTACCGAAGCGGTAACATTATAAATAACAAAATACTTTACAGTTCTTCGTACGCGTATAATATTATGCATTAATCCTTTTATGGTGTCTGTTGTTGAAACTTTACGGTAGTTTTTGTAGAAGAGAAAAATGAAGCCTGCAAATACTGTATAGTTCACTATATTAACTATTAGCAAAACGTCGTGTAATCCTATATCATCAGTGAATTTAGTGCTGGATTCTGGAACGAGTAGCGCGAGAAAAGTCCAAAAAATTATTTCGGCAATACTAATATAAAAAATCCACTTTACGATGGAAGAGGACTTCTTCAGCAACATACTGTAAATATCTTTATATGATAGTCTGGGCAGCTCCTGTTCGGTGCTTTGCCATTTTTTCTTTAATAAATCTAATTGATCCATAGTGAGTTACGGATTTAAAATAGTTCGTAATTTTTCCTTTATCCTGTTCATTTTTACACGAGCATTTACTTCGGTAATACCTAAGGTTTCAGAAATTTCTCTATAATTTTTATCTTCTAAATACAGGAAAACAAGGGCTTTGTCAATATCATTTAAGTCTTTAACCGCGCTGTACATAAGTTTCAATTGTTGCTCAGCAGTATCGTCATAAGGAACCGAGGAAATTTTAAAGCTAACACCTTCATAATCCTGTGTTTTAATTGTGCGTTTAGATTTTCGGTACAGCGTTATAGCAGTATTTAATGCTACGCGGTACATCCAAGTACTAAATTTAGAATCGCCCCTAAATTTGGGAAATGCACGCCAAAGTTGAATGGTTATTTCCTGAAACAGGTCGTTGTGGGCGTCCTGGTCATTGGTGTATAACCTACAGATTTTATGTACAATGTTTTGGTTCTCCTCTAATTGGGTTACAAAACTATGTTCCAGTTCTTTATTCAATGGTTTTAGTGTTGCTAAATAGTTAGTATTTACTTAGGCTACTTTGTTACAAAAATCCTAAAAAATACCCTAACTAAAACTAGTTATGAGTAACTTTATAGAAAATTAAAACAGTATGAATATTCCTGAAACTGGCCGGCCACGAATAGTAGTTGTAGGTGGCGGATTTGCTGGTATTTCTTTCATAAAAAAACTGCGAAAATCAAAAGTTCAAATTGTACTTTTTGACAGGCATAATTACCATACTTTCCAACCTTTACTGTATCAAGTTTCCACGGCGGGGCTTGAGCCAGATTCCATTGCATATCCGCTTCGGAAGGTTTTCAGAGATACTATCGATTTTCACTTCAGAATGGCGGAAGTTGAAAATATAAATACCCAAAACAATACAATTTCTACGTCTATTGGCAATTTGCATTTCGATTATTTGGTTATTGCCACAGGTACGCGCACTAACTACTTCGGAAATGAAAATATAGCCGAAAACAGTATGCCAATGAAGACAGTGCCGCAAGCGCTGAACATTCGGAGTTTAATGCTTCAAAATATTGAAAAAGCAGACATAACAATCGATGAAAGAGAAAGAAAACGCTTGCTGAATTTTGTAATTGCTGGTGCCGGCCCCACGGGCGTAGAATTAGCCGGAGCATTGGCAGAATTTAGAAAAGGAATTCTCGAGCACGATTATCCCGAACTCGATGAAGATGAAATGTTTGTCCATCTAATTGAAGGACAAAACAGAGTATTGCCACCCATGAGTGAAAAGGTTTCAAAAAAGGCTCATAAGTTTCTCGAGAAGTTAGGCGTGCAAGTACATTTAGAAACATTTATAAGCGATTACGATGGTAAAACAGTTACCACAAAAGATGGTAAAAATTTTGAAACTGCTACTTTCATTTGGGCCGCTGGCGTTACGGGCGCACCTATTAAAGGAATAAATGGTGAAGCACTTGTGGAAAGGGCAAACCGCTATCGCGTAGATGAATTTAATAAAATAATAGGTTTTAAAAACATTTATGCTTTGGGGGATATTGCATTAATGGAAAGTAAAGATTACCCTAAAGGACATCCGCAAGTTGCACAACCAGCCATCCAACAAGGGAGAACATTGGGCGATAATTTTAAAAAAATGTTTAAAGGTGCTCCCCTGGAACCTTTTGAATATTTGGATAAAGGAACCATGGCTACTGTAGGTAGAAATAAAGCTGTTGTTGATATAGGCAAGCTGCACTTTGGCGGTGCTATTGCCTGGTTTTTATGGATGTTTGTCCATCTGTGGTTTTTGGTAGGTTTTAGAAATAGAGTTGTAACATTTTTTAATTGGACCTATAGTTACATTAATTACGACCGTGCCGCGCGATTAATTATTCGTCCATTTAAAAAAGGTTAAGAATTTATATAAAACCCTAAAAATAGCTATTGTACTTTTACTGGAAGTGGCTCGCCATGCGAAACCCAACCCCCGCCAATTTCATCAATATTAACGTCCAACGCGTCGGAAGTTTCAATTTTAGATAGGTTAACTTTTAGCGTTTCATAAGCGTCAATTCGCTTTAAATTTACATTCAATTCGTCATTGGTGTTTATGTCTACTAAGCGTACGTCCATTACTGTATTTACTGACGCTTCAACTATATTTTCACTAGAATTGGCATAAGCTGAAGGAAATATATCAAAATCTTTTATAACATTTATAGTTAGGCAAATTGCGATAATGGTTAAAACTGTTTTTGTGTAATTGTCTGTTTTCATAATAATAGAAAATTAGAAGTTTATAATTTGAAACGTTTGAAAGAAAAAAGAAAGAATGCTATTTTTTCAAATAAGTTACAAGTTCAATTTCTTCGGTTTTGCCGCGAAGTTTTTCTTTTCCCAATTCTTTTTTAGTTACTCCTTTGGGTAATTTATATGCAATATCTGCGAACGGTTTAGATGCCAAAATTTCCACATCAAGTTCGTTGCACATAGCTTGAATTCGTGAAGTTGTGTTTAAAACGTCGCCCGAAAAGGCAATGTCGCGTTTTATTTGTCCTATTTCGCCAACCATTACTGTCCCGTAATGCAGTCCAACTTTAAATTCGGGTACAACGCCGTATCGTTTTAGGTATTTAGGAGCTTTGTAAGCAATGATTTTTTTCATACTATAAAAACATTGCACTGCGTTTCCGTGTTTTAGGCCCCATTTCATTTTCCACGAAACAACTACTTCATCGCCAACATATTGATAAACTTCACCGCGCGTTTGTACAATTGCAGGGGCAATATGCCTAAAAAAATCTTTCAGAAAATTAAAATATTTTTCTTCTCCCAAGCGCTCGGCAATTCCGGTGGCATTTTTAATGTCTGCAAACATAAAAATACGGCGCTCGTGCTTGGGTCTAAAATATCTTCCTATTAAGTAATCAGGGAAAACGCCGGGACCATATTTATCGTTTACCATCAAAACTATAAGAGTGGTTAAAACAATAAATAGCCAAATAATATAATTCTTTATAAAGAGCCACGAGCCAAAGAAATACCGGGTTTCCCATAATACTTCCAGTGAATAAAATGGTATTCCTAATTCTTCACTTTTTATGTAAATAGCTCCAAACGAACCAACCAAAAAGGCTGTAATTGTGTATGCAATTATTAAATAGAGCAGCGCCCTCCAAAAAACCAAACGCCGAAGCCAGCGCTCCATTAGGTTTACCGTAACAATACCACCAATAAGCCCTGCGGAAATTGCAACAATTAAATTGGCCATTATTGCTGAAAAGAGATCGTAACTAGAACTCAGTACGCTATTGCTTTTTAAGGTGATAAATTCATAAAAAAACATCACATTCGAAATTAGCACCCAAGCTACCAAGATCCAAAACGCACGTCGGGTATAAAACCACAGTTGTCGTTTTGTGTACCTCTCAAAATGTGGTTTTATAGCCATTAACAGTTTTTGTATTTATCGTGAAGTCCAACGCCATTATTAATCATTGGAATGCTTTTTTCTAATCTGTTTTGTCGCGTTGCTTCGCGCTTTGCTTCGGCTATATATTCGGCATATTCGCGTTGTTTGCCGGGAGTAAGTTTTTGAAAATTAGCTTTTAAAGTTGCATCTTTTTCAAAAGCCTGTTTCAGTAGAGGGGGAATTGTAACTTCTTTTTTGCGAACGGGTTTCAACTCCTTTCCAGCTTTTGAATTGGCGATGGCTTCTTCAACGTATAGCAAAACAATTTTAGAATCTATTGCGTCTTTCGGCTCAATTCGCCATTGTCGGAGCGCTTTCGTAACGCCCTCTTGCGCGTTAACTAACTTTTTGTGCGGATCTTTTAAAAACACACCTTGATGAAACCAAAGCGCCATGTGGTTTTTAAATTCGGCCAATCCCACTACCAATTTACCGTTTAGTGTATAGGTTGGTTTGCCCCATTTTACTTCTTCTTTTAGCTCGGTTTGGCTAATAATTTCTCGAAGCTGTTTTAACTTTTCTTTCCATTGTGTCTGCTTTTCAATGAAAACATCCACTTTTTCTGAATCGGTCATTTGGCGTTTATTTTTTCCGAAGATACAATTTACTGAAATCTTTTATTGATAGAAAAACCTTAAAGTTTTACTACAATTGGGTATTCAAATTTTACAGTTCGGTTTGTTTTTTTCTGAAAAGAGTCACTGAAACTTCACCTTTGACCTGAAAATTAAATCAACCAACACATGAAAATTTTAGTCCATACTTTTTTACTCGCTATTTTTCCAAGCTTATTTTTTGCGCAAACCAATATTTCAGGAATGGTTTTAGACACTAAAGGAGTGCCAATTTATGGCGCAAATGTTTACTTGGAAGGTGCTTACGACGGAAGCACTTCAGATGAAAACGGAAAATTTTCTTTTGAAACTTCCGAAACCGGCGTACAAACCTTAGTTGTTTCGTATGTTTCTTTTGAGGCTACCAAGATTACCGAAGACATAGCGAAAATGCACGATCTTAAAATTCAACTTCGCGAAGATGTGAATTCTTTAGAAACCGTAACCATTTCCGCAGGTTCTTTTTCGGCGGGAGATAATAGCAAAATTTCAGTTTTAAAACCTTTGGATATTGTTACTACGGCAGGCACTTTGGGCGATTTTGTGGGTGCGCTGCAAACTCTGCCCGGAACTACAACTGTTGCCGAAGACGGGCGTCTTTTTGTTCGCGGTGGCGATGCAGACGAAACACAGATTTTTATAGACGGAATTCGCGTTTTTACGCCCTATTCGCCAACGACCAATAACGTGCCGGCGCGCGGACGTTACAGTCCGTTTTTGTTTGACGGCATTACGTTTTCAACCGGCGGATATTCTGCCGAATACGGACAGGCGCTTTCCTCAGTTTTACTTTTAAACACAATTGATGAGCCAGGCCAAGAAAAAACAGATATTGCGCTAATGACTGTTGGTGGCAGTCTGGGGCATACCGAAAAGTGGAAAAAAAGTTCATTAAGCGTGAATGCCGCATATATAAATTTGGCTCCTTATTTCGTCCTTTTTCCAGATAGAAACGATTGGAAAAAACCTTTTGAAACGGCTTCCGGCGAAGCAGTTTTCCGTCAGCGAATAGGGGATGGGTTGCTGAAAATATACGGCGCTTTTGATACTTCGGACTTTGAACTTACACAGGAAGATATTAATAATCCCGAGGGAGCGCAATTTAAACTCAATAACAAAAACTTTTACACCAACGCCAGTTACACCAAAATGTTAAACAACAATTGGACAATTTTTGGCGGGGGAAGTTACACGCTCGGAAACACTAAAATTGGCATCGATGAAGCAGCGATTAAAGATGTTGAAAATTCTGCCCACTTAAAATTGAAATTGAAAAAACGTTTTAATAATCGTTTCATTTTAAATTTTGGCGCGGAACAATTTATTACCGATTTCGATGAAAATTACAACGATCCCGATTTTGCAGCGATGCTTGGTTTTTACAATAATATTTCGGCAGCTTTTACTGAAGCTGATATTATATTTTCACGAAAACTCGCGTTAAAACTGGGTGTTCGTGGCGAATACAGCGAACTGTTTAAAGAATTTACGGTTTCGCCGCGGGTTTCTTTCGCGTACAAAACTGGAAAAAACAGTCAGCTTTCTTTGGCTTACGGCGATTTCTTTCAGCAGCCGGATAGCGATGTGTTGAAATTCACAAATAAATTGGAAGCGCAGCAAACGCAACATTATATAATGAATTATCAATACTCAGCAAACAACAGAATTTTTCGCGCTGAAGTTTATAGAAAACAGTACAATAACCTTGTAACTTACAACGACGAATTTCCAAATGTAAATAGCAATTTTCAGAATAATGGCGATGGGTACGCACAAGGTTTAGACTTGTTTTGGCGCGACAATAAAACTTTGAAAAACATTGATTATTGGGTAAGCTATTCCTATTTAGATACCGAGCGGAAATACAAAAACTATCCTGTGGAAGCTACGCCCAGTTTTGCAAATACACACAATCTGTCAGTAGTTGCAAAATACTGGATTAACGATTGGAAAAGCCAAATAGGTTTCAGCTACCAATACGGCAGCGGACGAACATACACAGATTTGAACACTCCCGGATTTCTTCAAAATAAAACAAAAAGCTACAATAATGTGAGTTTAAATTGGGCGTATTTGCTGTCGCAACAACAAATACTTTACGTGTCTGTAAACAATGTTTTCGCCACCAGAAACGTGAATGGATACCAATACGCAAACACCGCAGATGCAAACGGAAACTTTGCGAGAAGGGAGTTGCTTCCTGCGGCAGATCAATTCTTTTTTGTTGGCTTTTTCTGGACAATTAGCGACGACGGAAAAGATAATCAATTGGATAATTTATAAAATTCACAATTCATCTGTAAAATTCAACAGTTCGGTTTATCAATTTTTTATAACTGAGGGTTTTAAAGGAAATTTGAACTCAATATTAACTATTAAAACAAAAACGAATGTTAGGTATACTTTTAAGAAAACAGAAAAAAGTAAAAACATTAAACGTTTTACTTTTCATAAGCGCACTTCTTTTAATAGGAGGAATTATTATGATTCTTCTTTAAAAAACTAAACTAATAACCAACAAATTAAATTTAAAAATCATGCAAAATGTAATTACTTACCTCACCATCTTTTTAACAGCCTTAGTGATGCAGGCACAAACTGATTCAGCAGTTAATACTGAATCCGCACCCACCAAATATCAACAAGGAATGCAAAAGGCTTTTCAGCTTTGGCAGGAAAATAAATCTTGGGAAGCCGCCAATGTGTTTGAACGCATTGCCGTAGCAGAAACCGATAATTGGTTGCCGCCGTATTACGTAGCGCAGATAAACGTTATTAACAGTTTTACCGAAAAAGACGGCACTAAATTGAAAGCACAATTAGACAAAGCTCAAAACTTTATAAACGATGCCACGGCGATTTCAAAAGACAACCCAGATTTGTTGGTTTTACAAGCGCAATTGTACACGGCCTGGATAGTTTACGACGGGCAACAATACGGAATGACCTATTCTGCAAAAGCTTCAGAACTTTACAGTAAAGCACTTGCGCTGGCGCCAGATAATCCGCGTATAATTTTGGCAAAGGCCGAGTGGGATATGGGCGGTGCAAAATATTTTGGCCAGTCTCTTGAGCCATATTGTAAAGACATTCAACGGGCAATAGATCTTTTTGCTACCTTTAAACCGGCAGGTGAATTTTACCCAAGTTACGGGGAAGAACGTGCCAAGCAAATTAAAGCAAAAAGCTGCAATTAAAAATCTTGCTGCGAGGATACAAAATGAAAATATTTTTTGTCTCTTCGCAGTAAAATAATAAAATATTTCAATGCGAATTTTAAAGGATTTTCTCAAAGCATTTTCGGTTGGATCGCTTGTATTTATTATACTTGGCGTAATTCAGTACGCCAATGGATACGAGTTTACAAGCGTTAGAGAACTACTCATAATGTTTCTTTACAACCAGTTGTATGCTGTTGTTCTTTATATGGCAAATGCATATTATTTTGGGTTTTTGCTAGAAAAATTTCCGAATCAAGTTTTTAAAACGAAGAATCTTTTAAAAGGAATTGTCGGTGGAATTTTCGTCACACTTTTAGGTATATTTTTTATTCGCATAATCACCGAAGTACTTATTGAAGGAAGAAGTTTTTCAGAATTTCTTGCTGCTGAAAAGGTTGCGTATTATTACATTTCGTTTATTATTTCGGTTGTAGTTACCGCTGCATTTTACACGTATTATTATTATCGAAACAAGCAGCAATCTATTGTAACAGCACAAAAAATTATTGCCGGAACTGCTTCGGCAAAGTTTGATGCACTAAAAAATCAATTGGATCCGCATTTTCTTTTCAACAGTTTAAATGTGCTTACCAGTTTGATTGAAGAAAATCCCGAAGCCGCAACGCGTTTCACAACTTCACTTTCAAAAGTATATCGCTATGTTTTGGAACAAAAAAGCAAGGAGCTGGTAACGTTGGAAGAGGAACTGAATTTCGCCAAACTTTATATGTCGCTTTTGGCAGTTCGGTTTGAAGATAGTATCGTTTTCACAATGCCTGAAAAATTAGAGAATCCGCAAGCGAAAGTGGTTCCGTTATCGCTTCAGTTATTGTTGGAAAACGCTGTAAAACACAATCAAGTTATGCCATCGAAAAAGCTTTACATAACTATTTCGGAAGAAAATGGCAGCTTAATTGTCACCAATAACAGGCAACCAAAGCAGGTTTTAAAGGAGAGTACTGGCGTTGGTTTGCGCAACATTCGCGATAGGTATTCGCTTTTAACCGAACGTCCTGTTGCTATTAAAAATACCCAAAGGGAGTTTCGTATTTCAATTCCAATTTTGGGAGAAAACATTAAAATTATGAACACATCACAAACATTTATTTCAGAAAAAAAATACAGACTTGCCAAAAAACGGGTTGAAAAACTAAAGGGTTTTTATTTGCACTTGACCATATATCTACTATTTGTACCAGTTTTTATTTACTTAAATTATATTTCCAGAGCAGGATTTCCGTGGGCTATTTTCCCAATTGTGGGGTGGGGCATGGGCGTTACAGGTCATGCTGCCGAAACGTTTGATTACAATCCGTTCTTCGGAAAAAATTGGGAAGAACGTAAAATCCGCGAATTAATGGATAAAGACGAATAAATTACAGTTCGCACTAATAAATATACAGTTGGGTAGCTTCATTTTTTTTAACCATTCAATCTTGAGTATTTTTATACTGTAATTAAAACAACACCAATTATGGAAATTGAAGAGAAGGATAATAAGTATTACAGAGCCAAAAAACGGGTGGCAGAGATAAAAAAATTCTACACCAGTCTTATGTTTTACGTTGTGTTTATCTGCGCTTTGGCAGGTTTAAATTATTACGTAAACGAACTGCGCAACCCTTGGTTTTTATGGGCCGCTTTTGGATGGGGAATTGGTATTTTCTTTCAAGCCGTGAAAGCCTTTAAATGGACGCCTTTTGTTAATAAAAACTGGGAAGAGAGAAAAATGAAGCAGTTTATGGAAGAGGAAGAAAAAGCCAATAAAAACAACTGGGAATAAGATGGAAAATCTTGTAGATATAAAATTGAAAAATGCTCGAAACAGAGTAGAAGCACTCAAAGGTTTTTACAATCATTTGATGTTTTACAGTATTGTAAATATTTTTTTATTTATAGTTCGTGGAAACATATTGCAGTTTTTTCAGAATCAGGTTACAGATAAAAATTTTATAGATTGGGTAGATTGGAATATTTTAATAGTCCCCATATTTTGGGGAATTGGCTTACTCTTTCACGCCGCAAAAGTCTTTCAATATAAATTGAAGTTTATTAAAAACTGGGAAGAAAAACAATTGAAAAATTTTTTAAAAGAAGATTAAAAACAAACTATAAAAATGGAAACGCAAAAAAGTTTGGCATATTTAAGAGCGAAGAAAAAAGTAGAAACACTAAAGGAATTTTACAGTCATTTGGTAGTTTTTATTCTTATTAATACAGGAATTATCCTCGTTTCTGCAAATGTTTTTAACGCGCAAGAAATAGACTTTAAACAATGGAGTAATTACGTAACCCTCTTTTTTTGGGGGATTGGATTGGTCTTTCACGCTTTGTATGTTTTGTACGTAATGAAGTTTAAAAATAATTTTTTAACTAAGTGGGAAGAGAAGAAAATAAAACAATTTTTGGAGGAAGAACAACCTTGAAAATAAATTCCAAAAAAATAAATATCAAATTTTTCGAAATAACGAATTAACAACCAAATGAACGTATTAATCATTGAAGACGAAAAGCCTTCCGCACGTTACCTTCAGCGTATGTTAGAAAAACAGGAAGTAACTGTAAGCCAAATGTTGCACAGCGTTGGCGAAGCGGTGGAATGGTTTCATAATAACGAACACCCCGATTTAATTTTTCTCGACATCCAGTTAAGCGATGGTCTTTCTTTCGAAATTTTTGATGCCGTTGAAGTAAACAGCGCCATTATTTTCACCACTGCATTTGATGAATACGCGTTACAGGCATTTAAACTAAATAGCATCGATTATTTACTGAAACCTATAGATGAAGAAGAATTGCAAACCGCCGTTGAAAAATACAAAACCTTTAAACCCAACCCTAAAAATGTTCAATTAAATTTTGAGGACATAAAAAAACTACTTGTAAATCCTGTTGAACGCGAGTATAAAAAGAGGTTTACAACCAAAATTGGTCAGCACATTAAAATGATTTCGGTAGATGAAATTGAGTGTTTTTATTCCGAAAATAAAGGAACGTATGCACACACCATTGATGGCCGTGATTATCTTTTGGAAACGACTTTGGAGCAATTGGAAAACGAACTTTCACCCGAAACTTTTTTCAGAATAAGTCGCAAATTCTATATAAACATCAATTCAATAAAAGATATAATTTCATATACAAACTCTCGGCTTCAA
Source organism: Aequorivita vitellina (assembly GCF_022008365.1). Taxonomy (GTDB): domain Bacteria; phylum Bacteroidota; class Bacteroidia; order Flavobacteriales; family Flavobacteriaceae; genus Aequorivita; species Aequorivita vitellina. Next base: position 50,690 of record NZ_JAIRBA010000006.1, read on the forward strand.
CTGAAACTGAACAGTTATAAAGAGCAGGAAGTAATTGTTGCCCGCGAACGCGTGAAGGACTTTAAACTGTGGTTAGAATAAGCTAATCTTCATTATTAAATCTGTCTATTCTATTTTCCTGAAAAGACGAAGGTAAAAGTTTGGGAATAAATTTCACTAAAAGTGGTAAAAGCACGGTCCCGCCGGGAAGTAGGAAAATAGTAAGCGATGGAATTGTTTTGCAAACATCCAGCAATTGTTCTTTCACTTTCGATTTTTCTTCCGCGGTTAAATCGCGAACCGTTGAGTGTCCTAATAGCACAACCAATTCGCCACTTTCTTCCAGTTCGCGCGCCAAACGATCTTTATTTCGAATAATTAAAAGCTTCACTGTTGAAGCAGATTGCTTGTAAAATTGTTTTACTGGATGCGAATATTCAAAGAGCAGTATCTTTTCGGTATATTTTTGTGAAAATGAAATTAGCGCCAAAAGGCTGCTTTGCAATTCTTTTTTTGAGAGATTGAGTGTAACCAATAATTGTTGCAAAAACTGGTGCTCCACTTCGTCCATCTTCAAATCTTCATAAACGGTGAGGCAACACAAATCCAACAAATAGTTTTTTTCTAAAGAATCTTCGTTACTTTTTAAATAGTTTAAACTGTCTAAAAAGGTAGCCACTCCGCCATCAGTTTCGTCAATAATATATTCGGAAGAAGTTTCAAAAAGTTCAATTAAAAGCTTGTCGTATTTGGTTTTAACGCTTTTCGACTTTAAAGTGTAAAAACAACCGGTAAGTGCTGCAGTTTCCAGTTGCTTGTAATAATTTTTAGCAGAAGTTGGATCTAAAAGCCACTGTTTATAGGCTAAGACATCTAAGTATAGCAGCGAATAAGTTAAAAGCGAAACTGTGTTTTTCTTCAACAAAGTGTTTGCCTCCTGCAATCTTGTGGACAGAATATGTTCCAACACATTTGATGGACTTTGTGCAAGTGAAAACTTTTTAAAAAAACTAGCCCTCCTTTTTTCAAGATGTTCGTAGAATAATATAATGCTATTTATTGCCTCATTATTGGTTGCAGATTTATTTTTTTCGTAAAATTGATAGAATAACGCGTGAAAAAGATTTATTTTGGTGAGTTCCTCCTTGGTAAGTTTTAAATTGCCAAGCGATTTCTTTGGCAAAGCGGAAACCGAAACCCCATAAATAAAACCTGTTTCCTTTAGTGCTGTATAAAATGTTTGTTCGTTTTTAAAAGGCACGAGAAGGTCTTTCTTATCGAAAAGATTTAGAAATTTTAAAATCCAATCAGGTGCAGACGGGTTCATCGTTTTAAATTTTCACTATTTTAGAGCGGTCAAAGCTAATGTTTTTCGCATTAACAAAAGATTAACGCAACCTTAAAAACTATGCACTTACATTTAAACGTAAGTAATAGCATACAAGTAAAAATAAATAATATAAACCAACAAAAAAGATGAAAAAATCAAAACTTTTAGCAACAATCGGTGGATTGGGCGTAGCCGCTTTATCGGTATTTTTAATATCCGCAGATCATATTGATGCGCCTGCAGTTGCGGGAACTACGGCAGACATTACCGACTTTTATGCTTTTGAAGGAGAGAGCTCAAATAATTTTGTTTTTGTTGCCAACGTTCAAGGTTTGTTGCTTCCCGGACAACCTACCGATCAAGCCGAATTTGATGAAACCGTACTTTTGGAATTTAATATAGACGTAGATAACGATTTAAAGGAAGATTTGGTGATTCAAGCAATTAAGCGAGGCGATTCTATGTATTTCTTTGGTCCTTCGGCACCCGCAATGCAAGGCTTGGAAAGTACTATTGCAACTTCTACACGAAGAAGCGTTCAAATTTCTACCAAAGACGATGTACAAATTGCCGAGCAAGACGGAATGAAATTCTTCGCCGGACCGCGTGACGATCCTTTTTTCTTCGATTTTAACAAGTATAATGAAGTGTTAGCAGGAACAGCTACTAGTTTTGATGATCCTGGTACCGACACATTTGCCGGTACAAATGTTTTAAGTGTGGTTGTAGAGTTTCCAAAATCTATGCTACCTGCAGGAACGGCTGGTGTAAATCCTTTTGCCCCAACAACACCTATGTATAACGTGTGGGTTGAAGCCAAAAGAAAACAATAAAAATTGCTAACCATAAAAATTATAATAAGATGAAAACATATAAATATATAACCCTTTTTGCTGTATTTACCGCATCCTTACTATTTGTGCAATGTTCAGGTGAAGACGACAAAGTAATAACACAAGAAACCTGTACTGACGGAATTTTAAATGGCGATGAAACCGAAATAGATTGCGGGGGAACAGCTTGTGAACCCTGCGGGCAAACACTCGATTTTAGTGGAACTTATGTTCAAGAAGACCAAATGGGTCGTCCGGGAATAAATACCGTTTTTGGAACAGAAGGCTTTAAAGATGCGTTTAATGTAACGGTTCCTTCACAGATGCAAGCCGAATTTCAAACTAAATTTGAAACTAAATTATTGGCCTTGAACCCTGCTTATACCAGCAATGCACTGGGGTTAAATGCAGAGGTTTTTACAACAGTACTTTCTAATGATGTACTTTGGTTAGCGCAATCTGGAATTACTACCTATTTTAATGGAACAGAGGTTTTAACGGGAAGAGCATTAAGCGATGATGTAATTGATGTATCGTTACTTTTAATTTTTGGAGGTGCAGACGGAACTGAAAACCCTGGTTTAACCAGTGATGGCGTACCAACAAACGATGTTGCTTTTTCAAATAGCTTTCCATATTTGGCAGAACCTTTTTAGAAAGTTTAATTAAAATTCAGAAAAGAGAGCCGTTTTGGTTCTCTTTTTTGGTTTAACAAAAACGTTAACCAGCTTAAAACAATATATTTTGTTATGAAAAAACTTTTTGCAATAGCTGTTGCAGTGGTTCTTTTTGGATGCCAGGAAAAGGCTGAAAAAATTACAGACAGTAATGACTACAACCAATATTTAAGCACCAAAAACACGCCTTCAAAAGATGCCATTGAAACGCAGTTTGAATTTTGGCAGAAACGCTTCAACAATGATTCTACGCATTTAATGGAAATGAGCCGTCTGTCTGGAATACACGCAGCGCTTTTTGGGAGTACGGGCGATATTTCAGAATTGAAAGCTTCAGAGGCGTTGATTAAAAAATCACTAACTACTTCAGCTAGGAATAAGGACACTTATTTGCGAAGTTTGGCGCACAATTATATTTCGCAGCATCGTTTTAAGGAAGCGCAGGTTTTGTTGGATAGCGCATATACCTATCCCGACAATAGAAGAGAAACTGAAATGATGCTTTTTGACGTGGCGATGGAACTGGGCAATTACCAAAGTGCCGATACGCTCTTGGGAAAAATAAAAGACACTAAGGATTTCAATTACCTTATTCGCTTGGCAAAATGGAGCGATCATAATGGCAATCTTGATGCTGCCATTAAATATTTAGAACAAGCTCAGCAAATAGCAGAGGAGCGCAACAATAAAGATTTTAAACTATGGATTTACAGTAATATCGGCGACTTTTATGGACACGCTGGTAGACTTAAAGATTCGTATAATAGCTATTTAAAAACCTTAGCATTGGAGCCCGATAACCATTATGTAAAAAAACAAATAGCTTGGATAATTTATTCTTTTGAAAAAAATACTGAAGAAGCAAACCGCATTTTAGATTCAGTAATGGTGAATCATAAAGCGCCGGATTATCATTTATTAAAAGCCGAAATGGCAAATTTTGAAGGAAATACTTCCGAAGTAAAAAAGCAAAGAAATCTGTTTCTAAAAGCAGCTAAAAATCCAAATTACGGAGGAATGTACAATACGTATTTAATAAATGCATATACCGAAACAGCCCCAGAAAAAGCCTTGAAATTAGCCGAATCCGAAGTTAATAATCGCGCTACGCCCGAAACATATCAATTGTTAGCCTATGCTCAGTTGAAAGTAGGACAAAAAGAAGCGGCCTTAAAAACCATTGAAAATTACGTTGAAGGAAAAACGTCTGAGCCAAAGGCGCTTTTTCACGCTGCATTAATATACAAAGCAAACGGAATGACAGAAAAAGTAGCAGCATTAAAAGAAGAACTGCTGGAAGCAAGCTATGAGTTGGGACCAGTGACAACGAGAGAAATTATAAAACTCTAGTTTAATTAAAACCCTATTGCACTTTATTACGTAAGTATTATAGAGGTTGGTTATCTACCACGAAATTGGTAGATTTTACAAAACCAGATAATCTGGTTTTAGAGTTTTTTTGTTAGTTAAAGCGTTCGCAATTTGCGGGCGCTTTTTCATTTAAAGCCTATTTGAAAGTTTGGTCACTTGAAATAGTAGTTGGAAGAGGTACTTATCGAGTCAAAAAAAACCTACACGCAAATACGTATAGGTTTTTAATTCAATTTACTAATTCATTTAAATAGTTATCATTCCTAAAGTATATAGTTGAGATAAGGTTGGTGTTTCACTTCCGCCTTCGGGCTCTAATGTTATACCAAACGCTTCGGGGTCTGGAAAGTTTACAAATTTATAAATTCCTTCACCTATTTTGTTGTCGGCATCAATTAAACCTACACTCGTAGGAGTTAGTGGTTCCATTTTAAGCGACCAAACTTGGTAAACTTTTCCGCGCGGCGGCGTAGGTAAACCTTTGACGTCTATATAGGCCACGTTTTCTTTTTTATTCAAAAATACTTTTGCAAATGCATCGGGAGCGACGGCTTGATTTCCTGGTAGTGTATAAGCTTGGTAATCTTTAGAGCGTAAAACCTCGAGCACTTCCGCGTTTTCGGCAAGTTGATTTTCTGCTTTTGATTTTTCTTCGCGTAAGGTATTATTTTCAATGGTGGTTACTTTAAGCGATTTGTTTAAATCGTTGGTTTGTTTCAACATCCACATAATTCCGCCCATAAATAGTATTGCCGCAGCCCAGCCGGTTATTGCAGGCCAGTTTATCGCTCTAACTTTTGTACTTCCGGTATTTCCTGTTTTTCTAATTCTTTCTAAAATATACGACCAAGTCATGGCTTGTACGGGCGGGGCAACAGCTTCGGCCAAATGCAGTAACGACTTCTCTATAAGTTCTAACTCCCGTTTTACTTCTGGGAATTGGTTAACAGCCTTTTCTATTTCTAATGCCTCGTCCTCCGGCAAGGCGCCGCAGACGTACATTTCTAATTTTCCTGATGCTATTATTTCTTCGGGGTTCATAATATTTTATCCTAAGACTAGTACCCGTAATTCATTAATACAGGTTCTGTTTTTTGTTTTTATAGTTCCTAAAGGTATATCCAGTGTTTTTGAAGCTTCAACTTGTGTATAGCCCTTAAAATACAAGAGATCTATAATTTTTATACAAGTGGGTTTTAGCGCGTCAACAAACTTCTTTAAACCAATGGAGTTTGTAAATTTGTTTAAACTATCAGAGGATGATAATATATCTACGAAGTTTGACGTACTAAGGTTTTTTCTAGTGTTTTTAAATGCTTTTGAACGTGTTTCATCAATAGCTGTATTGCGCGCTATATTGAGCAACCACGTAAAAAAACGACCTTTATTTACATTATATGAACTTGCATTATTCCACACTTTTATAAATACATCTTGCAATAATTCTTCTGCAGTTTCTTCATCTAAAACGATGCTATAGATTATGCCGTAAATGGCTTCGCTGTACATTGTGTATAATTGGGAGAAAGCTTTTTCACTTCCGTTTTGCATCTCTTTAATGAGATCATTGGGTTGTTCCATAGAACCGTTTATTTTTTGTGAAGTAAATGTACCGAAATATTTAATTAAACATGGAAACAGAATAAAATTGTTTTTTTTACAAGTAAACTATGTTAAATATCTTTGGAATTTTAATAAAATGTTGTGATAAAATTAATTTTTAATAGCTTTACCATTCTTAACTACCCTTAAACTTATATTAATCTAAACCGAAACAACAAATGAAGAAAATTACCTGGAGTTTATTCCTGGCAATGATGCTCGTATCTACGGGCACTTTGGTTGCGCAAAATTATTCAGAAGCGATCAACCAACAATTAAGTCATTACTTAGAGCAAAATGAATTATTGCCGCAAGACGTACAATGGCAAGTAACGAGTGAAAGCCTTAGCAGTACTAGTGGTATTCAGCACGTTTATTACAGACAATTATTTAATGGAATTGAAATTTATGGAACTGAATCTAGTATCCATTTAATGTCTAACGGAAATGTAATTTCAAAAGACAGTAGGTTCATTAAAAACACTTCAGAAAAATTAACAGGATCCAGCACTCCAGCACTTACGGCTATTCAAGCTGTGCAAGCTGCTGCGGGATCATTAAACTATTCTATTTCTGAATCAATTTCAATTTTAAAAGGCGCAAAAGGCGTGGACAGAGAAACGTTGTTGAGTGATGGCGGTATTTCCTTAAGCCCCATTCCAGCAAAATTGATGTATGCTATAACCGAAACAAACGAATTGGTTTTAACTTGGGATATTTCAATTCAAGAAAAAAGCCAGCAAGATTGGTGGAGTTTAAGAGTTGATGCCAATACTGGAGCAATTGTAAACCGCGCGAACTGGATGGTAAGCTGTGCAATTCATCACGATCATAGCAACCACGTGAAAGAGATGAACTTTAACTCAAACTTATTCGACATTCCTAATTACAATGCGGTTGTTTCGGAAGCTCCAGCTGCTTGTACCGAGTGTTACGAGGTTTTTGCCTTGCCACTTGAAAGCCCATATTATGGAGCACGTACTATTGAAGTGCAACCTGCAAACGCTACTGCTTCTCCCTTTGGTTGGCACGATACCGATGGTGTTGCCGGTGCAGAACATACTACAACTCGCGGAAATAATGTAAACGCTTATGAAGATGGAAACAACCCAGGTTATCAACCAGATGCTGGTGCAAACTTAGAGTTTACGGGATATCCTTTTTCTCAAATTTACACCAATGCGAATCAATATGAAGATGCGGCAATTACAAACCTATTTTATATGAATAATGTTTTTCACGACATTATGTATCAATATGGTTTTGATGAAATAAGCGGAAACTTCCAAGAAAACAATTATGGTAATGGAGGTCAAGGTAGCGATTCTGTAAATGCTGAAGCACAAGACGGATCTGGTACATGTAACGCGAACTTTGGAACACCACCAGATGGAGGGAATCCAACCATGCAGATGTACATTTGCAGCGATAAAGATGGCGATTTTGACAATCTTGTAATAATGCACGAATATGGTCATGGTGTTTCAAACCGTTTAACTGGTGGTCCTGGAGCCTCTGGATGTTTACAAAACGCAGAGCAAATGGGTGAAGGCTGGAGTGATTTCTTCGGAGCTTTATTAACCATTGAGCCTGGCGATGCAGGCACCGATTCTAGAGCTGTAGGTACCTACTTATTTGGCCAAGGCCAAGGAGGTGGAGGTATTCGCGATTATCCGTACAGTACAGATATGGGGATAAATCCACAAACGTATGATTATATTAAAACAGCGGCAGTGCCTCACGGAGTAGGTTCTGTTTGGGCTCAAATGCTATGGGAAGTTACCTGGGCATTAATAGATGAGCACGGCTTTAATCCTGATGTATATACTGTTACTGGAGATGTTAACCAAGATGCTGGTAATATTCAAGCACTGGTATTGGTTACTGAAGGTATGAAACTTCAGCCTTGTAGCCCTGGTTTTATAGATGGTCGTGATGCAATTATGGCTGCCGATCAAGCAATTTACGGAGGTGCAAACATCTGCTTACTTTGGGATGCTTTTGCAAAAAGAGGATTAGGTTATAGTGCAAGTCAAGGATCTTCAGGAAGTAGAAGCGACGGAACACAAGCTTTTGATACTCCTTCGCAAACTGCTACTTTATCTGTTTTAGAAGAAGTATGTGCTTCTTCACCTGTGTTAACCGATTTAGGTGGTGGAACTCCTAGCGGAGGGACTTACAGCGGGGTTGGAGTAACTGATAACGGAAACGGATCTACGTTTACATTTGATCCAGCAGCAGCTGGCGTTGGTGTTCACACTATTACTTATGATGTGCCATCTGGACCTTGTTCAATAGCTTCTAGTGCTACAGATACAATTGAGGTTTTAGCGGTGCCTAATGGACCAACTACTACGGGAGTTACAGATTTCTGTGTGGGCGAGCCAGTAACGGTAACAGCAACGTTAAACGACCCTAACAACGTAATAAGATGGTTTGATGCTTTAACTGGTGGTAACTTCTTATTTGAGGGTACTTCATACACATTTACTCCTACGGGAACAATAGATGTCTATGCCCAAGAAAGTGCACCTGGACCATTGTCACAATTAGTTGTTTCAGAAATTAATTTAGAAACTCCAGATAGATTTGAGATTCAAAATGTGGGTGTGGCAACAGACTACACAGGTTATCGAGTAGCGGTTAGCGATACGCCTTATGGCGATATAAATTCGGTAAACAGTATTGTTCAAACACTTAGCAATATGGGTCCAGATTCAGTAGTGGATTGGAACGATGATGGCGGAACTGGCTACTGGGGTAATAACTTATTCTGGGATGATGGAGGAACTGGTTGGATTTTAATAATTGATCCAAGTGGAAACGTTGTAGATTCTGTATTCTGGAATTTTAGCGCTGCAGAAATTGCAGGATTTAACGTAACCATCGCAGGTTTTAATATTACCGCTGCCGATCTTGATTGGACTGGCGTTGGCGCACCATTAAACTCAGATTGTTCTTCAGGTTCATTCAGAAGAGTTGGCGATTTAAACACAGCTGCCGATTGGTCTGGAACTTGTGAACCAGCAGATTTTGGAACTCCTAATAGCGATATTAATTTAGGAACTCCGGGTTGTGCAGGCGAAAGAACGCTTACTGAGGTTATTGCAGAAACCGAAGATCCAGTAATTACGTGTCCTGCAGATCTTGAAGTTGAAGTTCCGCAAGGCTCTCAGTTTACATTGCCAGATTATACAGGCGATGCAACGGCAACAGATAACTGTCCAGATCCAGCGATTACACAAAGTCCTGCCCCAGGTACTATGGTTGGTGTAGGTGTAACTACAATTACAATGACAGCAACAGACGGAGCTGGCAATACAGACGATTGTACCTTTACAGTTACTGTGGATGAGGTTTTAGGTCTTGGCGACAATGAATTTTACAATAACATTCTATTGTATCCAAACCCAACATCGGGTCAACTTACATTGCTTAATAAAACTACTACACAACTTACAAATGCAATTATTACAGATGTAAAAGGTAGAGTTATTAAAACAATCGATTTAAGTGAAACAGGAGTTGAAACCAATTTCTCTTTAGAAAGCCTTGCAACTGGAATGTATTTTATTAAAATTAATGCAGCAGACACAAGCATTGTTAAGCGTATTGTAAAACAATAATTAGCAATATTTATATTTTAAAAAACCCGCGTCAATTTATTTGACGCGGGTTTTTTCATAACCCGCTTTTCAATAACTTTGGCAAATGAAAAAAATAGTAGTCTTTGCCGGAAGTAACAGTAGCAAATCCATCAATCATAAATTAGTGAGTTTTGCGTCCTCCAAAATTACTGGACATACGGTTGAATTAATTAAATTAACAGATTATGACCTACCGATGTTTAGCGAAGATTTGGAACGTGAAAGAGGTTATTCTACAGATTTAAAATTGCTTTATAATAAAATAAAAGAAGCCGATGCATTGGTGATTTCGGTAAACGAACACAACAGAATGGTGTCGGCATATTTTAAAAATACTTTAGATTGGCTTTCACGCTTAGATCGAAAATTCCTAGATGGAAAGAATGTATTGTTAATGAGCACGTCCAACGGAAAACGTGGCGCTGCTTCGGCATTAGAATACGCTAAAAATATACTTCCGCGATTTGGTGCTATTATTCTTGAAAGTTTTAGTATTCCTTCATTTTCTGAAAATTTTTCCGAAGAATCACAAGTAATAACAAACGAAGTGTTGCTTCTAGGGTTTAACGATGTACTTCAAAATTTTGCACACCAAATACAACAATAATGCGTACTATAAAGAAACTTTCTTTTTCTTTAAATGAAGTCAATAAAACTCGCTTATTGCACTGGGCACAACAGTTTGAGGAGGTAGTTTGGTTAGACAGCAACAATTATTCACAAAAACATGAAACCTATCAAGCTCTTTTGGCGGTAGATGCTTTTACTGCGCTAAAAACAGATGTTTACGACGCTTTCAGTAAATTAAAAGAATATCAAACTACTACCGCAGATTGGATTTTTGGATACCTTACGTACGATCTAAAAAACGATGTAGAAAAACTTCATTCCAACAATTTTGATGGCTTAAATTTTCCGGATTTGTATTTTTTTCAACCTAAAAAAATCTTCCTTTTTTCTGAAAATAGTGTCGAACTTCATTATTTAAACATGGTTGCCGATGAAATAGAAGAAGATTGGGCTTCGATCTCTAAATCGTTGCAAAAACGCGGTACCGATAAAAACTTAAATCCCGTAAAAATTAATATTCGCACTACTAAAGATAACTACATACGTAAAGTAGAAGAAGTGCTGGAACATATTAAACGCGGCGATATCTACGAAGCAAACGTCTGCCAGGAATTTTATGCCGAAGACGCTGAAATTAAACCATTGCAAACGTTTCTTCAACTTAATAAAATTTCAAAACCACCCTTTTCGGTTTTTCTAAAATTGAATAACTTTTTTGCGCTTTCAGCTTCTCCCGAGCGCTACATTAAAAGATCGGGAAACACCGTAATTTCCCAACCAATTAAGGGTACAGCAAAACGTATAGAAAACGAAATTGAAGATTCAAAAATAGCACAACAACTGGCCAAAGACCCAAAAGAACGCAGCGAAAATATTATGATTACCGATTTGGTACGCAACGACCTGGCTCGCATTGCAGAAAAGGGCAGCGTTACCGTTGATGAACTTTGTGCAATTTATACTTTTAAGCAAGTGCATCAAATGATTTCAACTGTTAGTTGCACCGTTCCACAAGATTTTTCGAGTGTTGAGGTTTTAAGAAATACCTACCCAATGGGCAGTATGACGGGTGCACCCAAAATTTCAGCAATGCAGATTATTGAAGAAATAGAAGACGCCAAACGCGGACTTTATAGCGGCGCAATCGGCTATTTTTCGCCTACGGGAGATTTCGATTTTAATGTGGTTATCAGAAGTATTCTCTACAATGCATCAAAAAAATACGTCAGTTTTTCCGTTGGTAGCGCTATCACTAGTAATTCTGTTCCCGAAAAGGAATACGAAGAATGCTTGCTTAAAGCCAAGGCAATGCGGCAAGTTTTAAACCATACTTTATAAGCCATTAAACTCATAAACTCATTTATTAGCTTTTAAGCTTATAAATATATATTATTAGCTTAAACGCTTATAAATATGTATATTTGAATAAATTTATTGTAAATGAATTATTCAGTTATATCGGGCGATATTGTATCGTCAACAAGTTTAAGCATTCCGGACCAGAAATTTGTTGAGGAGAAATTAAAAATTTTAATTAGTGATTTAAAACATGAGTTTAATGTTTACGGTCGCATTATTAAAGGCGATTATTTAGAATGTGTCGTCCCCAATGCCACAGAAGGCTTGCAGGTAGCGCTGGCTATTAAAAGTTTTGTAAAAGCGATTTATATAGACGCTAAAAAATATACAAAAGAAGACAACCGCGTAAAACAATTCAAAATTCACGGAATTCGGCTTGCAATAGGGTATGGGCAACTAAGCCGATACAATCCCGAAGAAGGTGTGATAGACGGTGAGGCAATTTATCTGTCTGGGCGAGAAATTAGTGGCGAATCAACCTACAATAAAGAACGTATTGTTATAAAAAACACCTTATTTTTTGCATCAAAGAATGAAGATTTAAATAAAAATTTTCAAACTTTACTCGCGCTATTAGACGTTTTGTTCAGTAAAGCTACGGCACGGCAATGCGAAGTATTATATTTAAAATTGATGAATAATCAAGAAGATGAAATAGCAAAACAACTCAATATTGGGCAATCTGCCGTAAATCAACATTCCACAAGTGTTGGCTGGAACGCCATTGATGAAGCCGTAAATTATTTTAAAATGGTAATTTCAAAATAGAAACAATGAAATTAGAAGAATTATTACTGCTTCAATTTATTGCACATCTGTGTTTAGACTACTTTTTTCAAACAGATAAACTTGCAGTACAAAAAAATACAATTGGTTTTAAAAGTCCATTTCTCTATTGGCACGCATTGGCGTGTTTTGCGTTGGCGTGGTTATTTTCGTTGCAAATAGATTTTGTTTTGGCTGCTGCAATTATCGCTTTCACTCACTTTTTATTAGATGGTTTTAAGCGGCATCTCTGCAATAGCCGCTATTTTGGTCGGTATGCCTATTTTATTGACCAAGCTATTCATTTGGCAATTATTACCCTGATTGTGTTTTTATTTAATAGATGGAACGGTATAAATCCATCGATAGATGTATCCCTTAATTTTAAATATTTATTGATAATTACAGGATATCTTGTTTGCCTAAAACCAGCAAATATTTTTATAAAAGAAGTCTTTAAAGCCACCGAAATACAAGTTAGTAGCGATAACGAAATGCCCAATGCCGGAAAAGTAATAGGCGTTTTAGAACGAATTTTAACGCTCACTTTTATCATCGTTTCACAATATTCGGCAGTTGGATTTTTAATTGCCGCCAAATCTATTTTGCGTTACGGAAATAACGAAACTTTAAAAACGGAATACGTGCTTATCGGCACGATGCTCAGCTTCGGAATTGCCGTTATTGCTGGAATAATTATTAATTTCTTTTAAATTTAAATCAATTTGCTCGCTCATTTCAAAAAAAATATTGACGCTAATTTTTCATTTTTAATTGGAAAAAAACTACTCATAGCCTGTAGCGGTGGACTGGACAGTGTGGTTTTAACACATTTAATTAAGCAATTAAACTTTGAGATTGCTTTGGCCCACTGTAATTTTTCACTCCGAGGAAAGGAAAGCGATGGCGATGAAATGTTTGTAATTGATTTGGCAAAAAAACTGGAAGTTCCAGTTTTCGCCGAAACTTTCGCCACTAAAAAATTTGCAAAAGAACACAAAATCTCGACGCAAATGGCAGCCCGCGATCTGCGCTATAACTGGTTCGCAGAGATTTTAAAAAATTTTAAATACCATTATTTATTGACCGCCCATCATTTAGACGACGATTTGGAGACCTTTTTTATCAACCTTTCTCGTGGCACGGGTATAAATGGACTTACTGGAATTCCGAAGGAAAACAAGAAAATTATTCGTCCGTTGCTCAATTTTTCACGCGAAGATATTCTGAAATATGCCAAAGCCAACAACTTGAAATGGCGCGAAGATAGTAGCAACAAAAAAGCAGATTATCTCAGAAACAGATTGCGATTGGACGTTTTACCACAGTTTAAAAAAACAAGCGATTCGGTTCTTGAAAATTTTCAAAAAACCCAACGCCACTTACAATCTACACACAATCTCGTTGAAGATTATATAGCCTTAATTTATAATTTGGTTGTATCTGAAGGAGCAAATTCATATAAAATAAATATTGAAAAATTAAAGGAATTGCCCCATTCCGATGCCTTGCTTTACGAACTGTTAAACGGTTTTGGCTTTACTGAATGGGATGACGTTTCACATTTGCTCAACGCGCAAACTGGTAAGCAGGTTTTTTCAAAAACGCACCGACTTCTTAAAAATAGAGATGAATTGGTGCTGACGGAAATATCAGATAAAAACACATCCGAAGAATTTTTGGTTTCAAAAGAAGGAACAACTTCACCCATAAATTTAAATATTGAAGTAGCTAAATCCATTGGCGAAACCGAAAAGAACCTAATTTACGTTGCTTCCGAAAAATTAAAATTTCCTTTAAAACTTAGAAAATGGAGGAGTGGCGATAGTTTTCAACCTTTCGGAATGCAGGGAAAAAAGAAACTGAGCAAATTTTTTAAAGATGAAAAATTATCATTAATTGAAAAAGAAAAAATTTGGCTGCTTTTAAGCGGTGATGCTATCGTTTGGATAATTGGTTTGCGAATGGATGACCGTTTTCAGGTAACGGAAAAAACAAAAGAAATTTTAAAAATAACAGTACCAAACCTATAAAAAAGCAAGAATCCCAGCCAAAAAGGCTGAGATTCTTTAACAAACCTAACTTAGTAAACTTTAAGTGCACTAATAATATTTTCTATCCCCACAAAAAATATTGATTAGTACATTATCCACTAATTCTATGGTTCAAATATAAGTCAGGTGTTTAATTTGTGCTATACGTACTAACACGTATTTTTATTGATCAATATCATTTATAGTTCAAAACATTCATAGTAACTTTCACTTTATGAAATTACCATCAAAAATTGCCGTTTTAACTAGTGGCGGAGATGCCCCCGGGATGAACGCGGCCATTCGTGCAGTTGTTAGGGCTTGTGCGTATAACAACCTACAATGTGTGGGTGTTTACCGCGGTTTTCAGGGTTTAATTGAAGCCGATTTTAAAGAACTCGGTCCACGTTCGGTGAAGAATTTAATTAATCGGGGTGGCACGTTTTTAAAATCTGCCCGCTCCCAAGATTTTAGAACCGACGAAGGCAGAAAAAAGGCGTTTAATAATCTTAAAAAGGAGAATATCGATGCTTTGATAGTTATTGGTGGTGACGGTACTTTTGCAGGAGCCTCGGTATTTATGAACGAATTTAATTTTCCAGTTGTCGGTATTCCCGGTACAATTGATAACGACATAAATGGAACAGATTATACCATTGGTTACGACACTGCTTTAAATACTGTGGTAGAAGCAATTGATAAAATAAGAGACACTGCAAATTCACACAACCGCTTGTTTTTGGTAGAAGTTATGGGTCGCGATGCTGGCGATATTGCCCTAAACGCTGGCATTGGAGCAGGAGCAGAGGAAATTTTAATACCTGAACAAAACAGGGGGCGCGAACGCCTGTTAGAATCTTTAAGCAGAAGTAAAAAATCAGGTAAAACTTCGAGTATTGTGGTTGTTTCGGAAGGAGATCAAATAGGAAAAAACATTTTCGGCCTTGCAAAATATATTGAAGAAAATTTAACCGAATACGAAGTAAGAGTCACGGTACTGGGACACATTCAACGTGGTGGATCGCCCAGTTGTTACGATAGGGTGCTTGCCAGTCGTTTGGGCGTTGGTGCAGTTGACGCACTTTTGCGCGGAGAAACAAATGTAATGATTGGCATAATTCATAACAGAGTAACCTCAGTGTCTTTTTTAGATGCAATAAAAGGCAATAATGAAATTGACGAAGATTTAATACGGGTGGCAGATATAATTTCAATTTAACCTTTTTTAGAGGAAATTTAAATTCCACTTGTAATAATTAAAAAAATAACGAGATTAAGAAAAACATATGATAAAAATAGGAATTAATGGCTTTGGCCGAGTTGGGCGTTTAGCCTTTAGAGTGGCAGCAACACGAAAAGATATAGAAGTAGTTGCCGTAAACGATTTACTGGATGTTGATCATCTAGCATATTTATTAAAATACGATTCTGTACACGGACGATTTCCCGGGAAGGTAGAAGTGAAAGATGGTATTTTAACGGTAGACGGCACTGAGATCCGCGTAACTTCAGAAAAAAATCCTGAAAATTTAAAATGGGACGAAGTTGGAGCCTCAGTTATAATTGATTGCACTGGTGTATTTAAAGAAGTAGAATCGGCTTCGGCACACTTAAAAGCGGGGGCCAAAAAAGTAATAATTTCGGCGCCTTCAAAAACGGCTCCCATGTTTGTAATGGGCGTTAATCATAAAGATGTAAAAGCAAGTGATACAATAATTTCAAACGCCTCTTGCACCACAAACTGTCTTGCGCCACTGGCAAAAATAATAAACGACGAATACGGAATTGTAGAAGGATTAATGACTACGGTACACGCCGTAACCTCTTCGCAATCTACTGTAGATCGGCCTTCAAAGAAAAATTACAGAATTGGCAGAAGTGCGTTAAGTAATATTATTCCAACTAGTACGGGGGCCGCTATTGCAGTAACCAAGGTTATTCCGGAGTTGGAAGGAAAATTAACAGGCATGGCTTTTCGAGTGCCTACTACAAATGTTTCCGTTGTAGATTTAACCGTTCGCACTAACAAAGCTACTACTTACGAAGAAATAAAAACCCTTTTTAAAAACGCAGCTCAAAATGAGTACAAGGGCATTGTAAACTATACCGAAGACGAAGTAGTTTCACAAGATTTTGTTTCAGACCCGTATATTTGCACCTTTGACGCCAACTCTGGCATTGCGCTTAACGATAATTTCTTTAAGTTAGTGGCTTGGTACGATAACGAATATGGCTATTCCGCAAAGCTTGTAGATTTGGCCGTTCACATTGCAACTATATAAATTATGACCCTAATTACCGACGGCGGTTCTACAAAATGCGACTGGGTTTTGCTGGACGATTCTGGCAAAGTGCTTTTTAAAACCACCACTTTAGGATTAAACCCCGCGGTTGTTCCCAAGGACGAATTAAGGCTTCGTATTCTTTCAAATGAAGTTTTAAAAAATGTTTTTCAACAAGTTGAAGTGCTTGATTTTTATGGGGCGGGTTGCGGCACTATTACGCCCCGAACTATTTTAGAGGAAGTTTTAGAAGAAGTATTTCCAAATGCAAAAGTGACAGCAGCCGAAGATTTATTGGCTGCGGTATATGCTGCCACAACCGCACCTGGAATTGTTTGTATTTTAGGTACTGGTAGCAACAGCTGCTATTTTGACGGCGATGAAATTCATGCTCCCATTCCATCTTTAGGCTATATTTTAATGGATGAAGCCAGTGGAAATTACTTCGGAAAGAGATTGATTCGCGATTATTTTTACCATCGCATGCCTTCAGAAATTGCTTCGGAATTTGAGAAGCATTTCAACTTGGAAGCAGATGAAATAAAAATGAATTTGTATAAAAAACTGAATCCAAATGCATATTTGGCGTCTTTTGCGCAATTCATTTTCACACAGAAGGAAATAAACCCATATTTTTACACGCTAATTAAAGAAGGTATTTCAAATTTTATTGAATGCCGCATTCTTTGTTTCGAAAAAGCACGCGAGGTCCCCGTACATTTTATTGGTTCTATCGCCCATTTTTCAGAAGAAATAATCAAGGAATGTTTTAATGAACACAATCTGGAGCTTGGAAATATTGTGCAAAGACCCATTGACGGGCTACTTAATTATTACAAAAGCAAAATTTCAAAAACGCAAATCTAAATTCGAAAATTAAAAATGTCTTTACCTTCTGTAAATCCAACAAAAACTGAAGCTTGGAAAGCACTTGAAAATCATTTTCAAAAAATAAAGACACGCCAAATGCAGTCTGTTTTTTCAGAAAATAGCAACCGGGCGGAGCGTTTTAAAATTGAATGGCAGGATTTTTATTTAGATTATTCTAAAAATAGAATTGACACCGAAACCATTTCACTTTTACTAAATCTCGCCGAAGAAGTAAAGCTGAAAGAAGCCATCCAACAACAATTTACGGGGGCTAAAATAAACAAAACTGAAGACAGAGCGGTGCTTCACACTGCCTTGCGCGATTTTGAATCTATGAAACCTGAAGTGAAAAATACACTTCAAAAAATGCGGAATTTTTCCGAAGCAATAATTAGTGGCAATCACAGAGGTTTCACGGGAAAACCGATTACAGATGTTGTAAACATAGGCATAGGCGGAAGTCATTTAGGTCCCGAAATGGTAACTGAGGCGCTTCAGTTTTATAAAAATCATTTACAAATTCATTTTGTCGCCAATGTTGACGGCGATGCTGTTGCGGAAATCTTAAAAAAAGTAGATCCCGAAACGACCCTTTTTATAATTGTTTCTAAAAGTTTTACAACTCAAGAAACCTTGGTAAATGCAACCGTTATTCGAAATTGGTTTTTAGAAAAAGCATCGGAAAACGACGTTCAAAAACATTTTGTAGCCGTTTCGGCCAATATTTCTGAGGCAACTAATTTTGGTATTTCTGAAAATAATATTTTCCCAATGCAGGATTGGGTTGGCGGTAGGTTTTCACTGTGGAGCGCTGTTGGGCTTTCCATTTCTTGTGCCGTAGGTTTCAATAATTTTGAAGCAATGTTAAAAGGCGCTTTTGAAGCGGATAAACATTTTGAAAATGAAGAATTCGAAACTAATATTCCGGTAATTCTGGCGCTACTTTCGGTGTGGTATAATAACTTTTTTAACACAGAAACTGAAGCAGTTGTTACGTATTCGCAATACCTTCATAAGCTTGTTCCGTATTTACAGCAGGCTGTGATGGAAAGTAACGGTAAAAGTGTAGATAGAAATGGTGAGAAGATTAATTATGAAACTGGAACTATTGTTTGGGGAAGCGTAGGTACAAATGCGCAACACGCGTTTTTTCAGCTATTGCATCAAGGTACAAAATTAATACCGACAGATTTTATTGGTTTTTGCGAACCCTTGCACGGAAATATTGAAAACAACAATATTTTAATGGCGAATTTTTTCGCGCAAACGGAAGCTTTGTGGGAAGGAACGCATAATAAAACCGTGGAAAATTCCTTTAAATTTTTCGAAGGAAATAAACCCACTAACACACTTTTAATAAAGAAATTAACACCAAAGAACCTCGGGAGCCTAATTGCTTTTTACGAACACAAACTCTTTGTTCAAGGAATTGTTTGGAATATTTTCAGTTACGACCAATGGGGCGTTGAGTTAGGAAAAACCGTTGCCAAAGGCACTTTAAATGCCATAGAAAAACGGCAATTAGCACAGGTGGAAAATGCGTCTACAAAAAACCTTGTTTCAAAATTAATTGCGGAATAAAACAGTTTTCTCTATTTTAAATTGGTGATTATTTACAATTTCCCTTTGTCCATTTTTTAATTCCAGCACGCTCTGCTTCGCAGCTATTGCTGTAATTTTTATTGTTGCAGCCGCAAACCGGATCGTATAAATCTGGACATGCTATTTTGTAAGTTTTCGTGTTTTTTTCGTAACAATCCTTTCCTAAATCTTTTAACGGGATAGAGTCGGGTGCTTTTGGTTGCTCATAACCAATTGGTGGCTCGGGAGTTTGTGGAACTTCTACGGTTTCGGTTTGCTGTTTTTTGTCATTGCAGCCCGAATAACTGGATAGAATTATGCTCGTGGAGCACAGCACCAAACAGATAAATATTATTTGTTTTCGTTTCATAATGAAGTATTTATAAAAGAACTATCAAGTTACAAAAATTAGTATTTAGCTTTGTCGTAACTTGATAGTTTTAAGTTGAAATTTAACTGAATGTGGGTTAATCTACCTCCTTCTTGTTTTTAATATTCGAAATTCGAGATTGCTTTAATGATGTTTTTTTAATCATTTTTTGAGCCTCGGGAGATTCTTCGGCTGGTGCAATTGCTTCTGGCGGATCAGAAAGAGCCGAAACAATCCCGATGTAATCAAATTTTATCCCCGGGCTTTCTTTTACGCGTGGTAAAGAGATGTCTATTTGAAAGAAATATGCGGGTTGAATAAAATTTTTGCCGCCGTCATAATACGCTAAATACATGTCTTTAATCTTGAATCTAGCATCTTTTCCGTATTCTTTCATAAGTTGGCGTTGCATTGCTGCTTCAGCTTGCTTGGCACTAATTAGGGATGCTTTGCTTACAGTTTTACCTTTAGACTCTATTTCTTTCCAGCGTGATTTTACGCCAACAATTTCGCCATTATTGCCCACGTGAACAATAATTTTTGAACCTGCGCCGTATACTGGAACTCCGTTTAACATACGGCCATAAGTAATGGTGCGCAATACGTCCTTTACTGTTTCGGAACCCGCTGCAGAAGCCCGTAAGCCACCAGAGTGCATCATTTTTAATTCCTTTAAATTGGCTGGGGCAAGTCCAGTTTCTTTTAAAAACGATAGGGAGATGTCTTTTGCTTTTTCCTGATCGGGTAAACGCACGCTAGATTTTTCATAATAACCGTCCATTCCTTTACTAAAAGATAAGGTTCCTGATTTTAAATCCTGCTCGTAAAAAGCAGACGGATCTTTTTCACTGAAAGTTAAAACTTCTTTTATAGAAGATGGTACCAGTCCTCTGGCGGCTATACTTTTTGCCGCCACTTGTTGAAACTTTTTTACCTTTTCAGGATTTACCGCCGATGTAGCATACACATACATATCGCCTTTTTGATAGGTAATGAGGTTGGTATATGCCGTTGGTGTAAATGTGACGTCCGTGGTGGACGCGGTCTTTTTATTTACAAAAGATGACATTGCAAATATTGAAAACAATATTGTTCCAATTGTAAATAGCGATGTTTTATATGATTTTTTCATTGTATTGTTTTTAAAGATTTGTTATTAATATTGCCAGTAAGTGTACATTCCACCAGTTCCTGGAGCTGGATCGCTTGCATAGGAACCCAATCTATCGTTGGTGCAGCCTCTGCCTACAATTACGCTTGCTAATCCAGGGTAGGGATAATTGCTACCGTATTGCGGATCATAATAGGACGGATTAAAAATCCAAAAACGCTCTTCGTCAACGGCGTCGAACCAAGATTGCCAAACGGCACCATTGTTTTTAAGTTTCCCGGCATAATTGTTTGGTATTCCATTGTCTGAATGACTAAGTGTGTGAAAACCTACCAATTGGTGCAAACCGCCAAACATAGAATTGTAATCGCTCCACCAATTGCTTTTTTCGGGTCTTGAAGATACCGTGTAGCAAGATTCAATTATCATAAATTCTAGATCGTCACCCGAATTTCCGTATTGGGGTACCGTTCTAATATCAACGCCCAACCCCAAGCTTTGATTGGTTTGGATGTAATGATAATTTCCGTGACCAGCTACATAGGCTAAATCCATAGCATCAACATAATTTTGGTGCGAAGTTGTAAATTCAAAAGGCTCTGCCCAGAAATACTGATCGTATTTCCAACTGTGTGAACCTATGGTTTTTGGGCTTTGGAAATTCTTAATAAAATTCCATACATTTCTAACAAACCGGCTTTCGGCTTGATCTACATAACCGCCAATTTGGCGACTTCCTGAAAAGGAAATTGTGCTGAAAATTAAAACGAAACTAAAAGCTAGAATCCATTTTGAATTTTTTGAAAATTGGTTGAACATAATGTGTTTGTATTTAAGTTAATATTATTTATATGAAACAATCTAATGCTTCAACACCGGCAAATATAAAGAAGAATATTTTTTATAAAAGAAGTTAAAACACTGTTTATCAATAGGTTAAACCCTGTTTTTTCAAGAGGGATTTACCTGAAAAAACCTTAGGGAAATTCCCCTCTATTAAATTTAGTTACCGTACGAAATAAGGTTCTAAAAGCCTATTTGACAAAAAATTATTACCTTACTTAAATTAAGCTCCCCATACAACACAATAATTAATAAGCTATGCTTACAAAAGTATACGGAAGCGCAGTCTTTGGCGTGGAGGCCACAACCATAACGGTTGAAGTAAATGTAGATCTTGGTGTAGGGTACCATTTAGTTGGTTTGCCAGACAATGCCATTCGCGAAAGCAATTTTAGAATCGCCGCAGCACTGCAGAACAACGGCTACAAAATTCCGGGTAAAAAACTTATTTTAAATATGTCGCCCGCAGATCTTCGGAAAGAAGGCTCTGCTTACGACTTAACGCTAGCCATGGGCGTACTGATAGCAACTGAACAGATTGAAGAAAAAAACCCTCTTTCAGAATATATAATTATGGGCGAATTGTCTTTAGATGGAAACCTGCAGCCCATTCGCGGGGCATTGCCAATTTCATTAAAGGCAAAAGAAGAAGGCTTTAAAGGATTTATTCTTCCGAAACAAAACGCGAAAGAAGCTGCTATTGTTGAAGGAATTGAAGTGTTTGGAATTGAAAACATTCAAGAAGTGATTGATTTTTTCAATAAAGACATTCCACTCGAAAAAACCGAAGTGGATATGGAAGCCGAGTTTTACGACCACTTAGAGCATCCCGAATTTGACTTTGCCGACGTAAAAGGGCAGGAGTCTATTAAACGTTGTATGGAAATTGCAGCAGCTGGTGGACATAATATTATTTTGATAGGTCCGCCCGGTTCGGGAAAAACAATGCTTGCGAAACGATTGCCGAGTATTTTACCACCGATGACATTGCAGGAAAGCTTGGAAACTACCAAAATACACAGCGTTGCAGGACGAACAATGGAGAAAGGCGGTATTATGACTTCGCGCCCCTTCCGAAGCCCACACCATACTATTAGCGATGTAGCTTTGGTAGGCGGTGGACAATACCCGCAGCCGGGCGAAATTAGTTTGGCACACAATGGCGTTCTGTTTTTAGATGAATTGCCCGAGTTTAAACGCGGCGTGTTGGAAGTAATGCGACAACCCTTAGAAGATCGCGATGTAACAATTTCACGCGCTAAATTTACGGTTACCTATCCCTCAAGTTTTATGCTTGTTGCGAGCATGAACCCAAGTCCTGGTGGGTATTTTAACGATCCCGATGCGCCCGTAATGTCATCACCCGCAGAAATGCAAAGGTATTTAAGTAAAATCTCTGGACCGCTTTTAGATCGTATTGATATTCATATTGAAGTAACCCCAGTGCCTTTTGAAAAATTAAGTGACGAACGTCGCGGCGAATCGAGTATTGTTATTCGGGAACGCGTTACCAAAGCAAGAAAATTGCAATCTGAACGTTTTACGGAATTTGAAAATGTACACTACAATGCACAAATGGGCGTGAAGCAAATTCGAAAATTTTGTAAACTCGATGAAGCTTCGCTAGCTCTTTTAAAAACCGCAATGGAACGCTTAAACCTCTCTGCCCGCGCTTACGATAGAATTTTAAAAGTTGCTCGTACCATTGCAGATTTAGAAGGCGCTGAAAAATTAAATGGCAATCACATTTCTGAAGCTATTCAATATAGAAGTTTGGATAGGGATGGGTGGTTTGGATGATATTTATTTTTAAAATCAGGCTTAATTCATTTACAGTCATAAAATTACGTACTTATACGTAGTCAATATAGTTGTGTTTCGTAGTATCTTTGAAAGTACGAAATTTTCAATTTCTTACTTTAAATTCAACTAAAACTTAACTAACCCTTAACTTCAGTAACTATGAAAAGTTTAATACTAATTCTCTGCGTATTTTTTTCAATTCAACTTAGCTTTGCCCAAAACGATACTATTGTTTCTAACGATGATGTTATTTTAGTCGTGCCAACTCAAAGCGATACCATTTCCACAGGTAGTGAAGTTACTATGGAAATGGCAACTCAGTTTCTAGCTCATCATAATATGGCGAGAAATGAAGTGGGCGTTCCAGATTTAAAATGGAGCGCCAATTTAGCATCAATTGCTCAAAAACACGCCGATATGCTGGCTCAAGATCATTGTTCCTTCCGTCACAGCGGAAATAGCACTATCGGCGAAAACCTTTATGGCGGCGGCGGTACTGTTTTTACCGCTTTGGATGCGTCAAAATCGTGGTATAAAGAAAAAGACAACTATACTTACAGCAATTCTAAATATAACCATTACACACAAATGGTTTGGAAATCTACCACCGAAGTAGGCGTTGGCGTTGCACAGTGCGAAGATGGTTTCTATATTTTTGTTGCAAATTATGCTCCTGTAGGAAATATGTTGGGCAGTTACCCATATTAATATATAGTATTGGTAATGGGAGGCTAAGGTAACTTTAGCGTTTAAAATATAATAAATTGCTTCAAGCTCGTTTTAACTTATTTTTAAGATTTAAACCAACTGGCAATACTATCTTTAAAACCTTCATAAAAAATCAATTTAGTATGTTTAAAATTTCCATTAAAACCAGCGTCGTAGCTTTGGCTTTAACCTCGCTAATCGTTTTTTCTTGTAAAACAAATCAAGAAGCGAGTACGGACGATAGCGCCAAACTATCGGTTGAATTCGAAAAGTACGAGCTTGAAAACGGACTCGATGTAATTCTTCATCAAGACAAAAGCGACCCAATTGTTTCATTAGCTATACAATATGGCGTTGGGTCTAACCGTGAAAAAACGGGACGTACCGGCTTTGCGCACTTATTTGAGCACATGTTGTTTCAAGAATCTGAAAATGTGCCGCAAGACCAATTCTTCAAAACTATTCAAGATGCTGGCGGAACGCTAAATGGTGGAACTTGGAAAGATGGAACCATTTATTACGAAGTTGTTCCAAAAAACGCAATGGAAACCGTCATGTGGTTAGAGAGCGACCGAATGGGCTTTTTAATTAATACCGTTACCGAAGCTGCTTTTGAAAACCAACAAGAAGTGGTTCAAAATGAAAAACGCCAACGCGTAGATAATAATCCATATGGACACACAAGTTGGGTGATTGATAAAAATATATACCCCGAAGGCCATCCGTATAACTGGCAGGTTATTGGCGAATTAGAAGATTTGCAAAATGCAACCGTTGAAGATGTAAAGGAGTTTTACGACCGTTTTTACGGCCCCAATAACGCCACTTTGGTTTTAGCTGGAGATTTTGACACAGCCGAAGCCAAGCAAATGATTGAAAAATATTTCGGCGAAATTAAGCGCCGTCAAGAAGTTGAGCCGCTAAAACCACAACCAGTAACCCTTTCAGAAACCAAAAGACTTTATCACGAAGATAACTTCGCCACTGCACCGCAATTAAATATGGTTTGGCCAACTTTAGAACAATATACTAATGACGCGTATGCATTGGACTTTTTGGGCGAAATTCTTTCTCAAGGAAAAAAAGCACCTTTATACAAAGTATTGGTTAAAGAAAAAGATTTAACCGCACGCACAACTGCTTATAATAATTCAAGTGAATTGGCTGGAAGTTTCCGTATTTCAATCACTGCAAATAATGGCGTAGATTTAGATTCGGTAGAAAGTGGAATCAATGAAGCCTTTGCACTTTTTGAAAAAGAAGGTGTTACAGATCGCGATATTGAAAGAATTAAAGCAGGTTTGGAAACTCAATTTTACAACGGAATTAGCAGTGTTTTAGGAAAGTCGTTTCAACTAGCACAATATAATGTATTCACAAACGATCCCGGTTTTATAACTGAAGACATCGAAAATATTAAAAAGGTTACAAAAGAAGATGTTGTTCGCGTTTACAATAAATACATAAAAGATAAGCCGTATGTAATGACGAGTTTTGTTCCAAAAGGACAACTTGAGCTAATTGCAGAAAATTCTGAAAAAGCAAATGTAGTAGAAGAAGAAATTACCGAAAATGTTGTAAAAACGGTGGAGGAAGCCACTGCGGAAGTAGTAAAAACTCCATCGAGTTTTGACCGTTCTACAGCCCCATCACAAGGAACTTCGCCAGAACTTTCTATTCCTGAAATTTGGACTTCGGAGCTGGCAAACGGTTTAAAAGTTTCTGGTATTGAACAAAACGAAATTCCAACCGTAAACTTCAGTTTGGTTATTGAAGGCGGTCATTTGCTGGATGATATGAAAAAGAATGGTGTCGCCAATTTGATGAGCGATATTTTAATGGAAGGTACTGCCAATAAAACGCCGGAACAGTTGGAAGAAGAAATTGATCTTTTAGGTGCCAGCATTAGAATGTACACTACCGATGAATCTATCGTTATCCGTGGAAATACACTTACGCGTAACTTCGAAAAAACAATGGATTTAGTTACCGAAATTCTTTTGGAACCACGCTGGGACGAAGAGGAACTAGGTCGTATTAAAACAAAAACTATAAATCAAATTGAGCGATCAGATGCCAATCCAAATATAGTTGCAAATCGTGTTTATAGTAAAATTCTTTATGGCGATGACCATATTTTTAGTTACCCAACTGTTGGCACAGTTGAGTCGGTAAAGGCCATAACTATGAACGATTTAAAAGCGTTTTACTCGAAAAACTTTTCACCTTCGGTAAGTAACTTCCAAGTTGTTGGAAAGATTGGTAAAGATGCTGTTTTAAAAGATTTAAAAGGTTTGGAAGAACGTTGGGCTGCCAAGGAAGTGACTATTCCTGAATACCCGGTAGCTAACAATCGCGAAAAGGCTTCGCTTTATTTTGTAGATATTCCGAATGCAAAACAATCTGTAATAAATATTGGCTACATCGGGCTACCTAGAACGGACGCCGATTTCTATCCTGCCGAAGTAATGAACTATAAATTAGGCGGTTCTTTTTCGGGGAATGTTAATTTAATTCTCCGTGAAGAAAAAGGCTATACTTATGGTGCTCGTACAGGTTTCAGCGGAAGTAAAATTCCAGGAACGTTTACCGCTTCTTCAAGTGTTAGAACGAACACAACTGGAGAATCTGTAGCAATTTTTAGAGATGAAATTTCAAAATACAAAGATGGAATTTCACCTGAAGATTTAGAATTCACCAAAAACGCGCTTATAAAATCGAACGCGCGTCGTTTTGAAACACAAGGCTCACTTTTAAGGATGTTGCAGGAAATAAATGAATACGATCTTCCGGCAGATTACATTGAAAAAGAGGAAGCCACAGTACGCAATATGACGTTGGAACAACATAAAGGTCTTGCCAATAAATATTTAGATGCTTCTAAAATGGCCTATTTGGTTGTTGGCGATGCAGCTACCCAGTTTGAGCAATTTAAAGACATGGGCTTTGACGAAGTACAACTTCTCGATAAAAATGGAGAAGAAGTAAAACTTGAAGATGTAAAACTGTAAAAATTTCCAATAGGAATTATTCTGCCACGAATGCACTGATAATTGTATATCAATTAGTGTATTCGTGGTTTTTTTATTTCAGTATCTTTATAAAAATTCATCACTTTTATGAAAAAATTCTACTTACTTATCTTTTCGATAATGCTTATTATAAGCTGTAAAAACGAGCCGAACGAAAACGCTGAAACCGATAAAAAAGAGTCGATTTCCGGGCAGGAATTTTCCGAGCCATCATTTACACTGGCCGAAGCCAATAAACTAATCGAGCTGCCTCTGCATTGCGTGGGCACAGCATATCCGTACAAGCCCGGAGAAACTTTGGAGAGCAAAGCAGATTTGGTTGAACCAATTGCTGTACACCCAATTTTTTACGGCTGTTTTGATTGGCACAGTGCGGTTCATGGCTATTGGTCTATGGTGAGTTTGTTAAAACAATTCCCAGAAATGAATAAAGCGGCTGAAGTACGAAAGTTGCTCACCGAAAAAATCACTTCTGAAAATGTAGCAACCGAAGTGGCCTTTTTTGAAAAACCAATCAATAAATCTTTTGAAAGAACTTACGGCTGGGCTTGGCTTTTAAAACTCTCTGAAGAACTTCACAGTTGGAACGACCCGATGGCACAGCAATTAGCACAAAATTTAAGGCCATTGACAAATATAATCGTGCTTCGCTACAAACAATTTCTACCAAAACTCAATTACCCAATTCGCGTGGGAGAACATACCAACACCGCATTTGGACTAACATTTGCCTATGACTATGCAAAGACTATAGGCGATTTGGAATTGCAGCAGTTAATTGAAAAACGCGCTCGCGATTTTTATTTGGATGATAAAAATTGCCCCATAACGTGGGAACCTAGCGGTTACGATTTTCTCTCGCCTTGTTTGGAGGAAATTGATATTATGCGACGTGTTCTTCCTTCAGAAGAATTTTTAGCGTGGTTATCTGATTTTATGCCACAACTGGCAGATGATAATTACCATTTAAAAGTAGGGGAGGTAAGTGACAGAACCGATGGTAAACTTGTGCATTTAGACGGGTTAAATTTTTCTAGGGCTTGGGTGTTTTACGGCTTGGCTAAACAATTTTCACAATACAAACACCTTGAAAATTTAGCGAATGAACATCTGGCGTATTCCTATTCAAATCTTGTGGGCGATAGTTACGAAGGCGGTCATTGGCTTGGTAGTTTCGCTATTTATGCTTTAAATACGCTGCACGAAAAATAAATTAATGCGTGCGATTTTCCTTTACAAACTCTCTTCTAATTCCCTGTTGCAAAATTTCGGGAGTCAGGGTTTTGCTTTTTCCGTTTAATACTTTTAATGAACAAAACTGAATAATATTTAAAATATTAGAACCTGTTAATTCATATTTTTTGGAAATATCTTCCCAGTCTATTTCTTCTGAGATTTTTAATTGTTTGGGTAAATTTGTTTTCCAAATAGCTTCACGTTCGGTAGCCCCCGGCATTTCAAACATAATAATTGATTGAAACCGACGCGTAAATGATTCATCTACATTATCTCTAAAGTTTGAGGCAAGTATTATCAACCCTGGATGCGCTTCCACTCTTTGTAACAAATAAGAAACTTCTTGATTTGCGTATTTGTCGTGGGCGTCGCGAACATTGGTGCGTTTCCCAAAAATAGCATCGGCTTCGTCAAAAAATAAAATCCAGTCTTTATGTTGCGCTTTATTAAATAGATTTGAAAGATTTTTTTCTGTTTCACCTATATATTTTGAAACCACAGTTGAAAGATCAATTCTATAAACTGGCTTATTTGTGTACTTACCTAAAAGACTGGCAGTTAATGTTTTTCCCGTTCCCGGAGGACCGTGAAAAAGCACGCGATACCCAGCTTTCAATCTGTTTTTCATACCCCAATCATTGAATAATTGGTCGTTGAATTGCAACCACATTTCCAATTCACGAATCTGCTGTAATGTTTTTTGACTTAAAATGAGATCGTCCCATTGTAATTCGGTTTCTAATTTTTCTGCAGGAAAGGCAGTGCTCAATTTAGGAGCAGGCACCTCACCAGTTGTAATTTTGTAAATAATATCGGCCGAAAGAATTATTTTCCCACTCATAATCGGTTCGCCGAACGGTACATTTTCAAGATATAAAATATCTTTTTTACTGAATAAATGTTCTACTTTAAAGAAATCCATGCATTGCATTCTGCGTGTAAAATTTGTGCCGCCTAAAATAAATTGAACTGTTTCGCCGGTGGGAAGAATTCCGCGATGGTTTTGTCCTTTTACACCACCAAATTGAACAAAATCAGTTCCCTCTGGATATTCTTTTGAAATAGTATCGATAAAAAACGACGGATAAAACGAAGGGGCAACTGCTAATAGAAACACTACAATTTCAGTTTCAGATAATTTTTCCTCTTTCAGAAAAACACCAAGATTTGATTCCCCTAATTTTTTTAAATCCAGGGTAGGGGCTTTTGAGTCAAAATCGGCAGCGTTGTTTCTAATTCGCCATAAGATAAGTGATTCTAAATATTTGAAAATTTGCCGAAGTTCTATTTCTTTTGAATTTTTCATGAATTTCTTAGAGTTTCACTAATAGGTTACGTTTTATTAAAATTCTCGTGGTGCCTTCGTAGGGTGTAGTGTGTTAATATAATTTGCGATTGTTGTAGGCTGAAAATAGCTGATATAATTGATAACACCTTTTGTAAAACCCAAAAAGAACGCTATTCCTTTTTCGGGGTAAATCAATGCTTTTTCTTCCAAGTTTATAACTCCATAATAATAGCTGAGTTTGGTATTTGCTTTTGGAAGTTGTTGTAGCATATCTTCGACTTTTTCGGTGTTGGAAAAAGTTTTTACAAGGTCAATCTTTACAATTCGATTATCTGCAGCCCAAATTTTTAAGACAGTTTTATTTTTCGTTTCAATATTAATTTCCCAGTATGCTACCTCTACATTTTTTCGACCTAAGTGCGTGACAACTGCGTCTGCCTGTGATAATCCAAAATGTTTTAATACTGCCGATAGGTTGCAATTCTTCAGTGAAACCGGCAAAGTGAAGTTCTTTACTGTTTTGGTTGAAATTAGTTCTATACAATCAAGATTCTTCATAATTTCCAATTAATTATTTTTAGTTGTTAAAAGTCAGTATTACTATTGGATTAATTTTACTTTTCCCAAAAAGAAATAACCCATTACGTTACTAGTACCCACAATTCCAGCAATCTTTTCAGCATTTTTTCCTTCAGAATAATAATGATTTTTATAAATATCACTTTTGGTAGCATCATAGAACGGTCCTTCCACGCTTTTCCTTAGGGTATGGTCAGTTAAATTAAGATTGTTCCAAACTATTTTACTGAAATATTCTGGCATTCCTTCCCGCAATACTTTTCCGCCTTCTTTGTCATTTAAGCTTTCTCGATAAGTAATAGCATCTTTATGTTCCAGCGTGTGTATGTATTCATGAATTATAGTGGCGAAATTACTCCACATATATTTTCTATTTTTATCGTTGTTTGAACTTTTGTAACGTTGAAGAAAAACTTTTCCATCGTCTGCATAGCCAGGCCAACCAAGATGGGTGAGGACTAATTCCTTTCTATAAGCAGCGGAGAGCTCTTTAATAATTTCTTTTACAACAGTTGCTTCGGGTTCCCTATTTTGAATGGCATTATATTTCTTATTAATAGGTTCTACACGGTTACTTTGAATTATTTTTTGTACACGCCAATTTGCCCACGCCTTCTTAGTGGCGTCTTGTTCCTTTTTAGACTTTCCTTTTAATTTTGCTTTTTTTTCTTCCCAACCATCAAACAAATTGGTTCCAAAAACAAAATCTTTACCTTTTTTTAAGTTTCCGTAAACTTTGTCGGTTTCAATTTTTGAAACTTTGGCCAAAGCTTCTACATCTTTTTTATCGTGTAGATTACCTTTTTTGGAACGTAATGCTTTTTTGCCCTTTCCTAGATGGTTGTACTGGTTTATAACATATTTTTCGGTAAGCGCCTTAAGATCTTTTTTATAAGCTGCCATCTTTGTTTTATCGAAAATTGGATCCTTTCCAGTTTTCGGATCCTTCTTCACTTCTGTGCTCAATGCTTCTTTTACAGCAGCTTTCTCATCAGTTGTAATGGCTCTTGTTTTCGTATCTAAAGTAGGTTGATCTATTCCCGAAAAATTTGAATGCTCAGTTTTATGACCTATAAACTTTTGGTCAAGTTCATTCATTGTTATGGGGCCAACAATTCCATCTTGCTCCTTTTTAGGAAGTTTTTGTGCTTTTTGAAACGCAATTACCTGATCTTTAGTTTCACCTCCAAAATCGCCATCAACTCCATACTTCTTAAGTATAAATCCTGCGTCTGTCAACGCTTGCTGAATTATTCGAACATGGGCGCCTTTACTATTATTTGTTGTACTTACTAATTCATTTCCGTCCAATACTTCTTCCAAAAGCGCATCACCACCAAAACGCGGAGATACTAAATCCTTTTTCTGAATTCTTTTAAAATTGCTTTTTCTTTGCTGCAACGTATGTGTTAGTTCGTGCGCTAAAAGATGTTGCCCTTTTTTGGTACTTGGATTATATTTCCCCGAATTAAAGAAAATGTGATTATCAGTTGTAAATGCTTGAGCACCCAAAGCCTTATTCATTGCGGTAGCATTATTTCCTGTGTGAATTTTAACATCACTAAAATCAGCTCCAAAACTGGTTTCCATCCGTTTTTTAACAGGTTCATTTATAGGATTTCCGCCGCCTTCGCTATGTGCAATATTTTGCTCCATATTAATAGGAGCGGTTTTTTGCGGTTTAGAATTCTTCATTTGAAGTGCTTCTTTTTTTTCATCGATCGCTTTACGTTGCACTGGTTTTGCAGGAAAAAAAGTATCTGATTTACGCAGATTTTCCTGTGAATTGTTTACCACTCTATCTGCAACGGAGTCGGCTTCTCTTTCAAATTGATCATCACTTTTGCCAACAGAAAGTTTTGCTTGAATAAAAAATGCCGCATTTTTTCCAGCGTTTTGTTGAAGATTGGAGTTGCCAGTCTTTTTCGCATATTTCGCATTTTTGGTTGTTTTAAACATAACTATCTGTTTTTAATTCTTGTCCAATTTTTTGGTCTTTTCAAGAACATTCCGTTTTACTACTGCTTTTGTGCCACTAAGATTCTGGTTCACCTCCATATTTTGCAACTTCGTTTTAAGACCTACGGTATCACTTTCAGCTGTAATATTATTTTGAAATTTTGCCAATTCCTTTAGTTGATAAGCTTGAATTGTAACCAATGGTAGCGATGGCTTTAGTGTATCGGAACTGATATCTGGCGTCTTAACCTGCTTGTTTTCGTTGTACTCTTTTTCAATTGCTTTGTTGGCAAATTCGATGGCACCGTCAGTATTGCCCAACAATAGTTTTGATTTGCTTATTTGAAGAATATCTCTAGCTGATTCGGCTCTTTTTTCAAGTTTTTGGGTTAATGCTTCCAATTTTTGCTTTGCAATCGAATCATTAGGGTTTTCAATATAGTCTTCCTGTACTTTAGTCAACTCAAACTTATCTGCAGAAATTGAAATCTGTTGAATGCTTGGGTAACCAATCATCAAAAGCGAAATGACAAAAAAGATTAGAAGTTTTTTTATTTCTTCTTTTTTAATGATGTAATATACCAATGCTACGCTTAGAAGCAGGAATAAGAAAATTCCCAAAAACAGAAGTACAATTTCATAAAGAAATAAATTTTCAAATAAATTTTTCATAATAACGCTATTTAAACTGAAGGACTACCAATCCACAACAAGTATTTTTTTATACCACGGAAGCTTTATGATATGTATATTCCAAGGCAGTCTGTCCAATAATAAGTCCTGTGTTTTTCGTTGAATAAACAGGTTTTGTTTTTCTTCGGAAATAGTTAGTTTTCCTTCCCGTTGCAGAAATTCATTTTGAAGAATTTCCGTGCTGTTACTCTTTAATGCTGTCCAATGCTCTAGAACGGCTTCCAAGAGTTGTTTGCATGCAAGTTTTTGCTCTTTCGTTATAAATATTTGGCGGTTTACGGGCTGATAAATGGGAGCATTGCAAAGAAATTTTTCAAAAACCAACTCATATTCAGCAGGTTGTTCGCGTCCTGTTGCCAAATAATGCATGATATGAATGGCCTCGTCTATTTTTTCGGGTATTATGCGCTTTTCTATGAGCAGATCGAGTTTTTCAAAAAACATTTTTAGAAAAGGATGAAGTAGAATCAACCCAGCATTTTTTACCAAAATTCCCGAATTAATTAATTCGTTAATTTCTGATGAATCGACAGAATTTTTTAAATTTTCCGATTGAATAGTTTTTTCATCAGGACGCTTTTTTTCACTGTCGCGAACATCTGCAGATTCTGCTAAAGTTTGATTTTTGTTTTCAAATTTTTGAAAGTCTTTGTCGCTAATAGGAATTTTCTCTCCCAAAATTTCAATGGAAGTATTCAATAGTTTTTCCATAATTTCAGGTGATAGATTTTCAATATTGGCAAGAAATTCTTTTTTCCTTTTAAAAGCCATAAAGTGGAAAAGAGATTCCCAAAAGATGCTTCGGTATTTCTTCGGAATTTTAAGTTCTGTAGTTCTTCTGCTTGATACATCGTTTATTACAGAAACTAGCATTACTAGCTGCGTGTCATCAAATTGATACATCAATCTTATACGAACTTCACTCTTTTTTAATAGGGCTTTTAATTTTTTTGAAAATCCTTGGTGAGGTTTCAGCGTTGTAAAAAATTCACCACCAAAAACCGCTTTCTTTTCAAACCACCACGGTAAGATTCCGTATTCTAAAAAGTATAAAAAAGCTGCCAATTCATTATTTTCGGAAGTAGTTTTTATATACCCATCAGATTTTTCGTTTAATATATTTTTATCATTGATGATTTTTTTTAATTCGCTGATTATTAATTGCTTTAAATCTTGAAGTGAATCTGTTTCTTCAGCGTTAATTTCAATTGAAAGTTTGTCAAACCGAATAATATTTGATTTATTTTTTTGAATAGAATTGAAATATTCATCCATTTCAGGAAAGATTTCCTCTTTAAAAAAAGTACTTAAACCATCTTTCAATTGCATACCATGAGCTTGAGAAGGAGTATTTACCCCTATCTGAAGCTTGTTTATGATATTTTTTTGAGCAATCATTTGTTATTTAGTCTTTTAAGCTTATATTTACTATTCGATTCAGAGATGAATTACTGGGTTGTTTGCAGTTAGTGCTTCGTTCTTTTATAGTTTGTATTTTAGTTCTTTCGTTAGGTTTTATTCTTTCGATGTTCTATTTTTCATTCTTTAGTTCTTAGTTCTTTTATGTTAGACCCATAAGGGTATCATTCGGATTGTACAATTTTACCGACTGATACCCTTCTTTTTTTCGCTCCATTCCATTATCTCTTTCATAAGCTTATTGCATTTTCGCCACTTGGTGCGCCAAAATAGAAATCGGCGTCTTTTTTATATCTAGCCAATACGGGATCCAAATCTTTGGAATATCTCAGATTGGTTATATAAATAGAAAGTTTTGTAACCCCAGTTTCATTGTGAAGATATTTGCGAAGGTTTACAAATAGAACAATATCGTCGTGCGTATTTTTTCGGTTTCTTCTATGATGATCTAACATAAATTTATTCACCCAAACCCCATTTACCCAATCGCCATCTAACTTAAATTTTAGGTCTTTACCTTCTTGAGTGGCCTGCAAATCTCGTTTTATATTTTGCACAATGTTTAAAATTTCTTGTGGCAACATTTCGGAAGAAGTTATCATTCGGGTTAATCCAGCTTCCTCAATGTCTGGATTTGTAATTAAACGTTCTGTCAATTTGCTCCATTTTGCCCATTTATCGTCGTATTTTCCATAATCATCGTCTTTATTTACCGGAGCTATTTGTGCTTGCAATTTTTCGTAAAATGATTCGCGGTAGTTGCGCAAATCGCGGCAACGCATTGCATCTGGCCTAAACACTAAATTGTTTCGGAACATTCCATTATTACTATAAGTATAAATAGCATTGTTGTTTGCCATCGAAATTTCACGCAGGCGAATGGTAAATGTATCTTCTTTGGCGCGCGTTATTACCAAGCGTTTTTGGCTTTCGTTGAAGTCGAAAACCACTCCTTTATTAAATTTTTTGTTTAAAGCTTCGGTTACTGCGTGTATTCTTCTTAAGAAAATTTCAGTTAGCGGAATTGTAATTGTCGTAGTTCTATTTATTAGTAGTTCCCCGTTTATTTTGTATTCTATAACTTGCAAAACATAGTTTTGTGGCATGGGTTTGTTTCGGCTTTGCTTCCCTTTTAAACTTCGCGAAAGATTATTCATATACTTTAGCGAGCTTATCCAAGGATAGGTACATTCCATTAAGGAGCAGCAACCGTCATTAGCACCGTTATTCAGTTTTGTTGAAATACAGAAATCTGCCACCACTTGTTCCTTTTCTGAAACGATAATAAAAGTACCACCTTTAGGTACACCACCCCTATGCGCAGTGGAAGGGTTTTCTCTTAAAAAAGAAGTAAAAGCTTGTGAGTCACGTTTTAAATCGAAAACCAAACAATCAAAATCTAGCGCATTAGTTTTTTTAATATTATTGATGGTGTTGCGACTGTCTTGTGCGGGATGCCCTAAATGCCCTTCAATTCTGTAAAAATCATTACAATCTAATTCAAAATTTAACGGATTTTGAACCCAGCTATTTAGTGCTAGATTTTCTTTATGATAGCTTATGTTATATCGTTGTTTGTAGTTTTCGGTTTTATAAAAATCCCAAGCGGTTAGCATTCTATTGTCAACTTTAAAGTAAACGGGAATAGCTTTTTCGCCTAATTTTCCACAAGTTTTTGAAGGTGTAATTTCAAGTTTATTTCCGGTGGAAAGATTAAAATTATCTAAGATTATTTCCAATCGCTGCATTAAACTTTTCGCCATTTTTAAATACTTGGCGTATTCGTTGTTTGATGGCGAGTGATAAAAGTCGTGTCGTAATTCGGGATAAATAACTTCAGAAGAAAGCGTGCCGAGTAACAAATGTTTGGGAAATGCCTTAATATTTGGGCAGCATTCGGTTTTTAGTTTTAATAGAATTTCAGCCAATTCATTGTACGTGTCAGTAATGTCGCGAACCAAATCATACCGATATTGAATCATCCCATTGGTATTGAAATCTTCTAAATTCTCAGAAAGTTTACTTAATATATGATTGAGATCACTTGCGTTAATTTCTAAAATTTCAGAAAAACCTTGAAATAAATCTATAATTGCCGTTTCCAAAATAGGTTTTGCCGAATTTATTACAGTTTTATAAGCATCTGCAATTTTTGAATATGAACTCGAATTGCTATCATTTAAAATCAATTTTGGAACAGCTATCTGTGGTAAATTGGTATAAGCTTCATTAACATCGTGTTTTGTAAAAATACTGTCTTGGGGGTTTACGGTGTTAATAACATCATCACTGTCAATTAGCAAAACCCGAAGATTTTGAATATTTCGTTGCCCTTGATTATCGCAATTTGTAGTTGTGCATATATTCGGGTCTTTTGGGTAACATTCCAAATAAAGTACCACAACTTTATTCTCCAGCAACTCTTGATTGATAGGAAGATGACCTGCCTCAAGGTTAACCTTTTCTTGTGGAATTAACTCCCACAAATCAATAATTGTATTTTCGTTTCTGAAATGTTTATACTTCGCATCCTCGTCTTCGAAATCGCGAAAATGTGAATATTTTAATCGCTCCAATACAATGGAAGTATCTGAAGAATCTTTAATACTTTTTTGAAGTTTTAACAAGTCACCATCGGTTGTTACCCCACAACCTTGAGTAAGAGTTACTAGGTTTTTTTGATTGTTAACCGAAACTTTAAAACCACAAGCTAAGCCCACACCTACAAGGCATACGCGCGTAAGTCTGTCTTGGTCTTCAAAATATTCAATAAATTCATTCAGCTGCCCGGAGGTTAGTACTTGGTCGTCCACAAATGAACGGTACTGTGGAGTTATTTCCAATAATTTTGTGCTCATAACTTTGGTATTTTAAAGTTTCCCTAGGTTGGTCCTGCCTAGGATAATATCTTGTTGTTCTTGGTCATCATCGCAATCGTGCAGTTTGCCTTGGGTATAAATAGTGTGCAGCGTACTTATAATTTTGATGAGTCTTTTTAGTTTTAAATTAGGTTGCTTTTGCTCCATATCGGTTTTGGCAAACAACCAATCTTTGTATGCTTCTTCTAGCTCAACCATTTCATTTTCTTCACCTTGAGTATCGTAACTTTTTGGATAACCTATCCAACAAATTTTGGCGACAATGTGAGCAGGAAGTTCCTTTTGAATTAAATTTTCTAAAAATCTTCTGAAATCAACGTTGCTGTAACGCTCGGTCCACCCCGGTAAAACAATTGATACTCGAAAAGAATATGGGTCAATGCTTTCGCAACCTTCACAATTTTCTGTACAAATGGGGAGGAAAGTGTTTTCTGGCGCAGTGTTTTTAGTAACATCGGGACGCAGTAAAATATGCTCAACAACATACATCCCTTCGTTAAAATCGAGAGTGTTTACAAACTCAACGGTCTTGGTAATCGCTTTTTCGGCAGCCGATTTGCTCGAAAAACTTGAAAGTCTTCGAGCTATAACATGATCTTCGTCTTTTGAATCGGGAACATTCGGATTGGTAAGATTAAAATAAAACTTCCCAGCTTTGTTTTTCTTAATAATATAGTTTTCGGCAAATCGTCCGTAATTTTTTACATCTAAAACTTCTTTATAAAGCAACGCTACATTGTGGTAATGTTTGCTTGAAGAAGATAATATGGTTTTATTGTTATCGCGAATTCGAAATCGGTATTCAATAATACCATCTGAGTCAATTTCTTCAAAAATCTCTAAGGGGTCGTTGGAAAAATTTCTTCTTAAATAATTCGGGTTACCGCTTAGGAGCGCAATTCGTTTTTGAAATGCCGAAACATTCTGCGTATCCCACAAATCTTCGGTTTCTTGCTTATAATAATTAAAACTCAGCGGTCGCTCACCGCCAATTTTTCCGTATTGTTGCAGGAAACGTTCTTTGGTTTTAATAACAGCAGGGTCAGTATTACTTCCGTAAAGCTGTTTCATTAAAAAAGCATATTCACTAAAGTTTTCAGCAAAACGCGAGAGTAGGTGGTCGAGTATTTGGTTTCTTCTAGTTACTTTATCGTCGAGATTAGAAAATAAAAGGTCTGATATAGCCTCATCTGTGGTATAATTTTCTGAAACTAATTCTGAAAGATCTTTTACATTTTCAATAACTTGGGTAAAATAAGTTCTGTCAATTTCGCCGTTGATAGACAGTACATTTTTTACATTTTTAATATGTGCGAAATAACTTGCAAAAATTTGATCGAAGAATAACAAATACGCTTTTAGCTGTTTTACCTTGGCACGGTCTGCGGCGGAAGCAGTACTCTTTACGCCTAATTCACCCACGCCGTAAACTTCGGGAAAGTCGTTTTGGATAGTGCTGTATTCTTCAATACCGGAATAATTTCCAACCGGTAAGTCTAACGTTTTTTTCTGTGCTGCAACATCTTGAATATTTGTTGCTATTTCATCATAAATGGCTTTTAAATATTCTGAAACCGTGTCTTGGTTAATATTTAACGGCAGAAATCCTTTAAAATAACTAAAGGAGCTTTTATCGCAACGCTTAGGCTTTTTACCGGTTGGAACACATAGATTCCATATTTTCTTCGATTGTGGTTTTTCGTCACACTCATTAATGGTTATATCGCGAATAACGTCAACCCCTTTAATTTTCTGAATTAAATCTATTAAATCTGTCAACCGCACTTCTTTCCGAAGTTCTGTATTCTTTAATTCATCGTAATCTATAAACCCGTTATTTAACAAAGGACCGTTAAAAATTTCATCGGTTTTATAACCTTTATCGAGCATTTCTTTTAACGAATAGAAGCGGAGGGAAGGTGAAAGATATTCGTCTATGGTGTACAAAATTTCGGCGTGAACTTTTTCTTCGTCAGCTTCGGGTTTTAGCTCTACGATGGCACAAATAGCTATCGGGTAGTCTTCAACTTCTTCAATTTGCACAACATCTTCACAAAGATTTCTGTTTGCGTGATAAACTGTTCGCACCTCTTCTTTTATGCGTTTTATTTCTTTTTTTCTTTTAGCCGCGGTATTAAAAATTTCAATATCGAGCTCATCCAAATCAACCAAAACATCGTACAACCCATTTAAAATGAATTCTTTTTTATACTTTTCTTTGATTTTAAATGGTTTATAAGAAAGCTTGTTTTCTTTGCAATTGGCAAATACTTTTTTTTCGTGTTTTTTTAACCAAGCATTTTTTACGCCGTCGATATCTATAAATAATTTACGGTAATCTAAGGCTGTAACTGGTTTAATAGGTAATGCTTTTTCTGCAGTTAAAAACTGATCGTTTAAAAAATTAGGATTGTCCTCTTCAGCCAAAATATCTTCTAACGGTAGTGAAAGCCGAGCCCCCAAATCGGTAATTGCGTAACATAAAATCTCCAAAGTTGTTATACCCGGGTCGTGTGCGTTGTAATCGGTCCACAAGTCGCTTCCCAACGCCTCGATATATTCTATTCCTTTTTTCCGAAGAAAATCAAAATCTAGATCATCCAGACTTGCTGTGTTTTTTGCAATGGTGCTATATGTTTTTACGGAAGACATACAGTTGGGTTTTTAGGAGTTTGTGCATTGCATTTTGATTGTACTGAGCTTACAAAGTGTTTTTTGGCCGAAACCAAAATTGCTTTTGGGTTAGCAGGTATCACATTTGTTTTTTCGGTATATGGGTCGCTCTCAGAAGTTCGGTGTTTTACAACTACATCTTCTAAAAAGTCTATGTAGTGTTGATTTTCCAAATATGAAATAAGTTTATTTCGGTGAAATGACACTCCGAAATTGAGTGCCGACGTATCTGAAAATGCCCAAGGCGAAAGGTATTTTTTAATGTCTTCTTCGAGCTGCTTGGTATAAAAATTTTCGTCAAAACCAACATTAAATTTTACGCTAAGCGAAACCTCAACTTCTTCATAATCAGGATTTATAATTTCTGCCGAAACAAAAAATGTGTTTAATTCATTTATATAATCTCTAATTTCGTTTCGTTTTGCAGTGCTCAACCTGGGCTGAAAAACATCGAAAGCGTTATTGTTTTTAGTGTTTGGGATTACCACAATGGCAACATTTCCGGGTGCGTGGTAATCATCATTTTTTGTATGATTGAGACATTTTACTTTATATACTTCAGGGAATTTTTCGAGTATTAAATGCTCATAATCCCATAATGTAATGGCACGATCGCGATGACGAATTCGCTCGCTTACACGTCTGTAGTAACTTTCATCGCTTTCCTGTGGATGCCCGCCAAAAGAATTGTAGGGTTGGATCACTTTTTTTATTGAAGAGTCTCGTTCTGTGAGTTTGCTAATTGTATTCGACGGTAAACCGTTTTCTAAGTGTGAGAGATCGTTTTCTTTATTGTTAAAAGTTGCGGTGATAACTTGTGCGTGAATATTTATAAATCTGCAAACCGCATCAAAATGTTTGTTGCTTTTTGCTCGTAGCCAAACCATACCCGATGGTAGCAAAGTGTTATTACCTGTGGCTTCCCGAGGAATTGTAATAGTTACAATTCCGTTTTTTAAAAAATTATCGGTGGTATTGCCCAGCAAATATTCGCTTGAAAGTTCCATCCACGAATTGTTGGAGAGCACAGCCCACTTTATTTTTTCGTTGGCAGAAAAACTTTCTGTTAACGGATTTTCGGTGCCTTCCAATAACTGAAATAAAAGCTGTACCTGTTGAAGAGCTTCTGTATTTTCAAGGCCTATATAAAGTTCGCCACCTGCACAGTAAGTTGGCAATAATGTCTCTTCTGTTTGGGCTTGCCCAAATGGATGTTCGTGAAAAAGCTGTATTTTCTCAAGGTTTTCGGTAGCTGAATTTCCAAATTCTATTTCTTGGGAAGCTGAATAATCCAATACAATTTTTTCAATGATTGGAGTGTAGGGTTCATTTGGCAACACTGTGTCTTCTTCAGTGGAAAGTGCTAAAGCATAAACTTTTGGGAAAAGTGTATGTAAAAAAGAT
This sequence comes from Aequorivita vitellina, assembly GCF_022008365.1. Taxonomy (GTDB): domain Bacteria; phylum Bacteroidota; class Bacteroidia; order Flavobacteriales; family Flavobacteriaceae; genus Aequorivita; species Aequorivita vitellina. Next base: position 91,586 of record NZ_JAIRBA010000006.1, read on the forward strand.
TGGTTTAAAGACAGTTTTATAGGGCCGTTTTTTCCAGTTGTATAGTTAGTATTTTCGAGCTTTAGATTGGTTTCAAATACATTCCCGTTTTTTGTAAATAGTGTAAACGCATTCTGTACGGTGGCGAGATTCTCATTATTTTCAACTGAGACTTTTGTTTTAAAATAATCGTTTCCGGTTACGTAAAGATTTGAACTATTTGTAGTTGGACTAAAATTTTTCCCAGCTGGTTTTGCATAGTTGTTAGTTCCTATATTAAAATTGTAATACAGAGTTTTAAAATATAGGTTGGGTGAAAGATTTATATTGTTATCGTCTCGGCGGTAAGCTATATAGTGGTCTTTAAAGTCGTTTGGCGTATTTAACCAAGAAGCGTTAATTGTAATTTCGTCCCATTTTTTGCCGAATGCTTCGGGATAATTGATGTAAAATGCCGAGCGTTCCATAGGTTGCGTTCCAAAAGGATAGAAAGGTTTGTTAGGAACGAGATTGCCAAAATCGTTTTTCAATTCTAAGTTTTCTGCTTCAGAAACAGATACTTTGATAATTGCTTTTTTTACTTTTTTCTGAAGTAATTCGGTGTATAATTGATACCCTTTCTCAAATTCGGGTTGTTTGGTTTTTAGTAAAAATCGAAATACTGGATGGTCGGTTTTAAAGTTTTCTTGATGAATATCTTTGTTATAGGGAACAATAGCCGCTTCGGTTTTATCAATTTTTAGGCTGAGCTGAATTTTTTTATTTCCTATTTCAGAAGTAAAACCATCTACAGATTCAGCAATTGTAAAAGGCCCCAGCCAGCCTTTTTCGCCAGTAGCATAAACTTCAATAGAATTTATTACTTCCGAAATATTAAAAACTTGAATCGATTTGTCAAGCTTAAAAATCAATTGGACAAGCCTTACGCCCTCTGCCAAATTTAGCGTTGGAGCCGCTATTGCGAAACCAATTTTTGGTGTGTCTAAGGGTGTATTGGGTTTAAAATGAGTAGGATATCCAAACGGCAACCAATTAGCATCAGTTTTAAATGGTTCGCCATTGCCATCAGATGAATTTACTACTGCTGCGGCAAACAAACCGTTATTTTCATTTGGATTTAAATTGTTTGTTTTTCTGTGATGATAAACACTCTTTAAAACCGTTACTTTAGCTTTATTGATTACTACTTCTTTATCAGTAGTATATTGAAGACGATTGCCTGTAGAGTCTTTTCCAGCTTCCAGTAGCGTGTGTTCATCTACTTTAGAATTTGTAATATTCTTGGCCAATTCAAAAATTAGATGAACACTATCGGCAACCGGAGCTTTTTTATTTATTTGAAGTATGCGGTTATAATAAAAATCGAGATGTCTTTTAGCAATGGAATTGAAGCGCTTTTTTGAAATTTCCATCAGTTGTAGGAAGCAAACAAAAAGTGCCAAATGCGGTGAAAGACTGTTAGAAGTTTCTGCCTCTGCTAGGAATTGTTTAATCTTTTCTTTTTCAACAAAAAAAGACTCCCAATTTCCCGAAGGAGTAGTTGCATTGTCGATGTTAAAATAATTCACTTCATTGGCAAAATTATATGCAAATTCCATCCATTCTTCTACTGAAAAATCGTTTAAATTGAGATTTTCAGGAAGTATATTGCTAATAGTCCTTTGGGTTTGTTCGGTACCCATTTGGTTAATTAAGAATTTATTTTCACAGTCTTTTGCCATAATTTTTAAGCTTCTGTCCCTTCGTTTTTATAAAATGGAAATACCATATTTGCTCGCGAATTTGTAATTCGGACTATGTATTCAATCTTTATTAGAATTTCGCCGTTTAATTCATTAGTTGTATCTAACGTTATGCTTTGAGTGTCAATTCTTGGTTCGTAATAGAGAATTGAGGTTTCTATTAACTCCTTTATATATGTTTTGAGCGTAACATCTAGGGGTTGGAATAATAACTCTTCCAAATTGCAGCCGTAGTCTGGTCTCATAATCCGTTCGCCCAAGCGTGTAGACAAAAGGATTTCCAAACTTTTATTGATGTCTGCAATACCTGCAGTTGTTACCAACTGGTTTGTTTTTTTATCAAAATGCGGTGGGAAACTCCAACCTTCACCTAAAAATGTATCTGTATTCATATTTTTTAGTGTTTTTCCTATTCTTATTTAATATGCTACCAAGTAATAACTCATAACTCACCATTCCGTCATCCACCAATTAGTACTGTAGGTTCACCCATAACAATACTGCCGCCATGGGCTGTACTATCACCCATTCGGGCTGCGGGCATTCCGCCAATTAAAACTGTAGATGAACCAACTATAATGGTATCTGGCGGTCCTGCACAAGTGGCCATGTCGCCAACTTTTGCTGCGGGAAATCCACCTATAAGTACTGTGGGTTCTCCCGGCGGTAAAATGGGTCCGCCCACGTGCGGACTCCCATTTGGGTTAACCATTGGGCAAACGTGCATATCGTTTATTCTCGCTGCTGGTGGCATATTTTTTATATTTAATTTATAACCTAATTTATTTGAACCAAAGACCCTTTTATTACGGCGATTGCGCTAGTTGAAACTTCTGCACCTGCACTACCTTCGGCTTTAAATTGGGCATTGGCTTTCACATTAATATTCATAGCTTCAATATTGCAATCGCCCGTTGCTTTTATGTTGAATTCGTTGCCGCTTTCCAAAGCAATTCCATTATCGTCCATGGTTATAATATTGTTGTTGTCATCTTCAATTTTAATTACACCGGCATCTTCATCGATAATTACCTTTTTACCGCCGGGAGTTTCAATTGTGACCGACTTTTTTTCATCATTAAAAAGCAATTTCATTTCGCTCCGTGTAACAAATCCTTTTTCGTTATTTTCGTCGGAAGCGGTAATAGGTGCTGGCTTTGCGCTGCTGTGAAGCATACCGAGAATTACTGCGTGATTTGGGTCATCATTGATAAAACCTACAATAACTTCATCTCCAATTTCGGGACGAAAAAAGGAACCGCGATTTTCTCCTGCGTCTAAAGTTGCTATTCGCGTCCAAATGCCTTGTTCGTCTTGGTTAATAATGGGTATTTTCACTAAAATTCTATCCTCTCCATCGGGGTCTGCTTCCAATTGCGAAACCACCCCAACTTGCAATCCACTTACGGCCGGGATAATACCTGAAGCAGGTAATTCTGAAATATCGTAGGTTTCGCTAAACCATTTCGGGTTTATTCCAAATTCGGCATCTACAGTCCAATTTCCATCAACAATTTCGTGACGCACGGCATTGATAAAAACTTTTCCATTAAAGCGATCGCCAACGCCTTCTAATTTTATCATAGTTCCTGGTTTGGCATTTGCAATTCCTTGAAATTTAATTCTGCCTCGTGTTTTTGAAAGTTGCTGAAATAAATTTTTTGAATCGCTCCATTGCTGAAGTTGTGCTGAATTATAACTTCCACCGTGCTTTAATTCAAGATTTTCGAGATCCATTACGTCAGCTAATTCGGAAACTGAAATATTTCCGTTTAAAGAAAAATTTGGATTGGCAGCCGGAGCTTCTACAATTTCCTGTTCTGATGGATTCCATCCAAAAGCAGTGATAGTATTAAATTGATTTCGAGCGTCCATTTCGGCGTCAAAGTCTAGTAGGGTAGCGCCAAAGGCAACTGTTTCAATTTCATCTTGAGAAAGATCGGGTTTGGCAATGGTAATTTTTCCGTCATCAACCAAACAAATTTGCCCATTAAATTGTGCGCGGGTCATTATAAAATCCCAGTCGGAAGTTCGGTATTGTACAATTTCTTTATTGGCAAAACTTGTAGCTGCAACATCGCTTTGCAAATTGTATTTTGATATAATTTCTTCAATTATATCACTGTCTGTACTTTCGTAATAGTAATTGCTCTTTCTGCCAATGGTCATTTTAACCGCTTGGTCTCTACATTCAACAATTAACACTGAATTGTTTTCCCGAATTTTAATACTGTGTTTAATTATTATGCCTTTAAAAATTGTTTCATTTTCGTTGTGATATCCTGCTTTAATTTCAATTTCTTTTCCTGGAATAAGTAAGTCTTCATTGCTCAATTCGAAATTTTGTGAAGCTGCTTCACCATCAAAAAACACAAGTTGTGCAAAGGGAATTCGGTTTATTTCTTTTTCCACCGAAATATTCTTAACTTGATACACTGCCGATAGTTCAACGCCTTCAATCAATATTGTAAAGGTTACCAAATCGGCACTGCGTGGGGTGTTTATGGTTCTGCTGTTATTCATTTATGACACTTTTTCTATGGGTGGAAATATAATTTCTTGTCCGGGCTTCAACCTTCTAAAATTCACTAAATTATTGACGGCTGCCACTTGTAAATAATATTTTGAATCGCCGTAAATTTTAAAAGTCATTAACGGAAGGGTATCTCCTTCTTTTACCATTCGAACATGGGTTAAATCTGGCGAATTATTGTTTTCCCGCGCAACGCGTAAATTATCTTCTACTATACCTTTAAAACTAGCTGTAACTACGGCTCGTAATGGCACACCTTCGGAAGAGAAAAGTTTGTATTCAATAGACATTTCGGCCAAAACACCCTTAAAAAGTAAAGTTCCCCAACCAATCATTAAATAATTGGGTTTGTGTTCGTCGCCGTTATAATCGAATACTATTCTTTTAAATTTTTCAATTTCATCTATAATTCCATCGCCTAGAGTGTTTTTCTTCCCGTCTATAACACCCGTTCTATCAAAAAGGAACTGCAAGTCTAAATCTTCGGGTAGGGAGCGTAAATATTTGGGTTGGGTGGCACTGGTACCTTGGCCCTGTGCTTCGGTGTATTCTACCTTATATTTAAACGTGTATTTTTCTGGATTTAAAAGCGATGTAAATTCACCACTATCTACTTTTTCGGTAAACTTATCGTCTTTAAAAGCAATTATTTTCAGCTTTGTTAATTCGCCTTTCATTATCGTTCTTTTTTTCTAGATTCAATTCGCATTACTTCTTCTACACAAGATTTTAAAATGGTTTCCGCTTTCTTTCCTTTTTGTTCAGCGAAAGAGACATTGGATTGTTCGGTTCCATTTACATTTATCTTTATATGGAGTTCTTTTATTTCTATAGGCATATCATACAAGTGTAAAATAGTTATAGGCTAATTCTATAGTTTCAATCATTACTTTGCTTTCTTCAGCATTAAGTTCAGCGACATTCCATTTTACCGGGTATGCGTGAACTACATTCCAAGTTACAAGTGGTTCGTGTTTTTCATTCAGTAACATTACCGTTAGGTCTATGGGTTGAAAATCAAAACTTTCAATGGCATTTTGGCACCATTTTATTAAGTAAGAATCGGTTACCATTCCACGTTTTAAAACTAGGTTTGGAAATTTCGACCTCACAGGTAGCTTGTGTTTAAACCGATTTTCACCGCCTTCGGCGAACTCAACAGTTTCGATATCTACAGATAAACCCATTACAGATTGAAAATGTACGTCTTTGTCCTGACTGGAAATTCCATTGAATTCCACCTTAAAATGAAAACTTACCGGAGGGTATTCTGCGCCCATTAATCACCGTTTTGAATAGAAAGTCCTTCGTGGGCAATTTCTAAGGTTTCAATAGCGGTTTCGTTGCCATCGCCTTTTAAGTCGGTGGATTGCACTTTAATAGGAAAAGCATTTTTTACCTTCCATACAATCACTGGTTCGTGCTCTTCATTTAATAAAGAAATTGTAATGTCCCGACGTTCAATAGTGTTTAAACTCACTGTGTTCCACCATTGGTAAAACTCATTGTCGTTTTCAAACGAACCTCGTTTTAGCGTTATATTGCTGTATTTCTGCATGCCCGGCATTTTTATCTTGCTGAATTCTGGGCTAGCACCACTGCGGTACTCTATCAATTCGGTTTCTACGTCGAGTCCGCTAACTTCGGTAAAACCTATATTTGTTCCTCCCCATTCTACAGAGAAATGAAACTTTACTAAAGGATATGTATTGGCCATTTTGGTATGTTTTAAATGAAACTCTTTATTTTCCCGAAAGAGAGTTTTTGAGTTTCGGATTATTATTTTCTTAAGTGAATATTTATTTAAGCTTAAGCTTCCTGCATTTTATGTGAAAATTTCAGAACAATGAATTCGGCGGGGCGTACGGCTGCCATTCCTATTTCAATATTCATTATCCCGTTTAAAATATCGTCGGCAGTCATTGTTTGTCCTAAACCAACGCGTACGTAAAACGCTTGTTCGGGTTTGGCTCCGGCCAACGCTCCTGCACGCCATTGTAGGGTTAAGAAATTTTCAATCATGGCACGTACTTTTACCCAAGTGTTTGCATCGTTGGGTTCAAAGACAAATTGTGCCGATGCTTTTTCAACAGATTCTTCAACCATATTAAAAAAGCGACGCACCGGAATGTATTTCCATTCGTTGTCGTTTCCAGCAAGCGTTCGCGCTCCCCAAACCAAAATGCCTTTCCCCGCAAAAGAACGGATGGCATTTATTGATTTTCCTGAAGTATGAATATTTAAATCTTGCTGTGCTTCGTGAGTTATTTTTATAGATGGTTCTACAGCTGCACTTACCGATACATTGGCTGGAGCTTTCCAAACACCTCTGTTACCATCTACCCGTGCATAAATACCTGCCATAGCGCTACTTGGTGGAAGTGTTACGTATTGCTTTTCTAAGGTAGCTTTTATGGAATTGTACAGAATTAGGTTAAAGTCTGAATCGCCACTATCTGCTAATTCGTCTAGTTTTTTAGTGTCATATACTCCAGTTGAGGTTGTGTTGGTTTCGTCTGTAACACTATGTGCTAGAGTTACATCTGCATCTGAATAGGCATAACTGTAAACCGATTTTAAAAACGGATGATAGGCTGCACCGTATTTTAGTAAATCAACACCATTGCCTAAAGTAGACGAACTTCGAATATTGGCGCTGTTGTCTGCAAACGCGTCTATTATTACAAAACGGTCTTTCAGCTTTTGCGCTTGCATTAAAGCTTTATTGATGAGCGAATAGTAGCTGTCTGCCGTTGAAACCGCCATTGCATCTGGAAATACGTACAAGGTAGGTTCATCAAATTTTTCTAGTTCGTCTAAACCTCCTACTAAAGAAGGCTGACTCACACTGCCTCCGCTATAATCGCCAACCGAACAAATATAGCAAGGTCCGCCACCGTTGTCAAAATACATTCGCATGGCATAATACATTACAAACGGACTATTACTAGACATACTTACACTTAGCTTTTGGTCTAAAAGTTTAATTGGTGGGCCGCTGTCAATGGTGTCGTCAATGGTTACTGTAATAGCCGTTTCATTTTCGGCTTTGCCAAAATAGGTTTCGTATTCCAAAAGCGAAACAATACGCTTAGGTTTGTTTCTTACGGAAGTATCACTAATTTCTGTGTAGCCTATAAAGGCTGGAATTGCTGTTTCCACTTGTGCCACTGATGGAGGAAATTTTGATATTTCCTCTATATAGACCCCGGGTGTTTTGTACGTAGTTGCCATAGTTGTTGTTATTGATTAATATATATTTCTGAAATTGTCTTAATTATATTTCCACCGCCATCTTTTTCGAAAATGAGCTGCGAAGGTGTTGCCGAAGGCCGCTCTTGGCCCCCGAAACTATATCCGATGATGCCATTTTTCGCCAGTGGAAGCTCGGTTGGATCTGATGAATGAAGCAAGTTGCTGTTTGCTGCATTTCGATAGTTCCAAATAGTTTTTCGGTTTTTAATTTGAAGTTTAAAGGTTTTGGGGTTTGCGGGAATGGTGCCACTTACATTTAAGATGTTACGGGCATTACCATCAAAAGGAAGAGTGTCGTCTCCGCTCATTTCTAATGAAATTATTCCGAAGAGACCTATTTTTTCTTTTTCTGAAAGTGCTTTGCTAATTTCGGTATAACTTGTTTCATTTATAGTGAAATTTGAAATGGGTAGGGTAGTGGTTTCTAAGTCTATATAATTGAATGAAACGCCTTCTGAAACGGGTTTTTTGTTCGAGAAAAAATAAGGTATTTCCGGTTTAGAATTCACTGTTGAATAATTTTCAAAAAGTGAATCTTTCACATAAATTAAAAAAGTAAAGACCGTAGTTTGTGATAGGTTTACATAAGGTTTGTATGTGCCAGAGTTTGGAGCAGTTTCTTCTGCTTTTGCATAAATAGTAAATCCGGTGGGTACTGTTTTAAAAACTATTCTATTTCCGGTAAAGATTTCTTGTGTTTCTTGTGAAGGTGTTATTCTTAAGAAATCTTCAAATGTGTATTTGGTTAGTTGCTTATCTTTTAATCCTAAATTACTATCAAACGCCACAGAACCATCGTCTAAAAAATAGTGATGATATACGTTTAGATTAAACAGAACCCGATATGTACTCGTAAAACTCATGAGGTTGTATTTTTTAAGGTTCCAGAAATTTGGGTAATTGGTCTGCCTTTCTCCAACACAGATGAACTTTCAATTTTTACAACACTAATTTTATAGACAACTGCGGGTAGGGCTTTTCCGCCTAAGGAGCCCCAGATATGGTTTAGTTGTTCAAAAGTGGGAGTGTATAGTTCAGCGAGAAACTTAAATTCCTTAATATTCGCCAAAGCTGGTACTGCCGGATTTAAAGGAGTGTTTATCTGAGTAAATATTTTTTTAGATTGAAAAAACTCTATTATATACGATATGTTGGTAAGAGAGCTTGTATAGGTGCTTCTATTGGCCGAAAAGAGTGCGAATATATTTAGATGTACGGCTGGGTTTTTGTAAACCGTCTCACCATTTTTAATCTTAAAATTGGGATTGTTTTTAAGAGCTGTTTCTTCTTCAATATTTAAGAGTGAAAGCACCACTTTATTATTCATGGTATTTATGTCTGGATCGTCATATTTTGAAATGTTATCCAGAACCACAAGATTGCTATCTGTAGTTTTAAGTTCCAAATATTTGGAAACTTCGTCTTTTAATATTTCAAGGGTTTCGTAAATCATTAAAGAGAAATCAGGGTGCCTTATTTTCAAAAATATAAAAATATATAATTGTAAACTACTACTCAACAGTATTTTACCTAATTTAATATCGGTTTTTTACAATTTTGTCACGGGGAAAAGCCTATTTGATTTGTAAGTGAAGTCTGATACCAATTAGGGATTTTTCCTAAATATCCTTTTTTAAAAGCACTGCTTAATTTGTTTTTCTTACTTTAGTTTCCAATTAACCAAAACATAAAATTATGTCAAAACCAACAAATTGTATTTCTGTGGCCGAAGCAAGGCAATTACAAGATAACTGGGTAGCCACACGGGCTATAGATATTGAGCAATCAATGGGTTCAGTAGATGCGCGTGAGTTTTTATTTAGCGTAGCCGAACTTGAACAATTTTTAAATTATGTAAAGGCTGGATCAGGCAGTTTAAACCCAGGAATACGTATCTATTTTGCTGCGTATGATAACGACACCACAGATAAAGCAACGGTTTTTTTGGCGCCTACCACGGGCGTTAATGCAGGAGCCGCCAACGATTATAGTTTAGAACCGCTTAATAAAGGTATAAACGGTTGGCCTCCTAGAAATTATTAGCAATTGGATATTTACGATTTTTTTCGCTTTACGCTCCCCATATTTTCGGCAGAGCTAATAGCAGCCATAGTAGGTACTTACTATTTAAAAAGGACTACCCCTAAATTTAAAAATGTGAAATATTTCGTGTTTTTTTTATGGGTAACCGTCTTTGTTGAATTTATAGGTTCCTATTCTCCAATGGCTTATTTTTCAGATTTTGCATTTTTACCTATTATTAAGGGCACTAATTTTCAAAATAATTATTGGTGGTACAATCTTTATTCCCTCTTTAGTTTTTCTTTTTTTGTGCTATACTTTACCTCTTTTATAAAAAGTAAAAATTTAAAAAATATCTTTTTAATTGCAGTGGTGTCCTTCGTATGTCTTTCTATAGGCATGTATATTTATACAGATAGCTTCTTTAAAACAACCTCACAATTTGTGAGTATAACAGGTACGTTATTGGTGTTTTTTAGTGTTGTGTTTTTTTATTTTGAACTGCTGAGAAGCGATATGTTATTGCAATTAAAAAGATTTCTTCCTTTTTACTTTTCGGTTGGTGTTCTCGTCTTTCATTTGTGCGTAACTCCTATCGAAATTTTTTCACAATATTTTAATCTAGAGGATGGAAATGATTTATTTGTTAAATTGCACATTTATGTACTGTTGTTTGCAAATATATTTATGTACTCAACCTTTACCCTTGGTTTTATAGTATGCTCAAAAAAGAAGAAATCCTCTTATTAATATACTTTATAACAATAATCTTCTTATTGGTTGTGTTTGTTGTCATATTTTTTATGGCCTTTCAACGCAGAAAAAATAAATTCTTAAAAGAACGATACCAAGCAGAACAACGCTACCAACGCGAACTCGCCGATTCACAGATAGAAATACAGGAACAAACCCTTAAAAACATAGCGTGGGAACTCCACGATAATGTGGGGCAGTTGCTTTCTGTAGCCAATATTCAGTTAAATGTAATAATGAATGCCGCTCCTACAAGTCTTCATGGGCAAATGCAGGAAACAAAGGAATTGCTTCAAGATGTGGTACAAGAAATTCGCTCGCTCTCTAAGGTGCTCAATAGCGATGTAATACTCAAAAACGGGCTTATAGCCTCGTTACAGGTAGAATTAGATCGATTTAATCGATTGGGCTACTTAGATGCATCCTTAAAAATAACCGGCGATATTATTCCAATAAACAGTGCGAGCGAGATAATTATTTTTAGAATTTTACAAGAATTTCTCTCAAACGTACTCAAACACGCGAGAGCTTCAAAATTATTCGTACATTTAGATTATAAAGATATATCCCTCAATATCTTAGCGAAGGATGACGGGGTGGGTTTTAACACCTCCCTAAAAACCGATAGCTCTGGCATGGAAACAATGAAAAGCCGTGCGCAACTCATAGATGCAAAATATTCAATTAAATCTGAAATAGGAAAAGGCACTCAATTAATTTTAGGGTACCCGTATAAAGGAAATCAATGAAGCCAGACCAAAAAAATACTGTTGTAATAGTTGACGATCACTCCCTCTTTGCGCGCTCGTTAGCAAAGCTAATTAACTCCTTTACTAATTTTAGCGTGCTCTTTATTGCCAGAAATGGCATGGAGTTGCAAACCGAAATAGCGAAACGAAAAACCTTGCCCGAAATAATTCTCCTCGATATCAATATGCCCGTAATGGACGGTTTTGAAACTGCCGAATGGCTTGGCTCCCATCATCCCGAAATTAAAATTCTCGCCCTTTCCATGGAAGACGACGAACAAACAATATTAAAAATGCTGCGTAAAGGGGTAAAAGGTTATTTGCTGAAAGATATTCATCCAGAAATTTTGAATGAAGCCCTTGTTGAACTACAACAAAAAGGATATTACCACTCCGAAAAAGTAGCCGAAACACTCCTGCATTCACTAACGCCCGATGAGGAAGGAAGGATGATGGATTTTAAAGAAAACGAACTTACTTTTATGAAATTGGCATGCTCAGAAATGACATATAAAGAAATTGCCGACGTAATGGCCCTGAGCCCGAAAACCATCGATGGTTATCGTCAAGATCTTTTTAAGCGACTTAACATAAAAAATAGGGTAGGACTGGTTATTTTCGCCTTGAAAAAGAATTTAATAAAAATTTAATTACACGCGTTCCAAACGGCGTCATTTGGAGTGGGCGCTTCAAATTTAATTTCTTCTTTCTGCACCGGGTGAATTAACCGTAGATTTTTAGCGTGTAGATGAATGCTTCCGTCAGGATTGCTTCGGTCTGAACCATATTTTAAATCGCCCTTAATTGCACAACCAATTGCTGCAAGCTGCGACCTTATTTGGTGGTGTCTTCCTGTTTCCAACACTATTTCCAGTAAATAATAATTGTCTAATTTTTTCAGAAGTTTATAGTGAAGTATCGCTTTTTTGCTGTCCGGCACTTCCTTTAAGTGCGCGTATGACTTGTTTTGTTTCGGATTCCTTTTTAAAAAATGAATTAAGGAATCTTCGGTTTTTGGCGGCGCATTTTTTACTACTGCCCAATATATTTTCTCGGTTTCTCTTTCAGAAAACATTTTATTTAAACGCCCCAAAGCTTTTGAAGTTCTTGCAAAAACAACAATGCCACTCGTGGGGCGATCCAATCTGTGAACCACTCCCAAATATACCGCCCCGGGCTTATTGTACTTTTCGGCTATGTATTCTTTTACAACTTCAGACAGCGGAGTGTCACCCGTTTTATCGCCCTGCACAATGTCGCCCGGACGCTTGTTAACCACTATTAAATGGTTGTCTTCAAACAAAACTTGAAGATTGTCTTTGGTGCTATGGGTTTTTTGATTGATGAGTGTTTGAATTTAGAAGTTTGTTAGTCGGTGAGTTCAAAAGTTTAAAATCCTAAAAAAAACAAAGTTGATTTGTTGAATATTAAATTTTTATTTGGAATTTGATGCTAGTAATTTGAAATTTCCTTTTTAATATTGTTCGGTATCATTCGGAAAATCGCCGCTTTTTACATCGGCGCTGTATTGGCTAAATGCGTTTTTCATATCGGTGTATAAATCTAAGTAGCGTCTTAAAAATCTTGGGTTAAATTCGTGTGTCATACCTAGCATATCGTGCGTTACTAGCACTTGGCCATCAACGCCATTGCCGGCACCAATACCAATTACCGGAATGTTTATTTTTTCAGCTACTTTTTGAGCAAGTTTGGCAGGCACTTTTTCCAGTACTAAGGCAAAACAACCAGTTTTTTCCAGTAAAATGGCGTCATCAATAAGCTTGTCGGCTTCTGCTTCCTCCTTTGCACGAACGGTATAGGTTCCAAATTTATAAATAGATTGCGGAGTCAACCCCAAGTGACCCATCACTGGAATTCCGGCGTTTAAAATTCGTTTAATCGATTCCTTTACTTCCTTTCCACCTTCTAATTTTACAGCGTGTCCGCCACTTTCTTTCATAATTCTAATAGCAGAACGCAACGCTTCTTTTGGATCGCTTTGATAGCTTCCGAAAGGCAAATCAACAACCACCAAACTGCGTTCAATGGCGCGCACCACAGAAGCGGCGTGATAGATCATCTGGTCCAGTGTAATGGGCAAGGTAGTTTCGTGTCCAGCCATTACGTTTGAAGCCGAGTCGCCAACCAATATTACGTCTATGCCGGCGCTATCCACAATTTTTGCCATGGTGAAATCGTATGCAGTTAACATCGAAATTTTTTCACCCTTCTTCTTCATATCCACCAATGTTTTGGTAGTAATGCGCTTGTATTCTTTTTTAGCTGTGCTCATAATTTAAATAAAATTGACGGTAAAAGTAAGAATTTACGATTTTAGATTGCCGATTTTGGAGCTTAAAATAACTTTTCGAAAATTACGGTACATTTCAAATGTGAGGGAATGAACTGTTTAAATACCTTCAAATTACAATTGCGAATTAGGTGGTTTTAGCAATCACTAATGTTTACTTGAACTGCCAACCCGCCTTCACTGGTTTCTTTGTATTTAGAGGTCATATCTTTCGCGGTTTCCCACATGGTAGCAATAACTTTGTCTAAGGGTACTTTGGCTTTGCTAGGATCGCTGTGAAGTGCCATTTCGCAAGCATTGATGGCCTTAATTGCACCCATAGCGTTACGCTCTATACACGGAATTTGCACCAAACCGGCAATGGGGTCGCAAGTAAGCCCTAGGTGATGTTCCATGGCTATTTCGCTTGCCATTAAACATTGATCGGGAGTTCCCCCCATGAGCTCACATAGCGCGCCAGCTGCCATAGACGACGAAACGCCTATTTCGGCTTGGCAACCGCCCATTGCGGCAGATATAGTAGCGCCTTTTTTAAAGATACTGCCTATTTCGCCTGCGGTGAGTAAAAACTTGCGAACGTCTTCAAAATTGGCATCGTGGTTTTCTATCACCATATAATACAGCATTACTGCAGGAATTACACCAGCACTGCCATTGGTGGGAGCAGTAACTACTCGCCCAAGCGAAGCATTTACCTCGTTTACCGCCAAAGCAAAGCACGAAACCCATTTTAAGATTTGGCGAAAATGAACTTCGGTGTTGCGTATTGCTTCTATCCATTCCTCAGCATTATCGTATTTAAGGTCGCCAATAAGGTTTTTGTTCATATTAAAAGCGCGTCGGGTAACGTTTAACCCCCCCGGCAAAATGCCTTCGGTATGGGTGCCAACGTACATGGAATCTAACATTACATCCCATATTTTTTTTAGGCCATCGTTTATTTCGGCCTCGCTTCTAAGCGATTTTTCATTTTCGAGTACTATTTCTGAAATACTCTTATTCTCCGCTTTGCAATAGACCGAGAGTTCTGCTGCGTTTTGAATAGGAAACGGAAACTTAGCAAATTTTTCCTGCTTAATTTTTTTTCTTTTCCGCTCCTCTTTCACCGTAAAGCCACCGCCAATTGAGTAAAACGACGAAGCTTTTTTAGTGCCATCTTTTAAAGTAGCCGTAAAAGTCATGCCGTTGGGGTGGAACTCAAGAAATTTTCGATTGAAAATGATGTTTTCCTTTGGAACAAAAGGCACATCTAACTCATTGTTTAGTTTCAGTTTGTTTTCAGAAGTAATAAAATCAATTTCTTTTTCAATATTTTCAATAGGAAATGTTACAGGGTCAAAACCCGTTAACCCCAGCATAACGGCAATGTCTGTAGCATGGCCTTTTCCTGTAAGCGATAGCGACCCGTACAAATCTGCTTTAATTGCTACTACCTTATCAAATTGATTTTTTTCTTTCAACTCGCCTATCCAACGCAATGCTGCGCGCCAAGGTCCTAAAGTATGCGAACTTGATGGCCCCACGCCAATCGATAACATATCAAAAACACTAATACTTTCCATTCAAATTTGTTTTAAAACAAAGATAGCATCTTATTTAATACAGAATTCATTTTATGGAACAAGAAGCAAAAATGCGATTGAAACTACCTTCTTCTATTGGGCAACAACGGCGGCGGCGCTCCCGTAAACGGATTCCAACGTCCAATACTTTTGGCCTCCATTCCCGCAGCGCGCATTACAGCACGGTCGCCGTAACGGTCGCGCATCTTGTCCATAGCGTGGTAGAGATTGATTATTTTTTCGTTATCGTCAAATAAATCTATCTGAAATCCACCTTCCACCAAATGGCTAAACCGTACGCCCACCATTCGCACCAAAAGCCGGCGTTGGTATAGTTTTTTAAAAAGTTCCATCACTACCGGAATAATTTTATGGTCTGCGGAGCTATACGGTATTTTTTGCTGCATAGTATACGTTTGAAAATCTGAATACCGAATTTTAAATGTTACGCAGGCAGTGAGTTTGTTGCCGCGTCGTAGTTGAAAAACCAAATTTTCTGCCATCGCAATTATAATGCCTTCCAGTTTTTTTACATCGGTGGTATCGCGGTCAAAGCTGCGCTCGGTAGAAATAGATTTGCGTTCGGTATATTGTTGTACCGGCGTATTATCTATGCCGTTTGCTTTCTGCCAAATGGTCTGTCCATTTTTTCCGAAAACTTTCGTCATCATTTCCACAGGCATTTCCTGTATGGTTTTTATCTGTTTTATACCCAGATCGCACAAAGCACGGTAGGTAACTTCGCCTACCATGGGTATTTTATTGACAGCCAAAGGCGAAAGAAATGGTTTTTCGGTTCCTTTTACAATATGAATTTGATTGTTGGGCTTTGCTTCACCAGTGGCTATTTTTGAAACGGTTTTGTTTATGGAAAGCCCAAAAGAAATAGGCAGTCCAGTTTCTTTTATAATGCGCTGCCGCAATTCGGAAGCTAATTTTTCGCAACCAAAAAACTTGTCCATTCCCGTTAAATCGATATAAAATTCATCTACGGAAGCTTTTTCGTAAAGCGGCACACTTTCTTTAATTACATCGGTTACGTTTTCTGAAAACTTGCTGTAGGTGCCAGCATCGCCGCGAACTACAATTGCTTCGGGGCATAACTGTCTGGCCAGCTTCATTGGCATTGCAGAATGAATCCCAAAAGTGCGCGCTTCATAACTACACGAAGCCACCACGCCGCGATCGCTCGTGCCGCCAATCAATACAGGTTTTCCTATTAACTTACTATCCAGCAAGCGCTCACAGGACACAAAAAATGTGTCCAAATCCATGTGTACTATGTTTCTTTTCTCGTTCATGCCTATTCCCGCCCTTCGACTACCGCTCAGGATAAACTACGGCGGAAATCTCTTAATTGTTACTATTATGTCCTATAGCGAAGCGGTCTTACGTCCTACCGTCTTAAGTCTTTACAATGCAGCGGTCATACGTCCTTTTTCAGCAGCATATCGCGGATCTTGAATTATCGCCAATCGCTCCATCTTTATAACCTCAATATTTATACAATCAAACACCTCTGTTACTTTTCCGGTAATACTGTAAACCCCTTTCCCGCGGAAGCGATATTTATTAGCCACCGGCGGAAAATGCACCGTATCTACAAATTCGCCATCGCGATCTATAAAGTTCCCGAAATACATATAATCGCCTCGGGAAGTTCGGGTTCTTTTGGTGGTTATTAAATACCCTTCAATAGTCACTATTTTTCCTATAAATTGTGAAAGCTGTGTTGCCCGTAATTTATTTTCCGAAGGATTCATGAGCAATTCAAACGGACTGCAGAGCGAAAATCCCAACAGTTCCAGTTCGTCAAAAGCGTCTTCCAGCGCGGTGTGCGGCAGGGAAGGGGTTTTGTAATTAACCTTTTTTTGTTTAAAAAGTGTGTACACATTTTCTTCAAAACTCACTTTGTTAATTTTCATATAAGCTTCCCAAAGCAGTTCGCGTTTGTTTCTGCCAGTGAAGCGAAAAGCATTTATTTTTATAAGAATTGTAACCTGCTCCATCCCGATGGAAACGCGTTCCAAAAAATCGTCCAAGCTTTCAAAAGCACCATTTTTGTCGCGTTCAACAATTGTCTTCTCAATGCATTTAGATTCCAAAGATTGCAAAAACCCGAACCCGATATAAATATCCTTTCCGTCAATAATAGTTTCGCCATAACTGCGGTTTATGCAGGGCTGCAAAATATTTCCGCCGTGCATTCGCGCTTCGTGCACATAAAGTTCTACACTGTAAAAACCGCCGCCGTTGTTGAGCGTGGCCACCATATATTCCAACGGAAAGTAAGCTTTCAGAAAAAGACTTTGGTAGCTCTCCACAGCATACGAAGCGGAATGTCCTTTCGCAAAAGCATAGCCGGCAAAACTTTCAATCTGCCGCCAAACATCTGCAGTAAATGTTTCATTTTTACCTGAATTTTTACAATTGTTGAAAAACTGATCTTTTACCTTTTGAAACTCTTCCCGCGATCGGAATTTGCCACTCATTCCTCTTCGCAACATATCTGCTTCGCCCAAATCGAGGCCGCCAAAATGGTGCGCCACTTTTATTACATCTTCCTGATACACCATTACGCCGTACGTTTCGGGCATAATATTCAGCAAAACGGGATGTGCTTCTTTTCTTTTTTCGGGGAAACGGTACCGCAAAATATATTCGCGCATCATGCCGCTTTTTGCAACGCCCGGCCGTATTACCGAGCTGGCCGCCACCAAACCCAAATAATCATCTACTTGCAGCTTGCGAAGCAGCATCCGCATGGCGGGGGATTCTACATAAAAACAGCCAATTGCCTGCGCATTGCGCAATAGTGTTTTTATTTTTTCATCCTTTTTAAAACGTTTTATATCGTGAATGTCCAAATCGGGTATTTCAGGGTGATTGTGTTTTACAATTGCTACAGCGTCTTTTATTTTTCCGAGCCCGCGCTGACTTAAAATATCGAATTTATAAAGTCCAATATCTTCGGCAATTACCATGTCAAACTGTGCGGTAGCATAGCCTTTGGGCGGCATAAAAGTGGCGGTGTAGTAATAAATGGGTTTTTCTGAAATTAAAATCCCACCAGCGTGAATGCCCAAATAATTTGGAAATCCTTGAATGTATTGACTGTACATAATTACCAATTGCGACAATTTGTCCAGCGTTTTAAAATTGCAGTCTTGGGTAGAAAGTTTATCGATTTCTTCCTTTGGCAGCCCAAAAACCTTCCCCAATTCGCGAACCGATGCTTTAAATTTAAAAGTGTTGTAAACGGCTATAAGTGTTGTATTTTTAAATGTTTTAAAAATAAAGTCGGTAATATCGTCGCGGTCCTGCCACGAAAAATCAATATCAAAGTCGGGTGGATTCTTTCGGTAGAGATTTATAAATCGCTCAAAATAAAGGTCTAGCTCTACCGGATCTACATCTGTAATTCGCAACAAATAAGCAATAATACTGTTGGCCCCGCTGCCGCGACCCACGTAAAAGTAGCCTTTGCTGCGAGCGTATTTTAAAATTTTCCAATTGATTAAAAAGTACGAAACAAACCCTTTTTCTTTTATAATGCCCAGCTCTTTTTCTATTCGTACCATTACGCGTTCGCCCGGGCGCTTGTAGCGGTAGTGGATTCCCGCATAAGCCAATTTCTTCAACAATCTGAAATCTAAATCTTCATTGGCGGTATACGATTTTTGGTTGCAAGTGGTTTCTTTTGAAAAATCAAAAGAAATGTGGCAGCGGTTTAAAAGCGTTTCAGTGTTTTTAATTAGTTGCGGGAATTCTTCAAAACATTTCTTTAGTTTTTCTTCCGAAATAAATACGTCGTTTTCGCTGCCTTGTTCCGAAGTTGGCAATTTGCTAAGCAACATATTATTGTCTATGGCACGCAGCAATCTATGTGTGTTAAAACCTTTTTTATTTTTGAAAGTAACGGTCTGTAAAACCACCAATTTGTGCTGCTTATTTTTCCAAGGCGAAAACTTTAAACGGTTAATATCGTCTATTTTTACGCCGAGAAATTCATTTTCTAAAAGTGTTTCTCCTTCAAAGGAAGCAAATGGATAAATTATAAATGTATGCGGAAGTTGTTTCGCTTTCGTGGGAATTTCAGCATTTTTGGCACCTTCGCGTTGATGGAGAAATTCAGATAAATATTCGTTTATATTCTGAAACCCGTCATTGTTTTCTGCTAACATTACAAACTGTTGTTGGGCACCTTTTCTGAAATCTACGCCCAAGATTGGTTTCACATTATATTGGGATGCAATACGCACAAATTCCAAACAAGCCGAAGTAGAATTGACGTCTGTGAGCGCCATGGAAGTTACGCCATTTTCTTGCCCCAAACGCAATAAATCGCTGATTTTCAAGGTGCCGTAACGCAGGCTGTAATAGCTGTGACAATTTAAAAACATCTATATTGGATTTATTCCAAAATTATGGAATTAATCCAACACGGAAAAATATTTCTGAATAAAATATTCCCAATTTTATAAAATGTGTTTTTGAAATTCGGAAGTTTATTTTATGCTTTTAAATGTTTTAATAAACCTAATATATCGTCAAGCAAAACCGTTAAAAAAATTTGCTTCGAACTGGTAAACAGGAAAAATATGTGGAAATAAAAAGCTTAATTTTTAACAGGCACACGCTTAAAAGTAAACGTTCCATTTGCATCAATTACTTTATAAACCCCAAACGGCGCATCTTCTCTCACTACTAAAAAACTTTCATCGTTTTCTAATTGATCGAGGTAGGTCTCGTTTTCGGAGAGGTACGAGAATAAAATTCGGAACAGGTTTACGTTTGTCTTTAGTTTAGTGTCAAATTCGGGGACTTCATTATTGGGCCATCGTATGGCGAGAGTGGCGGCAAAAATTGAGTTTACAAGCGTGGAATCTTTCACTTTTTGTTTGAGCTCTCCCGTGTAATTAAAACCCACATAACCTCCGTGATCTGCAACAATAACAATCAATGCCTGCGGATCGTTTTTGGTAATTAAAGTAACCATTTGGCGTAACCACACATTTGCTTTTTCAAGATTTTCAATATAATTTTCTCTTTCTTTTTCTTTCCCATCAGAATCGCTTTTTTGAACTGGAATATGGCCAGGCAATATTTTTTCAACAAAATAAAAATTAGATTCGTTTTTATTCTCCGTAATGGCTTTTTTCATTTCGGCTACAACATCTACGTTTATATCGAATCCACGCGATAAAAAGGAGAGATCTTTATATGAAATAGAACTGTAATCGTACCCCAATACGGGCCGATTTACAATAATATAAGGCGACTCAATTAACAGCGAGGTTTTGTATCCATTTTTGTTAAAAACCGATACTGCAGCATTGTTGCCAGCAATACTTTTTCGCAGCCCATAAGCTTCCTTCGAGCTGGGTTTTGGGTTTTTGTAATAGTGATGCGTCATAGCAAACATCGAACTGTTTGAAGTAACCGTGTTAGAATAATTGCTTCGGAAATTGGGATAAATCTTGAAATTATGTTCGGTTAAAAAATCTTCAAAAGCACTATTATCCATCGCATAGGGCGCTTCTTTTAATGTGCTCGCATTGGCGTATCCATCGGGTTGAATAATATACACATTTGGTTTTTTCTTAAAATTAGCTTCCATAATAGTATCGGGAAGTTGTTTCCATTCGGTAGAAAAATTTAAGTTGTTGGCAACGTAAAAACCCAATTGAAAGGCCACAATCAATGCTAGTAGATATTGCAATAAAACCATTTTCTTTAAATGCTTTTTAAGTAAAAAAGCAAGTCCGAATACAAGAACGATAACCAAGAGAATTATCTTTTTTTTGGGTCCCAAAATGCTAAAAGTAAGCAAAGACGCAAACCCCACTGCATTTGAAATAGTTAGTAACAGCCTATAATTTTTAGCCACAAAAGGTATTTTTTTTGAAGAAATTTTCAAGCAAATATTAACCGCTACCGGTACCAAAAGAAAGAACCCTATAAAAAAGAAGAGTTGCGTTAACGAATCTACTAAGGTAAAATTAGAATAGTAATTGTAAAGAAAAGGATAGAGGCCAGTTGCCAGACCAACAACAACGGGATGCCTCGTACTTAAGCGTTTTGTCATTTCATTTAATTAATACGGAAGTAAAGCTACTAATAAAATTCTGCAACTTGCATTCTGCCATCCTGTCATAATCGTTCTGCTGGCACAATCATTGACTTATAGAACTCGAAAATAAGAATACAACAATAAACTATAAACAACAAACAATAATATTATGAGTAAAATAATTGGAATCGACTTAGGTACAACCAACTCCTGCGTTGCCGTGATGGAAGGTAGCGAGCCAACGGTTATTCCTAATGCCGAAGGAAAAAGAACAACGCCTTCAGTAATTGCATTTGTGGAAGGTGGCGAAATTAAAGTAGGTGACCCTGCAAAACGTCAGGCTGTTACAAACCCTACAAAAACCATCAGCTCTATTAAGAGATTTATGGGAAACAAATTTTCAGAATCTAAAGTAGAGACTGAATATTCATCATATAAAGTGGTAAAAGGCGATAATGATACTGCCCGTGTAGATATTGATGGTCGTTTATATACACCACAGGAATTGAGCGCCATGATTCTTCAGAAAATGAAGAAAACCGCCGAAGATTATTTAGGACAAGACGTGAGCCGTGCGGTAATTACCGTTCCTGCATATTTTAACGACAGTCAGCGTCACGCAACTAAAGAAGCAGGCGAAATTGCCGGTCTTAAAGTAGAACGAATTATTAACGAACCAACCGCAGCAGCACTTGCTTACGGTCTTGATAAAAAAGGTACCGACCAAAAAGTGGTGGTATTCGACTTTGGTGGTGGTACGCACGACGTTAGTATCCTTGAATTGGGAGATGGCGTTTTTGAAGTACTTTCTACAGACGGTGATACGCACTTGGGTGGTGACGATGTGGACCAGAAAATTATTAACTGGTTGGCAGATGAGTTTAAAGCCGAAGAAGATTTTGATCTTCGCAACGACCCAATGGCACTGCAACGTTTAAAAGAGGCTGCCGAAAAAGCAAAAATTGAGCTTTCTTCTTCAACGCAAACCGAAATTAACTTGCCTTATGTAACGGCTACAGCTAGCGGCCCAAAACACTTGGTTAAAACCTTAACCCGTGCAAAATTTGAGCAACTAATTGACGATTTGGTAAAAAGAACAATGAAGCCTTGCGAAACCGCAATGAAAGCTGCAGGTTTAACAAAAAGCGATATAGACGAAGTAATTCTTGTAGGTGGTTCTACACGTATTCCTGCAGTTCAGGAAGCTGTTGAAAAATTCTTCGGAAAAAAACCACATAAAGGTGTAAACCCAGACGAGGTAGTTGCCGTAGGTGCTGCAATTCAAGGTGGTGTTTTAACTGGAGATGTAAAAGATGTACTTCTTTTAGACGTAACCCCACTTTCTTTAGGTATTGAAACAATGGGTGGTGTAATGACTAAATTAATTGAAGCTAACACTACAATTCCAACTAAGAAAAGCCAAGTATTCTCTACTGCAGCAGACAATCAACCAAGTGTTGAAATTCACGTATTGCAAGGTGAGCGCCCAATGGCAAACGACAACAAGACAATTGGTCGTTTCCACTTAGACGGAATTCCACCAGCACAAAGAGGTGTGCCACAAATTGAAGTAACGTTTGATATTGATGCCAACGGTATCATTAAAGTAAGCGCTACAGATAAGGCTACTAACAAATCGCAAGACATCCGTATTGAAGCTTCTTCTGGTTTAACCGAAGATGAAATTAAAAAGATGAAAGCAGATGCGGAAGCAAATGCCGAAAGCGATAAAGCTGCTAAAGAAAAAGTAGATAAATTAAACGAAGCAGATGGAATGATCTTCCAAACTGAAAAGCAACTTAGCGAATTTGGCGATAAATTATCAGACGATAAAAAGAAACCAATTGAAGAAGCTTTGGAAGAACTTAAAAAAGCTTACGAGTCTAAAGATGTTGAAACCATTCAACCCGCTTTAGATAAGATAAACGAAGCTTGGAAAACCGCTTCTGAAGAAATGTACAAAGCCCAAGCAGAACAGCAAGGCGCCCCAACCGGTGATGCCGGAGCAGGAGCAGAGCAGGGAAGCACAGGCGGCGGCGCAGAAAATAGCGACGTTGAAGATGTAGATTTTGAAGAGGTGAAGTAAGCAGGACGTTGGTTTTGCGCAGCATAGCCTTACGTATCGCTTATACAAGCAAAATTACTATAGCTTAATGCAAAAACCGCAACTTGAAAAGGGTTGCGGTTTTTTTATTTATAATGGTTTATAGTTCTATCTAATTTTTCAACAGCCTTCCTTTGGAAATAATTTTTCCAGCGTTGCTAACGGTATAAATATAGACACCGGGAGAAAGATTTTCGGCTATTGACAATTGGAAATTGCTCACGGGTATATTCAATTTTTGTTTAAAAATGCTACGCCCTTGCAGGTCTATAAAATCAATTTGATCAAATTGTACATTCGTGGGAGCCGTGAAATTTACAAAATGCCCAGCAGGATTTGGATATACCGCAATCGATACAAGTTGCTGATTTCCTATGGCCAATAAACCACCTAATTCTACGGCACCAATATCTGCATGTCCATCCACCACAGGAATGGACGGATCTGCCGCATCAACAGCATCTGAGGTTGCAGTAGGATAACAAAATAGGGGATTAGTAGGGTCTAAAGATTCCAATTCAGGGTTAGAAAATATATTGTAATACACATCAGAATCTATTCCGTTATTATTGGTAGTGGCAATTACGCCAACTCCGGCTGGAAGGTTATTGTTTCCAATTCCCATTGCATTGTTATAAAATAGATTGTAAGCTACAAATTGCGGCTGGGGGTCGCCCTCTGAGTGGATTGCATATCCCGAATTATACGCAATAATATTCGAATTTATTTTTGGGTTGGGTTCAAAGAAATCGCTATCGTAAATACCTATTCCGTGACGCGTATTAAAAATAGTATTGTTGGTTACGTTTGGCTGTCCGCCAACAACAAAAATACCTGAGCTAAATGTCGCGTCCGAAACATTAAAGACTATGTTTCGGTATATATCAATACTAGACCAATTTTGAATTCCATAAATACCCACATTGTAAATTTTATTATGTCTTACCACAGCGTGCTCTACATTTACACTAACTGCAATACCTATTTGTGCGATATTAAAAATTTCATTCTCTTCAATAATAATACTGTTTAGATTATCTGAACCGGCTGTTATTCCGCCACGGCAATCATAAATCTTGTTATTGCTTATGTTGGCAGCGCCCGATTCATAAACCCTAATCCCTCGTTCTTCCGTATGGCGAATTTCATTATTGGTAATGGTAACATTTCCATCATAAACCGTTACTAAACCATCATTTTGTGAATTTTCTTCCATCCCGTATTCTATTATGCAGTAGTTAAGAATTGAATTGGTATTTCCATAAAATGAAATGTTCCCCCAGTCCTTATTTGTTGGGAAATTGGCATTCGATGTAAATCTTATATAATTTGTTTCGTTTCCGTCTGCAATTAAAGTTCCTTCAACATATATAGTGTAATAACCGTCAAATTTTATTTCGGTACCAGGGTCTATTGTTAAGATTTCCCCTGTTGGCACAAAAATATCGCCAACTACTTTATAAACTGAATTACTATTCAACGTACCAGTAATTTCGCCCGAAATTTCTTGAACATTTACTGAAGATAAAGTAACATCATCCAGAGTGATATTTCCGTTTAGAAAAACCTCCATCAATTCGTAAGTCTGGTAACCAGCCTGCTCAAAAATCACATTATATACCCCATTTTCTACTGTTGTAGAATACGCGCCATTTACAATTGGATTTATTTGGTTGAAAACCGCTCCGGGGGAGACAGGTGAAAAAGTAATTGTAATATTTTCTGAATTGGAATTATTGTCGAGAAATGCATTGCCTGCTACATTGGCCGCTTGAACTCCGGATGAAATGATAAGAGATAAAATAATTAAAAAAGACTTCATATTATCTGGGTTTATAATTAGATACAAGTACTGTGGAAAGTTGCGTAAATTTTAAGATTTTCGAAAATTTGATTAACAATTCTTATAAATATAACACATTAACTATTAAAAATTTCGATTCGATGTAGATTAAATTTTTAAGTGCAGATAACTAATAGTATATATAATCGAAAGTTGGTTTGGAAATCAAAATAATTTAGAAGTAAACCATTACTTCATAATTGCAGTATTTTTCAAAATAGAAATCCTAATGCAATTTGATTATCTTTCTTCAAAATAAAAAAAATGGATAACCTTTCAACCATCATTCTTGCCGGATCACTAATCGTTATTATGTTGGGCATGGGGCTCACCCTGCAAAGCACAGATTTTAAAAGAATATTTCGCTATCCAAAAGCTATATTTATTGGGTTGACCAATCAATTAATCCTTTTGCCGCTCGTTGGTTTTGGTATTACGCTCCTTTTCCCAATGCAACCCGAAATTGCAATAGGAGTTATCATTTTGGCAGCTTGTCCAGGCGGACCTACTTCAAATTTAATTTCGCATTTGGCAAAAGCAGACTTGGCACTTTCAGTCACACTTACCGCCTTTAGTAGTTTAATAACCATTTTAACAATTCCATTTATTGTAAACTTTGGTTTGGAGTATTTTTTGGGTGTTGGTCAAGTGGTGGAACTGAATGTACTTTCAACGATAGTCCAAATTTTTGTAATCGTAGTTATACCTATTATTATTGGAATGTTGGTGCGTAGCTACAAACCAAGTTTTGCCAACAACATGGCAAAGCCTGTACGTATCGCGTCTGGCGCGGTATTGGCATTGATAATTATTGGTTTGGTAATTAAAGAACGAGCTAACTTTGTCTCTTATTTTGAACAGGCAGGAATTGCAGCATTGGCATTAAATGTGGTAACTATGGTATTGGGTTATTTTTCGGCAAAATTGTTTGGATTGGGCAAAGCGGCTGCACGTTCCATAGCTATTGAATCGGGAATTCAAAATGGTACCTTGGCAATTACAATTGCAGTGGTCCTGCTGCATAATGCTTCCTTTGCAATTGTACCGGCAGTGTATAGTTTATTAATGTTTGTAACCGGAGGCGTGCTAATTTATTTTTTTAATCGGGAAGCTAAATAAATTTTTTATTAGCGGTTTTGGGAATTCACCTTTCCAGAAAATTGTAGATTTTGCGGTCTATTTCAATAGCTGGCAAAAGAAAAGCGGCCAATTAAGGCCGCTTTCCGGAAGTGAGGGATTTTGAGGTATTGAGTTAATCTACGTTTTCATCCCCCTCCAAAGCGATTATATGTTCACTAGGGTTACGTTGTATGGGTGAGTTTAATAAATTTAATTTTGAGCCCGTATTTGAAAGTACCATTACCGAAAAATCATCCGGATTGGTAAATTCGTTTTCTGCAACTACCAGTTCTCGCAAGTATGGACAGTTTGCTAATCCTTTGGGCAAGGCGCCCGTTAAATTGTTATCAAACACATTAAAAACTTCAATTTCTTTCAGATTTGTAACGCTTTCTGGCACAACACCAGTTAATTGATTACTGCTTAAATGCAGCTGTTTTAATTTTGTTAATTGCCCCAACGACTCGGGAATAGTACCGCTAAGCGAAGTAGCATTTAGTGCTAAAACCTCTAGATTACTTAGGTTACCCAACTCATTGGGAAGTGTGCCTCCAATAGGATTAAACGATAATTCTAAACGTTGTAAGCTTAAAAGATGTCCTAAAGAAGCAGGAAGGGTACCACTCAAGTTATTAAAGTGTAATTCAATAGCAATAACCTTGTTATTTGCCACCGTTATTCCGTGCCAAGTTGCTACTGGAGCATTAAGGTCCCATTTCATATTCCACTTTTGGCCATTGGTTGATGAATAAAGGTCTAAGAGAATTTCTTTGTCTTGTTTGCTAATTTCTGCCACCGCTATAGATGCAATAAATAAGAAAAAGCAAGTGAGGATTGTCGTTTTCATAAGCAGGTGTTTTAAATATTAAGGCATTGTAAAATAACGCGAATTGAAGTTAAAACACAAATTTATTCGATGAAATGCACAAATTTTTTAAAATTGTTCTGAAATTTTTAATAAAGAGGCTTTGTTTACCTCGTGAATACCTTCAAAAACTTCAATCTTTAAGCGGTCTTTAAAAAGATTGCTGCCTTTTAGGTGTTCTTCGGTTTTTCGCGCTTCGGTAATATATTCATCTTTATTACCGTAAAGGTAAATTACCTGTGCATTGTTTCTTAAAAAATCGAAATCCTTAGGTTGCAATTCATTTGGAATGCCACCAGAATGTAAAACCAATTTATTGCATTGTAATTTTCGTCTGGCTACCCATCGCGTAGCAATAGAAACCCCTTGCGAATATCCCATAACGATAAGGTTGGGAATGAGACCCGACAGTTCCTTTTCAAAAACAGCATCCACAAAATTGAGAATATTTTGAGTTTCCGTAACCGTATTTTCGCGGGTAAGCCAAGAAGCACCCACGTGTTTAAACTTTTTGTCCTGATAGTATTTTGAAGGAGCCTGCGGTGCAATTATGTAATTTTCCTCGGCATCCAATTCAGAAAAATAATTGATAAAATATTTGCTCAAATACCCCATTCCGTGAAAAACCATCCAAACGTTCTTCGTCTTGTTGGTTAATTTATTTAAAGTGTGGTAACTGTTCGTACTTGTATACGAAACCTCTTTTTCAATGCTCATTTTGTTAGATTCAATTTTGTACTTTTACAAATGTAAACCAATACAATGAAGTACACCAAACAAGAAATTTTGGCCGCTTGTAATAAAATGAGCCAGAATACCCTAATGGAAACCTTAAACATAGAATTCACCGAAATAGGCGATGATTTTCTGGTGGCCAGAATGCCCGTAACCCCAAGAGTGCATCAGCCCGATGGCGTTTTACACGGGGGCGCTTCTGTGGCTTTGGCAGAAAGTGTGGGCAGTGCGGGGGCGTATTTTTTTTTAAATTCGGAAGAAGTAATGATTCGCGGAATTGAAATTGCTGCCAATCACGTTAAAAGTGTGCGCGACGGCTACGTTTACGCTAACGCTAGTATAATTCATAAAGGCAGAACAACCCAACTTTGGCAAATAAAAATAACTAATAACGATGGCGCACTGGTCTCTCTCGTTAAACTTACAACACTTACTTTACCCAAAAAATAATAATGGACCTACAGCTTTTTACCCAAAAAATTTCAGACCATTTAAAAGAGGAACTGCCATTCGTCCTCTATGCGCGGCCACAGCAAAACACCATTTCTGCCTTGCTGCAAAAATCAAAAACGCTTTTTAAAATTGATGAATTGGCCACAAACGGGTTTGTATTGGCGCCTTTCGAATACGAAAACACGGCTTGTTTTATTCCAGAGAGCGACTCAGAAAAAATTGAAACAGAACTACAAAACCCTTCCGTTGAATTGAAGTCGTTGGAAATTGCCGAAAATGATACTGAAAAAGACGAATATACAACTCTAGTTTCTAAGGTTATCGACAATATAAAATATCGAAAGGCGAAGAAAATAGTGGTTTCGCGCTCAAAAGATTTTCACTTAAACAAATTTTCTTTCGGCACACTATTAACTAGTTTGTTTTCCACATATCCCCAAGCTTTTAGATATATTTGGTATCATCCGCAAACCGGTCTTTGGTGCGGTGCTACCCCCGAAACCTTGGTTCAGGTTGAAAATAATACTTTTAAAACCATGGCTTTGGCAGGAACGCAACCTTATACAAACAACGAAGTAGTTTGGGGTCCAAAGGAACTAGACGAACAACAATTGGTTACCGATGCCATTACCACCAGTTTGCAACGTGTAACTTCTATATTAAAAGTTTCAAATCCGCATACGCACCGTGCAGGGTCGCTACTTCACCTTAGAACCGATATATCGGGCGTTTTAAAAAATGGCAAAACAACTTTAACAAAAATTGCTGCCGCGCTCCATCCCACTCCCGCAATATGCGGAGCTCCAAAAAAGTTTGCCAAGGAATTTATTCTTGAAAACGAAGGTTACAACCGTGCGTTTTACACCGGATTTTTAGGGCCAATCCAAGACAACGGTGCCTCCGCATCGCTTATGGTAAACCTGCGTTGCATGCAAATTGAAAACAACACGGCTCACCTCTTTGTGGGTGGCGGAATAACCATTGGCTCCAAACCTTTGGAAGAATGGCAGGAAACGCAAAATAAAATGCAAACCATGCTACAAGTATTAACGCCAATGCTGTAATATTTTCGGCGTCTTCGTACCTTTGTATTCCATGATATTCTCAGATAAAATTCTCTCACAAACCCTTGTTCAATTATGTTTGAATAAAGGCGTAAACCATATTGTAATTTCCCCCGGCTCGCGCAATGCACCTTTAACTATTGGTTTTGGTAATCACCCAAAATTTAAGTGTTTTAGCATAGTAGATGAACGATGCGCTGCATTTTTTGCTTTGGGAATGGCCCAACAATTAAAAAAACCGGTGGCGGTTGTTTGCACTTCTGGCTCCGCATTACTCAATTATTATCCGGCAATTGCCGAAGCTTTTTACAGCGATATTCCGTTAATAATTATTGCAGCCGATAGACCCGCAGATCGCATCGATATTGGCGACGGACAAACAATCCGGCAACAAAATGTTTTTGAAAACCATATTCTGTACAGTGCAAACTGTATTGAAGGTGAAGATTTCCAAATAAAAAATGAAACCGAAATTAATGTCGCAATTAACACGGCAATAGAATTGAACGGGCCGGTACATATCAATCTTCCGCTGTCTGAACCATTATATAATACTACAGAAACGCAATTGGTTTGGCCGCAAAACGTCCCGCCACGAAATACAGATTTAACTTTAGAAGAAAACTTAGCGCCTTTTATTAACCAGTGGAACAACAGCAAAAAGAAAATGATTCTTGTAGGCGTTTTACCCCCAAACAGTGTAGAACAACGCTTTGTGAAGCAGTTGGCAACAGATGAAAGCGTTTTGGTTTTAACTGAAACCACTTCCAATCTGCACAACCTAAACTTTATTTCGGCCATAGACCAGCTTATCACCCCGCTAACTGAAACCGATTTTAAAGAACTTCAACCCGAAATTTTATTGACCTTCGGTGGCATGGTAATTTCAAAAAGAATAAAAGCCTTTCTGCGTAGTTTTCCGCCAAAAGCACATTGGCACGTCGATGCAAAAAAAGCATTCGACACCTATTTTGTGTTGGAGCATCATTTCAAAACGCCGATTGATAATTTCTTAGTTGAATTTCTTCCTAAGACAATTTCGGTGCAAAGCGATTATCAAAAGCAATGGTTGGCGGTAAAACAACACAGATTGCAACGCCACAAAACTTTTGAAAGCGAAATTCCATATTCAGATTTTATGGTTTTTTGCGATATATTCCACAACCTTCCGCAACATATTCAATTGCAATTGAGCAATAGCGCCACAATTAGGTATGCGCAACTTTTCGAAATTCCTCCATCTGCCCAAGTTTACTGCAACCGTGGTACCAGCGGCATCGACGGAAGCACGAGTACGGCTATTGGAGCAGCGGTAACTTCAAAATTGCCCACCGTGTTTTTAACCGGCGACCTCAGTTTCTTTTACGACAGCAACGCACTTTGGAACAATTACATTCCTCAGAATTTTAAAATAATTGTTATAAACAACGGGGGAGGGGGTATTTTCAGAATTCTTCCCGGTGAAAAAGACACCCAACTTTTCGATACGTATTTTGAAACCAAACACAACTTAAGCGCTAAACAGCTTTCAGAAATGTACAACTTCAATTATGATACAATTGAAAATAAAGAAGAATTAGAAGGAAAACTGACGGCCTTTTTCAGCAAAAATGAGGCGCCCGCTTTGTTGGAAATATTTACACCTTCAACAGTAAACGATAAAGTGTTGCTGGATTATTTCAAATTTATTTTGTAAATGTTTTACTCCATAAAACAGCCTCGTATAGGGTTTCAAAAACAGCAAATGGTTTTTTACAGAATTTAGACTCCAATTCTGCATTACTTCGCGCTATTTCACTGTAAGCCACCACTACCATTGCCTTTAAGGTAGGCACCCGATTTAAATATTTGTAGTCTGTAGGTTTTACCGAATAAGACTGAACGCGGTTCGAAATATAAACCCAAGGCTTAGTGCCAAGAAACGCAAGCCCTTTTAATAACGACGAAAGGCCGTTTTTATGCGAAATAATAATTCCTTCCTTAGCTTCAACCACAACCAGAGTACCGTAAAAATAAACGGTGCCAATTTCAGTGTGCCATACTTTTTCAAGTTTAAATTCCGATGGCAGGTTATGGGGTGCGTTTTTTTCCATATTGGAGGTGAATGTACGGCATAAGTTTCACTTGTATATACCCGTTATCGCCTTTTTTTTTGATAAGAATACAGTACCTTTGCAACTATGATAAAACTGGGTGAATACAATACTTTAGAAATCCTTCGGGAAACCGAGCCAGGGTTGTATTTAGGCGATGAAGAAGAAAATGTGGTGCTTTTACCACATAGATATAAGCCTGAGGAATATGAAATTGGCGATGAAATTTCCGTTTTTATATATCTCGATAACGAAGAGCGGCCAATAGCAACAACCCTCGAACCATTTTTGTTGTTAAACACTTTTGGTTATTTGCACTGCAGCGACGTTACCGAATACGGCGCCTTTATGGATTGGGGTTTGGAGAAACAGCTCTTCGTACCTTTTAAAGAACAGGCGCGCCCAATGAAAAAAGGCAACTGGTATATCGTTTACTTGTATATAGACGAAAAAACCAATCGCTTGGTAGGATCGAGTAAAACAAACCATTTTCTTCAAAATGAAACCTTAACGGTAGAAGCCTTTGAGGAAGTGGATATTCTAGTTACCCACCTTACTGACAAGGGTGCAAACGTAATAGTAAACGGCGTTCACAAGGGTTTAATCTATATTGAAGATATATTTGAAGACATCCGCACCGGCGACCGAATGAAGGCTTTTGTTAAAAACATTCGCCCCGATAAAAAAATAGATCTTGTTCTTCAAAAACCGGGTTATCGGAGTATAGAACCAAACGCCAACTTTATCCGCGAGGAATTGGAGGCTGCTGGTGGGTTTTTACCGCTTCACGATAAATCTGACCCCGATACAATTAAAAATATGTTGGGAATGAGTAAAAAAAGTTTCAAAAAGGCAATTGGAACCCTCTATAAAGACAAGCAGATTACAATAAAGGATGACGGAATAGAATTGCTGGAAAATTCAAAAGAGAATACAGCGAGTTAAAGCTCAAATGCACTCAATATTTAGCTGGCTTTCTCCTCAAATTCTGGGCAGTCAACGCGTATAGCTTCGGTTTTTAGAGGCTTTTGAAGATATTCGCAATAATCACCGCCATCTTTTTTACTGTGGAATTTACAAGCAAAACAAGTGCGCTGAACGCTGATGATACCCGCCTTGTTCAAATTGTAAATAAGTTTTACGATGGCTTCATAAACAGTTTCTAACTGCTCTTCATCAAAACTATCAAACTGCTTTTTTAACGGATTTGCATAATTTTCGGTTACTGAAACCAATTCCTTTCCTTTTTCAGAAAGTACAATTAAAAAACTTCGGCTGTCAGCACCTGAATAATCTTTTAAGATAAGTTTTTTCTGTTCCAATGATTTCACCGCATCGCTAATCGTTGGTTTAGTAAGGTCAAATTCCTTTGCCAGATAACTCACTGTGCAAAGCGAGCTTTTGTGATAAGCAATAAAAATTAAGATTTGAATTTGAATAGGGCTCACGCCAGATTTTTTGGCTTCGGCCCAAAGTAACGTCCGGAAAACTTCCGAAATCCGTTCCAATCCAATTACTATTTTATTACTCACACTTTCTTGCTGAAAGGAAGTATCGAAAACACTTTTTTCCATATTAAAGCCTGTTAGGAGTTTGATCCTAACAGGCAAAGTTAGTAATCCTAATTACTTTTTTAACTATTTTATAAACAGTTTTCCATTTCTAAAATATAATACCCTTTTTGAAGAATTGCTGTTTCTACTTCAGCCGTAGCATTTTCAAAATGACAAAAATTACATTTTTTAGAATCTAAAGCTCCGGTTTTAAACGGTTTACTCTCTAAATACTGTTCTCCAAATGCATAAACCTGATCTTTATCCTCCAAATCTGATGGCACCAAAATATCAAAATGCATTCTTTCGCCATTCGGCCTTTCCACGTAAGTATCCCAAACTGCTATTTTCATAATCACTTGTTTTTTACGGAATAAGGTAAAGACAAATTCCCGCTCGCTACGCTGTAAACTTTATAAACACCTAACATGGGTTTCTCCATATTTTCTGTATTTACTTGCATATACGCAGCCACTCCATCATAATTAAAACTGGCTTGGTTATTCATCCTGTAAGTTGGAACCACAACTTTAATAACGTTGTTGATTGCCTTAACCCCATACCCGGGAGAGTCCATATACATTGGCATTCCAGGGTTGGTAGGTGGTAACTTTACCGTAGCGTCGCCTTTCTTAAATTGTTTTACCGCAAGTCCGCCTTCCACTCTTTTATCTTCCACCAAAACTACCCAATGCGGGTGCCAGATTACGCCGTCGTTGTTGTAATCGCTATCTGTATTTTCGTCCCATAATGGGGTGTCGTCAAAATCAGGGTGGGAGGTTAGCGCCAAAGCCACGATGCCTGCTGTTTCACTAAACCCAACATCGGTAGATTTTAAAGTGGTTGGGAAAACATATCCCAAAACAGGGGCACCGTTCATTTTACCGGCGGGCACTGGCGTTGTAGCACCGGCGTTGCCAGCAACGGTAATCTCCCAAACCAAAACACCTAAGTCTGCGTGATTGGTAACTTCAGCCTTCGTTATTTTAAAATCATCATTCCCGTATTCTGCATTTTGCGAATAGCTAATGGTTGCTAATAAAAGTAAAACTAATATAATTGTTGATTTTTTCATCTTTAGTGTTTTTAAAACAAAGGCTTTCTCTTTCCCAAAGAAAACCTTTGTGTTGTTATTTAATTTTTTACATCGGCCATTGAAGCTCCATAATTTATATGAAGCACATTCCCCGTAGGCGTAACTAACGCAGGTACAGATTTTACGCCTGCGTTTTCGGCGTCTTGAATTTTCGATTTTTCTTCTCCCAAATGCACCACATCAATGGTTGCGGGATCCATCAATTCCAGAATTTCGTGTTCGGCACTTAAGCAAACCGGACAACCAGCGTGATAAAAAACAGATTTTTTCATAATTAATAAGAATTTAAGTTTGAAAGCAATATTGCTGCAACAAATATAGTAAGGAATCCTAACTAAATAGCATAATGCATAAAATATTTTTAATTAAACGTATCAAATCAATTGAAATACACCTAAAAAGAAAGGAAAAAAAGAGTGTTTTATAAGAAGTAAAAAAAGTAGAAATTACTGCGAATACTGACCGTACGCACCATAACCCACATAAAAACCACTGCGACGCGAAGGACGCTGATAAAAGCCGTAGGAATAGGGCATAAGCTCTGGTCTTAAATACCCCCGCGACTCTTTATACGAAATGTTATTAACTGCCGTGGAGCCATCTGCACTGTAACTGCTGTTACCGCCGTAAATACCGTATTCTCTTGGGTCTAACGAAATTTTAATATCAGACTTTACATAATTTTGACTTGCAGCCATTGCATCGTACATACTCACTGCTTCGCGATAGTTGTTTTTGTTCAACTTAAAAGAAGGCAGCTTATTTGAAGTGTTGTTTGAAAATCCAGAATCGGAAAAAGGCGAAGTGCTTATTAAGCTTTCAATTTCGGGCAACTTTACAAAATTCAATTTGTGCTTATTGCTCTCAAAATCCAACTGGGCCGAAGCGAGCAGCGGAAATAATAAAAGTAAAATCAATAGCTTTTTCATCGCCACAAAGATATCAAAATTTAAGCCAACTTTAAACGCAATCTGTGCTTCTACTACAAACTTAACTTTTTAGCTGTACCTTTTGTAACAGCGTCTTTATGAACCGTAACGCTTATGGCTTTTAATCGCATATAGGCCTCGCTAAAATATACGTAACCTCCATTGGCAACCCGCGTTTCATCTGTACCCCAGCTGTTTTTTACTTTGTAGTATTTGGTGCCGTTTTGGTCGCGAAGCATTCCCGTAATATGCATTAAATGATCGTCTGTAGTGTTGTAATTTTCAAACTCCTCTTGGCGGTATTGTTGCGTAATTTCCTTTTCGGGATAAATGCGGTTCAATGCCTTCATTGTATTTTCAGCATTTTCAGGAATAACGGCTACACCCTCTTTTGACGAAAAGCTACGCTCGCTCACGTCGCAATCCAATTCAACAGTAAAGCCGTTTTCCAAAGCATTGTCAATGGTCGCCATCATTTCGTCCAGTGGCACATTGTAAAAACTGCCATTGCTCCAGTTATCGGGAATGTTCAGTATAAATTTTGAATAGAAAGGTGCGTGGGTAAAACTGGTTATATTTATATAGTCTTCGGGTACAATTTTGGTCATTTTTAAAAAACTTTCGGGGGTGTATTGTTTCCCTTCAAAAGTAAAATTATTAACGTTTTTCCCAATGTACACGTCTAGCACACCTTCAATTGCAGCGCGCCATTTAGGGCTGAGGCTTCGCCCGGGATTGTCAACATAGGTTTTTAACATGGCTTCCAAAACTGCAACCATTTCGGCGTGGTTGTATTTGGTTTCCCCAGCAAACAAACCGCTAAACGCTTCTTCGGGTACCAGCCCATTCCGTGCCACCGAATTCATAACATCGTGCGCCAATCCGCCTTCGCCAAACTGCGCTTTTCCTTGACGCATAATAAAGTTTTCGGCCTTCAACGGATATGTATTTCGCACTTGGTACATTTCGCTTAAATCAATATTTTTTCCCGTAAGACGAATTATTTCACTTTCCAAAAATGAAATACTGCTAAAACTCCAGCAAGTTCCCGTAATTCCTTGGCTTATTACGGGCGTTGTTTCAAGGTCGGTAACGGTTGTAAATTTGTAAGTTTCTTGTGCACTAAGCGTTAAAGTGAAAAGAGTTATAAAGAAAAGAATAAAATGTTTCATCGTTTTTGTCAGGTCGAGCGCAGTCGAGACCTTTTTTAATTTACAAGTTATAATGACCTCTCGACTGCGCTCGAGGAGACATTACCTTATTTAAAATTTTGATTTCATATATTTACGCTAAAATAACAAATATGAATTCATCCAACTGGAAAACAGCTAAAGAATATACAGATATAACCTATAAAAAATCAAACGGTGTGGCGCGCATTGCTTTCAACAGACCCGATGTACGCAACGCTTTTCGCCCTAAAACCACCGCCGAATTGCTCGATGCTTTTCACGATGCACAGGAAGATACTTCAATAGGAGTAGTGCTGCTTTCGGCCGAGGGTCCTTCCTCCAAAGATGGTGTTTACAGTTTTTGCAGTGGCGGCGACCAAAAGGCGCGCGGCCACCAAGGGTATGTGGGCGAAGATGGATATCACCGTTTAAATATTCTCGATGTACAAAGGCTAATACGTTTTATGCCGAAAGCCGTAATCTGCGTTGTTCCGGGATGGGCCGTTGGTGGCGGACATAGTTTACACGTAGTTTGCGATTTAACTTTGGCGAGTAAGGAACACGCTATTTTTAAACAAACCGACGCCGATGTTACCAGTTTCGACGGCGGTTACGGAAGTGCATATTTAGCCAAAATGGTAGGGCAGAAGCGGGCTCGCGAAATATTTTTTCTCGGAAGAAATTACTCGGCACAGGAAGCTTTTGAAATGGGAATGGTCAACGCCGTTATCCCACACGCCGAATTGGAAGACACGGCATACCAATGGGCACAGGAAATTCTTACAAAAAGTCCAACTTCTATTAAAATGCTAAAATTTGCAATGAACCTTACAGACGACGGTATGGTTGGTCAACAGGTTTTTGCGGGTGAAGCAACACGTCTTGCCTATATGACCGAGGAAGCCAAAGAAGGCCGCGATGCTTTTCTTGAAAAACGAAAGCCTAATTTCGATAAAAAGTGGCTGCCGTAGTGGTTTAATCGGTGAAAGGGAGCCAAGTTTTTATAAACTAAGCCCTTCTTTTGTAACTTCAATATTGAAATAATAATGATGTGGAAACAAATAATTATACGTTGAGAAAACTAATTTTCGGTTTCGCTAAGGTCTAATTCTTTTTGTACCCAAGCCATCGCCTCGCTGAGGGTGTCAAAAATTTTAAACTTCTTTTTGTAAAACATGCTTTCCAGTTTGGCATTAGACTTTGCAATTTTGGTTTTTGCAACAATGGCTATTGCCACTAACCTGTGAATTTTTGAAGTTTCCAAATAGGTGAGGGGGTCAACAGCATAGTTAAAATATCTGTTCGATATATAGACCATTTTCTTATTGGCAAAATGCGCATCCAGTATCTCCCTCAATTTTTGGTTATGGGCAGGAACTACAGTTATACCCTCTTTAAATTGATTCACTAGGAAATTATCAAAAATAAAAACTTCTGATTCTTTAAAATCGTAATAGTGAAACATGCCCATTCTATAAAAATTAAGGAGGTCTTTTAAAGATAAGTAAGATTTTTAAGTATTAATAATAATTTTCCGTTAATGTAAACCAATTTATTATTAATAAATACTACAGATAAAACCGTCCTTTCTTGAACTGTCACATTTTAATCCACCGCCGCAGATTGCAATCTCATCAGGCTTTATATAGGTAATAAAAACCGCATCAACCGCACTATCATTAACGTTACCTTATAA
This sequence comes from Aequorivita vitellina, assembly GCF_022008365.1. Classification (GTDB taxonomy): domain Bacteria; phylum Bacteroidota; class Bacteroidia; order Flavobacteriales; family Flavobacteriaceae; genus Aequorivita; species Aequorivita vitellina. Next base: position 129,287 of record NZ_JAIRBA010000006.1, read on the forward strand.
TACTTTTGAATGTTTTCTATTACCAATTTTTGTAGCAGTAAATAAGGCTACCGCATCAAAAATAACATTTCGGCTGGCAGGTCTCTTTTTTCAATTTCATTGCCTACGGTGTCGTAAAAAACAAATTGCATCTGGTTGCCATCTAACAATTTCACCAAATAGATTTCACGTTTGGGACTGTACAGACTAATAAATTCTGCCGAATGAACCTCAAACCTTTTATAATTCTGCTCAATTTTCAATCGTACCGTTGTGGGTATAATTTCAGCAGGCGTAAACTCTGAATGAAATACCAACATTCCATTGGGAAGATATGCCGCCGAAAAACCGGGTCGGCCGTCTTCTTCAAATTTAGCGTAGTACAGTATGTTGGGAGCGTCCTGCATTCCGTCTATTTCCTGCACTTGCCATTGCGAAACGAAATTGGTGGGGTACAAAGCTTCTTGCCGGTCTAAAACCATTTTTGGCACTTCAGACTGCGGGATAAAGCGCACATTGTCATTCACGTCTTGCGCGTAAATGCTTGTTGAAAAGATTAAACCTAATACGAGTGTAAAAATATTTCTCATAGCTGTATATATTTTAATATGCTATAAGATACACAGCCTAATGCAGGAATAACAGGATTTTAGCGTTATCTTAACTTCGGAAACTGTGCTGGGTTAGTCTCGTGCATAATTTCATATACCTTTTCATAAACATCTTCCACCGAAGGTTTGGTAAAGTAATCGCCGTCTGTGCCATAGGGCGGACGGTGTTCCTTAGCCGATAAAGTTTGTGGCTTACTGTCTAAATATTGATACCCACCTTGTACTTCAACAATCTGGTTCAAAATATAGGCAGAAGCACCTCCAGGCACGTCTTCGTCTATAACCAGTAGTCTGTTAGTATTAGCAACGCTCTTTACCAAATCATTGTTAATATCTAGTGGCAGCAGCGATTGTACGTCTATTACTTCGGCATCAATACCTGCTTGCAGTAGTTCTTTTGCGGCTTCTTCAACTATACGTAGCGTACTACCGTAGGAAACCAACGTAATATCTGTTCCTTTTTTAATTGTTTCCACAACGCCAATTGGCGTTTTAAATTCACCGAGATTGTTTGGTAGTTTTTCCTTTAAACGATAGCCGTTTAAACATTCTATTATTAGTGCAGGCTCGTCTGTTTCAAGTAGCGTATTGTAAAAACCTGCTGCTTTAGTCATATTTCTTGGTACGAGTACATACATTCCGCGAAGCAAATGGATTAAACCACCCATTTGTGAACCACTGTGCCAAATACCTTCCAGCCTGTGGCCACGTGTACGTACAATCAACGGTGCTTTTTGTGTGCCATTTGTTCTGTAGCGTACCGTTACCAAATCGTCACTCATTATTTGTAGGCAGTACAAAATATAATCTAAATACTGAATTTCAGCTATAGGGCGAAGGCCACGCATCGCCATTCCTATTCCTTGCCCTAAAATAGTAGCTTCGCGAATACCCGCATCGGCAACTCTTAGTGCGCCGTACTTTTCCTGTAACCCTTCCAAACCTTGGTTTACATCGCCTATTGTACCACTGTCCTCTCCAAATATTAAAACTTCTGGGTGCTTGTCAAAAATGGCGTCAAAATTGTCGCGCAATACTACGCGTCCATCTACATCTTCGGCATCTTGGGCGTAAGTAGGGGGTACTTCCTCAATTGTTTTGGCGTTTTCTTTTGCTTCGGAATAGAGATGCGCACTGTATTTTGGCTGAATTACTTCAATATAATTATTAATCCAATCTTGAAGCTGCTTCTTTTCCGGCGAATCTTCGCCAGTAACGTAACGCAATGCTTTTCTGGCCGAAGCGAGAATATTGCGGCGCAACGGCTCTTTTTCGGAAGCCAATTCATTTTTTATTTTCTCGATAAAGTTTTTATTGGCACTGTTTTCAGATAAATTCCCAAGTAAAAGAACGGCCTCTTCCTGCTCCTTTTTCTGAGGTGCAACAAATGCTTCCCAAGCTGCCTTTTTACCGTCGCGAACTTGTTTCTTTATTGCTTTCTCTATTTCTACTAAAGTTTCTTCCGTTGCAATTTCACTTTCAATAATCCATTGGCGCATTTTAACGTTGCAGTCGTAATCTGCTTCCCACGCCAATCGGTCTTTGCTTTTATAACGCTCGTGAGACCCGCTTGTGCTGTGGCCTTGGGGCTGTGTTAATTGCTGCACGTGAATTAAAACCGGCACGTGTTCTTCGCGCGCAATTTTTGAGGCGCGATTGTAAACATCAATCAGTTCGGTATAATCCCACCCGTTTACACGAATTATTTCATAACCGTTTTCTTCTTCGTTACGCTGAAAACCTTTTAATATTTCAGAAATATTCTCTTTTGTAGTTTGATATTTAGCGTGTACCGAAATTCCGTATTCATCATCCCAAACGCTCATCACCATGGGTACTTGCAATACCCCGGCTGCGTTTATGGTTTCCCAAAAAAGCCCTTCGCTCGTACTGGCATTTCCAATTGTTCCCCACGCAACTTCATTTCCGTTGATGGAAAAATTGGTTTTGTTTTCAATTCCTTTTACGTTTCTAAAAATTTTGGAAGCCTGTGCCAATCCTAACAAACGCGGCATCTGCCCCGCTGTTGGTGAAATATCTGCACTGCTGTTTTTTTGCTGGGCAAGGTTTTTCCAACTGCCGTCTTCATTTAAACTGTGTGTAGCAAAGTGGCCGCCCATTTGCCGTCCGGCGCTCATGGGGTCTGCTTTTATATCTGTATGTGCATAAAGTCCTGCAAAAAACTGCTCAATAGTCAGTTTGCCAATGGCCATCATAAAGGTTTGGTCGCGGTAGTACCCGCTTCGCCAATCGCCATTTTTAAATGCTTTGGCCCAAGCTAGTTGTGGCACCTCTTTTCCGTCGCCAAAAATACCGAATTTCGCTTTCCCAGTAAGCACCTCGCGACGCCCTAAAAGACTACATTCGCGGCTGGTAACCGCAATTTTATAATCGTTTAAAATCGTTTCTTTAAAATCTTCAAAAGAAATCTCGCCATTTGTCTTCGGGTCTGTCTGCATGAATTTTTGTTTAAGGATTACAAAAGTAGCGAAATTGAGAGTGTTTTACAACGCTAATTTGCTAACATCGGATTTTTAAAAGATACTAATTTTAAAACTACTTTTCCGTTTTTGAAGAGATTAACTTCACTACCAGCAATCTAAGCAATAAAATAAATGGAAACCCGTGTAATAAAACGTCAAACCAATCTTCGGCTTGCATCCCCTCAGCACCCCCAGCAATCCATTTATACTTCCCCCACAAATGGGGTTCAGGAAAAAATGGAGCCAACCCAAGCGTAAGACAGATTAATATAATAATCCGCCAGTTATTTAGTATTTCCATTGTTTATTTGTTTAACTGTTATCTAATGTCTCACATCATGTCTCACATCTAACAGCGCAGCGGTCTATCATCGCGATTCGCGATTCACGATTCATTTTTTTCTGAGATTTGTTATTTGTTATTTGAGATTTGTTTTTTTCTGAGATTTGTTATTTGAGATTTGTTATATGTTATATGTTATATGTTATATGTTATTTGGGATTTGTTATTCGGGATTTGAGATTTGTTTTTTTTGAGATTTGTTATTTGGGATTTGTTATTTGGGATTTGTTATTTGAGATTTGGAATTTGTTATTTGAGATTTGAGATTTGGAATTTGGAATTCCAACCCTAATACCACCTCCGCGTAAATAACCCAAGCAAAGTCTTCGGACTTAAAGTAACAATAAACCGTACCTTTTCGTCGTAATGTGGCAGATTGGGTTCGAAGCCTAAATTTGAATAAATCGGGAAATACAATTCAAAATAATCGGCCACCAAACTCAATCTAATTCCGCTGTCAAAAACCGCATTTACCCCCCGCTCTTTATTGGCGACCAAACCTAAATCGCCATAGGCATAAATCCATTTCCAAATATTTGTGCTCGCATTTACCGTAGCCATCCAACTGTTGGCGTAAGCGGGCTCCAACTGCGATTTAAATCCGCCTTCTGCGATAATTAACTGCTGACTAAACAAGCCGGAATCTTCGCTTCTTCCGTAATAATTATAGTCAAAAAGATAGTCGTTTGGACGGTCTAAAGCAAAACTAAAAAAGTCTTCGTGTTCGCGTGTGTCGTTAAATAAAAACACCCCAGCAAAAAAACGAAGGTTCAATTGGCGGTTGCTCAAAAAGAGTTTCCGATACTCTAAATCTACAGATAACTTGCTAAATTTTGAAGAAATTTCATAATCTGCAACCCCCCTAAAATAATTGATAAGATTCGGATTGGAATATACATACTGCATATTGAAAACACTGTAATTGGGCTGCTGGTCTGTGGCATTCGGATCTTCATCGCGATAAACGTTTACATTCCGTAAATTTATATACTGTTTTTCGTTGTCGCGCAAATCGGGATTTCTAAATGCAAAGGTAATATAAGGGGTAAATTTTTTGTAAAATAAGCCGCGGTCGTAGGAGTAATAATTACCCGAAAATCCATACCGCATGGCGTATAAATTTCCTTGGTTCATGGTCTGCGTATAACTAATAGAACCGCCCCCAACAAGAGTTTTAGAGCGAAATCCAAACTGGGGTTCCAAGCTGTAATGCACCGCCTTGCGCAGCACCGTTTTGTTGTAAAGCCGCAACCCTGCCGAAACACCGTCGTAAAGGTTGTACTCAAAAATAGGCATAAAGAACATCTGCGTAAACTTGGGGTCTTCCACATCTTGGAAAAGACGAAACTGTAACGGTTTATTCAGCAATCCACTTACAGTTTTAAAGTTGTTACGCATATTGTACTCCGGAATTCTTCCTTCGTAATTCAGTGCCAACTTTTTAATATTTCCCGCCGGAATGGTAACAGTAGTCATACTATCCACGGGTTTTGTCCACGTTTTATAGACTATTTCATCGTCGTTTAAACCGTAAAGCGATATAGGCAGTTCGCTCTTCCTATTATTCTTTATATATACCTTCAGCGAATCGCCTTGCTTTTCAACGTTTTTTATTTTAAAATCTACAGTTGTACGCGTATCGACAAAATCTTCAAAAAACCAATTTATGGGCAGCTCCGTTCGCGAGGCAAGTAAGTTTTCAAAATCTGAAGATCGAACCGGCTTTAATCTATTTTCTTTATAGAAATCTTTAATAGTTTTATCTAAGACGGTATCGCCCAAATAATCGTTTAAATAGCGCAACCCGCTTCCCCCGTAATAACCGTTGGCAATATTCATATTAAACTTTAACAACGAATCCTTTGGCGTAGTTAATGACTGCTGAATATTGTTGCGAGCCATATTTAAATACAACAACGAATACTGGTCGTTAAACTCCAAATCTGCCGCGTGCGCCCAACGTATTATCCACCAATTACTCAAATTTCCAATAAGCTTCATTTTAGGATAATACCTATCGGCATATTCCATCATCAAATAAATCTGCAAGGCATCCTGCAACCAATAATCACGGCGCGAGTCTAAAATAAGCGTGTTTTGAATATAATGCCGCGTTATGGTTTTTAACTGCTCCATGTCATATTCAAACCCATCGGGATACGGACTTATAAAACTGGGCAACTGGTTAAGCCCGTAAACCGGATTTGTTTTGTAATCGGTTTCGCTTACAACCATTTTTTTAAACGGATAGGGACCCAGTCTTTCGTCTAAAAAGTGTGCAATTCTATCAATCATCAAAGCTTGTACCGGCGGATTTATCTTGCTGTTTTGCAAGTTGGTAACTACCGTAAACTTATCGGTTTCAATTGTTTCGAAAGTAGAATTCCGCTCCAAATAAAGAGTCACATTTGTTCGGTCGCTGCCTTTAAGGAAGAGCTTCTTTTTGTTTTCTGAAATATTTTCCGAAACCAAATCCAAATCGGTTGTAACCCAATACTGCTTCGGAAGCTGAAGCGAAATGGTATAGTTAGAAGGGGTAACATACAAATCGTTGGTGTTCTTATTGCTGTACACACGCCACTCGCCATTGTAAACGGCAGGCAAAATATACCAATCCCGCAATTTAAAATTAGCGCGGCTATCCACCCCAAACCGCGTAAACTTGCTATCGGGAACTTTTACTACATACTCCAGATTAAAAGTGTAGCTAGCTCCCGGAAGTAGCGATTTTTCAGGTATCACCTTTAAAATATCCACCGCCCCATCGCGCGTCCACTGCAACGGATTTGCACTGCTGTTGTATATTTTTTCAATAGTGGTTTTTCCCCGATCTTCATCTTTTTCAAAATGAAATGAACTGTTGTAATTTTCTGAAAAACGCTTCCCCAACTCACTCGTTTTAGTAGAAAAACTATTGGGCCAGTCAAATAGAAATAATTCCCTTAGCGTATCTGCCGAAGTGTTTTTAAAAGTTATTTCCTGTTTAATTGAAAGTGTTTTCTGCACAGGATTCAGCGAAGCATCAATATGAATACTATGCTGCGCCCTCGCTTGAATTACCAAACAAAAAAGTAATAGAAATATGATTCTTTTTGAAATCAAAAAGTTGAAGTGAGTTTAAATGTTAGCGATTGTCAAATATTAAAAATTCGGACTCAAATTGTATTCGTTATAGAAATCGTTCAAAATTTGAAGCACTTCGTCCTCGGTATCTACCAAATGCACCAAGTCTAAATCATCGGCACTTACATTGTTGTTGGCTTCCAAAAGTGTGGTTTTAATCCATTCAAACAATCCACCCCAAAATTCAGACCCAACCAAAATAAGTGGAAACTTATCAATTTTATGTGTTTGAATTAATGTTAATGCTTCAAAAAATTCATCTAAAGTTCCAAAGCCACCTGGCATTACAACAAAGCCTTGGGAGTATTTTACAAACATTACTTTTCTAACAAAAAAATAATCAAAATCTATGCTCTTATCGCTGTCTATATAAGGGTTGTCGTGCTGCTCAAAAGGGAGTGTAATATTTAAACCTACCGAAGTACCACCAGCTAAATGCGCCCCTTTATTACCCGCTTCCATAATTCCTGGACCCCCCCCAGTAATAACGCCGTACCCGTTTTCGGTAATCTTCTTGGCTATGTTTTCAGCCAATTTGTAATACGGATTGTCAGGTTTAGTTCGGGCCGAACCAAATATAGAAACGCAAGGGCCAATACGGCTCATCTTTTCATATCCATTTACAAACTCCCCCATGATTTTAAAAATTGCCCACGAGTCGTTCGTTTTTACTTGATTCCAGTTTTTTGGTATTTGTTCGTCTCTCATTTTTTAAATGGTATTATAAAATATAAATTCAAGGCTCAATATTAGGTGCCTTGAATTTTAAATATCGTGTTTTGCTAATGTAATTCTTTTTTAAGGAACCTCGCAGTAAAGCTTTTTTTGTTTTCGGCTACTTCTTCAGGAGTGCCTAAAGCCATAACTTTCCCACCTTTGCGTCCCCCTTCGGGACCAATATCTATTATATAATCAACGGTTTTTATTACATCTAAGTTGTGTTCAATAATTAAAACTGTATTGCCTTTTTCCACTAATTTATTCAATACAATCATCAACACGCGTATGTCTTCAAAATGAAGCCCAGTGGTGGGTTCATCCAGTATATAAAATGTGTTTCCGGTGTCGCGTTTTGAAAGCTCGGTAGCCAGTTTTATACGCTGTGCCTCTCCGCCCGAAAGTGTTGTAGATTGCTGCCCAAGGGTAATATAACCCAAGCCCACGTCTTTTATTGTTTTAATTTTCCGGTATATCTTCGGAATGTTTTCAAAGAAATCGGCCGCCTCATTTATGGTCATTGCCAACACGTCGTAAATAGATTTTCCTTTATAACGAATTTCTAAGGTTTCACGATTAAAACGCTTGCCTTGGCAGGTTTCACATTCCACGTAAACGTCTGGCAAGAAATTCATTTCAATTACACGCAATCCTGCACCCTTACATGTTTCACAACGTCCGCCAGCAACATTAAAGCTAAAACGTCCCGGCTTGTAACCGCGAATCATCGCCTCGGGCGTTTTGGCAAAAAGATTTCGTATTTCCGAAAATACACCCGTATAGGTCGCCGGATTACTTCGCGGCGTTCTCCCAATTGGCGACTGGTTAATATCAATAACCTTATCAATATTTTCTAACCCTTCAATCTTTTTATAAGGCATCGGTTTTTTAACCCCGTTAAAAAAATGCGCATTTAAAATAGGGTAGAGTGTTTCGTTAATAAGTGTAGATTTTCCACTTCCCGAAACACCCGTAACCCCAATCATTTTTCCCAAAGGAAAAGTAACCGTTACATTTTTTAAGTTATTTCCGGAAGCACCTTTTAAAGTTAAGGTTTTCCCGTTGCCTTCGCGACGTTGCTTCGGAATTTCAATTTCCTTGGTTCCATTTAAATAATCTGCCGTAAGTGTATGATGCTTTTTTATCTCTTCGGGCGTGCCTTCACTAACTATTTCGCCACCGTGTCTTCCGGCCGCAGGACCAATGTCTATCACATAATCGGCGTGCTCAATCATATCTTTGTCGTGCTCCACCACAATTACCGAGTTGCCAATTTCACGTAGTTGTTTAAGCGAATAAATCAATCGCTCATTGTCGCGCTGATGCAACCCAATGCTAGGCTCATCGAGAATATACAACACCCCAACCAACTGCGAACCAATTTGTGTGGCAAGCCTAATGCGTTGCGCTTCACCCCCCGAAAGCGATTTGGAACTGCGGTCTAAAGCCAGATATGTCAATCCTACATCTACTAAAAACTGAAGTCGCGTACGTACTTCTTTTATAATTTCTGAAGCAATTTTCACCTGTGTTTCAGAAATGTTTTCTTCTAAATTTTTAAACCACTCCGCCAGCTCGATAATATCCATATGTGCCAGCTCGGCTATGTTTTTATCATTCACCTTAAAGAAAAGCGATTCCTTCCGAAGTCGCGATCCATTGCATTCCGGACACGGAATTTTATCCATATACTCCTTTGCCCATCGTTTAAGTGAAGTGGTTTCGTTTGCATCAAACGTATTCTGAATAAAAGTAGCAACGCCTTCAAAATCTATTTTGTAGCTTCGGGTAATTCCCAATGCTTTCGATTCAATATCAAACTTTTCATTTCCACCGAAAAAGATAATGTCCTTTGCCTCCTTCGGAATTTTCTCAAAAGGATCACTCAGTTTAAATTTAAAACGTTCAGCAATTAACTCCAGCTGCTTAAAAACCCAATTGTTTTTCTGCGGTCCATGTGCGGCCAAAGCTCCCTGTTTTATCGATAACTTGGGGTCTGGAACTAATTTATCTAAATTAACTTCGTATAATTTCCCAAGTCCTTTACACTTTGGGCACATCCCCTTTGGTGAGTTAAAAGAAAAGTTGTTAGGCTCCGGATTGGGATACGAAATTCCCGAACTCGGGCACATCAACGACCTACTAAAATAGCGCGCTTCGTCGGTATCATTATCCAATACCATCAGCACATCATCACCGTGGTACATCGCTGTGTTTATGGTTTCTGAAAGTCGTTTGTCCTTGTCGTTACCTTCGGTTTCTACAGTAGTTGCGGCACTCGGACTAGCAATTTTTAATCGGTCAATTACAATTTCAATATCGTGGGTCTTGTACCTATCTACCTTCATTCCCTTAGTAATATCCCGTACTTCGCCGTCAACACGTACCTTTAAAAAACCCTGTTTGGCAATCTGCTCAAAAAGCTCGCGATAATGCCCTTTTCTGGAACGAACAACAGGGGAGAGGATGCTCACTTTTTTATCGGCATACTCTTCCAAAATAAGTTGCTGGATTTGCGCATCGCTATAACTTACCATTTTTTGCCCGGTGTTATAACTGTAAGCATCACTGGCTCGCGCGTAAAATAGACGAAGGAAATCGTAAATTTCGGTGATTGTACCTACGGTAGAACGCGGACTCTTACTCGTGGTTTTTTGCTCAATGGCAATTACAGGCGATAGCCCTTCAATTTTATCGACATCGGGACGTTCTAGGCTGCCTAAAAATTGGCGCGCATAAGCCGAAAATGTTTCTATATAACGGCGCTGCCCTTCGGCGTAAATGGTATCAAACGCCAAAGAGGATTTTCCGCTACCGGAAAGCCCTGTAATTACTACTAATTTTTCTCTTGGAATACGAACGTCAATGTTCTTTAAGTTGTGGACGCGGGCGCCCAAAACTTCTATAAAATCCTCATTTTTCAGCATAGTTTGCAAAGGTACTCAATTGAACCGAAAATAAAGAACTCCTGTTACTTAGCGATGTTAATTTTAGGTGAAATATTTATAAATTAATATCCCACGGCAGTATCGTCGCCACGACTGTCGGCACCGCCTTCCAACTTTCCATTCGGAAGCACGAAAATAGCATCAACCTTTCCGATAATCGGATCTACTTGCGTGTTTTCAGGATAGCCTTTTTGTTTTAAATTTTCAATTAAATCCCTCGGAAATCTTTCAACTTCGTATCTAATGGCATCAGGTAGCCACTGGTGATGAAACCTCGAAGCATCCACGGCTTCCTGCATATTCATATCAAATTCATATACATTCAAAATTGTTTGTACCACCGAAGTAATAATCGTTGCCCCACCGGGAGTGCCAACAACCATAGATAATTTTCCATCCTTTTCAATAATAGTGGGAGTCATAGAGCTTAACATTCGTTTTTGAGGCGCAATGGCATTTGCGTCTCCACCTACCAAACCATACACATTTGGCGCACCGGGTTTCGCGCTAAAATCGTCCATTTCGTTGTTTAAAAAGAAGCCTAAATCACTCACATATAATTTTGAACCATAGCCCGAATTTAAAGTAGTAGTAACTGAAACAGCATTTCCAGCAACATCTACAATTGAGTAATGTGTTGTCTCTTCACTTTCGTAACCAGAAATTTCCCCCGGTCTTATTTCTGAAGAAGGCGTTGCCTTATCAAAAGTAAAGCTATCCATGCGCGCACTTAAATAAGCGTCAGAAAGTAAAGAATCTATAGGGATGTTTATAAAATCGGGGTCCCCCAAATAGTAACTTCTATCGGCATAGGCGCGGCGTTCGGCTTCGGCTAAAACCTGAATGTATTTCTCAGAATTATGACCGTATTCTGCAAGCGGAAATGGTTCAACCATTTTTAAAATTTGAGCGATACAAATTCCGCCACTCGACGGTGGGGCCATCGAAATTATCCTTAAATCTTTATAATTAAAAATAATTGGCTCACGCCATTGCGCTTCATAAGCCTCTAAATCTCCCACAGTCATAATTCCGCCTTTTTCGGCTAAAAACTGCACAAGCTTTTTTCCACTTTCACCCCCGTAAAATTCTACGCGACCATTGACAGAAATACGTTTGAGAGTGGTTGCCAAAGCTATATTTTTTAGGGTATCGCCAGCATTTATTTCTTCAGTGAAAATAGAATTTTCTCCGTTTACTTCCTTAAATTGATTTTTGTATTCCGCAAATCGTTCAGCTTGTTGTGCAGTGACCACAAACCCGTTTAAAGCTAATTCAATAACAGGTTGCAAAATTACTTCCATAGGTAAGCTGCCAAACTTTTCGTGAACCGCAAACATACCCGCAATAGTTCCTGGCACCCCAACAGCTAAAGATCCTACCGAGCTTTTTTCTGGGATTACATTTCCGCCGGCATCCAAAAACATATTTTTGGTCGCTCCCATGGGCGCTTTTTCGCGATAGTCTAACGAACCTAGCTCGCCAAATTCGGTTCTATAAACCATAAACCCGCCACCGCCCAAATTACCTGCGTAGGGGTATGCCATCGCCAACGCCATTTCAGTGGCTATCATGGCATCAAAAGCATTTCCGCCTTTTTTTAAAATTTCTGTCCCAATTTTGGAGGCTTCCACCCGCGCCGAAACCACCATGGCACTGTCTGCTACCACCGCCTGCTTTTGTACTTTGGCAACTGGGGTATCAGGGATGGAAACCGTTTGCGGACTGTCTTTGCAGGAAACTAGCATAATTGCTAAAAAGACGGAGAAATATATCTTCATAGTTCGTTAAGTTTTTGAACGCAATGGGCCCTTAATTCTTCAAAAAAGGAAGTGAATTCTGCTTCAAATTTATCGTAATATGCTTCTAATTCTTCCACGGCTAAATTCATTTTTGAAACTCCTTTGGTGCGAATATTCATCTGTGCCAAAATCTTTCCAATTCCTTCAACCGTAGCATAACTCAACAACCAGTTGTCGGCTATCATATAAGGCATCATTCGTTGAATGCGAGCGGGAAGAATGGTAAAGTTTTTCCGAAGTAATTCGTAGAAATTTTCAACGTATTCATCCAAAGGTATCACAGAATAGGTGCTCCAGTTTTTTGCCAAAAAATGATCGTATAAAATATCGACAATCACCCCGCTATAATGCCCGTAATTTTTGTGAAGCCGCGCCGTACTTTGGTGCACAATAGGGTGGGCATCGGTAAAAGTATCGATGGCACGATGCAGCAATATTCCTTTGGCAATGACGGGCGGAAAATTTTCGTATCGCTTTCCTTTAATACCATCGGCGATAAAGTTACCGATAATAATTTCTTCGTCGTCCCCAGAAAGGTAGATATGTGCTAAAAAATTCATTCAATAAATATATGTATTTTTGGCCTGTAAAAACTGAAAATTGAAGAGGTTACCCAATTTAGATCCGTTGCGGTTTTTTTTAGCTTCCCTAGTGTTGCTATTTCACTTACCCCAACTTGCCGCCAATCAGGGACTTCCATATTTTGATGCCTTGCCTATATTTCATCGTGGGTTAGAAGCGGTTTATATGTTTTTTGTCCTTAGCGGATTTCTAATTATCCGAATTATATACCGGGCGAAAATTCGCGAAGCATTTTCCATAAAAGATTTTTACATCAGGAGAATCCTCCGCATATTCCCACTTTACTACCTTGTTTTAGGGTTTGGCTTATTGTTTTATAACGTCATCCTTCCTTTTTTAAACATTCCTTTTGAAATTAATTACACTTGGAAAGAAGCATTGTTTTACAATGTTTTCTTCCTGCCCAACGTCTTCGCAAAAATCTACGAACCCGGCGGTATAATTGAAATTCTTTGGTCTATCGGGATTGAAGAGCAATTCTATTTAATGATCGCCCCCTTGCTGTTTATAATTAATGTGAAATGGATTTTACGCGTTTTAAGCATCCTGCTTTTAGGATACTTTCTTCTTTACTGGACAGACGTTTTTGAAGTGCTTCGCAAATATACCTTTGTATTTTTCTATCTGTTTACGGGAGGGGTAATTGCAATTCTCGAAGAAAAGAAAAAACTCGAATTTGTAAAGCGTAAGGCCATCTTTCCGTTGCTAATTTGTGTGGCAACAATCATGTATTATATTACAGATATTTTTATGTTTGAACCCCTGTGGTTACGGTCTTTATTAACTTGCTTTTTATTCGGTTTCTTTATTCATTCCTTAGCGTTTAACAATCGCGGGGTGGAGGTAAACAGTAAAATTTTAAACCATTTTGGCAGCATTTCCTACGGAATATATATGTTTCACGCCATAGTTTTAAATGCGGTTGTATTTTTGTTTCTGAAATTGGAAATACTTCAAAACCTTGATAAAACTTTAACCGTAATTTTAATGCTTCTGCTTACCTTCGCGGGAACTATTTTAATAGCTCATCTCTCATACACATACTTTGAGCTCTACTTTTTAAAATTGAAAAATAAATTCAGAAAATGACTTTAATAAAATCTATATCGGGCATCCGCGGAACAATTGGCGGGGCACAAAGCGAAAATTTAACACCAATCGATGCGGTAAAATACGCCGCGGCCTACGGCACTTGGGTAAAACAACAACGCAATAAAGAAGATTACAAAGTAGTAGTGGGTCGCGACGCACGTATTTCGGGCGAAATGATCCAACAACTGGTAATGAATACCTTAGTTGGAATGGGAATTACGGTAATAGATTTAGACCTTTCCACCACCCCAACGGTTGAAATGGCCGTGACAATGGAACACGCCGATGGCGGAATTATCCTCACCGCAAGCCATAACCCAAAACAGTGGAACGCTTTAAAACTACTTAACAATAAAGGTGAATTTTTAAACGCAGCTGCCGGACAAGAAATTCTCGATATTGCCGAAGAGGGAAATATTTTGTTTTCCGAAGTTGATAATTTGGGCGAAATTCATAAAAACGATGCCTATATTGACTTGCATATCGATGAAATTTTAGACTTGCCACTCGTAAACGCCGAAGCGATTAAAGACGCAAAATTTAAAGTTGTGGTAGATGGTGTAAATTCTACCGGCGGGATTGCAGTACCCTTACTTTTGGGGGCCTTGGGCGTTGAAGCTGTAAAATTATACTGCACGCCAAATGGCGAGTTTCCACATAATCCAGAACCTTTAAAAGAACATTTAACCGATTTAATGCAATTGGTTCGCGATGAGTCTGCCGACTTCGGAATAGTAGTCGATCCCGATGTGGACCGACTGGCTTTTGTAGATGAAAATGGCGAAATGTTTGGTGAAGAATATACTTTAGTTGCCGTTGCCGATTATGTATTGCGAAATAATCCCGGAAGCACGGTAAGCAATATGTCGTCTTCGCGTGCCTTACGCGATGTAACCGAAAAACACGGAGGAACTTACACTGCCAGCGCCGTAGGTGAAGTAAATGTAGTTGAAAAGATGAAAGAAACCAACGCCGTAATTGGAGGTGAAGGAAACGGCGGAATTATTTATCCAGAACTGCATTATGGTCGCGATAGTTTGGTGGGAATCGCTCTGTTTTTAAGCTTTTTGGCCGAAGAAAAAATTACGGTAAGCGAACTTCGAAAAAAATACACCGCTTATTTTATGAGCAAAAAGAAGATTCAATTAACGCCACAGTTGGATGTTGATGCCATTCTAAAAGCGATGGAAGCCAAATATGCTTCGGAAGATATAAACACCATAGACGGCGTTAAAATAGACTTCCCAGAAAACTGGGTTCACCTTAGAAAATCAAACACCGAGCCCATTATTAGAATTTATACCGAAGCCAAAACTCAAGAAGAAGCAGATAAGTTAGCCGATAGGGTTATTGGCGAGATTAAGGAATTAGTGGGTTAGGTTTTTCCCATAATTGCAAAAGCCTGTCCCGAATTTACTTCGGGAGGGGGAGTAGCGTCTTCGATTTCAACTCTCCAAACATCCCCCCCCTGCCCCCCCTTCAAAGGAGGGAAGTAGCGTCATCCAGAAGTATCGTCTTCGACATTAACCTTCCCGTTTCGCGTTCAAATTTGTCCTACGTCATACGTCCTATCGTCCTACGTCTAGCATCTAGCATCTAGCATCTAGCCTCTAGTCTCTAGCGTCTAAAATCTCAAATCTCAAATCTCAAACCTCACATCTCACATCTCACATCTTCCTCCGCCCCCCTTCAAAAGCCTGTCCCGAATTTACTTCGGGAGGGGGGAAGTAGCGTCATCCAGAAGTATCGTCTTCGACATTAACCTTCCCGTTTCGCGTTCAAATTTGTCCTACGTCATACGTCCTATCGTCCTAAGTCTAGAATCTAGCATCTAGCATCTAGAATCTAGCATCTAGCCTCTAGCGTCTAAAATCTCAAATCTCACATCTCACATCTCACATCTCACATCTCACATCTTCCTCCGCCCCCCCTTCTAAAGCCTGTTTCGAAATTACTTCCGGATGGGGGTGAAGTAGCGTCTTGATTGTTACTGAAATCATTAATTGACCCATGCCAAAACTTTGAGTATTGAGAAATTGTCCTACGTCTTACGTCCTACCGTCCTACGTCATCTTCATCTTCAACTTCATCTTCGATTTCGATTTCGTCATACGTCCTACCGTCCTACGTCTAGAATCTAGCCTCCAGCCTCTAGCCTCTAGCATCTCAAATCTCAAATCTCAAATCTCACATCTTCCTCCGCCCCCCCCCCTTCAAAAGCCTGTCCCGAATTTACTTCGGGAGGGGGGTGAGGTGTAGGCGATTTCGTTTCAACTGTGCAAACATCCCCCCTGCCCCCCTTCAAAGGGGGGAATAGCGTCACCCAGAAGTACCGTCTTCAATTTTAACCTTCCGATTTCTAATTTCAACTTTCCAGTTTTTAGTTCGGTATTCAAATTTGTCCTACGTCATACGTCCTATCGTCCTAAGTCATTTTCATCTTCATCTTCATCTTCGACTTCATCTTCATCTTCGATTTCGATTTCGATTTCGTCATACGTCCTATCTCTCTTTTTGGTCTTTCCCAAGCTAAGTAAGTTTCTAGTTTTTAAAACCTTTACGGCCGCTAGATTACCAAATTGTTATTCTATCCTCCATCGGCAAAAACATTTTATCTTCTGCATTTACATCGAATGCCTCGTAAAAAGGGGTGGTATTCATCAACGGACCATTCACGCGCCAAACAGGTGGGGAATGGGGGTTGTTGTTAATCCACAATCGCAGGAACTCGTCTTTCATTTTCACTCTCCATATTTTAGCAATAGAAAGAAAGAAACGTTGGTCTGGCGTAAAACCGTCAATTTTTGTGGTGTCTCGGCCTTGTTCTGTCATTTTAAAAGCATCGTAAGCAACCGCTATTCCAGCTATATCTGCCGTATTCTCCCCAACAGTCATGTCGCCTTTAATGTGTAAACTGTCTAAAACGGTATACGTACTGTACATATCAATTACCTGCTGTATTCTCATTTTAAACTTTTTATAATCATCAGCTGTCCACCAGTTTTTTACATTTCCATCCTTATCAAATTGTGCGCCTTGGTCATCAAAAGTGTGCGTTATTTCGTGGCCTATAACCATTCCTATGCCTCCATAGTTAAGCGCATCATCTGCCTTGTTATCAAAATAAGGGGGTTGTAAAATACCTGCAGGAAAGACAATCTCATTTGCCGAGGGATTATTATACGCCGTAACCGTTGATGGGGTTGTATACCACTCCGACTTATCTACTGGCTTTCCCAATTTTGCCAATCGACGCTGATAGTCAGCCGCAGAAGCCGATACTAAGTTCTCAAAATAGGTGTCTCTTGCAATTGTTACATTGCTGTAATCCTTCCATTTATCGGGATACCCTATTTTCTTGGTTATCACAGCCAGTTTCTCTTTCGCTTTTTGTTTTGTACTGTCGCTCATCCACTCCAACTTATCTATTCTAACGGCATAAGCCTTTTGTACATTATTTACCAAATCTAACATACGTTTCTTGGCATCCTCCGGAAAATATTTCTTTACATACAACTGCCCCAGGGCTTCCCCCAAATAATTGTCAACAGCACTTGCCATTTTTTCGCCGCGTGTCTTTTGAACCGCTTGGCCAGAAAGTACTTTTGTAAATTCAAAAGAAACATCTACAAAAGCATTGCTTAAATCATCTGCATATCTAGCAATTGAATTCGCTTTCAAGTAAATCTTCCAATTATTAATGGGAGTGGTTTTTAGGAGCTCATTAAGAGCATCGTAATACGCAGGTTGACCAACATCTATTGAATCGGTTTGGGCGCCTAAATTACTGAGCAAATTCGCCCAGCCTATATTTGGGTGCTTTTCTTCAAGATCTATTACAGCCATCTTATTGTAATTGGCATGTATATCTCGAAGTTCAACTCTTGTTTTATGCGAAGCGGCAAGTTGCTTATCTATATTGTAAACTATTGTAGCATTCTTTTCGGCCTCTTCAGCAGTGCTGCCTGTAAGTTGAAATAATTTAGCAACGTATTTTTTGTACGCGTTCTGTATGCCTACGGTTGAAGAATCTGTGGCAAAATAATAATCCCTATCTGGCAAACCAATACCCGTTTGGTAAACGTGGGCAATATTTATACTGCTGTTTTTATTGTCGGGCGACACATTAAAAGCAATGATAGAAGTATTGTACACTTTTGCTTCGTCGGCCACAAAACCCATTAAGGAAGGTATATCGCTGATGGATTCTATTTCGGCAAGTATTGGTTTAATGGGGGCGTACCCGCGTTTGTTTATGGTTACAGTATCCATTCCCGACGCGTAAAAATCACCAACCTTTTGGCCAATGCTTCCCTCCGGATTATTACTTCGCGAAACACTGTCCAAAATCCCTTGCAGCCGTAATCGCTGCGGATAATTCATAAACATATAAGCACCAACTCCAGCTTGGCTGGGCGGTATTTGCACCGTATCGTACCAAATACCATTCACATATCTAAAAAAATTATCACCGGGCCGCAATGTGGAATCTATTCCTGTAATAGCTACAATTTCCTTTTCTGAAGGGGTAGAGCAGGAGGCAACAGCTATATATGCAATTAATAGGATTATTATATTTTTCATGTTCTAGTTGATTTCTATCTAATTGAATTGAAGAACGTTTAAAAGCCTATATTTAAAATAGCGTGCTTAACAACGTTTTTTTTGAATACAACAAGATACAAATTCAGTTTCTAACTCTGAATATTTATTCGGAATTACATCTCCTAAAACTTAAAATAAATTAACGGTCGCATGTACTGGAGTTATACGTTTATATGCTTGAATAAGGATAGTTGCAGGTTTGTATTCAAAGATTTTCCGAAGAAGAATAGGAAGAAGTAAACTAGCAGCAACCATTAATTATACTAGCATTCTCAGTTTTTTATTTACCGCTGATGAACAATTTCTTTTCCTCGGTTTAATCGAATTTCTACTATTTTCTCCAGCTCTGTATTTTTAAAATTGAATCATTTTTGTCTGAAACACGAATTGTCAATTGCGTGTTTAAAATTCTGAAACGGTTTTTTATTTGTAAAATATCTTCTACTTCTACCCTAAAATTATGATCCGTAATCTTCTCGAGGAAATGCTCCATAAATCCACCCCGGCCCGAACACACCAAATTGAAAATCTGCGAGTATTTTCAGAAGTAGGCGAGAAGAAGCAATTATTTATTGCCATGGTGGGCAACGAATTTTTTTATTCGTAATATTCTATTTGTCTTTCCCAAACCATCCCTAATTCTCCATTGGAACTTCTCCATTTAGAAATCCAATTTCCATTTTCGTCATATACGTATTCGAAAGAAGTTTGGTGTGTTTGTTCGTCTTCTTCATTGAACCAATTTTGAACAATCATATTATTCATTTCATCATATTCCGAAACGAACTTCATAAAACTACCATCGGGATTGAATTTAAATTGTAAATTTTCATTGCCATCTTTATCGTATGAATATGTTCGTCTGTCTTTCAAACTGCCATCAGGTTTATATCTAAACTGCTCAATTTTTTTGTTGTCATTATTGTATTTATAAATATATTTCCAACCGCTTCCATTTCCTGGTCTTTTAAGAAGCATCTCAATAATATTTCCTTTTTCATCATATTTATTCGATTGGATATTCGTTAGATTATCGTCTGTATCATAAGTTTTAACCGCAATCATATTATCGTTGGAATCGTACTCATAAGTCCAATAGCTTTTTAATTCATCTGATGAATTTTTCTTCATTGCTTTTTGAGCAACTCCATCTTCATTTCTTTTGTAAATAGTTTTCTCGTAAAGCGAACCGTCTTTTTCATATTGTCCGTTTTCTATCACTTTCTCATTTTTATCAAAAATCATATATGAACTTAGGTTTGAGTCAAACAGATTTTCACGACTTTTTAATTCGCCATTCTCTGGTTTGTAGATGACCTCTTTAACCATTTTCATTTTTGGTTTCAGGCTGTCAGAAGTTGATTGAGCGATAAGATTTGTTCCGGAAAATGAAATCAGAATTCCGAGTAGCAATATGTATTTCATAGGTTTGTTCATATGTTTAGAGCGGAGCCCGAAGGCACTCTTAACGGATTTGTATAACGCGCGTTGCGGGAAAACCTGCGAGGTTTTTCCGCCGTAACCGAAAGATAGCAAATAGCAATGAATTTTGATTAGGAATTCAGCTGCAATGAGCTATACACGGTGTGGTACAACGTATTTTTTAAAGGTCTAAAATACCAAGTGTTTCTGTAAACGGAATGTCAATCGAAATAATTTCAAACTTTGGATTGATTCCTTTTTTCAATAAGGCAAGAGTGTTTTTAGAGCCAATGTCAGATGTTACAAAATGTGTAACTGACTTATCCAAATCAGCTTGAGCAAAGAGTTTCGAGTCATTTGGGATTATTGCTCTTGGCGTCAATTTTTCTTCACTGACTTTATTTTGTGTAAAGATTATATTCGCAAATTGCCCTGTTTTTTCAGCTTCTTTTAAATTGAAAGGAACAATCTGAATATTTTTTAAAGGTAATTCTTCTAAATTCCCGAGTACACAGTATTCTGCAATTGAAATTGTGGAAACTTTTAAGACAATATCATTTTACAAAAAGTATCTGAAGTATCCAATTGCATTTTTATGTAGAGGGTCTTCATCGTTTAGAAGTCTAATGAAGAAACTTGTATCTAATAGAACACTATGCTTCATAACCACCTCTTAAGTTCAATAGCCATTCGTCAGGATGAACATTTCTCCAGCTATCCTTGGCTTTTTTGATAAGAGAATTTAAATAATCATTATCAAATTTTGGTTGATAATCGATAAGCTCAATTAATTGAAGTGATTTAGTATCAATTTCTCCAGTTTCTATGTTTTGTTTGCCCTTGGCTCGAACACCAAATTTTTTATATAGTAAGTTTTCTTCTCTTTCTTTTAGAAATTGTTCTCCAGTCTCAATAGATAAATAACCGAAATCATCTGTATCTAAATGTATATTGGCTTTACTTTTGCCACCCGCATCTTTTAAAATTCCATAGAAATAAAATTCTGCATCTACCCATATGTTCTCTGTTCTAAGAAATTTTGTATTAGGGTTTATAGTTAATTCATAACTATCATTCAGTGATGTTTTTATTTGGAATTCATAATTTTTTTGGCGAGATAAATTTTGAATATTTTCAATAGCTCTGGCAGTTTTTAGTTCAAGAAAATCGATTGATTCGTTTGTCTGAACTTGAGATAAAACTGCACTAAATCCAATTACGGTTTGAATTGTGGTCTTGAACAAATGTCGAACAGAACCCTCTTGAATATCGTAGGTTATAATTGGTCTATCCTTTTTGTTAATAGGAAATAGCAAGTCTTCAACATTCTGCAATATTGATGCAATATGCTTAATGTCATAGTTGTCAGGACTTAAATTGTGATTTCCAGATTTACCTACAACACGAATTTCTATTTCTCCGATTTTTTCCACATTTCAAAGATACAATTAATTCATATTCGTTGTTAATTTTTGTTTTGAATCAATATGTTGCACAACACCTTATAACCACATAAATATCACAATTAACCTGAAATAAATATAGTTTTATATGAAGCTGTGTTAGTTATTTAAATGATAAATATAACTGAAATTAATTAAAAGAATAGTAAGTCTTAATTAGAGTAGTAAAAGCTAGGAGTTGCGGTGCTTCCAGCGTTTATGCGACCAAAGGTAGTATTCGGGTTTTTCCTTAATTTGCGCCTCTAAAGCATCAAAAAACATCCGGGTAACTTCAAAATCTGGGTATTCTTTTGGCTTGTCCACCAAAGGAACGAAGGTGGCTTTGTAATAGCCGCGTTTTACCTTTTCAACTTTTAGATAAAGCACAGCAAAGTCTAATTTTTTTGCCAACTCTTCGGTACCCGTAAACATGGGGACGTCTATTCCCATAAAAGTATCGCGATGTTTAAAAGCGCCCAGTTTTGGGGTTTGGTCGCTAAGAATATAGGTGAGGGTTTTAATGCCTTTTTTCCACTTTCTAAAAAGAACGGGAACTATTTTTTTGTTGCTCACGATAATCCCGCCAAAGTGTTCGCGGGTTTTTTTTACCAAAGCATCAAATTGCTTACTGCCCAAAGGCTTGTAAACCGCATGAGCTTGGTGTTTCATCAACTTATTTAAAATACCACTCCATTCCCAATTGCCGTAATGCCCCGCCATTAGTAAAATACTGCGATCGTTATAGTAATAGGGGTCGAGTATTTCGGCATTGGTAACTACAAATCGCTTTCTGATTTCCTTTTCAGAAATTGTAAACGCTTTTATAGTTTCAAAAATAAGATCGCATAAATGCTTAAAGAATTGCTGGGCAATTTGGTTTCGCTCTTGCTGCGTTTTTTCAGGAAACACTAACGCCAAGTTGTCTTTTACCACCTTTTTGCGATATCCAATTATGTAATACACCAAAATATACAGCGCGGTAGATTTAATGTACAAAATGCGCATCGGTAAGATGGAAAGCAACCAAAGAATCGGGTAGGCCAGAAAATAGAGCAGTTTTTGCATAGTATTTAAACCTGCAAAATTACTTAATTAATGCGCAATGTTCAATGATCAATCAATAATTAACCAATTCCCCAAATCACTAATTCCCCAGTTAACCCATTAAACAATTCTCCAGTTAAACAATCAAACCAATTAACCACCCAACACCCCCCAATAAATCCCTACTAATTTTCTATTTTTACAATTCGTATTCCTATATTCCTATTTATAAATTATAACCTAAAACTTTCACCCTAGAATGCAAAATTTAGATATCGCAACAATTGTAATAATAGCCGCCAATGTTATCATTTCTATGAAAGGTTTTAACGATTTTGCCTTCTTCGAAAAATACAAATTCAATATTGCCGGCATCCGCCGAGGCGAGCAAATACGAATGTTTAGCTCGGCTTTTTTGCACGCCGATTTCTCGCATTTGCTTTTTAATATGCTTACCCTTTACTTTTTTGCCCCCGTGGTGGTTATGAGTGTTGGGACAACCTATTTCGTAATTATTTATGTCCTTAGCTTACTTGCAGGAAACCTGCTTTCTTTCTATTTTCATAAAGACGAATATCACTATAGCGCAATTGGCGCCAGTGGTGCGGTAATGGGTGTGTTGTATTCGGCCATATTATTTTTTCCAGATATGGGTTTATACCTCTTCTTCATTCCAATCCCAATTCCCGCTTGGTTATTTGGGATGGCATATTTGTTGTATTCTATCTATGGAATGAAAAAAAGATTGGGCAACATTGGCCACGACGCCCATATTGGGGGCGCCATTGGCGGATACGTTCTAACCCTCGTTTTTGCGCCTTATCTGTTTCAAACAAGTTTATGGATTGTTGTCCTGCTGGCCATTCCGTTAATTATTTTGTTTGTGATGCATAAGTTGGGGAAGATTTAGACTCGAGAGGGAAGAAGGAAGAATAAAGAAGAAGAAAGAAGAAGAAAGAAGGAAGAATAAAGAAGAGAAAGGAATTAAGATTAAATTTCAAGACAAAAAAAACACATAATAAAAAAAGAAATTTTATGAAGACGATCAAAACCTTATTAATTTTAGCAATTACCACTACTACTATGATGGCACAAAACACACCCCCGCCCACAGTTGATGTTACTGGAGAAGGAATTGTTCGGGTGGTGCCAGACGAAGTTACAATTCGTGTTCGTGTAGAAAATACAGGTGAAAATACTAGCACGCTCAAGAAACAAAACGATGCTACTATTAGCGAAGTAATAAAGTTTCTTAAGAAGATGGATATAGCCGATAAAGATGTGAAAACTGAATATATGAACCTCAGCAAAAACTACAACCACAATAATAAAACCTACACTTTTGCTGCCAATCAATCGCTTTCGGTTAAGCTTCGCGATTTAAGTAAATATGAAGCGGTCATGAACGGACTTATAGACACGGGGATTAACCGAATAGACGGCGTTAGTTTTTCTTCAACCAAAGAAGAAACTTTAAAAAGCGAAGCGCGTAAAAAAGCAGTGACAAATGCACAGATGAAAGCTAAAGAATACGCTTCCGTATTAAATCAATCTGTGGGGAAAGCTGTTTCTATAAGCGAAATAGGCAGCGCTTCAGGCCCACAGCCAATGTACAAAATGGCAATGATGGACTCTTCTTCAAGTGGCGGCAACGACCAAACCATCGCCCTCGGTGAAATAGAAATTAAAACCACCGTCAATGTTAGCTTCCTGCTGAATTAAGTTACTAGGTTATTAGGTAAATAAATTATTACAACCCAATTAACCAAAAAAAATCCTCAGTTCACCGAACCGAGGATTTTTTTTATTTTATCTACCAACAACCCACAACCGACAACCGACAACCCACAACACGCAACCGTCAACCGACAACCCACAACCGCCAACCGACAACGGACAACCGACAACTGACAACCCACAACCCACAACCGATAACCGACAACGGACAACCGCCAACCGATAACTGACAACCGACAACGGACAACCGACAACCTATTCCCCCAACAAAGTAGCAATCTTAGCCTCCAAAGCCGCGCCGCGAAGGTTTTTGTCTATTATCATCCCCTTCTCATCGAGTAAAAAGGTGGCAGGAATAGAACGTACATTGTATTGCCGGGCAATTGGGTCTTGCCAAAATTGTAAGTTAGACACGTGGTACCAATCCATTTTATCATCTGCAATCGCCTGTATCCACTTGTCCTTTTGCTCCGCTTTGTCCAAGGAAACGCTTATTATATTTAATCCTTTATCGTGATACTTATTGTACACTTTCACAACATTCGGATTTTCAATTCGGCAAGGCTTACACCAAGACGCCCAAAAATCAATAATAGTATATTTCCCCATAGCATCTTTTAACGACATCGTTTCGCCCGATGGGGTAGGAGCACTAAAATCTGGCGCCAAGCTTCCCACATCAGCCTTCTTCATATTTTCCAAATTTGCTTTTAAATCGGTAACTATATCACTCGCAACCAAATCCTTATCCATCTTGTCTATGTAAGCGGAAGCTTCAGTAGGCGTCAATTCTTGTCTGCCAACCATTTCAGAAATTAGCATAGCCGCAAATAGCGAATTGTTATTTCGCTTCAAAAAATCCTTCTTATATTCGGTTTCTTCAGCTACTATATTCAAATTTTTACTCTGTATTTCAGTAATCACAGCAGTATCATTGGCCAATCGGGCTTCACGAAACCGCTCCATGCTCTCTTGTTTACGCTTGTTAAATTCAGTCATCCTATCTGCAAACTCACCATAAGCCTTATTTTGCTCCCCGCCAATTACACGCGATGCCTGTAGGCTGTCCTTGTAAATTGTCGCCTGCATATCTACGTTTTCAGGAAAAAATAATACAGAACCCTGCACTTCATTTAATCGTAAAAATCGCAAACCTGTAGCGTCACTACTCGGGTAGGTAGCCGAAAATTTTCCGCCTGCAACAGTAATGGTATCCACCACTTTAGGCTGCCTATTTGCTAATGTATAAACGTAAATTTCTGTCCCATCGGCAAAGCCAATTGCATCTCCCTCCAGCGTATAGCCTTCAGTTTCATTGTTACAGGAAATTAATGAAATGGTTAAAAGTAAAGCCAATATCAGTCTCATAGAATATGTATTTTTATTATTTCGGCAAAAATAGCAGTTTATATTCGCAATGTGCGATATGCGCTAATATTTTGTTATTTATTAACATATCACTTAACTTTTAACTTGTACTTTTATCCCGTTATGCTAAAAGACGATTTGATAGTAGAAAAAAGGGATTTTCCTATGAAAATAAGGGTGGGCTTTAAAAAAGTCTTCGACGCTTATAAAAATCTGGAACCCCAAGCCGGCCTCGATAAACAACAGGCTGCTGAGATTCTTGAAATAGAGAAGAAGTATCCCAAACTGTCATCTGGTTTAAAAAAGTGCAGTGAGCTTACCGAATATGAAAAGCAAATAGACGTTGTTTTAAAACCCTTTTTCTCTCCGCTTTTAACCCATAACGAAATTAAATTTGCTACCATCCCTTTTCAAAATATCGCTATAAAATGTACCCAGCGCTACCGAAATTTAATACAAACAGCAGGGGAGCAGCTCTCATTAGAAATTGTAAACTTTAATGAAGACCAGTTTTACATCATGGGCTGTAGCATTATTCTGCACAGCTACTATGGGGTTAATGTAGATTTTAAAAGATCGTACTACTACAATATCCCCGATGAAAATGGCATGGTGAAAAACTATAGGGTGCTCTACAACGCCGACTTCGTTGATATCCAAAAAACCGACAAGGCAAAGGAAATTACAGAAGAAGATATTAACGAACTCCTAGAAAGCTATGAGAATGTTTCGGTTTGGAAGGAAAAATTCCCTCCGGAAAGCTGGACCTTTAACGGTTTTGTTATCGCATCCCTAACCGATGTAACCCTAAATGTCTCTATCTCCGATTTTAAATCGAATTTATTGCGTTTGGAAAAAAATGGCGGCTTTGAAAACACCGAGTTCAGTCGTATATTCCGCTCCATCTTTCAACTTAAGGATTTAATGATCGGCTTTACCGATTATCACGATGAAACGGAAACTTTTGAACGCACGCTGTTTAAGGAAATTCCAAGCTTTATACTCAACAACAAGAAAACACAACGCAGCAAAGACGCCCTCTGTAGCGCTTCCTACTACAAACTTTTTAAACAACAGGAATTTTACTGCATTACCGATGCCAAGCGTTACCATAAATTATACCCAGATAATCTGCTGTATAAAAAAATGCTGGATCAAGGTATGCGCAGTGCCATTTTCGCCTCCATTGTCCACGACAATAAAATATTGGGAGTGCTAGAACTGGTCTCGCCCAATGCTAACGACCTCAATACTATCAATGCCAATAAGCTGCGCGATATTATGCCCTTTTTAATAGATTCGGTAGTGCGCTCAAAAGAAAATCTTGAAAACGAACTCGAACTTATTATCCAAGAAGAATGTACCGCCATCCACAGTAGCGTGCATTGGAAGTTTCGCCAAGAAGCCAAACGATACCTTAATGGTATAAATGAAGGCAATGCCACATTTTTTAGGGAAATCGTCTTCCAGGATGTGTACCCCCTATACGGACAAACAGATATAAAAGGCTCTTCTGAAGCTCGTAATGAAGCCACAAAACAAGACCTACTGCTTCAATTATCCTATATAGACGAACTGTTACAAAAACTTTCCAATCAGAATCCGCTGCCTATTTTTCAGCAGATGAAGTTTAAAATCGATACATTTTCACACGAAATTACCGATAACCTCCAAGTGGATACCGAGCGGAAAATAATGGATTTTATTACTTCGGAAATCATCCCGTTTTTTAACCATATCAAACAACGCAACACCACCCACAAAAAATGGGTAGATGAATACAACCAGCTAATAGATATCAATACAGGCCTTGTTTACAAATTCCGAAAAGATTATGACGAGTCCGTAATGCAAACAAATAAAAGGCTGGCAGCGGTTTTAGATAGAAAACAACACAGTGCCCAACAAATGTACCCCCATTATTTTGAGCGGTTTAATACCGATGGCGTGGAGCACAATATGTATATAGGCGAATCCATTACAAAACAAAGAAGCTTTAATAAACTATACCTCAAAAACTTACGACTTTGGCAGTTACAGCTTATTTGCGAGATGGAAAACAGTTTCCATAATTTTAAAGATACCCTGCCCGTTGCCCTCGATGTGGCCTCTATGATTTTAGTATTTAACAGCTCCCTATCCCTGCGATTCCGTATGGACGAAAAGCGTTTCGACGTAGATGGCACCTACAATGCCCGTTACGAAGTTGTAAAAAAACGCGTTGATAAAGCCCATATAAAAGGCACCGAAGAGCGTATCACACAACCCGGTAAAATAGTGGTTGTCTATTCTCAAAAAGAAGACGAAGAAGAATACTTACAGTACATTAATTTTCTACAACACCAAAAAATGCTGGATGAAGAAGTAGAACTCCTAGATCTTGAAGACCTACAAGGCGTAACAGGCCTAAAAGCCCTCCGCGTAAAAGTGCTCTACAGCAAAAAAACCGATAACAAAAAGGAATACTACACCTACGAAGACCTAATTTCTGAATTAAAGGATTAACCGCAACCGGCGAAACATCCCCTGGCCACCTTTCAAAAGCCTGTTTCGAAATTACTTCGGGATGGGGGCGAAGTAGCGTTTTTGATTTCACCTTTCCAAACATCCCCCCCTGCCCCCCCCTTCAAAGGGGGGGTAAGCGTCTTGATTGATACTGAGATCATTTATTAACACATGCCAAAGCTTTGAGTATTGAGAATTTGTCCTACGTCTTACCGTCCTACGTCATCTTCATCTTCAACTTCGATTTTGTCATGTCCTGAAAAAAGTAGACAGTTTTGTTAAGCTGATTTTTGTTCTAAATTATACATTTCTTCGGGTGTTCTTAAATTAATTCCCCAGTGAGGTCTCATTTTGTTATATATTCCTATTGATTGTTTTGTAATTAATTTTGCTTGGTTGGTATCTTTAAAGGTGTAATCCAAGTGAAACTCCATTTTTA
>NZ_JAIRBA010000070.1 GCF_022008365.1 Aequorivita vitellina
AGAACTTTCGGAAATAAATTTACTCCAAACAGCGTAACAGAACGCGGGAGCACTTGCCACAACAAGGCATAAACACAATAGCGGCAAAGTGCAAACCCCGAAGTTAATTTTATAAATTTAAGGTCTGTTATAAGCCGAAAAGTTAGTGCGCCAATCCCGCTACTGTGCTTATACTGGACGTTAGCCATAATACGAAAAAACAGAAGTGATAACCAACCAACCAACTGAAGAAGATTTTGAAAGAGTTACAATTGAGTGCTTAACACAAGCTTTTAATCTTCTATTTAAAGTATATCAAAATTATCAAGAGTACGATGAAGATATTCACGAAGATGTTGAAATGGGAGATATTTGGAATCACAATGTCGGAACAATTAGAACTTCCACAATATTACTTCATCAAGCGGTTGAGTCATTTATGAAATCTGTGATTTGCAGAACTTCACCACTATTACTTATAGAAAAAAATCGAGCAGATTGGCCAACTCTTCCAATGAAAACGAATAAAGATTTTGATAGTCTTTACACAATTTCTGGAGAATCACTTGTTGCGACTTTCTGTGCGGTTGAATCTGAACTAATTATAGATAATAAACTAATAGAATTTATAGAAAAAATAAGACAGAATAGAAATAAATCAATTCACGGAGCATCAAATATAGAGATTAAGCCAACTGAATTATTAGACGATATTTTAAATGCATTCACGTACTTTTTCGGAAGAGATAAATGGTTTTTACACATAACGAACTTTAATCTCAAAAATCCTCTTTTTGGTTACTATGATTGGGAATTTGAAGATGCAATCACTTACGAATTTTTAGATTTTGTAGAGTCTGTAATCGGAAGGAAAAAAATGAATAAACATCACGAAACAAATATTATTGGAAGAAGATATCATTGTCCAATTTGTAAAGATACCATTGACGCTGAATATGGAGAAATGAACAGTAAATGGACATTTTTACATCCAAACACACCAAATTCAGAGAATGTGCATTGTTTAAACTGTGATGGCAATTACAAAGTCACGAGAGAAAATTGCACAACTGAATCTTGTAAAGGAAATGTTATATCTTTCGAAGAGGAAGTAAGATATAAATTTTGTCTTTCTTGTTTTCAAGAGCAAAAGGAATAAGTACTATGGCTAACAATGTATATAAAACATAGCTATTACAGGCTTTCCGAAAGGTTTTTGTGTATTTGTGGCAACCGCCAAATTTGTAAATTTGGCTTTTAATAAAATAAAGATAAAAAGAAAAATTTAAAAATTCGGCTCGTGCTTAATCCGAAACGATAGCGTCTTTTTACACGCTACGTTTCATATACGGAGACGTTGTGGGGCCATTAAAAAGAGAGGAATAACAACCGAAAAAACCAAAAACGTACAGCGGACAGGAATGCCGAGAAAAATATAGCGGAACAATTCTGGAACGGATAAAAAAGACCGAAACGGATTTTTAAGCGGAACGGACAAAATTACGCGACGAGGAATCCTGACTCGCAGAGCGGAAACAAAACCCGTTCGCAAAAAAAATAGGGATAGACGATAAAGTTACAACGAGTTTGAATGAAAAATCGTTATTGACTGGAAAACCCGTAGCAGGACGCAATCAGAATGAAGAGCAGAATCGGAGAACGGCCCACAACACGGTATAAACACAATAGCGGGAAAGTGCAAGTCCCGAAATTAATTTTATAAATTTAAGGTCTGTTATAAGTCGAAAAGTCAGTGCGCCAACCCCGCTACTGTGCTTATACTGGACGTTGTGCAATATTAAACGAGACCCAAATCGCAGCGGAAAATTGGCGAAAAAGCGTCCGATTTTTTTTTGAATTTAGTATTTAAAAAGTGAAAAGCAGTTCGGACAAAAGTGCTGCGCGGACAATGATTTTTCTCGGACAAAAATACGAAACGGAAAAAAGGGAGTAGCTGGAATTTTTTGACATCGGAAAAATAAAACCAGCAAGCGCAATTTTGCTTTTCGAGGGCCTTTGA
>NZ_JAIRBA010000071.1 GCF_022008365.1 Aequorivita vitellina
GATGTTTTCCTTGATGCAAATGGAGTGGCTTCAATTAGCCCTAACGATCTTGTAACAAGTGTTAACGAAGCTTGTGGATACACCATTACCGCTGGCGGTACTGGCGGTGGAAGCAGCGAAAGCCTTACTACAACCTTTGCGGGTGGTAACGGACTTGACGGTGCTATGTTTGATGTTATGGCTATAAACGACCTTACCATCGACTCTTTTGATGTAAACCTTGATACCGGAATAACCGATGATATTGAAGTATATTTCAAAACAGGTACTTGGGTAGGTTCGCATACCAATCCTGGCGATTGGACATTGCTAGACACAGCCGCAGGTATTACTTCTGCAGGTGATGGTTTACCAACCCCGTTAAACCTTGATTTAGGTGTTACAGTAGCTGCTGGTGAACGAGTAGCTTTCTACGTAACCACATTAAATGGTGGTATGAACTACACCAATGGTACAACAACAGGAAACCTGTTTGCTTCTGACGCCAACCTTGAGTTTTACGAAGGTCGCGGAATGGGCTATCCATTTACCGGAGGTTTTGAACCAAGAGTATTCAACGGAAATATACTTTATACTACCGGCGGAGGCTCTGGCCTAGACTTTACGTGCGCAGATCTTGGTGAGAACATCATTGAAGTGACCGTGACCGATGCTAGTGGAAACGCTTCTACTTGTATGGCCGTAGTAAATGTAATCGATAACATTGCCCCAGTAATTACTTGTGGTGTTGCAAACGTTACTTCAGAATTAACAGATTTTGAAGCCAGTACAATTCCAACAGGTTGGACTACCGTTGTAACCAGCGGTTCCGCAGACTGGACCTTTGGTTCGGGCGATATGCCAACAGGTGGCGACTTCCCTACCAACGCAGCTATCTTTGATGACGATGCAGCAGGTAGTGGATCGGCTAACGTAGTTTCACTTCTTTCTCCAGTGTACGATATCTCTGCAGCTGTAACCGCATCTATCTCTTTTGATTATGCATTGCAGGAATTTGCAGGAGACGGTTTCTTAGAGGTTGAAGTTTATGACGGTGCAGCTTGGCAACAAATACTATTTGTAGATGTTGACACAGACCCAACCAACTCTGGTGCTCTTGATATGGCAGCTTATATGAATGCCGATTTCCAAGTTCGCTTTACTTTCGATGACGAAGGTGCTTGGGGCTGGGGTGCTGGCGTTGATAACTTCCAAATAGACTACGAAGGTGTTAGCACAGGTAACGTTGTAGAAATTGAACTAGGCCCAGATGGTACTACTACTATCGATCCGTACAGTTTGGTTTCCAATATAGAAGAAGCTTGTGGTATCGATACCATTGCGGTAGATGTACCTACGGTTACTTGTGCAGATATAGGAACCCCAGTTATGGTAACTGTATTTGTAAGCGATACCAGCGGCAACCTTGCCTCTTGTGTAGCTGAAGTACACGTGGTTGATAGATTGGCTCCAGTGCTTACCTGCCCTGCAGACCAAACAGTTGACCCAGGACCAGGTAACATATATTATATTGTACCAGATTACTTCGCAACTGGCGAAGCAATTGCCGACGATAACTGTACAGATCCTGTAACAGATACTACCCAAGACCCTGCTGCGGGCACGGCATTGCCAGACGGTGTTTACACTGTTAGCTTTACCGCTACCGATGAGTACGGAAACACATCTAGCTGTGACTTTGAACTTACAGTTGAATCTGTTCTTGGTGTGAATCAAAATACTTTAGAAGCTGGTGTGGCATTATATCCAAACCCAGCGAGCCATGTTGTAAACCTTGTTAACAAGACCAACATTTCTCTAGAGAAAATGATGATTTACGATGTAAACGGAAAATTAGTAAACCAGATAGACCTTCGCACTATGCAAGGTGAAAAAGCAGTTGATGTTTCATCTCTTGCATCTGGCGTTTATATGGTACAGATTATTGGTGAAAAAGCAAGCACTGTAAAGCGCTTGATTAAAGAGTAAT
>NZ_JAIRBA010000072.1 GCF_022008365.1 Aequorivita vitellina
TCGCCTACTTCTGAAAATCCTCGCGGATTTTCAGTTTGGTGTGTACTTGCAAAGTTAAGTGCTAACCCACGCAACTACTCATAGCCGAGACCGTTAGCTATAATTGAATGGAAAAACAGCTTTTAAAACAACTTTATACTACTACTAGCAAGCTTGTTAACGAACAAATCAAACGAGACATTGAAAATTTTGAGAAAGCCGATAAAATAATAATTTGGCTGGTTGGATTTTCCATTGGAATTTTTGTTTTAATTTTTACAAGAAATACTGATAATCTAATAATAAATCAAAACGTTTTTGAAATTTCAATAATTTCATTAGTAACTGTAATTTTAGGCTTACTCTTTAGAATAATATCATTTTTCACACAAATGACGCTTAGTAGTATTGTGTTTGACTTAATTGCATATGCTGCTGGATTTTCAGAGATTAAAAAATTACCAACGCCAAGAGAAATTGAACAGAATGATACTATAAATGATATAATTTTTTATCTTAAAGAGGATTTCGGTATAGAAAGAGAATTAATAGATATAACAGGTTTTTCCAAAGAAAAAATTAAAGAGTATCGAGATTTACAAAAAAATTATTATCAAACTTTGGCCTCTTGGAATAACACTGATGAACAATTATCTGAATATCGAGAAGAACTGGCGATTAGATTTGGACATAATCCCAAAGTAAATAAAACTGCACTTGAAGAAAAGGAGTCATCAAAATCCAAAGGAAAAAAGTATAAATTATTACTCAAGTCATCTTATATATTATTTTTCCTGACTATTATTAGTTTTATTTTCGGAATCGGATTTTTAGCATTTAAATTAATAGAGAGCAACTATAGCTAACACCGCATATAATACAGCGGGTCTGATGGTTAAATGAATTGTATTTCCTACAAATAATCGTAAATTAGTCACGCGGATAATTACGTAGTGGCGGCGCCACTGCCCTCGGCTGATTCGCACGCTGCGCTTCCCACTTTCGCTGACGCAAAATGTTGGCACTGCCGAAGCTGCCGCTCAAGACCCGCCGTATCATATGCAAAACCGTTACCTACCATTTAAATGAAGCTAGAAGAAACCATAGAAAATTTGTATAAAGTATTTTCAAAATACACTACCTCTGATATGCATTATTGTGACTGTGGCTGTATAGACGAAAATGACGTAAAAAAATTGGCTTCAAAGAAACTGCGAGAACTTGAAGAAGACGACTTTAGTTCATATCACGGAAGTGCACTTTATACTTGGGGAGATATTGAACATTATAAACACTTCTTACCAAGAATTTTAGAAGTTCATAACGAAAAGAACGGAAAAGGACTTATTGGACTTTTTGAAATTACTTCAAAACTAGAATACGCAGAATGGGAAAATTGGGAGAGCAATGAAATTAAAGCGATTAAAGATTTCATTTTTGCTGATTGGAATAGCTTTATTAACAAACAGAACTCTGAAATTGGGACAGGTGACATTGAATATTATGCCTTCTTTTTTAAGCCAGAAGACCTTTTGAGTATTTGGGACTTGACAAGGAATGATAATCGCCTGAATAATTTCGTGACATTCTTCTATTATAATGGAACCGAAATAATAAATAAAGGACTGAAAATCAAAGACAAGATTTACAATAAGGAGTTTTTGAATTTACTAAATCAGCCTGAGCTATTGGATAAATTAGAAATTGAATTCTTTAAGGCAGACGAAATAGATAAAGACTACGCAGAAAGAATTTCGATTGTAACACAAATGATTGAACAAGTAAAAACGGTAGGTAACAACGGCTCCTATGAAAAGCACTAGTCCAGTTCTTCAAATATAATATTTTATTTTTTAATCACTTCATAATGATTATGTTGTGGTGTTGAAATGTTGATAAT
>NZ_JAIRBA010000073.1 GCF_022008365.1 Aequorivita vitellina
CTTTTTGTTTTTATAACACTAAATTCCAAAAAAAATCGGACGTTATTCCGCCAATTTTCCGCTGCGATTTGGGTCTCGTTCAATATTGCACAACGTTTAGTATAAAAGAAGTAGGGCTGAAAATAAACAATTAATTTTCGGATTATCCACAAGCCAAATCTTTTGTATTTTGTTTTATTTTTTTGTTCTAAAGCCAAATCAAAAGATTTGGCGACCTCGCAAATGTGCCGAAACATTGGGTTAGCACTTACTTGCCCTATTTTTTTTATACATTGTTGTAGCCAGTTTTTCTCAGTTTAATTATCAGTTTATAAATTCCAAATATAATCAATGATAAAATTAATACTGCTATTTCAGCAATCGGGGCGAGTATTGAATATTCCATACCTTCAATTCCCGCTAAATCATAAAAATACTTCTGCTTTTTGATTATTTTGTCATCCTTAATTAAAAATTCATAAAATGGATAATGGTCATTACTTAACTCACCACTTTTCATTGAGACTAATAAAAATTTATCCTCAAATTCTAATGAGGGTTTTCGTTGGCTAATACTTTTATTCGTTGGGACAATGGTGGTATTACTCTCATCGCTTGTAACAAATTCCACAATTTGAATATCATATCTGTTACCTCGCTCTTCATAACCTTCTTCCGGGCTTTCTAAAAACGAAGAATTTATTATCAGAGTTTGAATTTTGTTTACTTCACTTATTGACAGCTTTAAATTCTTGTCATTTGCTACTTCTTCATACCTCCATAAATTTCCTCTATTTGGCATATTCTCAAAAACCAGATACGGTCTTTCAAAATTTGAATAATATAGGTCAGGCAAATAGTCATACTTTTTATATGAAATACTGTCGGTTAATATTTTGAATTGGCGTTCATCGAATTTTTTTTCCAGTCTTGTGATTGATAAAACTTCATTGGTATTTTTCACTTCATTGAATACTGACGGCCTTTTGATTGTATAGCCCCAATAGCTTTTATTAAATCCATAACCTGTAATAGTTAATATTACTAAAAGCGGAAGGAAAAATTTTCCCAAATCGGTTAAAAACTTAGAACTTATTTTTTGTGCGACTAAAACTGCAGTTGACAAAGGCAATATTATGGTTAGAAAAATCCAAGCGAAATCATTTGAAAAGTGGAAATACAAGAAATCGTACAAGTCAGCATTCCGAAATACAATTAGGATTATAAGCCTCATTATTGAATAAAAAATTGAGGCTTTAAATAACGTTCTTAGGATTCTAGATTTACTCAATGTTTTTTTCTTAAATTGGCTACAACGTTTCTGCATATGATTAGTGGCCCGATTAAGCACGGAATTTAGCAAATAAAAACCGAATAGAAAATCCGACAGGATTTTCGGAAGCAAGCTCAAACTAGCCATTAATTATATGCCTTGTTGTGCAATGTTTTTCTGCGTTCTGTTCCGTTTGTTTCCGCTTTGCTATTCCTTCAAAGTCCATCGAAAAATAAAATTGCGTTTGCTAGTTTTATTTTTCCGATGTCAAAAAATCCCAGCTACTCCCTTTTTTTTCCGCTCCGCATTTTTGTCCGCGCTCCGTTTTTGTCTGAATTGCATTTTACTTTTAAACACTAAATTCCAAAAAAAATCGGACGTTATTCCGCCAATTTTCCGCTGCGATTTGGGTCTCGTTCAATATTGCACAACGTTTCTGCATATAATTAGTGGCCCGAATAAGCACGGAATTTAGCAAATAAAAACCAAATAGAAAATCCGATAGGATTTTCGGAAGCAGGCTCGAACTAGCCATTAATTATATGCCTTGTTGT
>NZ_JAIRBA010000074.1 GCF_022008365.1 Aequorivita vitellina
GGCCACCTTCCCCTGAATTAACCTTCTTTCTTTTAAATTAAAATATTTAGAAGGGGAAGGAGCGTGTGGTGATGGGGTGAGAATGACGTAGGACGCTTTAGATTTGAGATGTGAGATGTGAGATTTGAGACGGGACTCAGGAAACAGGATTCATGAAAAGACATGACACGAAGACGAACTCGCTCCCCATTGGAGTTGGGGGACACAAGAAACATCTGTTTTACTATTTAAAATATTGCAGAAGACACAGCGCAAAACCTATTTACACCGCATGAAAGCCTAATGCACAAGCTACTACGTACACATTTACGTAGTAACACCTATGTTATATCAATTTAATTGACGTTAAATTGCTAACTGAAACTAAACTGTATTAACCATTAAAGATTAGTGCTTAATATAAACTATCCAAAGCCAAACAAAACAATTATGAAGAAAATTACCTTTTTATTATTATTCGTATTAATATGCTGTATAGGTTCCTTACAAGCACAGGAATCAACATCCTTTATGGATGCAGATTTATCTACTTTAGCAAATAACCACAGTGAGGCACCTTTAAATAGGCAAAGCGAAATAGTTGCTGTGCATACCAGCCTGGTTACATCAACTTTTACTTCTAGAGCTGCGTTTCAAGCAGCTTGCGCTGGATTACCCTTGGAAGATTTTACAGGGGGGCCACTTCCAGGAGCAATAATTGGCTGTACCGAGATTAGTAATGCAGGTAGTACCTGCTACCCTCCAGGGGAAATAATTTCTGGTTTTGTTGTTACTTCATCTTTTGGAAATGTCGTAGCATTGGGAACAGGAGCAGTCGGAAATACAAGTGATGCAGTTGGAGCCGATCAATTCTCTTCATTTACTATAATTACATTTACAGACCCTACTGTAACTTCCGCTGGTATGGATATTATGGGTTTTTCAGGCAGTACAGTCTTCCGTGTATATGATTCTGTAGGACTTTTAACTGACACATTTACATTGGTAAACCCTTCCAATACCGAAAACTTTTTTGGTGTGATTAGCGATATACCTATTGGAAGAATAGAACTCGAGGGCACTGGCGCTGTTGGTGAATTATTTGAAAATTTTGAATTTGGTAGCTGTGTTACTAATACACCACCAACAGCCGTGTGCCAAAACATAACAGTGCAGTTAGACGGTTCTGGAAATGTAACGATTGTTCCCGCACAAGTGGATGGAGGCAGTAGTGATGCAGAAGGACCTGTAACCTTATCTATAGATATTAATACATTTGATTGCACCAACATAGGAGCAAATACAGTTACACTTACAGTTACCGATAGCGATGGCGTTACAGATACGTGTACTGCTATAGTTACTGTAGCGGACGATATAGATCCAGTTATAACTTGTAAGGCTGATGGAACGCGCGACACAAATCCAGGGGTTTGTGAGTACACTGTTGCAGGTACCGAGTTTGACGCAACATTTACAGATAATTGTACTGGCGGAACAATTATTAACAATTACAACGGAACAGCCACCCTTGATGGGGAAGTACTTCCCAAAGGAGTTACTACAGTTATGTGGACCGCAGATGATGGCAACGGCCAAACGGCTACTTGTACTACTGTAATAACAGTTGAAGACAATGAAGACCCTGTAATTACGTGCCCAGGAGATATTACAGTAAATAACGATCCTGGTATTTGTGGCGCTGCAGTAACATGGACTGCTCCAGTGGGAGTAGATAATTGTTC
>NZ_JAIRBA010000075.1 GCF_022008365.1 Aequorivita vitellina
GTGTATTCTAAGGTTTTTCCATCAACGTTTAACGCTAAAACAGTTAAAGTTTCAAGATTTGAAATGTCGATGGTTGTAGTAACATTGTCTTCATCGGTATAGGTGAAAGTGCCGTTACCGTTATCCACAATTGTAGTTAAAGTTTCGAAATTATCGATTACCGTTTCCAAGTCGATGCTGGTTAGAACGCCGTCTTCGTCGGTGTACTCTAAGGTTTTTCCGTCAACGTTTAACGCTAAAACAGTTAAAGTTTCAAGGTTTGAAATATCGATGGTTGTGGTAACATTGTCTTCATCGGTATAGGTGAAAGTTCCGTTACCGTTATCAACGATTGTAGTTAAAGTTTCGAAGTTATCGATTACAGTTTCAAGATCGATGCTTGTTAACACACCGTCTTCGTCCGTGTACTCTAAGGTTTTTCCATCAACATTTAATGCTAGGGTAGTGAGCGTTTCAAGGTTCGAAATATCGATTGTTGTAGTGACATTGTCTTCATCCGTATAGGTGAAAGTGCCGTTCCCGTTATCCACAATTGTAGTTAAAGTTTCGAAGGTATCGATTACCGTTTCCAGATCGATGCTGGTTACAACGCCGTCTTCGTCTGTGTATTCTAAGGTTTTTCCGTCAACGTTTAACGCTAAAACAGTTAAAGTTTCAAGGTTTGAAATGTCAATCGTAGTTGTAACATTGTCTTCATCCGTATAGGTGAAAGTTCCGTTACCGTTATCAACGATTGTAGTTAAAGTTTCGAACGTATCGATTACAGATTCCAGATCGATGCTGGTTACAACGCCGTCTTCATCGGTGTACTCTAAAGTTTTACCATCAACGTTTAATGCTAGGGTAGTGAGCGTTTCAAGGTTTGAAATATCGATTGTTGTAGTGACATTGTCTTCATCGGTATAGGTGAAAGTGCCGTTCCCGTTATCAACGATGGTTGTAAGTGTTTCGAAGTTGTCGATTACAGTTTCAAGATCGATGCTGGTTAAAACGCCGTCTTCGTCGGTGTACTCTAAGGTTTTTCCGTCAACATTTAACGCAAGTGTTGTAAGCGTTTCCAGATTTGAAATATCAATTGTTGTAGTAACATTGTCTTCATCGGTATAGGTGAAAGTGCCGTTACCGTTATCAACGATTGTAGTTAAAGTTTCGAACGTATCGATTACAGTTTCCAGATCGATGCTGGTTACAACGCCGTCTTCGTCGGTGTATTCTAAGGTTTTTCCGTCAACGTTTAACGCCAAAACAGTTAAAGTTTCAAGATTTGAAATGTCGATGGTGGTTGTAACATTGTCTTCATCGGTATAGGTGAAAGTGCCGTTCCCGTTATCAACTATTGTAGTTAAAGTTTCGAAAATGTCGATTACCGTTTCCAAGTCGATGCTTGTTAACACACCGTCTTCGTCTGTGTACTCTAAAGTTTTACCATCAACGTTTAAAGCTAGGGTGGTAAGCGTTTCCAGATTTGAAATGTCAATCGTAGTTGTAACATTGTCTTCATCGGTATAGGTGAAAGTTCCATTACCGTTATCCACAATTGTAGTTAAAGTTTCGAAGGTATCGATTACCGTTTCAAGATCGATGCTGGTTAAAACGCCGTCTTCGTCGGTGTATTCTAAGGTTTTTCCGTCAACGTTT
This sequence comes from Aequorivita vitellina, assembly GCF_022008365.1. Lineage (GTDB taxonomy): Bacteria > Bacteroidota > Bacteroidia > Flavobacteriales > Flavobacteriaceae > Aequorivita > Aequorivita vitellina. The sequence goes on from NZ_JAIRBA010000075.1 coordinate 1,639, forward strand.
AAGGCTAGGGTAGTAAGTGTTTCAAGGTTTGAAATGTCGATGGTTGTAGTAACGTTGTCTTCATCGGTATAGGTGAA
>NZ_JAIRBA010000076.1 GCF_022008365.1 Aequorivita vitellina
ATGCGCTACTTTTTAAGACCTTTCCCGGATTGGGTTATTGAGTTAATTGTTATTGGTTAAAAGTAAAACAAAGCGACTCTTATATGGCCAAAGTCACTTTTTTAAGGTTGTGGGCCATCGCAATAAGCCCGATTTCGGTTTCTACCTTTTCAATTCCACGGAGCATAAAGCGTTTAAAGTTCATATTGTGCTTTATGTTCCCAAATACAGCCTCCACGTCCCAACATCTCTGTTTTCTGTGAGCTATGCCTTCTGGACTGAGTAATTTTTTCTTGGCTTTGGCCTTAAGCCTGATCAGTTTATGGTTGCGTTCCACGATCCGGTTTCCTTTTGCCTTGTGGCAAAGGGGCCTGAGCTGGCATCCCCGGCAGTTTTTTGCTTGGTACCTATCAATGTTTTGTCTGTATCCCGTAGCGGTCGTTCGCTGGTAACTCCCTATATGCTCCATGGGCTGCCCCATCGGGCAGTAGTAGGTGTCGGTTTCATTATTGTAATATAGTTTATTGGCGGCGAAAGGTTTTTTGTTCGTTCCCCGTTTTTCGTCCAGTTGCTCTTTGTGGAAGTAATTGTATTTAACAAAAGCTTCGATTTGCTTTTCTTCCAGATACGCGTAGTTTTCATCACTGCCATAACCGGCGTCCGCTGTTAGGGCATCCGGGGCTTGATCGTATCCTTTTATAAAATCTTCGGTATGGTCTATAAGTGTAGTGGTGTCTGCCGTAGTCTGGGCAAGGGTGTAATTTGCTATGAACTGATTGTTGGTGGATGCCTGAAGGTTATAGCCGGGCTTGAGCTGGCCGTTGAGCATATGGTCTTCCTTCATCCGCATAAAGGTGGCGTCGGGATCGGTCTTGCTCATAGAGTTGCGCCCGCCTATTTGCTGCTCTTGCTTGTTATACTTTTCAACATTTTTAGGCCAGTTCTTCTTCGCGTAGTTAAGTTTTTGTTTTACTTTTTTATCGATGTCCTTCCCTTGCAGCGCTTGGTTGATCTGATCGATGGTATCGGATACTTTTTGGGGGTCGATCGCTTGAAAATTATCCGGTTCATTGGGCTTTTGCTCTTCTTCCGCATATACTGTTTCAACGTAACGCCAGAGATCTTTGAGTTGTTTTTCAATACGTGCACGTGAGGTCTTGATGCTCTTGCCCCATACAAAAGTGTAGCGATTGGCATTTGCCTCGATCTTGGTGCCATCCACATAAATGTCCTTTAAGTTTAAATGTCCTTGCTCTGCCAAAAGAATGACTACTTGATTGAATATCTTCTTGAACTTTCCCTTGAGCTTGCCGGAGCGGAAGTTGCTAATGGTATTGTGGTCGGGCCGGATACTACCGGAGAGCCACATAAAATGTACGTTCTCGCCAAGTGCCCGCTCAATCTTTCTGGAGGAGTAGAGGTTGCGCAGGTAGGAATAGACCAAGATCTTCAATAGATCTCTGGGGTGGTAACTTGATGTGCCACCACCTTTGTAGGTCTTTTCGATGGACCGGATATCTATTTGGTCTATAATGGTATTGACTATACGAACCGGATGATTCTCTGGAACAAAATCATCAAAACTGGGAGGAAGAAGACTCAATTGGTTCTGGCTATTGGTCTTCCATACAGGGCTTGCTTTCATGGCATGAAGATACGAAATTTATGCTGATTGACCATGAAAAAAGGCTGCCCTTTTTAGACAGCCTCTT
>NZ_JAIRBA010000077.1 GCF_022008365.1 Aequorivita vitellina
TGCTTCCGAAAATCCTATCGGATTTTCTGTTTGGTTTTTATTTGCTAAATTCAGTGCTTAATCGGGCCACTAATCATATGCAGAAACGTTGCCCACAATTAAACCAAACCGCATATGAAAAGAATTATACCGCTATTATTATTGACTTTATTACTTCAAAATTGTAAAGAAGTGGAATTCAAAAATGGAGGACACTTTAAAGCGGAAAATAATGATTTGTTTTATGCGCTTTGGATAAGTTCTGAAATGGACTCGATACAATTCTTTGTTGTGGATGAATGGCCAATAGACATCACTGAAGAAACTCTTGCGGAAAAACAGAATCGTGAAATGTCAGTAATCGGAAATATTGATGTTAGAGAGAATGAAATATTAATTACCGAATTAGAAAGTAACTTTCCACCATCAGAAAGACCAAAACTTAAAAATTTGATAATTAAAAACGGAAATATTTACGTTGATTGTGATAATATAACTGAATATGTTTGGGGAAAAACTGATTTAGGTAATTGTAAATCGAAAGAGATTGAATTCAGCCGAATGAAAAAATAACTGTGGGCAACACCGTATATAATTTATTGCTGGCTTCTCGCTTACTTACGAAAGTCCTCTCGGACTTTCTTGGTCGGTAATTATTTACTAAATTAGTTGCTTGAAACACGCAACAAACCATATACAATCACGTTGTAAGTAATGCCGAAAAACCCAGATACCAAGTGAATAAAACAATATTTGAAATTACCAAAATGGATTGTCCTTCAGAGGAAAATCTTATCCGAATGAAATTGGACGGAATTTCAAGCATTGCGAATTTGGACTTTGATATTCCGAATCGAAAATTGACCGTTTTTCACAGCGGAGAAATTGACCAAATCGAAAAGTCCGTTATCGAATTGAATTTAGGTGGAAAAAAAATCTCAACGGAACAAACCGACCAAACGGAATTTAAAGAAAACGAAAATCAGAAAAAACTACTTTGGTCTGTACTTGCCATAAATTTTGCTTTTTTCATTATTGAAATGACAACAGGAATTATCTCAAAATCTATGGGACTTGTTGCCGATAGTTTAGATATGCTTGCGGACAGTTTTGTGTACGGAATTAGTTTGTTTGCGGTTGGCGGAACAGTAATAAAGAAAAAACGGATTGCCAAACTTGCTGGATATTTTCAAATAATACTTGCGATTATTGGATTTGTAGAAGTCTTGAGAAGATTTTTCGGAAACGAGAAACTTCCCGATTTTTCAACAATGATTATAGTTTCGATTTTTGCACTTATTGCAAACGGAATTTGTCTTTATATTTTGCAAAAGTCAAAGAGCAAAGAAGAAGCACATATGAAAGCGAGTATGATTTTCACTTCGAATGACGTGATTATCAATTTGGGAGTAATTATTGCAGGAATTTTAGTGCATTATTTGAGTTCTAATAAACCTGATTTGATTATCGGAACAATTGTTTTTGCATTGGTAATTCAAGGAGCATTTCGGATTTTGAAATTAAGTAAGTGAACTAAAAAAGCACTACTTACAACAACGTGTATAATTAATGGCTGGTTCTCGCCTACTTACGAAAATCCTCGCGGATTTTCTATTCGGTTTTTATTTGCTAAATTAGGTGCTTAAACACGCCACTAATCATACACAAAACCGTTG
>NZ_JAIRBA010000078.1 GCF_022008365.1 Aequorivita vitellina
CAGTTTGTCTAATAACCCGCTCGTGTTTTTATAGTTTTTACTAAATTACATTTTTTTGGTTTAGTACATTAGTTGAAGTTGTTTTTTCGTGTTTTGCTCTAAGAATAGTGCTATCGCGCTTATAATTGAGTCCATAAGCCTTATTGTAGCTATATAAAGTTCAAAATGAGCAGTACTAGGTCGCTTTAGTATGTTCCAAATTCTCTTCAGGTTATAGGCTATAAACATTAGTCCCACATCCGCGCTAGCTCTTTGCTTGGTTTTTTTGGTGGTTATGTAGTTAAATCCCCATTGGCGTTTTATGGTTCCATAGGGATGTTCAACAATAGCCTGTCTCTTTTTATATGCCGTGGGATTTTTTAAAATACGTTGTGCATTATCTTCAATGTACTGTTGGAATTCGCTCCTTTGTATCACTTTGCCATTTATCTTTGAAGTGGTGCATAAATCTCTGACAGGGCAATTTTTACATTTGTTTGTTTTGTACTGTTTAAAACGATAGTTGCGCCCTTTATAAGTACTTCCATTACTTTTAAGGGTATTTCCCTGTGGACAGGTATAGGTGTCCTGTTGTTTATTATATATAAAATTTTCTGAGTTGTAACCTGGATCGGGAGCTTGTGAGGCTCTCCCTATGCCGGGGATGGCTACGAGTGTTTCTATGCCTAATTGGTTTGCTGTTTTAAACTCGCTCCCTGTATGGTATCCTTTATCATAAAGTGCTGTAAAAGTGTTTGTTCCCAGGATGCTTTTTGCCCGCTGTAGCATTTGACCCATTGCCTTGGAGTCATTCTCGTTGGTGACCAAATAATCAAAAGGGATATTGTGCGCTGCATCTACCGTGGTCTGCACACAGTAGGCAACTTCCGTGATATTATTGCGTATTATTAAATGTTTGCTATCGGGGTCTGAGGTCGAGATTTGTGTTTCTCCAGATTCGTTTAGTTCTTTTTCAAGTTGCTGGTATTGTTTTCTGCGTCCTTGGTGTGTATCAATATCTTTTTTAATCTCCTCTTTTTCATCATCACTCTCACTTTGCTCCAATGCCCTGTTATACTGTTCTAGCTTGTGGTCAATATAATCTAGGTGGCGTTGGATTTTCTTTTGGTTAAAATTGTTCTTCTTGCTGTTCTGTGCCCTTAATTTAGTACTATCGCCTGCAACTAATGTAGCGCCAATAAGTCCAAAATTACGGGCAATCTGTACGGTTGCAAAAAATACTTTTTTAATTGCCTTTGCATTATCCTTTCTAAAGTTGCTAATAGTATTGTGGTCTGGCGCAAGAGATTCTAATAACCACATTACTTCTATATTTCTCCGACATTCTTTCTCTAGCTGGCGAGAAGAACGTACACGGTTCATATATCCGTAGATATAGAGTTTTAAAAGTATGGATGGATGATAGGCAGGCGGTCCGTTTTCAATATGGTCCAAACGGAAACCCAGTTCCTTTAGATCCAGTTGGTCTACAAATTGATCAATGGCCCTCACACTGTTATCCGCGTCAATGGAATCTTCCAGTGATATGGGAAAAAGAGAGGTCTGTTTTCGGTCTTTTCCAGTTATATATTTCATAGCATGAAGATACAAAAAAGACAAATAATGACCATGGATTTTTTTCTTAAAGTGAGGAAGGTTATTAGACAGTCTGACGG
>NZ_JAIRBA010000079.1 GCF_022008365.1 Aequorivita vitellina
ATGACGCTACTCACCCCCTCCCGAAGTAAATTCGGGACAGGCTTTTGAAGGGGGGGCGGAGGAAGATGTGAGATTTGAGATTTGAGATTTGAGATTTGAGATGCTAGAGGCTAGAGGCTAGATTTTTGCCGTAGGACGGTAGGACGTAAGACGTAGGACGAATTTGAACGCGAAACGGGAAAGTAAAATTGAAGACGATACTTCTGGGTGACGCTATTCCCCCCTTTGAAGGGGGGGCAGGGGGGGATGTTTGGAAAGGTGAAATCGAAGACGCCACTTCTCCCCCATCCCAAAGTAATTTTAAAACACGCTTTTGAAGGGGGTTCGGGGGATGTTAAGGAAGATGTGAGATTTGAGATTTGAGATTTGAGATTTGAGATGCTAGAGGCTAGAGGCTAGATGCTAGATTTTGGACGTAGGACGGTAGGACGTAGGACGTAGGACAAAATGACTTGTTCTGAAATAGGTTGACAGTTTATAAATCTATAAACTATGAAACAATCTAAACAAATATTACGTTATTCCGAATCATTTAAACTATCTGTACTAAAAGATATTGAGTCTAATCATCTTAGTTTTGGTGAGGCTATGCTCAAATATAACATTAAAGGAAGATCCACAATTCAGAATTGGGCAAAAAAATATGGTAACTTTAGTCTTTTAAACAAAATAGTTATCATGAAAAAGCCAGGAGAAATTGATCGTCTAAAAGAGATGAAAAACGAAATTAGGAGACTTAAGGAAGCACTTGCAGATACTGTCCTAGATAGAAAAATAGCCGAGAGTACTCTTGAGGTTATCTGTGAGGACATGGATTTGGACCTTGAAAAAGTAAAAAAAAAAGCTGGCGAAGAATTGCAGCGAAGACAATCAAAAAAAACGAAAAAGTAATGACGGTCTGCAATAAACTTAAGAGAAGTCGAGCGGCGTATTACAAGGCTGTAAAGACAGATGGTATCCAGATGAAAGAGCACAAGCTCATAAAATCCCAGGTATTGTACTATCGTAGTTTTATGACCAAACTGGGTAGTAAAAAACTGTTCCATATAATCGGTCCTAAGCTAGCCCAACACAACATAAAATTGGGCAGAGACAAATTCATTGAGTTTCTCAGAAAGGAGGACTTATTGGTTCCAAAGCAGAGGCCTAGATATAAGGTAACCACCGATAGCAAACATCCATTCAAGGTGTATAAAAATTTAACACAGGAGCTCAAGGTTACCAGACCGGATCAATTGTGGGTAAGTGACATAACATATTTGCGAACAGAAAAGGGATTTTGTTATCTTGCCTTAATTACAGATGTATACAGTAGAAAAATAGTTGGATATGACGTCAGTGATAGCCTTGAGCTCACCGGGGCATTAAATGCCCTTAAAATGGCACTAAGAAATAAAATAGGTGAAGGTACAATCCACCATTCAGACAGGGGATCACAATATTGTAGTCACCTTTACACGGGACAGTTGAAAAAACAGAAAACCGAAATAAGTATGGCGGCAGCTGGTAATTGCTATGAAAACGCATTAGCAGAAAGAGTTAATGGTATACTAAAA
>NZ_JAIRBA010000007.1 GCF_022008365.1 Aequorivita vitellina
CCCTTTTTAAGGGAGGGGTGCCCGAAGGGCGGGGTGGGTAATCCTGCAACAACTCCAACTTTAGGACAAAACCCCTTCCGGCCACCGATTCAAAACTATGATTAAAATTGAAAATTCGTCCGGGGGCCACCTTCCCCTTTTCGAAGTCTTGAACTTTTTATTTTAAATAATTTAGAAGGGGAAGGAGTTCACGGAGAGATATTTTTATTTCTTAACAACTCGCAGTACTCGGCTTCCATCCCCTACAACAACCCGCACAAAATAATTCCCAGCACTAAGCCCAGAAACATCTACTTGTTCACGGTTGCTGTTTCCTTTTGAAGTAAGTAAAGTCTGCCCCAGCACGTTCATTATTTCAATTGAAGAAATTGAAGCCTCAGCTTGAATGTTAAGAATATCACTGGCAGGATTAGGGTATGCAACAATCTTTAAAGTTTCAAAATCAGAAACGTCCAATTCATCAACAAATCTCGTGTAAACAGTATTGGTTACAATCGCAGCATTAAAGTCGAAGTAAATGTCTGCTTTATTCGCAACAACATCGTCCAATTGAACAGTGGGAAGCGGTTTTACCTTAAACGCAACAAATCCTTGGCTGCCCTCAGGATCGGACGAAGCCGTAGGCAAGTTGATGTCGTCAAATATAAAATCAATTGAACCATTTACAAGCTGGGTTTCCATAGCGTGGCTGGCATCGAGAATCTTAAATGTTGTCCAGTCCAGCTTTTCATCCAGCGCATCCTGTACTCGTACATTGATGGCACTTGCAGTTCCCATATTCTGAAAACGCACTACGTAATGTAAATACTCGTCGGCATCATCAATTAATACCTGATAACCTTCCAGCACTTGCTTATCGTTTGGATCAAAACTGTTTACTGCTATTTGGTTTAACTGAAAAACATTATCATCAGGCGCGGCATCACCACTCACGGGGTTTACTTTTGCAATATATGGCAGCACATCGCCTTCTTCCACTATCGGTGGCTGTTCCACCTCAAAAATCACTTCAATAGTTCGGGTTTCAAAAGGGTTTAAGTTGCTGTAATCCCAAGAAATGGTATTTCCGTTTATGGAAGTTTCCGCAGGGGTCGCCTCTGCGTAAGTTACCAAGGTTCCATCAAAATCCAGTTCCACATTGCCACTTAGTTGGGTGGTGCCCACATTTTCATAAACCAGTTTATATCGAGCCTCAAACCCAGGGCGGGCAGCATTTAACGGCACAAAAGTAACGGCAACGTCATTAGCGGTGGTTGTGGGCGCAATACAAAAATCTGCAATCTCTGTTTGGTTAAAACCTACAAAAGTGTCAACCTCTTGCGCCGGACTTAAGGTAAAATAAGGCGAAAGTCCCAAAACAGTTGTGGTATAAGTGTTCTCTGCAACAGTAAGATTATAATCACCAGTGTTTATAGTAGTAGTCGCAAAGTTGTTCGTACCATCCGTGGTGTTTACAAGCAAACCGTCAATCCCAGCATCGCCCCCATCGCAGCCGTTGTTTTCGTCATCGTATTTTACGGTGCCTGTTATATGGTTTAGGTCACCGTTGGCTATTGTGCAGTCTTCAACAAAGGTTGCCAGAGGTGGAATATCGGTAAAGGTTGCGGCGGCGTATTGGGCATCTTCTACGCAGATAAATTGGAGGTTGGGGTTGTTTAGCAATGATAAAGTAGAGGTTGAACAACTTCCACTAAAAATTTCGTTGTTGCCGTTTTTTAAATTGACATACGTTAAGCTTAGGTTATTTACACCTTCTACTTTACATAAATTAGAATTATTGCTTAAATCTATTTCTTGAATTAAGGAATTAGAAAACATAATCTCTCTTAAAACCAAGTTTGAAGAAACATCAATATTAGATATTGGATTATTGGAAATATTTAATACTCGAAGAGTATTATTCTGAGAAATATCAATATTAGTAATGTTATTTTGGTTGGCCCATAATGTATTGAGGTTTGAAAGTGATGTAATGTTAATTGATGAAATTTGATTATCATAACATGATAAGAAAAATATATTCGGATGTTGACTTAAATTCAAAATAGATATATTGTTTTTATGGCACGATAGCCATTCCAAATTAGTATTTTGACTTAAGTTTAATTCGCTAAGATTGGCCTCATAGCAATAAAGAAGATTCAAATCAGGGCATTGTGTTACATTTAAAGAATTTAATGGATTCTTTTCGCAACTTAACTCTAATAGATTTATATTTTGTGAAAAATCCAACTGTGTTATTTGATTATTAAAACAAATAACTTGTTCAATAAGAACATTTCCGGAAAGGTCAAGTTCCGAAATTGAATTATTAGCACAACTTAAAGTTATTAAATCTACATTTTGTAAAACATTTAATCCTGTCAATTGATTCCCCCCACAATACAATTCTTCTAATTGAATATTCTGCGAAATATCTAATTCAGTTAATAAATTCTGTTCAATGTTCAAAAAGTTAAATTTATAAATGCCTCAATTCCCGTCAAATTTTCTATTCCTTTATCTCTCAATTCGGTTAGGTAACCTAATTGTGTAACTACCTCCGCCTCACTCACCTGTATCTCCCCATCCCCATTGGTATCAATAACAGGGTTATGGTTTAGCAGCGCATTTTTAAAATTGGCATCGGGTATGTTTACTATCTGTGCGCTGGCAAAAAAAGAAGAAAGAAAAATCAGGGTGAGTAGTAGGTGTTTCATGTAATTATTGGGTTAGCGTTTAAATTTAAAAACAAAAGCCACAGACCCTTGTTTATCAGGCACAATATATATATATATATATACAAAATAAAAAACTTATTTTTTAAAAAAACCATCAACAAGGTTCCCCGCCCTGCAAGGGAGCGCTTGTCCCGAACTTGTTTCGGGAGGTGGCTGCGAAGCAGACGGGGTCGGTACAACACACAACGGAGAACTGAGAACCGAAAACTGAGAACCGAAAACTGAGAACTGAGAACCGAAAACCGAAAACTAAACAACCCCAATCCCAACAGCCCCCTTAGCAAACGACTTATAAAACTTATCTGATGATTTTTGATGAAACTGTACCTTCACAACCCCAAATATCAAACTCCCTTTTTTAGGCATCTCACCCACTTCAAGTACCAACTCACGCGCTTCATCCTCCTTTGCTACCACTAAAGTCTCTTCAGCGATGATAAACCGAAAGCTATCATTCTTTAAATCGTACTCCAAAACACCGTAATTAATAAAGAAATGAGTGCTTCCTTTCGGAAACTTCAACCTTTGAGGATCAAACGAACTAGCTTTTAACACCCCAGTGTTGGTGTCAAAAGCAACTCCTGATCCAAAAATATCCCACGAATTTGGGCCTTGTGTAAATCTAAACTCACTTAGCAGTTCTCTTCCCATATCACAATTAAGCCCACGCCCCGCAATCCGCTTCCCCTCAAGGGTTTCATCATAAGTCCTAATCTCCATAAAGAGCTGCATCAACCTCTGGTGCAATTCCCCATCTTCAATCTCCTTAAAAAAAGGAAACATCGCATCCTTAAATTTTTTGGTGAATTTACTGCATAAGGTCATCTCCTTATTTCTATCCCGAATCCCTTGCATTTTTGGATTATTTTTTATACTTTCACTTGTAAATCCACCCCCAGCTTTCCGTTGACACTGTTTTCCTTTTCGGATATAGTAGTTAATCCCGTTATACGTTCCTACTATTGGTGGAAACCCGTTTTTTGAAGCCATAACATATTAGTTTTAAGAGATACACATTACTTTTAACTATGTGAAAATAAAAACTTCTTACCAATTTTCCAAATATATATGTGGACTTTATATGGACTATATGTTAACAATATGTTGACTATATGTGGTACACACCCCTAGTATACCTCTACTTTATCCCTACTTTCTCCCTATCCACCTTCTCCCTTTCAATAACGCTTTCCTAATTAAAAAAGTAGCTGTATATCTTCAAATCATTAAGACAACCACGGCAAGACTCTTGAAAAACCCAATTTTTATCAATAGCTTTATAAAAAATAATTTCAAACAACAACCAGATGAAAAAAACAACTACCTTACTTTCTCTTTTATTCTTAGGAATAATTGCCACAGCCACCGCCCAGCAACAGGGCAAAAAAGCAAGCCTAAATGAAGACGGCACTATTGCCGTTGAAACTGTGACGCTACCTGAAAACTATCATAACAATGAACAAACACGAGTACTCGATAGAATTTGGCGCTTCGGCGAGCCGGCACATCCGAACATTAAAAACAGTCGCGGCGTAACCTTGGCCGATATAAACAACGACGGTATTGACGAAATACTCTACGGAATTTGGAATACCCTCTACGCACTTAAGGGCGATGGTTCCCTTCTTTGGGAAAAACCTGTTAGCGGTATCATCCTGCTTCCGCCATCAGTAGCAGATTTAGATGGTGATGGCACGCTCGAAATTATCTTAAACACTGGAGGCGTGCCCAATGCAGGCCGGGTTTATTTAATCGATCCCGTGGGCAACGATCTTCCCGGATGGCCCTTAAATTTTGACGACCACTGGATGATAAACGCCCCCGCAATAGCCGATGTAGATGGTGATGGCACACTCGACATCGTTACTGGTGAGCGCGTAGCTAGTGCGCAAGGTTTTGTTCACGCCATAAAAATGGACGGCACCCCCATCAATGCCAATTGGCCAGTGGAGGTACTTGCTACCCCTGCTTTTACCCCTTCAATTGGAGATGTTGATAATGATGGAAATGCAGATGTTGTTATTGCCGCGTCTTCCGCAGGTATGTATATTTTTGATAACCAAGGACAAGTTTTTCCCGGATTTCCGGTAGTTGACCCAAATGTGAAATATTCATACCAATCCCCCATGCTCGCAGATCTTGATGACGATGGCGACTTAGAAATTATAGGAAGCAATCACGGCGACAACCCTGGTTTTTACGTAATGGAACACGATGGTAGCTACAAAGCTGGCTGGCCAATTGCCACTAGCGAATGGACCTACTCTCCTTCCACCGTTTGGGACGTGGATAATGACGGAACTTTTGAAATATTTATGTCGGATAGAAATACCAGCGGCACACAGGGAGAAGAGCTTCCTGTTGTTTATGGGCTCGATCCCGATGGTAACAACCTTCCCAACTTCCCAATAGAAAAATACGGAGGTACTGAAGGGGTTATTTCCATTGCAGATGTTAACGCAGATGGCGACTTAGATTTAATCTTCCCAAGTATTATGACCGATGCAAACGGATTTGGTTATATTCATGCATACGCCATGGATGGCAGTGGCGAAATTGATGGTTTTCCGTTGCGCACTCGCGGCTTTACCTTTTTAAACGGTGCTGTTTTGGGCGATGTTGATAACGACGGACTTTTAGACTTGACGGCAAATAGCTACACTTTAAATTTTGGCGCGGGCGTTGATTCTACCTTCGTAAATGTTTACAATCTTAACGTGCCGTATAACCCAAATACTATTGTAAGAAATGGTTACAAAGGCAACAACACCCGCGATGGTTTTGTTGAATTAGGGCCCATTGCTGGGGTTTCGGATTTAAGCGCCGAAACTACAATTAGTATTTTTCCAAACCCTTCCGAAGGAATTCTGACATTTAAAATTCCGCAATCAATTTTAAATGCAAAGGTGAAAATCTACAGCATAGACGGAAAAGTGGTTTTTTCGGAAGAAAAAAACTTAGAAACAACTTCTAGTTATAACCTGAAACATCTAAAAGGCGGCTTATATTTCGTTTCCATTTCTGATGGGAAGAATACTTTCACTGCCAAATGGGTGAAGAATTAAATAGATTTAAATTATTTTAAAACACGAAGTCCCTTTTCCTTGTTTGGAAAAGGGACTTGTTTTTTAATGAAAACTACATTTTTAAATTTCTTATATTTGAATAAAACCACTTTGCCATGACCACAATCCACATTGAAGAAGAACTGAACTTAGATAAAACCTATTTTAAAACAATTGAGGAATTTCAGCTGTATTTGATGATGCGTGAAAAAGACCAACCTGAGAATTATTCACTAAGCGATGCGCATAAAAAGATACTTGATGATCGTGTTGCAGAAGCTGATGAAAATCCGGATGGTTATGTTTCTCTTCAAGAGTTTAAAAACTCTTTTAAAGAGAAGTAAATGTATCAATTGCGAATTCGAAATATTGCTCATGAAGATGCTAATGAAATCTTTGATTACTATGGCAACATAGATTCTACTTTAGCCATACGTTTTTTAAACTCGCTATATTCTGAACTTGATGCAATTGCTGAAAATCCAGAACTATTTCAGAATAAATATAAAAATATACGAGTCCGCTATTTACAAAAATTCCCTTTTGGCATTCATTATAGAATAGTTGACAAAGAAATAATTGAAATATTATCCTTTATTCACACCAGCCGAGACCCAAAAATTTGGAAAAAAAGAAATAGCTAATGCTACTCAATCACATGCTGCGAATAATTCCGCCACTTTTCAATACCAGCCTCCATATCTTCGGGAATTGGGCTTTCAAAACGCATAAATTCATTGGTTGTAGGATGCACAAATCCAAGGGTACGCGCGTGTAACGCCTGACGCGGCAAAACTTTAAAACAGTTATCTACAAACTGTTTGTACTTAGAAAACGTAGTTCCTTTTAATATCTTCTCGCCCCCATAGCGTTCATCGTTAAAGAGGGTATGCCCAATGTATTTCATATGCACACGGATTTGGTGCGTTCGGCCTGTTTCCAACCGACAAGAAACCAAAGTTACGTACCCCAAACGTTCCAAAACCTTGTAATGGGTAACTGCAGGTTTTCCCTTTTCTTCTTCGTCGTTTTCGTAAACGGTGTTTTGCAATCGGTTTTTAGGATGACGCCCAATATTGCCTTCTATTGTCCCTTCATCATCTTCCACATTTCCCCAAACCAAAGCTATGTATTCACGCTCAGTGGTTTTATCAAAAAACTGCTTGGCGAGATGCGTCATCGCTTCTTCGGTTTTTGCAACTACCAATAATCCGCTTGTATCCTTATCGATTCTATGAACTAGACCAGGTCTATTGCTTGGACCTGCCCCGAGGGGAGTCGAGGGGTTATTCGGAAGGTTTTCAAAATGATAGGTTAAGGCATTTATAAGCGTTCCGCTGTAATTTCCGTGGCCCGGATGCACCACCATTCCTGCGGGTTTATTTACTACAAGTACAGCTTCGTCTTCATAAACAATGTCTATCGGGATGTTTTCAGGAACAAGTAAAAACTCATACGGCGGATGCTCAAAAAGAACCGTAACCACATCATTGCCTTTTACTTTATAATTGCTCTTTACCGCCACGCCATTAACGTGAATATTACCTGCAACAGCGGCTTTTTGAATTTTGTTTCGCGTAGCTTTTTCAATAAGGTTCATCAGGTATTTGTCAACCCTAAGTGCGCCCTGCCCTTTGTCTGCCGTAAAGCGATAATGTTCGTAAAGATCATCACTTCCACCTGTTTCGTCCATTTCTTCTTCGTTAAAATTCATCATTGCCTTCTTCCTGAATTAGAGTATTCTCCGGCTTTATTTTTAAGGAATCCTGTTTCTGTATTTGGTTTTCCGATTGGTCACCCACTATTAGATCTATCACCGAAGTCTTTTGTATCAAGGTGCCGGGCTCGAGTCTTTCGCCTTTAAAACGCATTTCCAATACGTTGTCGCTAATATCGGGTCGATAACTTATTTTGCCAACTTTAAAACCCATCGCCAAAAGAGTGGGTTCAGCTTGACGACGCGTACGGCCCAAAATATTGGGGACTTCAATTTTTCGGTAGCCAGACGGATTTAAGGTTAAGTACAACTTCCTATTTTCCTTCACAAATTTACCCGGCTTCGGAATCTGTTCTATTACCGAATATCGCGGATAATCAGGGTTGTAATTCGCCGAATCTAAAATCTCATACCGAAGATCCATTTCATCTAACTTTTCCTCTACTTTGTCTAATGATAGTTTTGCCAAATTGGGCACTTCTATTTTTTCATTGTGGTTGGTACTCATGCGCAACCACCACAGGGTTAAAAATCCTAAAACAAGAATGGCAACGATAGCCAAAAGCAACTGCTTTAAAAATGCTTTGGAAAACACGAATTGGAAAAATGTCATAGGCTTATTTCTTTATGCACAAAAATATAAAGTTCAAAGGTAGTATCTTTTGGTGAAATCGATCCCGAAGCATCGGGAGAAATTTAAATGCTTTGTCAACATATAACTGATAACTCATAACAGACAACGCTAAGTTTTTAATACTTTTGTAAACGCAGTTTTTCCTCCTTTGCTATAAAGGCTTCGGTGGATAAATAATAATTTGTTATGGGTAAAAAACGTATTGCCGTAGCTATGGGCGGATATTCCAGCGAATTTGAAATTTCAATAAACAGTGGTGGCATCGTTTGTAACGCCCTCGATAAAAACAAATACAAAATATACCCAGTCCATATTCTGGAAGAAGGCTGGTATTTTGTTGCTGATGACGGCAAGAAACACCCTGTAAATAAAGCAGATTTCAGTTTTAATGACGGCACCGAAACCATTCGTCCCGATGCCGTTTTTAACACCATTCACGGCACCCCCGGCGAAGATGGTTATCTTCAAGCCTATTGGGAACTGCTGGGTATTCCACACACAAGTACCGACTATTACTCGGCAGCCTTGAGTTTTAATAAACGCGATTGTCTTTCGGTTTTAAAAAATTTTGGCGTGATTGCGGCAAATTCATATTTTGTAAATGAAGGCACTGCTATTAATGTGGAAGAAATTGTAATTCGAACAGGCTTGCCCTGTTTTGTAAAACCAAATAGATCGGGTTCTAGTTTTGGTATTAGCAAAGTGAACGAGATGTATGAAATAATGCCCGCAATTGAAAAGGCATATACCGAAGATTCCGAAATAATTATTGAAACAGCCCTGGTAGGCGTAGAAGTTTCTGTAGGTGTTTATAATAAAGGTGAAGAAGTAATTGCGCTGCCGGTAACCGAAATAGTTTCAGAAAACGAATTCTTCGATTACGAAGCTAAATATCTGGGGAAATCGCAGGAAATTACGCCCGCTAGAATTTCAGAAGAAGAAACCGAAATGGTGCAAAAAGAAGCCATCCGTATTTATAAATTATTGAATATGAAAGGCATCACCCGAAGCGAATTTATAATAGAAAAAGGAAAACCTTATTTTCTAGAAATAAACACCAACCCCGGACTTTCAGCAGAAAGCATTATTCCAAAACAAGTACGGGAAGCCGGAATGACGTTGACAGATTTTTTTAATATCTTAGTGCAAAATGTGCTATAATTGTTAAAGATTGCAGGTTTCAGATTTAAAAAAACTCGACAACTCATAACTGACAACTGACAACTCATAACTGATAACTGACAACTGAAAACTGAAAACTGACAACTGAAAACTGAAAACTGACAACTGAGAACTGACAACTGACAACTGACAACTGACAACTCATAACTCATAACTTTTTTGAATGAAATACTACCTCATCGCAGGCGAGGCTTCGGGCGATTTGCACGGTGCCAATTTAATGAAAGCTTTAAAAAACGAAGATCCCAATGCAGATTTCCGTTTTTGGGGTGGCGATTTAATGAAGGCAACGGGTGGGGTTGAAGTAAAACATTATCGCGATTTAGCGTTTATGGGCTTCGCCGAAGTTATATTGAATCTCGGCACCATTCTAAAAAACATAAAACTTTGTAAAAAAGATATTGCCGCCTATAATCCAGATGTAATTATTTTTATCGATTATCCGGGTTTTAATCTTCGCATTGCCAAATGGGCGCGGCAAAAAGGATATAAAACACATTATTATATATCGCCACAAATCTGGGCTTGGAAGGAAGGTCGTATAAAAGACATTAAACGCGATGTGGATGCCATGTACGTAATCTTACCTTTTGAAAAAGATTTCTACGAAAAAAAACACAACTTCCCCGTTCATTTTGTTGGCCATCCATTAATTGACGCAATTTATAAAAGGAAACAAGTTATACCCGAAACCTTTAAAAAAGAAAATGGCCTGGATGAACGGCCAATTATTGCGCTGCTTCCCGGAAGTCGAAAGCAGGAAATAACAAAAATGCTGGAGATAATGATTTCCGTGGCAAAAGATTTTAAAGAGTATCAGTTTGTAATTGCCGGTGCGCCAAGCCAAGAAAAGTCGTTTTACGAAACTTTCGTCAGCACCAAAAACGTACATTTTGTAACCAACAAAACCTACGATCTTTTAAGCATTGCAGACGCTGCATTGGTTACTTCGGGTACTGCTACTTTAGAAACGGCACTGTTTAAAGTTCCACAAGTTGTTTGCTACAAAGGCAATAGAATTAGTTACGAAATTGCTAAGCGCGTTATTAAATTAGACTATATTTCGTTGGTAAATTTAATTTTAAACAAAACGGTTGTCACCGAACTTATTCAGACTGAATTCAATAAAAAAAGACTGGCCGCAGAACTCACAAAAATTTTAGATCCCTACAATCGGGCTACCATGTTTTTGGATTATTACGAATTAGAAAAAGCACTCGGCGGACGCGGTGCAAGTGAAAACACGGCCAAACTTATTTATTCAGCAATCGAGAAGTAATTTAAATTTCATATTTTTAAACACTAATTCACAATGCTTTTTAAATGAAAAACCTGCTGCTTCTTACTTTTTTTGCATTATTCCTTATTTCCTGCGGAAGCACGAAAAATACAGGTAAAATTCCCGAAGCTATTATCGGCAAAAGCGAACCTTCAGTTAAAAAGGTGGCAATGCATAAAAACCACAAATTTGCTGGCAGAAAAACCAATAGTTCTGCGGAAACTAAAATAGTTGAAGAGAGCCCAAAGGAAATTAAAAAAGAAATTATTGCATACGCCAAAACCTTTCAAGGTACGCGTTATAAATATGGCGGCACTACCGAAGCTGGAATGGATTGCTCAGGTTTAGTGTGTACTGCTTTTGAAAAGGAAAACATTTCACTGCCACGAATCTCACGCGATATGGCAACCAAAGGAATTCTTATTTCTTTTAAGGATATTGAAGAAGGCGATTTGGTATTCTTTAAAACCAGCCGCAGAAATACAATAAATCACGTAGGTTTAGTAGTTGAGTCGAAACGCGGCGAAGTGAAGTTTATTCACGCTACTACAAGCGCCGGCGTTATCATTTCTTCGCTCGATGAAGCATATTGGAAAAAGGCCTTTGTAGAAGTAAGACGGGTTATATAAAATTGATTTTTGTATCTTAGAGTGCATTTTAAGCAATGGAAACTACAGCATTGTAAAAAAGTTGATTGCAAAAATCAACGACACCCGAAGCTATGACGTTCTTGAAAGCGTGCTGCGTTTGTTGTAAATTTACGACGAAGAAGGTGTGTCTGTTTTAAACGATGCACAAATAGCAACTATTGAAGAAACGCGCGAGGACTACAGAAATGGTCGCATTTTGACCAATGTAGAAGTAAAAAAAGAAATATAGAAATTGTTTAATAAATAATCTGGGACAGCAACCAAGACCCAGATTCCTAAAAATTGTAAATGCAAATTCCCCCCAGTTAATTTTAAGTATTCATCTTAAAATCTTGGGATATGAAATTCATAAACTTCGCAGTTGTAAAGTTTTCGACTTTCGTCGTACTGGGAATCCTTACGGCATACTTCTACCCTATTCCCGCTATTTTAATTTACTTTGTTTTAGCTCTTTTATTTGGGGTTTTTCTGCTTTGGTTCTGGACCAGAAAACAATTAATTCAAAATATTTATTTCGGAATTGCGGCTTATCTCTGCTTTTTTGCAATTGGGTATTTTAGCTATCAAATAAGGCTGCCACAATTTCAACCAAAACACTTTTCGCATCTAATTGTTGATGACAATCCTGAAATTATTCAGTTAAAAATCAACCAATCTATAAAGCCCGATCAATTCAATTTAAAATATTTCGCCACAGTGAACGCCATAAATGGCATACCTGCGAACGGCAAAATTTTACTGAATATTTCAAAAGATTCATTACAAGAACCGTTTTCTGCAGATGAAATTTTATTGGTTTACGCCAGCATTTTCGAAATTCCAAAACCACTAAATCCACATCAATTTGATTACTCAAAATATATGAAAAATTTAGGTGTGTACGGGCAAATTAAAATTTCGGAAAAAGCGGTTTTAAAAACTGTCGATGGTTCAAAAACACTGTTCGGAATAGCGCAAAACTTTAGAGCTAAAATTGTTCAGAAGCTTCACAAAACAAAACTACAAACTGACGAACGCGCAATTATACAAGCCCTTGTTTTAGGTGAAAAGAATGACATTGAAAAGAATCTGTACAATGCGTACGCAGCGGCCGGGGCCGTTCATATTTTAGCGGTATCGGGGCTACACGTTGGTATTTTATACCTTATTCTTTCCTTCCTTTTTAAACCATTTCTGCAATGGAAATTCGGCCTTTTTTTTCAAGCAATATTAATAGTACTTCTACTTTGGGGATTCGCGCTTCTTTCGGGGCTTTCGCCTTCGGTAACCCGTGCGGTTACTATGTTTAGTTTTTTTGCTGTTGCCAAACTTTTTAATCGGGAAACGAATTCATTAAACACTTTGTTCCTTTCGTTTTTAACACTATTAATAATTAATCCGTTGTGGTTGTTTCAAGTTGGATTTCAGTTGAGTTATTTGGCGGTATTTTTCATTGTTTGGCTGCAACCGCTTTTTTATAGAATAGGATACTCCAAATATCGTTTCGTACGCAAAATATGGGCCATTGTAACGGTAACCTTATGTGCGCAGATTGGTGTTTTGCCTTTAAGCTTGTATTATTTTCATCAGTTTCCCGGCTTGTTTTTGTTGACCAATATTGTAGTGCTACCATTTTTAACCTTGCTGATGTGCGGCGGCATATTGATTGTAATATTAGCCGCTTTTCAAATTTTACCGCATTGGTTAGCCGAAGCCTATAACTATGTAATTGAAGGGCTCAACACCTTTATTAATTGGGTGGCAGTGCAGGATGAATTTCTATTTAAAAGCATACATTTTTCAGCATTAAAGGTTTTGGGAGCCTATCTAGTGATTATTGCGATAGCACTGTTTTTAAAGAAAATGAAATATCGCAGATTAATGTTTTCGTTATTGGCTATTTCAGCGTTTATCACAATTTATATTTACGATGAATACAGAACCTCGGCCAACCAATTAATGGTTTTTCAGAAAAGCAGACAGACGTTGATTGGTTATAAAAACGGGAAGGATTTTGTTGTTTTCAAAAATGATTCAACAACAAATATTTCTGAAAACTATCCTATAAAATCGTTTAAAACGGCTATCAATATTGATAATTATTCCGAAGAAAAGCTGCCGAAACTATTTCAGTATAAAGGTAAAAACATCCTGGTTTTAGATAGCTTAGGAATTATTCCGAAGCAAAAAAATACACACACAATAATACTAACAAACAGCCCAAAAATAAACTTGAATAGACTCATAGACAGTTTAAAACCCCAACAAATTATTGCCGATGGCAGCAATTATTTTTCGTACGTCGCTCGCTGGGCAGAAACCTGTAAATTAAAAAAGCTCCCGTTTTACCATACTGCAAAACAAGGAGCTTTCCCAATAGATTAGCCCGAATATGAAACCGAAATGGCTAAACTAAAATGTAGGTTTAAAATTTTTCTGATATGCCGCCCACGCCTCGGCTGTTGTAATTTTTAAATAATCGTCTGAATGAATCATTTTTAAAAATATTTCAAGCTGTGGCGGCGTTCTGTAGCCCGGAACAGCTTGAATTAGTTCGCCATTTTCTTTAAAGAAAACAACAGTGGGATATGCATTAACCTTTAAGGCGTGTGCGAAGAGATGTTGCGAATTTCTTCCTTTTCTATTAGGGTCGAAATTTGGGTTTGTGTAGGTAAAATCGTTAAACGTTACTTCCTCGGTTCCTTCGGCGTTAAACTTAACCGCGTAGTAATTTTTATTTACATATTCAATTACGTCTGCATCGCTAAAAGTATTTTTATCGAGCATTTTGCACGGGCCGCACCAAGTGGTGTAAACGTCCATAAAAATCTTTTTAGGTTCCTTTTTTTGCGCCTCCAATGCTTCATTCATCGTCATCCAATTAATTTTTTGAGCATTGATGATGGGTGCGGAAAGTATAATAAAAAGTAGTAATAAATATTTCATTCTAAGTGCTTTAAATAATTTTGTGTGTTTAAACAAAAAGCGTTCCATAAAAAGGAACGCTTTTTTATTATAAAGTATTGTGTACTAACGAATGCCGTGCATTAATTTTTTCAATACAGGATTTAATAACATTGAAATAATACCAACGGCAATAGGTATTAATGTAAATATTAAAAAGAACGTGCCCATGGAATATTCCGAGGAAATTTTATCGATCATTCCTCCCATTGTATTCGCAGCTTTTTGCCCCACGGCAATGGCAAGATACCAAACCCCAAACATAAATCCAATCATTCGCGCCGGAACTAATTTACTTAAATATGACAATCCTAACGGCGAAAGACAAAGCTCGCCCATGGTGTGCATTAAGTATGCTAAAATTAAGAATACCATACTCACTGAGGCGGTCATTGCACCCGGTGGAATATCGGAAGCACCATACGAAAGAATGGCAAAGCCCAAGCCCAAAAGCACGAGGCCAATACCATATTTTACGGCTGCACTGGGATTGTATTTACTTTCCCACCATTTTGAAAATAATGGCGCCAAAGTAATAATAAAGAAGGAGTTTAATATACCGAACCACGTGGCATCTACTTCTAGTTCTGTTTGAGAAAATTTATCTACCAATCTAAATACAACCAAGCCCCAAATACCAATAAAAGCAATTACTAGCGCGACGTTAGACAATGCAATACGGTGATGTGTTTTTTTAACCAATAAATATATAACCCAAGAAATTATTATTAAAGGTACGGTAGTTAAAAGCGCATCGACGATTTTAAAAATAATGGCAGAATCTCCTGTTAGATTTCTATTGGTATAATCCTGCGCAAAAAGCGTCATTGAACCTAAAGATTGTTCAAAGAATGCGAAAAAGAAAACCGTAAAAAGACCAAATATAGAAACCGCAATTAATCTATCTCTTACAATTGGGAGATAACGCGCAATACGGGTTACCAATAAAATAAGAAACATAGCTAAAGCAGCTAGAACAACCACATTAGTTCCATTCATTCCCCAAAGTTCAAAAGGCACTAACGATTTTGAATAGATAGTCTCCAATGGATCATTAAACAGATAGAGCAAGCCACCAATGGAAGATAACACAATGAGCACATAATCGAACATTGTAAAAGGATTGAGCTTAATTGGCGCTTCCGCTACTTCATCTTCGCGTAATTCAGGTCCTTCTTCATTTATATTTTGCGGAATTCCCACTTCGTGAACTTTTGAAGGTTTTGCGCCAATGTTTCCAAAGATTTTATGCGCCAACAAAAATTGAAGCATTCCCAAAAACATAAAGATTCCAGCTAGACCAAAGCCCCACGACCATCCGTAATTTTCGGCTAAATAACCACAAAGCATCATCCCGAAAAAAGCACCAGCATTTACCCCCATATAGAAAATGGTATACGCTCCATCTTTTTTAGATTCTTTGCCTTTATACATTTCAGAAATGATAGAGGTAATATTCGGTTTAAAGAAACCAGTACCAATAACTAAAAGCGCGAGCCCTAAATAAAATGAAGATGTTGTTTCCATTGCCATAGCGGCGTGGCCTAAGGTCATAACAATACAACCAATAACCACGGCCATTCTATAGCCGGTAAGTTTATCTGCTATCCATCCCCCAATTATTGGCGTTAAATACAACAGCGATGCGTAAGTACCTATTAGTGCCAACGCGTGTTCTCTTGGCCAATCCCAACCGGGGTTGTCGCTCATAAGCGGTGCTGTTAAGAACAACACCAGCAGGATTCGCATTCCGTAGAAGGAAAAACGCTCCCACATTTCGGTAAAGAAAAGTATAAAAAGTCCTGCAGGATGCCCTAAAACTTTGTCCTTAAATAGATTTTCAATATCGGTATTCATGACTCTGAATTTTGGTTAGATAGTTTCTAAAAATATTAATTGGCTTTGTTGATGTCTGGGTCTGCAAGCTCAAATGGCTCATTGTCATGCATTTCACGCTCATTGTCCTCCGCACCGTGTGTAAGATTTTCCAATTTCTTTCTAATTAATAATACCAACAATCCAAAAATAACACAGAAAATAGCGATTCCAGTAAACACCGTGTATTCACCCAAATTTGATGCAGATTCGCCTAAAAGACCAGCTACTTTGTTTCCAAGACCAGTCATTGCGAAATATACCCCCATCATAAGAGAAGCGTACTTCAATGGCGCCAATTTTGTAATGTATGAAAGTGCAACTGGTGATAAACAAAGCTCTCCAACGGTATGGAATAAATATGCCGCAACTAACCAGTACATAGCTGATGAACCATCGGTATTATATTGAGCTGCTGCGCCAGTCATAAAAAAGAAACCAGTACCCATAATTATCAAACCGAGACACATTTTAAAAAGCGATGTTGATACTTTTCCTTTCAACTTTCTATGCGCCCAATATGCGGCAACACTTGTACCTAAAAGAATTATGAATAGTGCATTTAACGATTGGAACCAAGAGGCAGGTACTTCCCAGCCCATTAACATTCTATTTGTTTTTTCGGAAGCATAAATATTCATTAAACCTCCAGCTTGTTCAAAGGCACCCCAGAAAACGATTACCAACACAAAAGAGATGAACAACACAATCATTCTATCTTTTTCAATCTTGTTAAGTGGTCTTTTCATTGCAGCTTTTTCTTCCGGATCAATCGATTTATTGGTATTGTTTCCTACGTATTTTAAGTGTTTCTGACCAACAAGATATTGTATAAGCCCTAGTGCCATACCTATAGCCGCAAGTCCAAAACCGTAATGCCATCCATAAACTTCCCCTACATAACCAACTATTATACTAGATAGAAAGGCACCCACATTTATACCAATATAAAATATGGTAAACCCTTTATCTCTTCTAATATCGCCAGGCTTGTATAACCCACCTACCATAGTTGAGATATTTGGTTTTAACATACCAACCCCAGCCACGATAAGTCCTAGACCTGTATAAAACGCCCACATATATTCAAAAGATAGAATACCATGACCAGCTACAAGTAAAATACCTCCAACAAGAACAGATTGTTTTTGACCTAAAAATTTATCTGCAATCCATCCTCCAGGAATGGAAGCTACATAAACAAACATGGTGTACCAACCGTAAACCGATAATGCTTCGGCATTTGACCAACCCAATCCTGGATTGCCACCATTGGATTCTGCTACTAAGTAAAGTACTAAAATAGCTCGCATTCCATAATAGGAAAAACGTTCCCACATTTCGGTAAAGAACAAGATGTAAAGACCTACCGGGTGACCAAATAATTCCTTTTGCTTTTGATATTGTAGTGCGTCTGACATAAGATTTATTATTAGTTGTTGTTGTTTTATAAATTTTTCTTGATGAAATCTGTCATTAAAGTATATAAATGCAATCTGGTATTACCTCCGTAAATACCGTGATTTTTATCTGGATAAATGCGCCAATCAAATTGTTTATTGGCTTGCACTAAGGCTTCAATTAAACGCATGCTGTTTTGCACATGTACGTTATCGTCAGCACTTCCGTGCACTAACAAATACTTCCCTTTTAAACCATCTACGTGCGAAATTGGTGAATTTTCATCGTAACCCGAAGCATTTTCTTGCGGGGTTTGCATATAGCGCTCGGTATAAATACTGTCGTAAAATCTCCAGCTGGTTACCGGAGCAACAGCAATAGCCATTTCAAAAGTATCGGGTGCTTGAAACAATGCGTTGGAAGACATAAACCCTCCGTAGCTCCAACCCCAAATGCCGGTACGCGAAGCATCAATATACGGCAGATCGCTTAGTTTTTTAGCAACGGCTATTTGGTCTTCCACTTCGTATTTCCCCAATTCTTTTTGAGTCATTTTTTTAAAATCCCTTCCTTTAAAACCGGTTCCACGTCCGTCAACACACACCACAATAATATCTAAATCATTGGCCAGCATTTCGTGCCAGTAATCATTGGTGCCCATCCAACTGTTTGCTACGTTTTGAGAACCTGGCCCCGAATATTGATACAGAAACAATGGGTATTGTTTGGTTTCATCAAAATCCAAAGGTTTAATCATATACATATTTAAGTCTTCACCGTTAATCTTTATAGTTGAAAACTCTTTGGGTGAAATTTTATAGGAAGCTAAACGGTTTTTTAAATCGTTGTTGTTTTTTATTTCGCGAAGCAATTTCCCTGTTTTTGCATCGTGAAGTGTATAAACATAAGGAGTGCTAGCATTTGAAAAAGTATTTATAAAATACGAATAATCTGCACTAAAATCTGCTGCATTTGTTCCGGTTTGTTGGGTTAATCGCGCTTTGTTTTTGCCTGAAGGTAGTATAGAGTACACATCGCGGTTTATGCTCCCGTTTTCGGTGCTTTGGTAATACACCCGGCCGGTGTTTTGATCGAAACCGTAATAGGCCGTAACTTCCCACGGACCTTTGGTTACTTGATTTAGTAGTTTTCCGTCTTTATCGTATTGGTAAATATGGTTCCAG
This sequence comes from Aequorivita vitellina, assembly GCF_022008365.1. Taxonomy (GTDB): domain Bacteria; phylum Bacteroidota; class Bacteroidia; order Flavobacteriales; family Flavobacteriaceae; genus Aequorivita; species Aequorivita vitellina. The sequence goes on from NZ_JAIRBA010000007.1 coordinate 18,651, forward strand.
CCATCCTTTTCACTTGTCCAGAAAAAACTATTGTCGTTTAAAAATGTAAGATTGTCCGTAACATCAACATACGCATCGTCCTTTTCGGCTAAAATTAATTTTGAAGTATTGTCTGAGGCATTAACGAAAACCAAATCGATTACATTTTGATGGCGATTGGCTAACTGTACGCTCAAAAAGTTGTTGTCTTGAGTCCAGAGCAATCTTGGAATGTAATAGTTGTTGTATTTTGAAAGATCCACTTCCGAAGTTTTTTCAGTACCAAGATCGTAAAGGTGCAATGAAACTTTAGAATTTGCCTCTCCTGCTTTTGGGTATTTAAAAGTATCTGCCGTAGGATACAACTGGTCGCCGTACAAATCCATATTAAACTGTGGCACATCGGTTTCGTCAAATTTTATATAAGCCAGTTTGTCGCCATTTTTGCTCCACTCAAAAGCGCGCACAAAGGCGAATTCTTCTTCATAAACCCAATCTGTTAAACCGTTGATGATACTGTTCTTTTTACCATCGCTGGTAATTTGTTTTGTTTCGCCAGTATTTAAATTTTTTATAAATAGATTATTTTCAAATCCATAAGCAACTTTACTACCGTCGTCACTAAATGTAGGCTCTTGTATTTTATTGGTCGAAACTAAACTGAACTGTTTAGATGCCACATCGTAAACGTAAAAAGTACCACGCGAAGAACGTCTATATATTTGTTGCAATTGTGTTGTAAAGAGAATTTTTGATTCATCTTTACTGAATTCATAGGAAATTACGTAGTCAATTCCCTTTAAATCATTAGTGTTTAAAAGCGTTCGCACTTTTTCACCACTTTTGTAATCAAAAACATCTACAGTTGACGCCTTGTTTTGTCTATCGTAATTTAAAACAGCGTATTCCTTTCCGTTATTCATGGAATGCAAGGCGTCTAAACCTTGGGTTCGGAAGGCTCCGCTCCAAATTTCTTGGAGGGTTATGTTCTGTTGTTGCGCTTGAATGGAAGGAAGTGCCGTTAAAAACAGCAATAAAAAAGGTAGGGAGATTAATCTTTTCAAAGTGTTAAAATTTTAATACGCCAAGTTTACTAATTTTTTGTGAAAGTGAAGGTCGTTTTTCTGTTAAATAAGCCCTTCAAGTCTATTTAATACTAATAACAATTAGTTGCAATGGCTTACAAACTGCACACTGTGTAAAGAATTTTGAATAACTCCCTCAAGATAAAGGCTAAAAGCGTTTTTTAGGAAGTTTTTTAGAAGAATTTCAATTTTATAAAATCCATCTATTTGAATCAAAAATTTTAGCATTTTATAAATTCCATGACGGTTTTAGGCTTTAAAATTGATTGATGAGATACTTTTAAAATTGAATTTTGTCCTTTATTATGCGAAAACATCTACTTCGCAGCCTGTAAATGTGAACTAATTGCGCCAAATGTAAATTGAATAAACAACTTCATATTACTTTTAAAAAGTATATTTATGTGGCGATAGTAATTCAATTTTACTTGCAACAAAAAATGCTTAAAAAAGTACGTTATGGTAAATTTTCAAAACCTACATCCAGCAGATATTGCTGAGCAATTAAGAGATTTAGACAATAATGAACGCAACTTGTCTTTTTTAAGGCTTTCGTCTGTACGTAAAAGTGAAGTATTTCGGTTTTTAGAACCACGCGTTCAAATTAAAATTATTAAAGCGCTTGGCAACAAAGAACTTTCCGAAGTACTCAATAATCTACCTCCCGACAACAGAACCAAGCTTTTTGAAAATTTTCCAGACAACCTTATAAAAACCTCCATAAACCTTCTTAACAATGAAGAAAGAGAAATTGCACTTAGCCTAATTGGTTACCAAAAAGATAGTACCGCTAGATTAATGACGCCCCATTATATACAAACCACAGCCGATAAAACAGTTTCGCAAGTTTTGAAGCACATTAAAAAAGTAGGTAAAAAAGCGGAAACCTTAAATTTTGTGTATGTGGTAAATGATGACAATAAATTAATAGATGATTTAAGAATTGGCGAATTGCTCCTTGCCGAACCAGCCACAAAAATATCTGAACTTATGGATAGGCAAGTATTGGCAATTACAACCACCACTCCTATTGAAGAAGCAGTTGAAATTTTTGATAAATACGATCGTGCGGCTTTACCCATTATAACTGAAAGCGGGGTTTTAGTTGGTATTGTAACTTTTGACGATATTCTAGATAGAGTACAAGAGCTAACCACCAAAGAAATTCACAAATTTGGCGGCACCAAAGGATTAGATATGTCATACACCCAATCAACACTATTAGATCTTGTGAAGAAAAGAGCTAGTTGGTTGGTAATTCTCTTTTTTGGCGAAATGCTCACCGCTTCGGCCATGGGTTTTTTTGAGGGTCAAATTGAAAAAGCCGTAGTGCTGGTTTTATTTGTTCCATTAATTATTTCCAGTGGCGGCAACTCTGGCTCCCAAGCAGCCTCACTTATTATTAGAGCTATGGCATTAAAGGAGATAAAACTAAAAGACTGGTGGTATGTTATGAAGAAAGAAATACTCTCTGGTCTAATTTTGGGAACCATTTTAGGCTCAATTGGGTTTTTGCGAATTTTCTTGTGGCAGGAAACCGAACTATATAATTATGGTGAATTTTGGTTTGAAGTAGCCCTCAGCGTATCAGTCTCCCTCGTATTTATTGTTTTATGGGGAACACTTTCTGGCTCGTTAATACCCTTTATTTTAAAATGGTTTAAACTAGATCCGGCAACGGCATCAGCACCTTTTGTTGCTACCTTAGTAGATGTTACGGGAATTATTATTTTCTTCTCTGTGGCAGCTTACTTTTTAGCAGACAAACTGCTGTAATTAATATAGAACTTTAACCTGAAAACTTTCTTAAAACAATCTAATTTAATCCCGAATTAAAGGCATTGTAGTACAACGCAGCAAACCTTCCTGTTTTGCTATTTCGGAATACGGCACTTCTTCAACTGTAAAGCCTTGCTCGCGAAGCCAAGTGTTTAACCTCGTAAAGTTTTTTTCTGAAATAACAACCTCGGGCGAAATAGAGAATACATTGCTATTCATGTTATACATTTCTTGTTTGGTAATATGAAAACAGTTTTCTTTTCCGAAGAAATTTACCAGCCATTCATATTCTTCTTCAATCAAAAAACCTTCTTTATGAATAATAGCCTTCCCTTTACCCAAAGGTTGAAAGCAACAATCTAAATGCAGTGCATTTTCTTCGGCAACGGTATTACTTTTTTTGAGATTAAATGACTTTATCTTTTTATGCGGAAACAATTTTTGTAGATGTTCCACAGCGTTCATATTTGTACGAGCCGTGATAAAACTATCGTAGTCGTCGCCGTAATAGCTTCCCACGAAAATATAGTCGCCCCATGGCATTACATCGCCGCCTTCAATATGGGCGTTTTCTGGGAATTCAATAATTTTTGAAGGATCAATTTTATTTATTACATGTTCAATAGCGCCTATTTCCATAGAACGATCTTCAAGAATGTTCGCTATTATAAATTTATCTTCAATAACAAAGGCAATATCTCGCGAAAAAATCTGATTGTAATCTTTAATTGAACGGGGGCGATATACTTCTACATTGTACTTTTTTAAAACTTCGGCCACGGCATCCATCTCCCGCATCATATCTTCATCTTTGGGGTAGGTTCCTGCTTTAATATGTTCGGCAGATTTGGGGTCGTAGGCTTCTTCAAACTTGGGCACGGGGCCATTGCTATCTGCTCTGCCTAAAACTACGGCGCGCAATCTTGAAGTTTCATCGTTAATGTGTAGGTGGATCATGTTGCAAATATAGAAAAAGCACCTCGATACCGAAGTGCTTTTAAAACTATTAAAATAAGGGTTATCTTTTTTCTACAGGAATAAAGTCGCGACGTGTTTCGCCAATATATATTTGGCGCGGTCTTCCTATAGGTTCTTTGTTAAGGCGCATTTCTCTCCATTGTGCAATCCAACCAGGCAAACGCCCTAAAGCAAACATTGGGGTGAACATTTCAACAGGAATGCCAAGGGCTCTGTAAATAATTCCTGAATAGAAATCTACGTTTGGATATAATTTTCTTTCTACGAAGTATGGGTCTTCCAAAGCTTCTTTTTCCAATGCTTTCGCAATATCAAGAATTTCATCGTCTATCCCTAAATCTTCTAGAACTGCATCTGCTGCTTTTTTTATGATTTTTGCGCGTGGGTCAAAATTCTTATAAACTCTATGCCCAAAGCCCATTAAACGGAACGGATCGTTTTTGTCTTTGGCTTTTGCCATAAATTTCTTCGTGTCGCCACCATCTTGTTGAATAGCTTCAAGCATTTCAATAACCGCTTGATTTGCCCCTCCGTGAAGTGGTCCCCACAAGGCCGCAATTCCAGCAGAAATAGAAATAAACAAACCTGCGTGAGACGAGCCTACAATTCGCACGGTAGATGTAGAACAATTCTGTTCGTGATCTGCGTGAAGTATTAATAGCTTGTCTAATGCTTCTAAAATAATATCGTTAGTTGCGTAATCTGCACTTGGTTTTTTGAACATCATTTTAATGAAGTTGTCCACATACCCCAAAGAGTCACCGCCATAGTCTAGCGGAAGCCCCATGCGTTTTCTGTACGTCCAAGCAGTTAAAACCGGGAATTTCCCAAGAATTTTCACAATGGCTTTGTACATATCTTCTTCGCTATCAACATTTACTGAAGAAGGGTTAAACGCAACCAATGCCGAAGTTAGTGACGACAAAACCCCCATTGGGTGTGCCGATTTTGGAAAGCCATCTAATATTTTTTTCACATCCTCATCAACATGAGACTGCGCCTTTATGTCTGAATGAAATTTATTGAGTTGTTGTTCAGTTGGTAAATTACCAAAAATAAGAAGATAACACACCTCTAAAAAGTGTGCTTTTTCGGCCAGTTCTTCAATGGTGTAACCTCGATAACGAAGCACTCCTTTTTCACCATCCAAAAAAGTTATAGCACTTTCGCAAGCGCCGGTATTTTTATATCCCGGGTCTAGAGTAACAACGCCGCCGGTATCTGCACGAAGGCTCTTTATATCTATTCCTAATTCATTCTCAGTTCCCTCTACAATGGGGAATTCATACTTTTTACCATCTATCTCGAGGGTCGCCATCTTTGCCATAAAATATAGTGTGTTTTTTAATTTATTCAGAAATGCTAAATTACAAAATCTCAAGCGATTTTTTTAACAATTGTGCGTAATCTTAGGTTAAAAAAACCTTAAATAATAGGTGATGACAGAATTTAATGAATTAAAAAAACCTCGCAATTTGCGAGGTTTTTTAAAAGGTTTCTTAAATACTATATTTTAAACGCATTTTGCTGCGGAAAATAAGCAATATCGCCCAATTGTTCTTCAATTCGAAGCAGTTGGTTGTACTTCGCCATTCTATCGCTTCGTGAAGCAGAACCTGTTTTAATTTGACCGCAATTTAACGCCACGGCTAAATCTGCAATTGTGTTATCCTCGGTTTCACCACTTCGATGGCTCATAACTGAAGTATAACCCGCATTGTGCGCCATATTTACAGCAGCAATGGTTTCAGTAAGTGTACCAATCTGATTCACTTTTATTAAAATTGAATTTGCAATATTTTCCGAAATACCTTTTGAAAGTCTTTCAACGTTGGTTACAAATAAATCGTCACCTACCAACTGTACTTTATGGCCAACTTTTTCGGTTAAATATTTCCAACCTTCCCAGTCGTTTTCATCCATTCCATCTTCAATTGAAATAATTGGGTATTTTTCGCACAATTCAGCCAAATAATCTGCCTGTTCTTTTGAAGTGCGCACCTTTCCTTTTTCGCCTTCAAATTTGGTATAATCGTATTTTTTCTTCACATAAAATTCAGCAGCAGCACAATCTAAAGCAATCATTACGTCGTCGCCCAATTTGTAGCCAGCCTTTTTGGTAGCGATAGCTATCGTGTCTAAAGCATCCTCTGTGCCATTTAATGTTGGTGCAAAACCACCTTCGTCACCAACTGCCGTACTTAACCCGCGATCGTGCAATACTTTTTTAAGATTGTGGAAAATCTCGGAACCCATTTGCATAGCGTGAGTAAAATTCTGAGCTTTCACGGGCATCACCATAAATTCCTGAAATGCAATTGGCGCATCACTGTGCGAACCGCCATTTATAATATTCATCATTGGCACAGGTAGCGTTTTGGCGCTCACACCGCCCACATAACGGTACAATGGCATTCCCAATTCGTTAGCAGCTGCCTTTGCACAAGCTAAAGAAACGCCAAGAATTGCATTGGCACCAAGTTTCGATTTGTTTGGAGTGCCATCTAAATCGATCATCGTTTTGTCTATAAGCTCCTGTTCAAAAACAGAGATTCCCAGAAGCGTACCGGCTATTTTTCCCTGTACATTTTCAACAGCTTTTAATACGCCTTTGCCCATATAGGCTTTTCCGCCATCGCGAAGTTCCACAGCTTCGTGCTCGCCAGTAGAAGCTCCCGAAGGCACTGCGGCACGGCCCATAAAACCGTTTTCGGTAATTACGTCAACTTCAATAGTTGGATTACCTCGGGAATCGAAAATTTGTCTGGCGTTGATATCTATTATGATGCTCATCTAATTATTATTTATTGTTATTGAATATTAAATATTGAAAGACCCCAAAGGTGTGTGAAACCATTGGGGTCTAATAATGTTATACTGTTTGAAGTTTATGCTTTTCAATACTCTCGATAAACTGATCGAAAAGATACGAAGCATCGTGCGGACCTGGGCTAGCTTCTGGATGATATTGCACCGAAAAGGCCGGTTTGTTTTTTAAACGAATTCCTGCGGCAGTATGATCATTTAAATGTTCGTGTGTTATTTCAATGTTTGAGTTAGCTTCGGCTTCTTCTCTATTAATAGCGAAACCGTGGTTTTGCGAAGTTATTTCACCTTTACCTGTAACTAGATTCATTACTGGGTGGTTTATGCCTCGGTGCCCGTTGTGCATTTTATAGGTTGAAACGCCATTGGCCAAAGCCAACATTTGATGCCCCAAACAAATACCGAACATGGGTAATTCTTTCTCTAATATAGTTTTTACAACTTCAATGGCACTGTGAAGCGGCTGTGGATCTCCGGGCCCGTTTGATATAAAATATCCATCGGGAGTAAAGGCTTCCATTTCAGCAAAACTGGCGTTGTAAGAAAACACTTTAATGTAGCAATCACGCTCTGCAAGTCTGCGAAGAATGTTTTTCTTTATACCTAAATCTAAAGCCGAAATTTTGTATTTAGCGTTTTCCTTTCCGAAGAAATACGGTTCCTTCGTAGAAACTTTTGAAGCGAGCTCTAAGCCATCCATATCTGGCACGGCGGCTAATTGTTCTTTTAATCCTTCAATATTATCAACATCGGTAGAAATTACGGCGTTCATTGCACCGTTATCGCGAATGTAACTTACCAAAGCCCGTGTATCTACATCGCTAATGGCAAGCAGATTGTTTCTGTTTAAAAATTCTTCTAATGAATCATCGGCTGCGGGACGGGAATAATGGTAGCTGAAATTGCGCACCACCAAACCAGCGATTTTAATTCCTTCAGATTCCACTTCGTCTTTATTAACGCCGTAATTCCCAATGTGGGCGTTGGTGGCAACCATAATCTGTCCGAAATAGGAAGGATCAGTAAAAATTTCTTGGTAGCCGGTCATTCCAGTGTTGAAACAAACTTCGCCAAAGGCTGTGCCTTCTTTGTTTCCAACTGCTTTTCCGTAGAAAATAGTTCCGTCTGCTAATAAAATAAGAGCTTTTTTTCGTGTTTGGTATTTCATTCTTTGAAGGTTTCAACCCCTCGACAAGCGAAAGGTGGCATTTATTAGGTTTCTCAAAAATCTTTGCAAAAATAGTATAAAAAAAAGGGATAAACGAAAACGCTTATCCCTTTGTTATTTATTGAATTAGAATTCATTTATTCCTCTTCTTTTTTAGCTTCTTTCTCGGCTTTTGCTGGTGCGGCTTTCGCAGCAGGAGCAGCAGCAGAAGATCCGCCTCCACGGCGACTTCTACGAGTAGATTTTTTCTTGGTAGCTTTGCCGGCGTTGTAAAGTTCGTTGAAATCAACAAGCTCTATCATTGCCATATCTGCGTTATCACCTAGACGGTTACCCAATTTAATAATACGGGTGTACCCTCCCGGACGGTCACCAACTTTTGGCGCAACAGTTCTAAAAAGTTCTGCAACTGCATCTTTTTGACGCAATTTTGCAAAAACCAATCGACGGTTGTGTGTAGTATCTTCCTTAGACTTAGTTACCAATGGCTCAACAAATTGTTTTAAAGCTTTTGCTTTTGCAACAGTTGTGTTTATTCTTTTGTGTTCTATTAAAGAACTCGCCATATTAGCCAACATTGAGTGTCTATGGGCCGTTTTTCTACTTAATTGATTTATTTTTTTTCCGTGTCTCATGACATTTTTATTTTCATCATCTTGCTACAAAATCCGTTCTTCGGAGAGCAAATTATGATGGATTATTAATAGATTTGAGATGTAAGATGTGAGATATGAAATAACAGAATAAATCTAAAATCTCATATCTAAAATCTCACGTCTATATTAGTCTTTATCTAATTTATACTTTGCAAGATCCATCCCGAAGTTTAGGCCTTTAACACTTACAAGCTCTTCAAGCTCGGTTAGTGATTTTTTACCAAAGTTGCGGAATTTCATCAAGTCGTTTTTGTTGTAAGACACGAGGTCGCCCAAGGTATCAACTTCTGCAGCTTTCAAACAGTTTAGTGCACGAACCGAAAGATCCATATCTACTAGTTTTGTTTTAAGCAACTGACGCATGTGAAGCGATTCTTCGTCATACGTTTCAGTTTGTGCAATCTCATCTGCCTCTAGTGTTATGCGCTCATCGCTGAACAGCATAAAGTGGTGGATTAACGTTTTTGCAGCTTCGGTTAAAGCATCTTTTGGGTGAATTGAGCCATCAGTAACGATTTCGAATACTAATTTTTCGTAATCTGTTTTCTGTTCTACACGGAAGTTTTCAATACTGTACTTCACATTTTTAATTGGGGTGTAGATAGAATCTGTAAAGATGGTTCCCAATGGAGCGTTCGCTTTTTTGTTCTCTTCAGCAGGAACATAACCGCGACCTTTTTCGATAGTGATTTCCATATTAAGGTTCACTTTCTTATCCATATTGCAAATAACCAATTCTGGATTCAATACTTGAAATCCTGAAATGAATTTTTGGAAATCACCTGCTTTCAACTGTTCGTTTCCAGAAATAGAAATAGTAACGGTTTCGTTATCTATTTCGTCTATCTGTCTTTTAAAACGAACTTGTTTTAGGTTCAAAATAATTTCAGTAACATCTTCCACTACTCCAGCAATGGTAGAAAATTCGTGGTCCACACCTTCCATGCGAACTGAAGTGATGGCGAATCCTTCCAAAGAGGAAAGTAATACACGTCTTAATGCGTTACCGATGGTAAGTCCGTAACCTGGTTCTAAAGGACGAAATTCAAATTTCCCTTCAAAATCGGTAGAATTTACCATTATAACTTTATCAGGCTTCTGAAAACTAAATACTGCCATAATTGACTTTCTGTTTTTTTATTATTTAGAATATAATTCTACAATCAACTGTTCGTTGATGTTTTCTGGAATTTGGATACGTTCTGGGATAGAAACAAAAGTTCCTTCCTTTTTTTCACCATTCCAAGAAATCCATTCGTAAACGTGGCTTGCATTATCCAACGAGTTGTTTATAGCCTCAAGCGATTTTGATTTCTCTCTTACGGCCACCACGTCTCCAGGTCTTAACTGGTATGATGGAATATTTACTTTTTCACCATTAACGGTGATATGGCGGTGAGAAACTAATTGTCTAGCTCCAGAGCGACTTGGAGAAATTCCTAATCTGTACACTACGTTATCTAAACGAGACTCACACAATTGTAACAATACGGTACCGGTAATTCCGGGTGCTGCAGTTGCTTTTTTAAACATATTTCTGAACTGACGCTCCAAAATACCATACGTGTATTTTGTTTTTTGCTTTTCAGCAAGTTGGATTGCGTATTCAGATTTTTTACCGCGGCGACGTGTGTTACCGTGTTGCCCTGGTGGGTAATTTCTTTTTTCAAAAGACTTATCGTCTCCGAAAATTGCTTCCCCGAATTTACGGGCTATTTTAGTTTTTGGACCAGTATATCTTGCCATTTCTAGGTTTAAATTTTGAAGGAAAACTAAATTAAGGTCTTATTCTTATCCTTTAGCTTCTATATGCCTTCGATTGATATTTATTAATAAAATTTGAATTACGACTGAAAAATAATTCAATCGTAATTCAAAAATTGTATGTAATTATACTCTTCTTCTTTTAGGAGGACGACATCCGTTGTGCGGCATTGGGGTAACATCGATAATTTCGGTTACCTCAATTCCGGCATTGTGGATAGAACGTATGGCAGATTCTCTACCATTTCCTGGACCTTTTACGTAAACTTTAACTTTACGCAAGCCAGCGTCGTGTGCAGTTTTAGCACAGTCTTCTGAAGCCAATTGAGCTGCATACGGTGTGTTTTTCTTAGATCCACGGAAGCCCATTTTACCAGCTGAGGACCAAGAGATAACATCTCCATTTTTATTTGTTAACGACACGATAATGTTGTTGAAGGAAGCCGTAATATGTGCTTCACCAACAGATTCAACATTAACCTTGCGTTTTTTAACTGATTTTGTAGTCTTAGACGTTGTCTTTGCCATAACTCTAGGTTTTATTTAGTTGCTTTTTTCTTGTTAGCAACAGTTTTACGTTTTCCTTTTCTTGTACGAGAGTTATTCTTAGTACGTTGTCCTCTTAACGGAAGACCCGATCTGTGACGAATACCTCTGTAACAACCAATATCCATTAAGCGTTTAATGCTTAATTGAACTTCACTACGTAATTCACCTTCGATTTTGAAAGACCCTACAGCGTCACGAATAGCTCCGATTTCATCATCGTTCCATTCGCTTACTTTTTTGTCTTCGTCAACTCCGGCTTTGTTCAGAATATCTTGGGCACGGCTTTTACCAATTCCGAAGATATACGTTAACGCGATTACACCCCTTTTGTGCTTCGGGATATCTACACCTGCGATTCTTGCCATAACTTATCCTTGTCTTTGTTTGAACTTTGGGTTCTTTTTGTTAATTACATATAATCTGCCTTTTCTGCGTACAATTTTGCAGTCGGCACTTCTTTTCTTTACGGATGCTCTTACTTTCATCTCTTTTCGTTTTTATATTTCAATGAACCGTGAGGTCCGTTGCATTAATATCTGTATGTTATTCTTGCCTTAGTTAAATCGTAAGGGCTCATTTCAAGCTTCACTTTATCTCCTGGCAACAATTTAATGTAGTGCATTCGCATTTTACCAGAAATGTGTGCGGTTACTATGTGACCGTTTTCTAATTCAACACGGAACATAGCGTTTGATAGTGCTTCCACTATACTTCCGTCTTGTTCTATTGCGCTTTGTTTTGCCATAATTATGCTACTGCTTTTCTATTTTTACCACTTTTCATTAAACCATCGTAATGACGATTTAACAAGTATGAATTAACTTGTTGCATTGTATCGATAGCTACACCAACCATGATTAATAGTGAAGTACCACCGTAGAATAATGCCCAACCCTGTTGAATGCCCATCAACTTAACAACGAATGCAGGGAAAATTGCAATCAATGCTAAAAAGATAGAACCTGGTAGGGTTATTTGAGACATAATTCGGTCTAAATATTCAGCGGTTTGTGATCCTGGTTTAATACCGGGTATAAAACCACCGCTACGTTTAAGATCGTCTGCCATTTTGTTAGTTGGCACCGTAATAGCAGTATAGAAATACGTGAATATTATAATTAATACTGCAAATACAAGATTGTACCAGAATCCGAAGATATCGCTGAAGGTAGCTTGAATACTTTGTGATAAATCACTATCATTTAGACTAGCTACTGCAGATGGAACAAACATTATTGCTTGCGCAAAGATAATAGGCATTACTCCAGAAGCGTTTAACTTTAAAGGAATAAATTGACGTGCTCCAAATATGTTTTTTTCAAAACCACCCGTTGCTGTTCTTCTTGCGTATTGTACCGGAATTTTTCTTACCGCCATTACCAACATAATTGATAATAGAATAATTACAAACCAGATAACCAATTCAATAAGTATCATAATCAAACCTCCGTTTGACTCCATTACTCTTGAAACAAATTCCTGAGCAAACGACTGAGGCAAACGTGCAATAATACCAACCATAATTAATATGGAGATACCGTTACCAATACCTTTATCTGTAATTTTTTCACCCAACCACATTGCAAATATCGTTCCAGTTACTAAGATAATTACAGATGAAACATAGAACATTAAGCTCTGTCCCATAACAAAAGCTTCTGCTGGCACTCCCATTGCTGGAAGACCTGCAAGATAACTTGGTGCTTGTACCAAACATATACCGATGGTTAACCAACGCGTAATCTGATTGATTTTTTTACGACCACTTTCACCTTCTTTTTGTAATTTTTGAAGATATGGTACTGCAATTTGCATCAATTGAACAACGATCGAGGCAGAAATATAAGGCATAATACCCAATGCAAAAACAGAAGCATTGGCAAAAGCCCCTCCTGTAAATGCGTTAAGCAATCCGCCAATTCCACCTGAATCAAATTTACCAGCAAACTGTGCTAACATATCTGCATCAATACCCGGAAGTACAACTTGCGCACCAAAACGATACACCAAAAGCATTCCTAAGGTTAGAATAATGCGGTTACGCAACTCTTCTATTTTCCAAACATTTTTTAAGGTTTCGATAAATTTCATCCTTGCTGTTGTTACAATGTTACTACTTCGCCTCCGGCCGCTTCAATAGCTTCTTTTGCCGAGGCAGTAAACTTGTGTGCAGATACTTTTAGTTTTGCCTTAATCTCTCCTCTTCCTAAAATCTTAACCATTTCGTTCTTTCCAGCAAGACCTAAACCAAAAAAGGTTTCGAAGTCTACGGTATCTTTTATTTTTTTGTCGTCAACCAATTGTTGTAGGGTATCGATGTTGATACCTTTGTACTCCTTTCGGTTTATGTTTGTAAAGCCAAACTTAGGAACACGACGTTGTAGTGGCATTTGACCACCTTCAAATCCAATTTTCTTGGAATATCCTGAACGTGATTTTGCTCCTTTATGTCCGCGGGTGGCAGTACCACCTTTACCGGAACCTTGTCCGCGACCTACTCGCTTGCCTTGATTTTTCACCGATCCTTCGGCGGGTTGTAAGTTACTTAAATCCATTTTCGTGTTTCCTTATTTAGTTTCAACTGAAACTAAGTGATTAACTTTATTGATCATACCAAGAATGCTTGGCGAGTCTTCATGCTCTACGGTCTGTCCCATTTTGTGTAGGCCCAGTGCTTCCATAGTTAGCTTTTGGTCTTTCGGGCGTTTAATAACGCTTCTTACCTTTGTTACTTTAATTTTTGCCATCGCTCTGATATTTATCCTTTGAATACTTTTTCAAGTGAAATTCCTCTTTGGTCTGCAATAGTTTGTGCACTTCGCATTTGCAATAGCGCATCAAAAGTTGCCTTCACCACGTTATGTGGATTAGAAGATCCTTGAGATTTTGAAAGTACATCGTGTACTCCAACAGCCTCTAGTACGGCACGTACAGCACCACCGGCAATTACTCCTGTACCAGGTGCGGCCGGTAGCAAGTTTACACGAGCTCCACCGTATTTTCCTTTTTGTTCGTGTGGAAGGGTTACCTTATTAAGAGGTATGCGAACTAAGTTTTTCTTAGCATCTTCAATAGCTTTTGCTATCGCGCTAGCTACATCCTTGGATTTCCCAAGTCCGTGGCCTACCACTCCTTTTTCGTCACCAACAACTACAATAGCTGAAAATCCAAAGGCACGACCACCTTTAGTCACCTTGGTTACACGTTGTACACCTACCAAACGGTCTTTTAATTCAAGACCTCCTGGTTTTACTAATTCTACGTTTTTATAATCTTGATACATAATACTACTTAGAATTTAAGGCCACCTTCGCGTGCGCCTTCAGCTAATGATTTTACTCTTCCGTGGTAGAGGTAACCGCCCCTGTCAAATGCGATGGTTTCAACACCTGCTTTAACAGCTTTTTCTGCGATTGCTTTTCCTACCATTTTTGCAGCTTCAACTTTGTTTACTTTTGAAGCGTCAATGTCTTTATCTCTTGAAGATGCAGCAATAATGGTTCTTCCATTTACATCGTCTATAATTTGAGCGTATATTTCTTTGTTGCTACGGAATACAGCCAAACGTGGACGACTTTCTGTCCCCTCAACGGTTTTTCTGATTCGCATGCGTAAACGCTCTCTTCTTTCGTATTTTGATAATGCCATAACTCTATTTGTTATGCAGATTTACCTGCTTTTCTTCTTAATTGTTCACCTACAAACTTAATACCTTTTCCTTTGTACGGTTCTGGTTTGCGGAAAGAGCGAATTTTTGCCGCTACTTGCCCTACCAGTTGCTTGTCGTGAGAAGTTAGTTTTACGATTGGGTTTTTTCCCTTATCAGATACAGTTTCAACTTTTACCTCTGGCGCGATGTCCAAAACAATATTGTGTGAAAAGCCTAAAGCCAAATCTAATTTTTGTCCTTGGTTGCTAGCGCGATAACCCACACCTACCAATTCTAATTGTTTGGTCCATCCGTTGTTTACGCCTTCAATCATATTGTTTACTAAAGATCTGTATAGACCGTGTTTTGCAATATGGTCTTTTGATTCTGAAGGGCGTTCAACAATAACTTGATTATCTTCTACTTTTACGCTTACCTCAGAAAACTCCTGAGATAATTCGCCTAATTTTCCTTTTACGGTAATTACGTTGTCTTTTACATCAACTGTAACTCCTTGTGGGATTGCTACCGGGTTTTTACCTATTCTTGACATTTCTTTGTCTATTTTTTAGTAAACGTAACACAATACTTCGCCACCAATATTCTGCGCTTTGGCTTGTTTGCCTGTCATAACTCCCGAAGAAGTTGTAACAATTGCAATTCCAAGACCGTTTAGAACGCGCGGAAGCTCTAATGAACCTGCATATTTACGTAAACCTGGTTTACTAATTCTTTGAATTTTCTTGATTACCGATTCCTTGGTAAGCTTGTCGTATTTCAACGCAATTTTGATAATACCTTGTGGGGTACTTTCGTCATCAAATTTGTAGCTTAAAATGTAACCTTGATCAAAAAGGATTTTTGTAATCTCCTTTTTTAGATTAGACGCTGGAATCTCTACTACGCGATGTCCGGCTTTTGCAGCATTTCTAACACGTGTTAGATAATCTGAAATTGGATCTATATTCATTTATTTGAATTTGCGGATGTGGTTTTCAGATTCCCGAACTATCGGGGCTGAACCTTCAACCAGTTTATACTTTTTGTTTTGAGCAGTAACCTGCTCTTACCAAGATGCCTTACGCACCCCTGGAATTAACCCAGAATTAGCCATTTCACGGAACATAACACGTGAAATACCAAAAGTTCTCATATACCCTCTTGGTCTTCCGGTTAATTTACAGCGGTTGTGTAAACGAACTGGTGACGAATTTTTTGGTAGTTTTTGTAAACCCTCCCAATCGCCTGCTTCTTTTAAAGCTTTGCGCTTGGCGGCGTATTTTGCTACCATTTTTTGTCTCTTCACCTCGCGGGCTTTCATTGATTCTTTAGCCATCTCTTAGTTCTTTTTAAAGGGTAATCCCAATTCTTGTAATAATGATTTCGCTTCTTTATCGGTGTTTGCTGAAGTGATGAATGTAATATTCATTCCTTCAATTTTCTTCACTTTATCGATATCGATTTCTGGGAAGATAATTTGTTCGGTAATTCCCAAAGAGTAATTTCCTCTTCCGTCAAAACCTGTTGCTTTAATTCCGTTAAAGTCTCGTACCCTTGGCAAAGCTGAAGTTACCAATCTATCTAAAAATTCGTACATACGCTCTCCACGCAACGTAACCTTAACGCCAATTGGCATTCCTTTACGTAGTTTGAAGTTTGCAACGTCTTTTTTAGAGTTTGTTGAAACTGCTTTTTGCCCGGTTATCTTTGTAAACTCATCAACCGAATAGTCAATAAGTTTTTTGTCTGCTACTGCTGCACCCACTCCGCGGGAAACAACAATACGTTCCAATTTTGGTACTTGCATGACGTTTTTGTAACCAAATTCGTCAGTAAGGGTGTTCATCACCCTGCTATTGTACTCTTCTTTAAGTCTTGGTGTATATGCCATAACTATATTGCTTGATTCGATTGTTTTGAAAACCGTACTTTTTTACCATCTTCGGTTTTGTACCCAACACGAGTTGCTTTTCCAGATTTTGGATCAACCAATGATAGGTTTGAAATATGGATAGGAGCTTCCTTTTTTACGATTCCGCCCTGAGGGTTTTTCGCACTTGGTTTTTCATGTTTTGAAACCATGTTCACTCCTTCTACGATTGCTTTGTTTTTGTCAAGGATTACTTTCATCACTTTTCCTTCAGAGCCTTTGTGGTCTCCTGCAGTAACTACTACCGTATCTCCTGATTTTATTTTAAGCTTTGTCATCTTAGTTTTCATATTAAAGCACCTCTGGTGCCAATGATACTATTTTCATAAATTGCTTGTCGCGAAGTTCTCTTGCTACCGGGCCGAAAACACGTGTACCTCTCATTTCACCTTGTGGGCTTAAGAGTACACAAGCATTATCGTCAAAACGGATGTAAGAACCATCAGGTCTTCTAATTTCTTTTACAGTACGTACTACTACTGCTGTAGAAACCGCTCCTTTCTTAATGCTACCATTTGGTGTTGCTTCTTTTACAGAAACTACAATTTTATCACCAATAGACGCATACCTTCTTTTTGTTCCGCCTAACACGCGGATGCAAAGTACTTCTTTGGCACCGGTATTATCTGCGACTTTAAGTCTTGATTCTTGTTGTAACATAATTACTTCGCTCTTTCAATTATTTCTACTAATCTCCAACATTTGGTTTTACTTAAAGGACGTGTTTCCATGATCTTTACAGTATCGCCTTCGTTGCAATTGTTTGTTTCGTCGTGCGCAACGTACTTTTTAGTTTTTGTTACGTACTTTCCGTACATAGGGTGTTTTATTTTTTTAACTTCTGCAACTACAATGGATTTGTCCATTTTATTGCTAGTTACCACGCCTATACGTTCTTTTCTTAAGTTTCTTTTAATTTCTTCCATCTTTCAGCTGTACAATTATTGCACTTCTCTATTAGTTAGTTCCGTCGCGATTCTTGCTATCTCCCTTCTTTGGGATCTTAGTTGAATTGGATTTTCCAACGGTGAAATGGTATGTGCCATTTTAAGGTCTGTGTAAGCCTTTCTAGATTCAGCAAATGCTTCTTGTAGTTCTGCCGTTGATGCTTTTTTAATTTCTGATTGTTTCATCTTTTAAAAAATTATGCTTGGAAATCCCGAGACATTACAAATTTAGTTTTAACGGGAAGCTTTTGGGCTGCAAGGCGCAATGCTTCTTTTGCTGTTTCAACAGAAACCCCAGATACTTCAAAGAGCATTCTTCCAGGTTTTACTACAGCAGCGTAATATTCAACCGCACCTTTACCTTTACCCATACGTACTTCAAGAGGTTTTTTAGTAATTGGTTTGTCTGGAAAAATCATAATCCAGATAGAACCTTCTCTTTTCATAAAACGAGTTGCGGCAATACGAGCAGCTTCAATTTGTCTGGCTGTAAGAAATTCTGATTCCAACGATTTTATACCGAAGGTCCCGTACGCCAATTGGTTGCCACGACCGGCATCGCCTTTCATACGGCCTTTTTGGTGTTTACGGTATTTTGTTCTTTTAGGTTGTAACATTTTCTTTTATTTAAAAAATTACTTTCTGCGACGTGCTTTGTTGCCACCGCGTCCTGAAGCGCCTTTACCACCACTCTTTTTGCCGGTTGATAAACCAACAAGTGGAGAAAGTTCTCGCTTTCCATATACTTCGCCTTTCATAATCCATACTTTAACACCCAATCTACCATAGGTAGTGTGTGCCTCAACTAAAGCGTAGTCAATATCGGCTCTAAAAGTTGATAAAGGAATACGACCCTCTTTGTAAGATTCTGAACGTGCCATTTCTGCACCGTTCAAACGTCCTGAGATTTGTACCTTAATACCTTCAGCATTCATTCGCATTGTTGCCGCGATTGCCATTTTAATAGCACGACGGTATGAAATACGACTTTCAATTTGGCGTGCAATACTTGCAGCTACTAAAAATGCATCTAATTCAGGTCTTTTAATCTCGTGGATGTTGATCTGTACTTCTTTATCTGTAATTTTTTTAAGCTCCTCTTTTAACTTGTCTACTTCCTGACCACCTTTACCGATGATAATACCGGGACGGGCAGTGGTTATAGTAACGGTTACAAGCTTAAGCGTACGCTCAATAATTACTCTACTCACACTAGCTTTACTTAAACGCGCGTGAACATATTTTCTAATCTTGTCGTCTTCGGCTAATTTATCGCCGTAGTCGTTGCCTCCGTACCAGTTGGATTCCCAACCTCTAATGATACCTAAGCGATTTCCGATTGGATTTGTCTTCTGTCCCATTTAATTACTTGCTTTGTGTGTTATCGTTAGCTGCCAATACCAGTGTTACGTGGTTGGAGCGTTTTCTAATTCTATGCGCGCGACCTTGTGGTGCTGGACGTAGTCTTTTTAACATTGTTCCACCGTCCACACGGATTTCCTTAACAAAAAGATTTGCATCTTCTATTGAAGCATCTTCGTTTTTTTGTTGCCAGTTATTGATGGCAGACAAAAGAAGTTTCTCCAATTTACGTGAAGATTCTTTTGAACTAAACTTCAAAATGTTAAGTGCTTTGTCTATTTTCTCACCACGTACCAAGTCTGCCATTAAACGCATTTTTCTTGGTGAAGTGGGGCAATTGTTCAATTTAGCCATGTAAATATTTTTCTTGGCTTCCTTGATTGCTTCTGCTCTTTCTCTTTTACGAACTCCCATGGCCTCTTATTTTTTACCTTTGTTTTTAGCACCTGCGTGACCACGGAATGATCTTGTAGGTGAAAATTCTCCTAGTTTATGCCCAACCATGTTTTCTGTTACATATACAGGAACAAATTGGCGTCCGTTATGAACTGCTATGGTTTGGCCAACAAAATCGGGAGTGATCATAGAAGCGCGTGACCAAGTTTTGATTACGGTTTTCTTGTTATCATCAACGTTTTGTTGAACTTTCTTGTCTAGTTTATAATGAACGTACGGTCCTTTTTTTAACGATCTTGCCATAACTTATTTCTTTCTACGTTCTAAGATATATTTATTACTTGCTTTAGTTCTTGAACGGGTTCTGTAACCTTTAGCAGGCACACCGTTTCTAGAACGTGGATGTCCTCCTGAAGCTTTACCTTCACCACCACCCATTGGGTGATCCACCGGGTTCATAACAACTGGTCTTGTTCGTGGTCTTCTACCTAACCATCTGCTTCTACCAGCCTTACCTGAAACTAGCAATTGATGGTCGCTATTTGAAACGGCACCAATAGTAGCTAAGCAGCCAGCCAAAACCAACCTGGTTTCGCCAGAGGGAAGTTTAACGGTAGCATATTTTCCTTCACGAGCCATAAGCTGTGCAAATGCACCAGCACTACGTGCCATAATTGCTCCTTGTCCGGGACGAAGCTCGATGCAAGAAATAATAGTACCTAATGGAATAGCTGAAAGTGGCATAGCGTTTCCTATCTCGGGTGCTACCGCATCGCCAGAGAGAACATTTTGCCCCACTTGTAGTCCGTTTTGTGCAATTATATATCGCTTTTCACCATCTTGATAGTTTAAAAGCGCGATAAACGCAGTACGGTTTGGATCGTATTGAATACTAGCAACGGTAGCAGGGATTCCTGCTTTGTCGCGTTTAAAATCGATAATTCGATATTTTCTTTTATGACCACCCCCTAAGTAGCGCATGGTCATTTTTCCTTGACTGTTTCTACCACCAGATCGTTTATTCGGAGCAAGTAAAGACTTCTCCGGCTTATCGGTTGTAATGGCGTCAAAACCATTTACAACCCTAAAACGCTGACCTGGGGTGACTGGTTTTAATTTTCTTACTGACATTTGTGTCTAATTAAATCTAAGTTTCCTTAGATGTTACTGTAAAAATCTATTGTATCACCTTCCGCCACCTGTACGATTGCTTTTTTGTAAGCATTCGTTTTACCAGTTTGGACACCTGTTTTTGTATAACGGGTTTTTCTATCCGGGCGGACATTCATTGTGCGAACTTTTTCAACAGAAACTCCGTAAGCAGCTTCTACCGCT
Source organism: Aequorivita vitellina (assembly GCF_022008365.1). Classification (GTDB taxonomy): domain Bacteria; phylum Bacteroidota; class Bacteroidia; order Flavobacteriales; family Flavobacteriaceae; genus Aequorivita; species Aequorivita vitellina. The sequence continues at coordinate 39,054 of NZ_JAIRBA010000007.1, forward strand.
TTCTTGATTTCTACCTTATTCGCCTTTGGGTTCACTACAAAGCCAAACACATTTCTGTCTTCAGCATCTTTGGTAGCTTTTTCCGTAATTATAGGTTTAATTAAGATGTTCATCTTGCTTCTATTTACTTAAGTTTGTTTCAATTCCTTCCAAAGAACCTTCAAATAGCACTACACTATTTGCATTCATAATTTTATAAGTACTTAATTGTGAGTTTGTTACAACCTCCGTACCTTTCAAATTGCGAGAGGACAAATATACATTATTATTTAAGTCTCCCAACACAAATAAAGATTTTTTGTTATCAAGCCCTAAACTCTTTAAAACCGCAGTAAAATTTTTGGTTTTAGGAGCGTCAAAATTGAGGTCTTCTAATACAACAATTGCTTTATTGTTAGCCTTCATCGATAAGGCCGATTTACGTGCCAAACGTTTAAGGTTCTTGTTTAATTTAAAAGAGTAGTTACGTGGACGCGGTCCAAACATTCTACCTCCTCCTTTAAATATACCAGACTTGATACTACCTGCACGGGCAGTACCAGTTCCTTTTTGTTTCTTTATCTTTCTAGTAGAACCAGAGATTTCTGCGCGTTCCTTTGCTTTGTGAGTTCCTTGTCTTTGATTGGCAAGGTATTGTTTCACATCTAGGTAAACCGCGTGATTGTTAGGCTCTATCCCGAACACATCTGCAGAAAGTTCAACTTTCCGGCCTGTGTCTTTTCCGTTTATATCTAATACAGCTACCTTCATTATTTCTCGATCATTACATAAGCGTTTTTATGGCCAGGAATTGCTCCTTTTACCACAAGTAGATTCTTTTCAGGAACTACTTTTAAAACTCTCAAATTTTCAACTTTTACTCTTTCATTGCCCATTTGACCTGCCATTCTCATTCCTTTAAAAACTCTTGCAGGATATGATGCAGCTCCAATAGAACCTGGTGCGCGTAAACGGTTGTGCTGACCGTGTGTGGCTTGCCCAACACCGCCAAAACCGTGACGTTTTACAACTCCCTGGAAACCTTTACCTTTTGATGTACCCGCAATATCAACGAATTCACCTTCAATAAAATGCTCCACAGTTATTGTGTCACCTAATTTGTATTCTTCTTCAAAATTCTTGAATTCGGCGACTTTGCGTTTTGCAACGGTTCCTGCTTTTTTGGCATGCCCTTCGGCAGCTTTAGTTACAGTCTTCTTGTCATCGAAACCAAGCTGAAGAGCGTTGTACCCGTCAACCTCTTTGGTTCTGACTTGGGTGACAACACAGGGTCCTGCTTCTATAACGGTGCACGGAATGTTCTTTCCGTTCTCGTCAAAGATGCTGGTCATCCCTATCTTTCTTCCAATTAACCCAGACATATTTAATTATTTATTGATTATTACTATTTTTTATTGTGATATGCGAATAATCGCGATATACCCTTTAAAGCAAACGGGATCAAAATAAATTCGATCCCGAATGTTACTTTGTTTTCCGTTTTTCCCCAACCATCGTTGAGGACATTTTTAACCTTTACACGATCCCAAAGCTAGTTCGGGATGTAAATCAAAGTTTATAACTAAACTTTGATTTCCACTTCTACCCCGCTTGGCAACTCTAACTTCATTAGAGCGTCAATTGTTTTTGAAGAAGAACTGTAGATATCCAAAAGTCTTTTGTACGAACTTAATTGGAACTGTTCCCTACTTTTCTTGTTCACGTGCGGAGAGCGCAATACGGTAAAGATTTTTTTATGTGTTGGTAAAGGAATTGGCCCTGTTACTACAGCTCCAGTACTCTTTACAGTCTTTACGATTTTTTCAGCAGATTTGTCCACCAAATTGTGATCGTAAGATTTTAGTTTTATTCTTATTTTTTGACTCATTGCTGAAATAATTATTCGTTAGCGGTTCCTCTTGCTGCTGCAATTACACTTTCTGAAATATTAGAAGGTGTTTCGGCATAGTGTGAAAATTCCATAGTTGATGTAGCACGACCTGAAGACAATGTTCTTAATGTAGTTACATAACCAAACATTTCAGAAAGTGGCACTTCAGCTTTAATAACTTTTACACCAGCTCGATCTCCCATACTTGTAATGGTACCTCGACGTCTGTTAAGGTCACCAACAATATCGCCCATATTTTCTTCTGGCGTAAGTGCTTCCAGCTTCATAATAGGCTCTAAAATAACAGCCCCAGCTTTTTTAGCAACTTCTTTAAATCCTAGTTTTGCTGCCAATTCAAAAGACAAAGCATCAGAATCCACTGGGTGGAAAGATCCGTCTTTTAAAGTAACTTTCATACTATCAACTTCAAAACCTGCAAGTGGTCCATTTACCATAGCTTGTTTGAAACCTTTTTCAACCGAAGGAATAAATTCTTTTGGTACGTTACCACCTTTTACAGCGTTTACGAACTCTAAACCTATTTTACCTTCTTCAGCTGGTTCTAGTGTAAATACAATATCGGCAAATTTACCGCGACCACCAGACTGCTTTTTATAAACCTCTCTGTGATCTGCAACTCTTGTTACAGCTTCTTTATACTCTACTTGTGGCTGTCCTTGGTTTACTTCTACTTTAAATTCGCGACGTAAACGATCTACAAGAACATCTAAGTGAAGTTCGCCCATTCCAGAAATAATTGTTTGTCCAGAAGCTTCGTCTGTACGCACTTGGAAGGTTGGATCTTCTTCTGCCAGTTTTGATAAAGCCATTCCTAATTTATCAACATCTGCTTTGGTTTTAGGCTCTACCGCAACCCCAATTACAGGGTCTGGGAATTCCATACTTTCCAAAACTATAGGATGCTTTTCTGCAGAAAGTGTATCACCGGTTTTAATATCTTTAAAACCTACACCAGCTCCAATATCTCCCGCCTCAATAAAATCAATTGCATTTTGCTTGTTAGCGTGCATTTGATAGATACGCGATATACGCTCTTTGTTACCGGTACGGTTGTTAAGCACATACGAACCTGCATCTAAGTGACCTGAATAAGCGCGGAAGAAAGCTAAACGACCAACAAAAGGGTCTGTAGCAATTTTAAATGCAAGAGCAGCAAATGGCTCATCTACACTTGGTTTGCGCAATTCTTCTTTTTCAGTATCTGGATTTACACCTACAATACCATCTTTATCCATTGGAGAAGGAAGGTAGCGGCACACTCCATCAATTAAGAATTGAACACCTTTATTTTTAAAGGAAGAACCACATATCATTGGTATGATACTCATATCCATTACAGCAGCACGAAGCGCAGCATGCACTTCATCTTCTGTAATTGAATCTTCGTCTTCCATATATTTTTCTAGTAGGTTTTCGTCATAGGCAGCAACTTCTTCAATAAGTTTACCACGGTACAAACGCACCTCCTCTTTCATATCTTCAGGAATATCTACAACGTCAAAAGTAGCGCCAAAGGTATCATCGTGCCAAACGATAGCACGGTTCTTAACCAAATCTACAATACCTTTAAAATCAGCTTCTTCACCTAAAGGCAAAACGATTGGCACTGCATTGGATCCTAACATATCTTTTACTTGCTGGCATACTGCCAAGAAGTTTGATCCGTTACGGTCCATTTTATTTACAAAACCAATACGAGGTACTTTATAGTTATCGGCCAATCTCCAGTTAGTTTCAGATTGTGGCTCTACACCATCTACTGCACTAAACAAAAACACCAGACCATCAAGAACTCTAAGCGAACGGTTTACCTCTACGGTAAAATCTACGTGGCCGGGAGTATCTATAATATTAAAGTGGTACTCTTTTGTATTTGGCAATGGTTGCGCATTTTCCATCGGAAACTTCCACTTACAAGTAGTTGCAGCCGAAGTAATGGTAATACCACGCTCCTGCTCCTGCTCCATCCAGTCCATTGTTGCAGAACCTTCGTGAGTTTCACCCAATTTGTGGTTTACGCCCGTGTAAAATAGTATACGTTCAGTTGTAGTTGTTTTACCAGCATCAATATGCGCGGCAATTCCTATATTTCTTGTGTATGTTAAATCTCTTCCCATTGTTTAGAATCTGAAATGTGAGAATGCTTTGTTAGCTTCTGCCATTTTATGAGTATCCATACGTTTCTTAACTGCTGCACCTTCTTCTTTGGAAGCAGCAAGAATCTCGCCTGCTAATTTAGCGGCCATGGATTTCTCGTTTCTTTTTCTTGAATACGTTATTAACCATTTCATTGCAGTTGCAATTTTACGGTCTGGACGAATTTGCATAGGAATTTGGAAGGTTGCCCCACCAACTCTACGGCTACGCACCTCTACGTGAGGCATTACATTAGAAAGCGCATCTTTCCAAAGCTCTAACGCAGTTTTTTCGTCGTCTTGTTTTTTTTCATCTACAATGTCAATTGCATCATAGAAAACTTTAAAAGCCACACTCTTTTTTCCATCCCACATCATGTTGTTTACGAAACGCGTAACCAACTGGTCGTTAAACCTTGGATCCGGTAAAAGAGGTCTTTTTTTGGCCTGTTTTTTTCTCATTTGTTGTTTTGTTAATGGTAAACGCTAAATATTTTATCAATAATTGGCGCTAAACCCGTTTTCATTTTTCTTAAAACGCAAGCGTTGCGTTTTTACTTCTTAGGGCGTTTTGCTCCGTACTTAGATCTACGTTGCGTGCGGCCTGCAACACCTGCGGTGTCTAATGCTCCACGAACAATGTGATATCTAACTCCTGGCAAATCTTTTACCCTTCCACCTCTAACCAATACTATCGAGTGCTCTTGGAGATTGTGACCCTCGCCTGGGATGTATGCGTTTACTTCCTTACCATTTGTAAGTCTTACCCTTGCAACTTTACGCATTGCAGAGTTAGGCTTCTTAGGCGTAGTAGTATATACACGCGTACAAACACCACGACGTTGTGGGCACGAATCCAAAGCAACCGATTTACTCTTCTTGGTTATTTTGGTCCTTCCTTTACGTACTAATTGTGAAATTGTTGGCATATAAAATATGTATTATTACTGTTTAAAAATAAAACACCCCTATTTTTAGGGGATGCAAATGTAGAATAATTTTTTTACTAATCAAACCATACTCAATTAATTTTCAGCACTCTTTTAATATTTTTTTTGTTTGCATATGAAATGGCAAGTTGAAACGTTAGTTTTACATCGTAAATTCGCTCTTTTTTTGAAAAATAATTGCACACTTTTTTTACTCCTTAATATATATACCTGTTTTTTCTTCGGAATTCAGGCACAGGAATTGTCGCTCTCCTTAAAAGCAGAGAAGGAAATTCCGGAAGGGGTTGTAGATTCATTGCAACTACCTGCTTCCTATAAAGATTTTATTTCGCTAAAAAATGAAACCGACACCCTACACTTAAAACTACAACGCATGGGTTTTATTGAAAGTGAATTGCTTCAACTTAAAAAAGAAAACGACAGCAGCTATACGGCCGCATTTTTTCTTGGAAGGAAGTACAACAATATAAAGGTGTACTATTCGGAAAAAGATTTTTCAAAAAAAGAACTTCAACACGTAGCCTCACAGATAGACAGCTCCTATTTTATACTTCCTTTTGAAACCATTCCAACCGCGTTAAGAAAACTTACAGCGTATAGAAACGCCAAAGGAAATGCTTTTGCCCGGGTGAGGTTAACTGCGTTCAACAACACTGGAGCCGGAAATTTAAGCGCTACACTGCTTATAGAAAACGGCAAGTTGCGCACCGTAGATTCCATTGTTTTAAAAGGGTACGAAAAATTCCCAAAAAGCTATTTAAAATACTATGCCGGGGTAAGGAAAGGCAAACTTTTTGACCAGAAAAAATTGTTAGCGCAAAACGAAAACCTAAACAGCCTAGGTTTTGTTTCGTCTATTAAGCCACCCGAAGCACTATTCCGGGAAGATTCAACCACCGTATATTTTTATTTGGAAAAAGAAGAGAACAATCTCTTTGATGGAATTTTAGGATTTGCCACCGATGAGGAATCTCAAAAATTGACGTTTAATGGCTATTTAAATTTAGAACTCAACAACAATTTAAACTACGGCGAACAGCTATTAATAAATTACAAATCTGATGGTGAAAAGCAGATTAATTTTAAAACCAAGCTCACCCTTCCCTATCTGTTTAGCTCACCATTTGGGCTCAGTGGCGAATTAATGATTTTTAAAAGAGACAGCACTTTTATCACTACAGAACAACAACTGCGTTCCACCTATCAATTAGACACTCGATCTACTTTATACGTGGGATATAAAGGATACGAATCTAGCAACCTGCTGGATGAAGTAATTGCCGGAATACCAATTGAAGATTTTACATCTCGGTTTTTTATCTTTGGCGGCAACTATAAAAAACCACAAAACCGAAAACTGTTCCCCGTAAAAACAGCAATTTATTTAGATATGGGGATTGGATCCCGCAAACAAAAAAGCGAGTCGGAGGACCAGATTGGCTTTACCTCTGTAATATCCAATATTTTTAATCTTAATTACCGCAATTCCCTGTTTGTTCAAAATAGTACGAGCGCGCTTTTTAGCGACTCATATTTAATAAACGAACTTTTTCGTTTTGGCGGAATAAACAGCATCCGCGGTTTTGACGAAAACAGCATAGACGCATCGTTATTTTCGGTACTAAATACAGAGTATCGCTACCAATTTAACGATGGGGTTTACTTACACAGCATTATAGATGTAGGTTATTTTGAAAATCAGACCATTTCATTAAAAGAAAAGATCTACAGTTTTGGGCTCGGACTAGGCCTAAACACAAAAGCAGGAATATTTCGATTTAACATAGCTAATGGAAATAGGCAAAACACCCCTTTCAATCTTACAAACACCAAAGTACACATCAGTATTTCATCTAAATTCTAAAATACTTAGGCTTAAAACACTGATGCCCGCTAAATAAACCTAAAAATTGGCAGCAAATACTTGTGTAATTAACTTTTTATTATGATTTTTGCCGTTGGCTAATTCAAATAATTTATAAAAATGAGAACAAAGTTTAGTGGAATTTTAACGCTCTTGCTAGCGTTAGTTGTGCAGCTTACCTTCGCACAGCAAAAAACTATTACAGGTACGGTGACGGACGAAACAGGTCTGCCATTGCCTGGTGCAAACGTTATAATCAAAGGAACAAGTACTGGAACACAGTCAGATTTTGATGGAAATTACTCCATATCTGCAAATGTGGGCCAAACACTTACCTTTAGTTATGTAGGTTTTGACACCAAGGAAGTAAAAGTAGGAGCTCAAAATAAAATTGACGTTAACCTACAACCAGGTGAAAGCTTGAGTGAGGTTGTCGTTACTGGGTATTCTACACGAAATCAGACAGTGCAAACTTCAGCGGTAGTTTCAATATCTGCTGCAGAGCTTTCGCAAATGGCGCCAACTACCAGTATTGACAACATGCTGCAAGGTAAGGCGGCCGGGGTACAGGTAACTGCTGCCAACGGGAAACCGGGCCAAGGAGCTTTCGTTCGTATTCGTGGAACGGGATCTCTTGTAGCCGGTGCGTCTTCCCCACTATATATTGTGGATGGATCGCCGATTAGAGAGCAAGATCTTTCTAACATCCCTAATGAAGATATTGAGAATATCACGATTCTTAAAGATGCTGCCACCACAGCTCGTTACGGCTCGCGTGGTGCTAATGGGGTTGTAGTTATCACTACTAAGAGTGGTAATCGTAAGAAAGACGCCGTAATCCGATTTAGTTCTCGTTACGGAACATCTTCTTACATTGACCCAAACTATACGATGATGACGGCTTCTGAAAAAATGCAATACGAAGCAGAACTGTATGCTTTAGGAGTTACCGGTGCTGCTGGTACGCCTGGGGTAACAACCCAGCCTGGGTCAATCGAACGCCAGAAACTTCTAAATAATGAAGTAGATTGGGAGGATTTAATCTTAAAAGACGGAATAATTCAAAACAACAGTGTATCTATTTCTGGGGGCGCTGAAAAAGTGGATTATTACTTTTCTGTATCTAATGATAGAAATACAGGTATCATCGATAATATTGATGGTTTTGAAAGATTAGGAACTCGTTTGAACGTTAACTTTGACGCAAAAGAATGGCTTACCGTAGGAGTAAACGTAGGATACTCAAGATCTATGAGCGATGAGCCAAGAGATAGAAACAATACGCAAAACCCTTTTAGAGGTATGCTTGATTACAACGGCTATGAAACAGAATTCCTTTTAAATGAAGATGGTACTGTACAAGTTGATGATAATGGAAACCCTATCTATAACCCAACACATACAGGCTTCCCAATTAGAGGAGCGTTATTAAGTGAGCCAAGTGAGGACATTGATAACCAAACTATTGGTAGCGTAGACGCCTTAGTTACTTTCAGTAAAAACTGGAGTTATGGTTTTAATGTAGCCGTAAACTGGGGAGCAACCAGAAGGGAAAGCTATTCAAAACCAGGTGGTATTCTAGACGTAATTCTTGAAGGTGCTGGTAATCCAACGGGTAATAAATTTGACGATCAGCAACATAGATTAGATTTAACTGTTAGTAACCGCTTAATGTATAATTTAAGCAAGAACAATCACAACTTAAGTGTTTTAGGATTGTACGAATATAACATGAACGAATTTAACCGTGCTTTCGTAAGAAGCAAAGGCTTCCCTTCGGCGTTACTTACTACACAAACTAATGCCGCCACCCTAGATAATGGCTTTACCAATAGAACCAGATTAACATTGGTTTCTTATGGTGTTTTCGCTGATTACGATTACCAAGAAAAATATTTACTTTCCGCATCAGTTCGTCGGGATGGTTCATCTAATTTCGGTAAAGATGTAAGATTCGGTACTTTCTATAGTGGAAGTTTGGGTTGGAACATTGCGAAAGAAAATTTCTTTTCTATCGACGCCGTAAACGACTTAAAAATAAGAGCAGCTTACGGTACTGTAGGTAATCGGGCAGGTATTAGCCGTTACGCTTCTCAAGGAACTGTAGGTTTCGGTTCATATCCAGGAGGTTCGAGTACAATTCCATCTCGAGTTGCCAACCCAGAACTACAATGGGAAACTACTGAAACCTATAATGTTGGTCTGGAATTAAATATGTTCAATAATAGACTTCGTATGGTGTCTGATTATTTTATCAGAAATACTAAAGATTTGCTTTTCCCAATACCAACAGCTTGGGAAGCAGGTATTATTGGCCTTCCTGCTGATGGTGAACCCAGAGGTATCGCTGGAAACTTAGGTGAAATCCAAAATAAAGGATTAGAAATTTCAATGCAGGCGGATATTTTCCGCAGTACAGATTTCACTTGGACTTTAGGTGGAAATATTATATTCCTAGATACTGAAGTGATATCACTCCCCGATGGAGAAGACATTACACCTGAGTTGGCTTGGAATATTCGCTACCAAGAGGGACGTAAAATTAATGAGCATTTCCTTATTAGATATGCCGGTGTTGACCCTTCAACAGGTAGATCATTATTCTACGGAGCGGATGGAAATACATATTTCTCTACTGATTTACCTACCGATGAAAATGACAATCGAGTATTCCAAGGAAAATCTACTATTGCAGATAAAGAAGGAGGTTTCTTCTCTAATATAATATATAAAGGCTTTGGACTTCGTACAGATTTCGTTTTCAAAGCTGGAAACTGGATTAACAACTTTGTACGTTCAGATCGCGAATCTGATGGGTTAGCTATTACAGACAACCAAGCTACCAATGCCTTTAATTACTGGCAACAACCCGGCGATACTGGTGTTCTTCCTAGCCCAATATATGCTGTTGAGGATGCTACTGTTACAGGGAATTCTGACAGGTTTTTAGAAAAAGGAGATTACATTCGTATGCGTAACATTACGCTTTCTTATTCATTCCCTAGTAAGTATTTGGAGAAAACACCAATTAGTTCTTTAAGAATCTATGCACAAGGACAAAATCTCTTAACTTTTTCAAAATTCTGGGGCGATCCGGAAGTAGGACTATCTTCTGGAGAAAGTATATCTTTTGCAGAAGCAGTTGCGCCAGGTGAAGCTACACTTTACAGCTATCCAAATACCAAGTCAATCCAAGTTGGTTTGGATGTTAGTTTCTAATTTTAAAAAAAATTGATACAATGAAAAAAATAATAAATAAAATAACAGTTTTAGCTCTAATCGTAAGTGTATTTACTTCTTGCGATAGCGAACTAGATCAAGTGCCATTCGATGAATTTGGTACAGAGAACGCATACGTTACAGCTGCAGATTTTGAGAACGCTGTACGAGGTGTATATGCCACGTTAACATCTCCATCTTTTTACGGAGGTAGTGACGCAGGTGGAATGCTTGATGCACCTGATGTATTATCGGATAACGTCACCTTCGCACAAAGAGGACGTGGAACTAGAAGAACTCTTCATAACTGGCAATACGGTGCCTCTGATGAACCAATGGGAGGTTTATATGAACGAGCATACCAATTAATTTATCGTGCAAATGTACTTCTTTCTAAAAGTGAAAATTTTGAAGGAGAAAATAAAGCAAATGTTGTTGCTGAAGCAAAGGCACTCAGAGCTTTAGCACATTTTGACATGATAACCTTTTTTGGCAAAATACCAACTCAATCCGGAGATGCGAACGGTAGTTTAGGAATTGCTTATATGACAGAGCCTGAACCTTTGGAAGAACCAAAAAGAGAAACAGTTGGATTTGTTTATGACCAGTTGGTTATAGATTTAACTGATGCGGCTGCTAATATTAATGAATCGAATGGTCCTGGTAGATTGAGTAAAGATGCCATAAATATTCTTTTATCCAGAGTTTACTTATATATGGGTAAATGGCAAAATGCAATTGATGCTGCCAATCGAGTTACTACTGCAATCGCTCCACGGACAGATGTAGTGGGAGTTTGGGAAGATGAAAACCAAAGCGGTTTGGCCTTTTACATACCTGTTAATCCACCAGTATTAGGAAATACAGTAGGTGTTACTTGGAGTCAAGGTGGTAATAACAACCTGATTCCAGAATATGTAGTATCTTATGAGTTATATAATCTTTTTGCAGAAGATGACATCCGTAAAGAAGCTTATACTTTCCAAGCAACAAATGATAATGATAATCTAGCATTTAACGCTATTAAAAAATTATACAAACGACCAGGAGGTGCGCCAGGTTTGGTGGATATTAAAATATTTCGTGCAGCGGAAGCCGCCTTGAATAAGGCCGAAGCCTTATATAATTTAGGGCAAGAAGGACCAGCAAGAACGGCTCTCGATGCGGTAAGAACAAAACGATACACTACGCCACCAAGTGGAGAAACCGGCACAGCATTACGCGATGCTATTAGATTGGAAAGAAGACTAGAATTTGCTTTTGAATATCAAAGATTTTTTGACCTAAAACGTTGGGGCTTACCTGTAGATCGTGAAAGTTTTGGTGACCTAGCCGATGGTTCTGGAACACCATCTGATCAATTATCCTTGCCAGCAAGTAGTAATAAGTTTCAATTGCCAATCCCCCAGACTGCAATGGATTTAAACCCCAACCTTGTTCAGAACCCTGGATATTAATAATTTTAAAAATCTATCAAAATGAAAAAAGTTAATATATTAATCGTTATTCTAGCTATCGCACTTGTTGCTGTTTCTTGTGAAACTTACGACGATTACGATGAAAATCGTTTGACTACCGTAGGATTTGTAACCTTAACTAAAAACTTAAGCGTTCCTGAAGGCGGTTCAAAAACTGATAGCGTAAAGGTATTTGTTTCTGATTTATCAAATGTAGCCAGAACTTTTTCTGTAATTACAGTTGAACCAGACACCTTACCAACTGCACCTGAAAACTATACGTTTGAAAGCACAGTTACCATTCCAGCAAATACCCGTGAGGTAATGTTTGGTGTTACTGCAATAGACAATTCTATTGACGATACAAGACGTTATTTCCGTATTGCTATTAAGCCAGAACCTAATATTGTTTCTGGAGGTAGATCTCAAATAGGTGTTAAAAATTAATTTTTAATAACCTCAAGTTTATAAAACACCCCTTTTTAAGGGGTGTTTTTTTTACCTGAAATTTAACCAAAGATTACTTGAATATTCTCTTTACCTTTGCCAACACTTATTAATATCAGCACGAAACCATGAACGATAAAACAAATACTATTTTTGGAATCTACCCAATCAAGGAGGCCCTCTCTTCTCAAGTTGTTTTTGATAAGGTTTATATTCAAAAAGGAATAGAAAGCGATAAAATCGAAAGCCTTATAAAAGAGCTGGAGAAAACCAAGGTTACCATAAATATCGTTCCATTCGAAAAATTAAACAGGTTAACCAAAGGAAATCATCAAGGTATTGTTGCTCTTACATCGCCGGTGGCATTTCATTCTTTAGAGTCTGTTGTTGAAAAAGCCTTGGAAAGTGATAAAACCCCATTATTTTTAGTGTTAGACCAAATTACCGATGTGCGAAATTTTGGCGCCATTTTACGCACCGCGGAATGCACTGGTGTTGATGCAGTAATAATTCAAAAGTCGGGAGGCGCTCCCGTATCCGGCGATACTGTAAAAACCTCTGCTGGAGCTATCTTTAAGATTCCGATTTGCAAAGTAGATCATATTAAAGATGCAATATTCTATTTGCAAGGCTCAGGAATTACCACTGTTGCAGCGACAGAACATACATCCAACGAAATTTACGCTGTAGATTTAATTAAACCTCTGGCAATTATTATGGGTTCTGAAGGTAAAGGAGTGTCAAAATCCGTTCTTACGTTGGTTGATGAAAAAGCATCTCTTCCCCTACTTGGCGAGATTAATTCCTTAAATGTTTCCGTAGCCTGTGGTGCATTTTTATACGAAGTAACCAGACAACGACGTCAATAGCCCTAATCAGTTTCGTCTTCTTCTTTATTTTTATAGGTGTAAACTATTTTCACCGTTGGTCTATTTTGGGCTGCCATTTGTTTTATAGTAGGCTGTGGCAGAGCATCTACAGATACAGTTGGTTCAACCGGTTCTTTTGGTAATTCAATAAAGTTTCCATCCTCGTCAAACTGCTTTAAAAACGGATCGTTATCCGGATTATAACCTTCTCTTTCCCATTCGTATTTTTTGCGTTCAATTGGCTTTGTCTTAAATAAAAAGGAGAAGAAAAAACCCACAAAGAAACCCGATAAATGACCTTCCCATGATATTTCGGGATTTACAGGAAACACATACCAGAACATACCTCCGTAGAGAAAAACTACAACTAAAGCCAGCGCAGTTAACTGAAATTGTTTAGAAAAAATTCCTTTAAAAAATAAAAAAGCAACCAGCATATACACTACCCCGCTTGCCCCAATATGCAATGACGAACGACCAATTACCCAAGTAGCTAAACCTGTAAATAACAAACCAAAAAACAATACCCTCCAACGGATGTCTCTATAAAAATAGAAGAGTGCAGCAGTAAGCACAAAAAGAGGCACGGAGTTATTAAAAAGATGTTTTAAACTACCGTGGATAAAAGGACTAAAAATAATACCGCGTAAGCCTTCAAAAGTTCGTGGATAAACCCCAAAATAATTTAAATTGATATTAAACCGCGTTTCAATCCAATATACAACCCAAAGCACCATTACAAAAAGTAATGGGTATAATACCACATCTGCGTTATATTTTAATTGAGTTGCATTATTCATAGCAAAGTGATTACAAAAAACAATCCCTAAATCAAATTTATGATAAATTGTCAGTGAAACCGATTTATTAATGTTGTAATTTTGAAAACCATGAACACACCCCTCGCCGAACGCATCCGTCCTACCACTTTAGAAGGTTATTTGAGCCAGCAACATTTGGTGGGTCCAAAAGGTTCACTTACCTCGCAATTAAACACAGGAATGATACCTTCCATAATTTTATGGGGGCCACCGGGTACAGGAAAAACCACGCTTGCAAATATAATTGCCAATGAAAGCGGCAGACCATTTTATACTTTAAGTGCTGTAGATAGCGGCGTTGCAGCAGTACGTGAAGTAATTGAAAAAGCGAAAAAAAGCGATACCTTATTTTCAACTAAAAATCCTATTCTTTTTATTGACGAAATTCATCGCTTCAGCAAATCGCAACAAGATTCACTTTTGGGAGCCGTTGAAAAGGGTTGGATAACCTTAATAGGCGCAACCACTGAAAACCCAAGTTTTGAAGTTATCCCTGCTCTCCTATCTCGCTGTCAGGTTTATGTTTTAGAATCCTTTAGTCGCGAAGACATGGAAGCCTTGCTAAAACGGGCTTTAAAACAAGACGAAATCCTATCGCAAAAAAAAGTAACTTTAAAAGAAACCGAAGCACTTATTAGGCTCTCTGGAGGGGATGCGCGCAAGCTTCTCAATATATTAGAGTTGGTAGTTCTTTCAGAAAAAACAGAAAAAATTACGATTACTAATGAACTCGTAATGCAGAAAGCACAGAAAAATACCGTGCTTTACGATAAAACTGGCGAACAACATTACGATATTATTTCGGCTTTTATAAAATCCATTCGTGGTAGCGACCCAAATGCCGCCGTGTACTGGCTAGCGCGTATGATTGAAGGTGGCGAAGACATCAAGTTTATTGCGCGCAGGATGGTAATCTTGTCTTCGGAAGATATTGGGATTGCAAATCCAAATGCGCTTTTACTTGCAAATAGCACCTTTCAGGCAGTAGCTACAATTGGTTATCCCGAAGCACGAATAATTTTGAGTCAATGTGCAATCTATTTAGCAACTTCACCCAAAAGTAATGCATCGTACAAAGCCATTGGCGAAGCCCAGCAACTCGTGCGGCAAACGGGCAATCTATCGGTTCCGTTGTCTATTAGAAATGCACCAACCAAGCTTATGAAACAATTAGGTTACGGAAAGGAATACGAATACGCACACAACTACGAAGGTAACTTTGTAGCTCACGAGTTTTTACCAGAAGAAATTAAGGGCACGACATTTTACAAACCGGGTAACAATGCCAAAGAAAATAGTTTGAAAGCATATTTAAAACAGCTGTGGAAAGACAAATACAATTTTTAATCCACAGCTTGGTAAACGGTGGATGAAGAACCATCGTTAACAGTTAAATTTCCAGAAGCATCAAAAGAAGCATCCGAAACTTTTCCCGAAGTATCCATATATTTTACTACCTGCTCCATCACAATTATTTTTCCTTTTAAAAGCAGACCATCTTCAGCGGCGGGAGATTCTTCGTATAACGAATATCCTTCAGCAGATTTTCTAAGTAAGAATGTTTTACCCGAATTTGAATAATTCGAAAACTTTTCTGAAGGCATATTATTTTCAGAATTAGATGAAGGAATTATTTTTACTGGTGTATTTACTTTGGTAGTAACCGTTTGGTGGCTCACGGTATTATTTTTAGTTTGCAATGCAACATTTTTTTGGTTAACCCCAAGTGCTTCAATGCTGTTAAAAGCTTTGCGTAACGCATCTTGGTAGGTTTTATCGTATTCTTTATACTTGCTTTTTCCTTCTTGGCTTCGGTAGATTTCGTTTGCATTACAATCTTTCAAAACAATTTGAAGTTTGGTGCCAAACAAAGTTTTAAGTTCCTCCACGTTGGCGTACAAACCATCGCAGCGGTCTGCACTGGGCTCAGCATTCGCCATATATGCGTTGAAACCGTATTTTTCAAAATAAAACTTGGTCATTGAATTTAGCTTGTAGTCGTCGTTATCTTTTAAAAAATCGAATTTTACCGGAACAATTACGTAGCTGTAATCGCTTAAGTTGGTATTTTGCGAAATGCTGATTGTTGTGAAAAATAGTGCAGCGGCAAGCAATAAATATCGTGTCATTCTTCGTCAAAGATTAAATTAAACCCTAACTGTAAAGATACACTTTTTGCTTTGGCCAAATTGCCATAGCTCATAAGATTATCTGCGGCGAGGTATAAATTTACTATGCCAATGTCTGCCGAAACACCCAAACCTACATTCTTAAACGAATAGGAATCTACCGTATACGTTGCTTTTGCAGATAGAAAATTGGTAACTCTTCGATGGTAAAACAGCGTACCGGCCAACTGCGGCCCCCTGGGCCTAAAGATAGTATAAAGCTGAAGACCCACATTTTGTCTATACAGCTGTTCGCCTCCCATATTTAAACAATCGCAGGCGCCGGAGCTGTTAAACCTACCAAACCCGTAACTAAGAGCGACGTTAAGTTTTAGGGGCCTAAATTGGGTATATGTCGTATTTAAAGTATCTACTGAAACTTCGCGCGCAATGTCATCTTCAAGGTCGTCGTAATAAGGAAACGTAGATTCTCCTTCACTTAAAGGTGGAAAAACGAGGTTTATTCCATCTAAAGTGTAGGTTCCGTGAGCTCGATAGGTTTCTACATCTTTGGTGTGAAAAATAGCGCCAACGTCCAGCGCACTGGCAGAAAGTGTCCATGCGTCGCCAATTTTATAAGTAAAGCCCAAGTCTACTCCTACCCCTAAGTTACCACCAAATAAAGCGCGGCCAAATATTTCACTCGTTACTTCCGAAGAACCATCTAAATCGCGTAACGGGGCATAGCCAGAAGTCTCAACGGTTACATCGGCATTTTGAACAATATGCTCATATATATTTTCGGAATCTGAACCACCCAATCTAGTTGTAAAGGTTCCTGTATTGTTAACGCTTCGGAAGCTAAACATACTGGAGTATATTTTAAATCGTGCTCCCACTGTTAGTTTGTCACTTATTTGTTTGTTGGCACCAAAATGAAAAACCGTCGTTAAATCGCCGGTAGTACTAATTTCACCTAAATTAAAAGGATAGTCCAGATAATCTTGGTTTCCCTCCCAAGCTAGGATCGCCAAGTCTCGCGGAAAATAACTTATAAAATCAAGTTCTTCATAAATTCCGCCGGAAAAATAGATTTCATTCTTTGCGCGCCAACCAAAATTTATAAGTTCTAATTGCAAAGTTGCAGTGAAAAAATCTGAACTTTTCATTTCAAAAATTTTCCGTCGAATTCTGTCGTTTATATCGTCGTTTCCACTTTTAAAAATATCGTAAGCTGTAACTCCCGTGGCGCCACCATTAAAGTGAATTTGCGATAAAAGGGGAATTCCAAAATGTTTTTTCTGCGTAACGTTTAGGCCCGGATTTAACATTAGCGATTGAGGGATATCGTCAAAACCGTAGAGAATTTGCTTATTCTGTGAAATAGCCAAACAGCCCACGAAACACAGTATGTAGGTAAATAAATAATGCATAGTTTAGTTTTCCAGGTAGTAGGTTGTCTTGGATTTTAAATTTAAATTGCCCTCCAGATTTTGGGCCGAAGAATCTATTGTAACCGAAACCACAACTTTATTTGCTTGGGTAAGCCTTAGTATGTCTTCTCCTTCAACAATTTGTGTAAATTCAGTTAATACGGGCGTTGAAACGGTGCCTTGGGAAACCGCGGTCCCTGCCACATAAGCCGTGTCGTTTGTTTCACTTAAAAATTGAAAATCTACTTGAAAATCTCTGGGTATACTGTTGGTAAATTTAAAGTAAAAATCAGCTCGCTTTAAATACTCTTGGAGACTACTGTCGTCTAAAAAACGAATGTCGGTTGTGTCTGAAACCGTAAGAATGGGGTTTGAATTTATGGAATCAAAAAAACGATTTGCCTGCAGATTGAAGTATATTAAATCTAATTCAACTATGGGGGTTAAGGATATTGCTTCGGCTTGGTCAAAATCTGTATCTTTTACACAAGCCGTAAACAGTAAGCATGTACTTACAAGTACAAAAACATATAGGGGTAATTTGTTCATAATTGGGGATAAAGTGCTAATTATAAACGATGATTGAACAATAATAGTATTAAAGGTGCTTTTTTATTTCGGAAAGTTGATTAATTGCGAAGTGTGGAGCAGTAATATTTTCCTTCCGATAATTAAAAAACAAAGTGTGCATTCCAGCGTTTTTAGCCCCTAAAATATCTGCTTCAAAACTATCGCCTATCATTACACTTTTTTCTGAGATAACGGCAGCTTTGTTAAGCGCTGTTTCAAAAATAACAGGGTGCGGTTTTTTTAAACCTGTTTCTTCGGAAGTAGTAACCGTATTAAAATATTTTTTTATGCCGCTATTTTGAAGTTTTAAATGTTGCACTTCCTCAAATCCATTGGTAATTATATGAAGCGTATATTTTTTTGAAAGGTAGTCTAGAACATCGATGGTATCAATAAACAGATGATTGTCAACGGGAAGTTCTTTAATATAGCAATGTGCGATTGTATCTATCGTTTCCAACGGAAATTTTAACTTAAAAATATCAAAAGTTTCGGTTAATCGTCCTCTGCGCAGTTCTACTTTTGACACCTGATTTTCGCGAAATTTTTTCCAGTATTGAAGATTTATTGGTTCGTATTCTTTTAGAAAATCGGTTAAGGGCAAATCAATATTGTGTTTTTGAAAAACCCTTTGAAAGGCCAAACCAGAATTTCGGTCAAAATCCCAAAGCGTGTGATCTAAGTCGAAAAATATATCTGTAATTCCGTTATACTGCATATTCCTGAAGTTTTTCTGAAAAAATTGAACGCCAAACTTTATTGTTTTCTTCTGAAGAAAAATCTTTGTTTGAAAAAATAATTGTAAAGGTACCGTTAACCTTATTAACTTCGGTAATAGCTTGCAAAACAATTTTTTCAATATCGGAAGCGTATTTTGTGCGAAACGCAGAAGTAGTCATTGCCGCAGGATGAACGAGCAAGGGCGTTTTTATTTCAAAATCTAAATCATAAAAAAGAAAGGGCGTACAGGTCCCTGCTCTAAAGCCAACGGTATTTCGAAAAACCATTGTAAAATCGCGATTTATTTCAAGTTCTACCAAATGCCGGTAAATATCGGGAAGGTTAACTAAAAATTCCGAATTCATCGAACTGCTTAACGCACGGTTAGTAATTGCCTCCATTCGGCGTTTTTCACGTTTTAAAATTTGGTAATTACTCAAGGCGTTAAACGAAAAAATAAGACCTACATTTTTATAGTCGGCCACGTATTTTATGAGCAACTTAAACTTTTGACGGTGGGTGTTCATACTTTCGTTAAAAGACAAGGCATTTCCTAAAAGAAAAAAAATTGTAAGTTTAAAATTACTGCGATTGGCAATATTTACGATCCATTTAAAAGTATCTAACGGATCGCGTTTAAGCCCAATTATAACTTGAGTACGGCTAATAATTTCTCTAAATCTCCCATGAATTAAACTATCAAAATACCCCACAATTGAACGAAAAATACTTTTCTGTTTATAAGCATAGGGTTGTGCGGCCTCAATTACGGGGTGGATTACAATTTTTTTTGATGGAAAGTCAATTTCCGGGAACGTGGTTAAAAGTTTTTCTTTAAAAATATATGCCCAGATATCAACAACGGGTTGATGTAGAAAACCTTCCTTATATGCCAAACTCTCCGATGCCATAAAGCGTCCCATTTCGTCTTTAACGTGGGGCAAATATTCCTCGTAGCGCGTTAACATAAAAAAGCTAGCTGCAAAAATATCGAACGGCAAAGCACTTGTATTTGAAACCGAAAAGAAACCATACGTATTACCCCATTTTTTTACTGTAACTTCAATGGCTTCGAGACCCTGCTGATCTAAAAGCCCTTCACTTTGGAAAAAGAGTTCGTTTCCGAGGGGTTTTTTACCATACGAAATTTTGGGACCTGTGTGTGAAATAAACTCCTCAATAACCGAGGAAAACCCTACCTCTATCCCCAAAATACGCAGACAAATATGCTTGAAAATATAGGAAATTCGCGGAGTAAGTTTTTTGGTGTAAATTAAAAGCATAGCAGATTACAGCATATTTTCATCGGCAAAGCTAAAGTACGCTTTTTCGGTAATAATAAGATGATCCAGCACTTTTATGTCTAAACTATCACCAGCTGTTTTTAGTTTTTTTGTGAGATGAATATCGGCTTGACTAGGTTTTAATGTTCCCGAAGGATGGTTGTGGGCCAAAATAATGCCAACTGCACCAAGCTGTATGGCTTCCTTAAATGCCAAACGAACATCTACAACCGTTCCCGTTATACCGCCTTTACTAAGCTGTGCGCTTTTAATAATTTTATTTGAATTGTTTAAGTAAAGAATCCAAAATTCTTCGTGTGGTAGTTCTCCAATTATTGGCTGTACATATTCAAAAACAGAATTGCTGGAAGTTATTTTTTTGCGCTCCAAAGCTTCACCCGTTCTTCTCCTTCTCCCCAGCTCCATAGCGGCGGCAATACAGATTGCTTTTGCTTCGCCTATGCCTTTAAACTCCATTAACTCTGATATAGACCGACGGCCTAACTCACTTAAATTATTACTAACCGAGGCCAAGATACGCTGGCTTAATGACACGGCACTTTCTTGACGATTTCCGGAACCAATTAATATTGCTATTAATTCGGCATCGCTCAAAGCTATGCGCCCCTTTAGCAACATTTTTTCGCGAGGGCGATCGTCTTCATTCCAGTTTTTTATGGAAAAGGAGTTATTTTCTTCCATATATTAGGTTTTGAATAAAGATAATAACCTAAAAGGAAACCACATAAAGTTTTGAAAACAATATTTTTATGTCCGTGGTTTTTAAAATTTATTAAATAAATTTATAACCTGTAATTTTCACTAAAATCTTAGAGATGAAATCACTTTTTGAACCAGAAACCCATACTGTAATTATAGAAAGAATAAACAAACTTTCAGAAAAAAGTGAACGGCGATGGGGATCGATGAATGTAGCGCAAATGCTTCATCACTGCCAGCTCCCTCTAAAAATTTCATTAGGAAAAGGCAATTTAAAAAAGCAGTTTTTTCCACTCGCTTTTCTTTTTAAAAAATCGCTTTACAACGATAAACCTTGGCGACAGAATTTACCAACCGCAAAAGCTTTTAAAATTACCGAATCGAAAGATTTTGCCGAAGAAAGAACGATGCTTACCGCACTAATTGATGAATTTCACACCAAAAAAAACCAGTCAAAATGGGAACCACACCCCATATTTGGTAAATTTACAGCGCAACAATGGGGGCAAATACAGTATAAACACCTAGATCACCATTTAAAGCAGTTTGGCGTGTAGCTCGTATTATTGATGAAGTGATTATTGAAGAATTTGAACTCAAGGAAAAAACAGTTTCCTATATTTTTGATTGTGCGAATAAAACGAATTAACGGTTATTTTTCTAAACCTTTTAACCAATCCAAAGCTTTCTGGCGTTCGTGTAGCTCAAAGCCTTTTGTTTTAATACCTGGGATAATTAAACTAAAAGCCTCAATAGATTTTTCCAACCATTCTTTGTCAGTAACAATAGCGACGGTTTTAATATCGCTCCAATAATGCAACCCCATTTTAAAGTCTTCCCACAGGGCTTTCGCGGTGTAGTTTAATTCGTCAATTTCTATAAAAAATTTGATAGTCCCGTGCATAGCTTTGTGTTTTTCCAATAAAGGATTAAGCAGGTCGTAATCTGCCTTTGTAGTTTTTCCTGAAATTACGATTCCTAAAATATCCTCGGGAATTCCGCTTATCATTGTAAACATAATTGTAAAATTTTAATTAAATTTTCAGAAGAATAAAGTTAAATATTGAAAACCACCTAAACTTCTAAGATTCTGCTAATTAACACATTTTTAAAGGTTTGAAAATTAATTTGAATTTTATGGAAGTTTACAAAGAGAGACAATGGGTTGGTTAGACATTGCTTTCATTGCTAAGTGTAAAGAAAAACCGCCATTAAACACCTATTTTAAGCCTAGTTTTAAAAACGAAAAAACTGTACTTACAAAATCAAGTTTCCACGATTTAAAGTACAGTTTTTTCTATTTTTAGTGACCGCGAAGGGATTCAAACCCCCAACCCTCAGAGCCGAAATCTGATGCGCTATTCAGTTGCGCCACGCGGCCATTATTTAGTGTTCAGTGTTCAGTGTTCAGTGTTCAGTGTTCAAAAAAATATAATTTGAATTAGTTAAAACAAAATAATTCAATAACATATTAACCAATAACCATGAATTATGAAAGCCTCGACTTCACCACAGTCGAAATAGTTTTTCCATCTGCTTTCCCCGCAAGTTTTGCGCTTGCCAAGCCCATAACTTTACCCATATCTGCCATCGATGAGGCTCCAGTTTCGGCAATTATTTGAGCCACTACCTTGTTTATCTCTTCAATACTTAATTGTTGTGGTAAAAACTGTTCTATTACTTTCGCTTGCGTTAATTCTGGTGCTGCCAAATCTTCTCGCCCCTGCGCTTTATAAAGTTCGGCGCTATCCTTTCGTTGTTTAACTTGTTTTTGAAGAATTTTTATTTCTTCTGCCTCACTTATTTCTGTTTTTGAACCTGTTTCAGTTTGTGCCAAAAGCAGGGCAGATTTAACCGAACGTAAAGCCTCTAAAACTTGTGTGTCTTTGGCTTTCATCGCGGCTTTCATCGCCTCCATAACATTTTGCTGTAAGCTCATTTCTGTGGATTTTAATTGCGTACGAAGATACTTAAATCTCGGCAAACTAAAAAGCGTATAAACTTAGTTTTTCTACTTAATATTGTTATAAAAATAAGCCCCGAATTACAATAATAAATTCGAGGCTTTGCATTAAGTGTATAAAAATTTATTAATCCACGTTATCGTGTAAAAAGGAATTATTCCTACGTAATTCAATCTCGTCTGCATCGGTATTCACAGAGGTTCGTGAAATATTAGACTCGTTTTTCGTTTCGTTTAAATCAATCCCCATGCGTTTGTAAGCGGGTTGCTTTTCAATTTCATCAATTCGGGAAGGACTATTTTTGAACTTATAATTGAATTCTTTCATTTTTCGCTTGCGCTCTTCGGCACGGTCACTCAATATTTTTGATATTGGCGAATTCATCGGGTCTTCTTCTACATTGGTATCGGATGTATCGGTACTTGGTTCTGAAACCGTTCTTTTTTCAAAAACAATTTCCTCATCCATATCTTCCGAAGGGCTTATTTTTTTTGGCTTGGCATTGTTTAAATGACTTTCAACTTCTTGATAGTCGTCAAGACTGTAGCGCTTTATTCCGTTTTCCGAAACTTCGGTAACCGGAACAACTTCTACGTGATCTTTCACCTCTATTTCATCCAGATTAAAGAAAACCTTTTCTTCTTTCTGTTCTTTCTCAGAAGTTTTCTGAGAATTAGATTTTATAGGAAGATCGAACATTAATATTTGCTCCTCATTCTCAATAGCAGTGCTTTGAGAAGTGCTTGTGGTTTCCTCCTGTTTTTTTGGAGCTTCTACAATTACGAATTCGTTGACGTTTATTTTATTAACTTCAACTTGGTTAAAATCTTCAATATTTTTCGCTTCAACTTCTTCATAATTAACCGTTAAGTTTTTCAACAATTCTGAAGTTTTAACATAGCCTTCAAAAGGTTGTTCTTCTTGCAATTCGGTATCATCAAATAAAGTGTGTTTAACTATCGGGGCTTCATTTTTGGGCTGGGTAGTTAAAGGCTTTTCTGGCAATCTAACGGGACTTGCAGTGGCTTTAGGAGTAAGATCTTGCACGGCCTTTTGTTCGTCTTCTAAGGTGTGAATTATCTTTTTTGTTTCGGTATTTACTATTTCATTTTGTTGTTCAATGTTAAAACCAGTAGCAATTACGGTAATTGAAATAGAGCCCTCTAAATTTTCTTCGTCGCCCACACCCATAATAATATTCGCGCTATGGCCAGCTTCACTTTGAATGTGATCACTTATTTCGCCAATTTCATCAATAGTAATTTCATCGGTTCCAGAAACGATAAGCAGCAATACGTTTTTAGCACCTTTTATTTTATTATCGTTGAGCAATGGCGAGTCTAAGGCTCTGCTAATTGCCTCTTTAGCTCTGTTCGCACCAGAAGCGGTAGCGCTTCCCATAATAGCCGTACCACTATTTGCAAGAACCGTTTTTGCATCCCGAAGGTCAATGTTTTGCGTGTAGTGATGTGTTATTACTTCGGCAATTCCACGAGCAGCAGTTGCCAATACTTCATCGGCTTTGGAGAAACCAGCTTTAAATCCGAGATTTCCATAAACCTCTCGCAATTTATTATTGTTAATTACCACCAAAGAATCTACATTTTTGCGCAATTTTTCAACTCCAATTTGCGCCTGATCGTTACGGGTTTTTCCTTCAAATTGAAATGGAATAGTAACAATGCCAACAGTGAGAATGTCCATATCTTTTGCCATTTTGGCAATAATAGGCGCAGCTCCTGTACCCGTACCACCACCCATTCCGGCTGTAATAAAAATCATTTTGGTATTGGTAGTAAGCATACTGCGAATTTCTTCCATGCTTTCAACGGCAGATTGCTCACCAACGTCGGGATTGGCACCTGCGCCCAAACCTTCGGTTAAAGAAACCCCTAATTGAATTTTAATTGGCACCGGGCTGTTTTCTAACGCCTGTGAATCTGTATTACAAATTACAAAGTCTACTCCCTTTATGCCCTGGCTGAACATATGGTTAATGGCATTACTACCTCCACCGCCAACACCGATAACCTTAATCACATTTGATTGGTTCTTCGGCAGGTCGAATGAAATGTTATCAAATTCTGTTTTGCTGCTCATAGTTTTATTTTTTGTTGCAATGTTTTAAAATTTTATCCGATTAATTCATCGGTTTATCCGCGATGCATCACACATCGTCGTTATTCGGCATTGTCTAAAAATTCTTTAAACCGTTCTGCCCATTTATCAAAAAATCGTTTTGATGATTTCTTTTCTTTGGTAGTTTCTTCTTCTGCGCCATCGTCGTCCTCTTTCGCTTCAGTTGCTACCGCTTTCTCTTCATCATCTTGCGATTCTTCACCATTTGGAAAACGCTTCATTAAAGAAGATTTTTCTTTGCTTTCCAAACTATTTAACACCAAGCCTACCGCTGTTGCATACATTGGGCTGGTAGTTTCGGCATCGCTGTCGCCTGCCAAATGCTCGTTGGGATAACCAATTCGCGTATCCATTCCTGTAATGTATTCTACCAACTGTTTAATATGCTGAAGCTGCGCACCGCCACCGGTTAGCACGATTCCGGCTATTAATTTCTTCTTCGGATCTTCATGCCCGTAATTTTTAATTTCCATATAAACCTGCTCAACAATCTCGATAACTCGCGCATGGATTATTTTTGACAAGTTTTTTAAACTAATTTCTTTTGGTTCTCTTCCGCGTAGTCCAGGAATAGAAACTATTTCGTTGTCTTTATTCTCTCCAGGCCAAGCCGAGCCAAATTTTATTTTTAAAAGCTCTGCCTGTTTTTCAATAATAGAGCAACCCTCTTTTATATCGTCCGTAATTACATTTCCTCCAAATGGAATTACAGCGGTATGACGAATTATACCGTCTTTAAAAATTGCTAAATCTGTGGTTCCACCTCCAATATCAATAAGTGCTACTCCCGCTTCTTTTTCCTCTTGACTCAAAACTGCTTTAGCCGAAGCTAACGGCTCTAATGTTATAGCCGAAAGTTCTAAACCAGCGCTTTTAATACATCTGCCCACGTTGCGGATAGAAGATACTTGCCCAACTACCACATGAAAATTCGCTTCAAGCCGTGCGCCGTACATTCCTATCGGTTCTTTTATTTCTCCTTGACCATCTACTTTAAAATCTTGTGGCAACACGTGTAATATCTCTTCGCCCGGAAGCATAACTAGTTTGTGTACTTGATTGCACAGTCTATCTATATCCTCTTCTTTTATTACATCTTCGCCATTAGAACGGGTTATGTAATCGCTGTGTTGCAGACTGCGAATGTGCTGGCCAGCAATGCCAACAACCACTTCCTTTATTTTCATCCCAGAGGAAGTCTCGGCATCTTGCACTGCTTGCTGTATAGATTGTATGGTTTGGGTAATATTGTTAACAACCCCCCGGTGTACGCCAAGGCTTTTTGCTTTTCCAATTCCCAACACCTCCATTTTGCCATAATCGTTTTTTCTACCAATCATAGCAACTATTTTGGTAGTTCCAATATCCAATCCTACAGCAATATTATCGTTTTCCATGGCCTTACTTTTTAGTGGCAATTACCTGATTGTCAAACTTCAGATTTACCATTTTGTACTCAAATAGCGTACTGTCTTGTTTTGTTTTTTTATAAAAAGCTTTAAAGTTTTGAAACTTTTGCGCTATGTTTTCCGGTTGCCCGAATAACACATTAAAATCCATTTTTCGAAGTTCGAATTGTATCGAACCATCTTCAAGCCGGTTTACCCCTATCACGCTTTTTTTCATAAATTCATCTTCATCAATTTTTAGCAACAAAGACGTAATTTCATTAAAATAATTTTTAGAGCTGCCCGTAATTATTGGCACCCTTGCCGAGTAAACTGTTGATAACGGCATTTTTTTTCCATCAGCATCTATGTAATAATCGGGTGTTGCAGACACCCTACCAATGGGTCTACGCTGCTCAATCTTTGCGCCCAACGTGCCATCTACAGACACATAGACCTGAGCATCACGAACCATAGGGTTTTTCTGCAGTCTTTCCTCCATCTCCTTCAAAACTAAAGTTTCTTTGTCTATGCTCGTAACCTTAGCATGATTTTGTATCAACAATTTATTAACTGTATCAAAAGTGATAAAAGGGTTATTTTCATCTGTAAAAACAACTTCTATTTTATTGAGTTTTCTGGCGTTATTCCGCTTATTTGTGAAGCTGAAAAGAAATGCCAGCACCCCTAATAAAATGATAAATTTTATAATTTCAAGACTGCGTTTCATTCTTCAATTTTTTGGTTAAACTATTTACTTCTGCACCAATATCACCAGCCCCTACCAGCAATTTAACTCGGCATTTAGACTTTAATAGAACTTCTGGTAAAGCAGATTTAAAAACCACTCTTTTATTTTTTGCTTGTATTTGGTTTAAAAGCCATTTTGACGTAATACCTTCAATGGGTTCTTCACGCGCTGGATAGATATCTAAAAGTACAACCTCGTCAAATTTGGAAAGGCTTCTTGCAAAACCTTCGGCAAAATCGCGCGTTCTGCTGAAAAGATGTGGCTGAAAAACAATCTGTTTGTGATCGTTCGGGTACATTTCATCTACCGCTTGAAAAAGTGCCTCAATTTCTGTGGGGTGATGTGCATAATCGTCTATTAAAACCAACGTTTCTGTTTTAATTTTATACGAAAAGCGACGTTTTACCCCTTTAAAAGATGCCAACGCTTTGGGCAGACGATCGGTTGGGGAGCCTGCTAAAATCGCCATGCCCAAAGCCATGATGGCATTTGTAAGATTATGGTGTCCAGGAAGATGAAAAACTAAATTTTCAATTGTTAAATCCGGTGTTTTTAAGTCGAAAATATATGCGCCATTTTCAATTTTTACGTTCTGCGCTTGGTAATCTGCCGTTTCGTCAACTGCAACAGTCATCCCGTCCAACGGAAGATTTTGTTTAATAAAAACATGTTCCTCCTTTTCCACCAAACGCGCAAAAGTTCTAAACGCATTTTCTAATTCGGAAGCATCGCCATAAATATCTAAATGATCTGCATCCATTGAAGTAATGCAAGCAATATTTGGTTGTAATTGAAGAAACGAGCGATCAAATTCATCGGCTTCTACTACGGTTATTTGTTTTCCATTATAGATGAAATTGGAATTATAATTTTCCGCAATTCCGCCCAAAAAGGCAGTTACCGGCATATTGCACTCCGCCAATAAATGCCCCAAAATTGCCGAAGTTGTTGTTTTGCCGTGCGTTCCTGCAACTGCCAAACACAGTGTGTTTTTTGAAACCTCGCCTAAAAGTTGCGCTCTTTTTACAATGGAAAATTCTTCGGAAAAGAAATAATTTAAAATCTTATTTCCCTTCGGAATGGCAGGGGTGTAAACAACCAAAACATTATTTTTTGAAATAACTTCTTTCTGAATTTCTGAAATTTCATCAATAAAATTCACCTGAATTCCTTCGGCTACCAATTCATCGGTTAAATCGGTTGGCGTTTTATCGTAACCAAAAACAGCTTTCCCCTGCATATTGAAATAGCGGGCAAGCGCACTCATCCCTATGCCGCCGATGCCGACGAAGTAAAAGGTTTGTATTTGGTTTACATCTTTCAATTTTTAGTTTTTATCAATTTTTCAATCTCTTCAACTATATCTTTTGTGGCGTTTGGTTTCGCTAATTTTTTAATGTTTTCCGACAGTGTTTTTTGTTTTTCTTCGGAAGTAATTAATGCCGAAAATTCTTTTTCAAACTTGGAATCCAACTCGCTTTCTTTTATTAACAACGCAGCATTTTTTTCTGAAATTGCCATGGCGTTTTTAGTTTGGTGATCTTCTGCTACATTGGGCGATGGAATAAATACAACAGGTTTTCCTACCAAGCACAACTCTGAAACTGAAAGCGCTCCTGCCCTTGAAATAATGAAATCTGCCGCAGCATACGCCAAATCCATTCTGTTTAAGAAAGTGTGAATTTGAACCGTTTTACTACCCTTACTTTTATAAATTTCACCGTAATATTTTCCACATTGCCAAATTACCTGCAACTGTTGTTTTTCAAAAAGCGGAAGCGATTTATCTATTAATTCATTTATACGTTTTGCACCCAAACTTCCACCTAAAACCAATAAGGTTTTTTTGTCTTTCTTCAAATTGAAAAAAGCGAGCGCCGCTGCTCTTTTTGAAGAAACGTCAATTAAATCTTGCCGCACGGGATTTCCGGTAAGTTTTATTTTATCGGAGGGGAAAAATTTATCCATTCCGTCGTACGCGACACAAATTTTCTGAACCTTGGTACTCAACCATTTATTTGTTATCCCGGCGTGGCCATTCTGCTCCTGTATTACACACGGCACGCCACGTAAAGCTGCCATTCGCAACAAGGGAGCGCTCGCAAAACCGCCAGTGCCTATGGCAACGTCTGGTTTAAAATCTTTTAAAATTTTTAAAGATTTCCGAAGACTTGAAACAAGTTTTAACGGAAACGCTAAATTCTGCAACGACAAGCTGCGTTGTAATCCCGAAATCCAAAGCCCAATAATCTTGTAACCAGCTCGTGGTACTTTTTCCATCTCCATTCTGTCGGCGGCTCCCACAAATAAAAATTCAGCATCGGGGAAACGAGCTTGCAACTCGTTCGCAATAGCAATCGCCGGGTAAATATGACCTCCGGTGCCGCCGCCTGATATGATGAATTTTCGTTTCATTAACTTTCTCTTTATTCTTTCCTCTTTATTCTTTGTTCGCCACTTCTTTAAAAACACTACTTTAGACGCACTACAGTGCGGTTCTACGGTTATATTGTTTCACTTAAAATATCAAGTGGATTTTCTTCCGTTTCTTCTTTGGGCACCACTTCTCGTTTTGCACTCACACTTAAAATCATTCCCAACGCCATACAAGTCATCCAAATTGACGTTCCGCCGCTACTTATTAACGGTAAATTTTGTCCTGTTACGGGGAACAATTCCACCGCAACCGCCATATTTATCATCGCCCTAAAAACAATGGGCAAGCCAACGCCAATGACGAGCAGTTTCCCAAAAATGGAAGTGGATTTGTGAGCAACGACCACAATTCTGAATAATAAAAACAGGTAGAGTATCATTAAAAACATACCCCCCAACAAGCCAAATTCTTCAACAATTATTGCATAAATAAAGTCTGAAGAAGACTGCGGCAAGAAGTTTTTCTGAACACTTTTTCCCGGACCCAATCCTGCAATTCCGCCGGAGGCAATGGCTATTTTTGCTTTTTCAATTTGGTAATCTGCTTCGGTATCTTTATCGTCGCTAAAGTTCTCAATACGGCTCATCCAAGTATCTACTCTATTTGGAAAAACACCCGGGAAAGCTTTCGCTGTAAGCACAAAAAGTGTTAGAAAAAGCAAGCCTGCTCCAAGAATTATCCCCAAGTATCGCAACGGATAACCGCCCACAAAAACTAACATTACAATCATTGAAAAGAAGATTGCAGTAGTTGAAAAGTTAGCCGGAAGAATTAATGCGAGCACCATAAATACTGGCACCCAAAGTGGTAAAATAGTTTCTTTAAAGCTTACTGTTTTGTCTTTGATTCGCGATAGGTATCGCGCAACATAAGTCATTAAAACTACACCCGCCAAAGTTGAAGTTTGGAACGTTATGCCCACAAATGGCAAACGGATCCAACGGCTGGCATTGGCTCCTTCAATTGTAGTTCCCTCAGCCATTGTAGCTATCAACAACAAAATAATCACAGGCATCGCAATGATGGAAAGCCCGCGGAAATAATGATACGGTATTTTATGCACACCGTAAAGAATGGCAAAACCCAAAACCAAATGCGAAAAGTGCCGCAACAAATACGGCAAAGTACTTCCATCGCCGTACAAATAGGCCAAGTTACTGCTTGAGCTGTAGACGGGCAAAAAGGAAAAGAGCGCCAAAAGACCCACAACTCCCCAGATTGCTTTATCACCTTGTATGTAATGGAAAATGTTTTTCATTTTTTATTTCTTGTCTGTTCTCTGTTGTCTGTTGTCTGTTGTCTGTTAAAAAATTATAAATTTCTAATTGCATCTTTAAACTGTCTGCCGCGGTCTTCGTAGTTTTCAAACAAGTCAAAACTCGCACAGGCTGGGGAAAGGAGCACCGTATTATTTCGTTCTGCTAGTTTGTACGCCACTTCTACCGCCATCGCCATTGAGTCTGTTTCAATAATTGTGTCTATCACATTTCCGAAAGCATCAATTATTTTTTGATTGTCAACGCCCAAGCAAATAATTGCTTTTACTTTTTCGTTCACCAAAGGCAACAGTTCGTCGTAATCATTCCCCTTATCTACGCCCCCAACAATCCATACAGTTGGATTCTCCATGCTATCTAAAGCAAAATATGTAGCATTTACATTCGTGGCTTTTGAATCGTTGATATACAACACGTTGTTTATTTTCAAAACTTTTTCTAGCCTGTGCTCCACACCCTGAAATCCTTCGAGACTTTCGCGGATTGTTTGTTTTCTAATTCTCAGCAATTTAGCTACTGTTGAAGCAGCCATAGCATTTTTTACATTGTGTTCCCCTTGTATTCCTATTGTTGCAATTGGCATAGTAAATTCTGTATTATTTATTTTTAATATTATTTCGTTATTTCTTTTGTATGCGCCCTGTTTCAGTTCTTTTTTAACCGAAAAAGGAAGCGGTTGCGATTTTATGGGATTTTGCGAAAGCCATTTCGTTATTTCCACATCGTCAGCGTCATAGATGAAATAGTCTTCGGACGTTTGATTCATCACAATTCGAAATTTTGAAGCGATATAATTTTCGTATTTGTAATCATATCTGTCCAAATGGTCCGGACTCAAATTGGTTAAAACTGCTATGTGCGGTGCAAAAGTTTCAATTCCGTCTAGTTGAAAGCTGCTTAATTCAAGTACGAAATTTTCATACTTTTCTTCAGCTACTTGTCCGGCAAAACTCTTTCCTATGTTTCCGCCCAATGCTACATTTAAGCCGCCGTCACTCAATAATTTATAAGTGAGACTGGCTACCGTTGTTTTTCCGTTACTTCCCGTGATGCCTACAATTGTTGCTTTCGTGTACTTTGAAGCAAATTCAATTTCAGAAATCACCTTCACACCTTTCGCAAGTAATTTTTTTACGATTGGCGCTTTATCGGGAATTCCCGGGCTTTTCATTACAATATTTGCGGAAAGAACTTTTCCTTCGGAATGACCTTCCTCTTCCCATGAAATCTCATTATTTATAAGAACTTGTTTGTACTTCTCTTTTATTTTTCCGAAGTCTGACACAAACACTTCAAACCCCTTCTTTTTTCCTAAAATGGCAGTTCCAACTCCACTCTCGCCTCCGCCCAGAATTACCAATCGCTGTTTCACTTTATCTAATTTTGAGTGTAACGAGTGTAATTATTGCTAGAAATATTCCTACAATCCAAAACCGAGTTACAATTTTACTTTCGTGAAAACCCTTTATTTGATAATGGTGATGTAATGGCGCCATTCTGAAAATACGTCTCCCATCTCCAAATTTTTTCTTCGTGTATTTAAACCACGTTACCTGTAAAACCACCGAAAGGTTTTCCATCAGAAATACGCCACAGAGGATTGGTATTAATAGTTCTTTCCGAACAGCAATAGCGATTACGGCTATAATTCCGCCAATAGTTAAACTGCCGGTATCGCCCATAAATACTTGAGCTGGATACGTATTGTACCATAAAAACCCGATGAGTGCCCCAACAAAGGCAGTGATAAAAATGGTCATCTCTCCCGTATTTGGGATGTACATTATATTTAAGTAATCTGAAAAAATTACGTTGCCCGAAACCCAAGCAAATAGAGCCAGGGTAGATGCTATTATAGCAGATGTTCCCGCAGCAAGCCCATCGATTCCATCGGTGAGATTGGCGCCATTTGAAACCGCGGTGATAATAAAAATTACAATAGGTATAAAAATGAGCCAAACATAACTTTGGTAGTTATTGCCTGCCCAACTTATAAGCTCGGAATAGTTAAATTCATTCTCCTTTACAAAGGGAATGGTGGTTAACATAGACTTATCTTTTACATAAAAAGTATTGGTTGTTGGTTTTTCAATTACACGAGCAATTTCAGTTTCAGTTTCAGGGTTTTGAACAGTGCGCTCAACCACAATATCTGGATGTAAATACATAGTCAACCCCACAAAAAGCCCCAGTCCAACTTGCCCAATTACCTTAAACTTTCCCGGAAGACCTTGTTTATCATTTTTAAATTTTTTAATGTAATCGTCAATAAAACCAATAACTCCCATCCAAAGGGTGGTAATAATTAGCAGGATTACGTAAATATTTTCCAGCTTTGCGAAAAGCAAAACAGGGATAAGCGTGGCCAGAATTATAATAATTCCACCCATGGTTGGCGTTCCGGCCTTTTCGTTTTGCCCTTCCAAACCAAGGTCGCGGATAGACTCGCCAACTTGTTTTTTTCGTAGGAATTCAATTATTTTTTTACCGTAAACCGTGGCAATAAATAACGAAAGTATAACCGCCGAAATAGCACGAAAGGAAATAAAATTGAACAAACCCGCGCCTGGCACATCGTACGTTTTATCCAAATATTCAAAGAGATAATAAAGCATTTGGTTATTTGTTTAAAGCTGTTAATGTTTGGTTTACTATTTTAAAATCATCAAAATCAAAGCGTTCGCCATTAATTTCCTGATAGGTTTCGTGACCTTTTCCGGCAATTAAAATAATGTCATTTTCTTCCGCCATTTGGCAAGCTGCTTTAATCGCTTCTTTTCTATTTGTAATTGAAATGGTCTTTTTATAATGTACGGCTGGCACTCCAGCTTCAATCTGCTCAATAATTTTTTCGGGATTTTCAGTCCGTGGATTATCACTCGTAAAAACTACCCGCGTACTCAAAGTAGCCGCAATTTCACCCATAACAGGACGTTTTTGGTCATCTCTATCGCCACCGCAACCCACAACTGTAATGACCGCTTCATTCCCGGTCCTAATACTATTTATGGTCTTTAAAACATTTTGCAAAGCGTCAGGGGTGTGTGCATAATCTACAATTGCAGTAATTTTAGTTTCAGATATTAAATATTGAAACCTGCCATCAACACTATCCAAAGTGCTCATAATTTGAAGAATTTCCAGTTCCTCTAACCCCAAGAGTTGGGAGGCACCAAAAATGGCAAGTAGATTGTATGCATTAAAGTCTCCAATCAATTTTACCCAAACATCCTGATTATTAATTTTTAGAAGCTGACCAGAAAACTGACTTTCCAAAATCTGTGCTTTATAATCTGCGTATGTTTTTAAGGCATAGGTGTATTTTGTGGCTTTGGTATTCTGAAGCATTACCAATCCGTTTTTGTCGTCAACATTTACTAATGCAAAAGCAGATTTTGGCAACCCGTCAAAAAAAGATTTTTTTACATCGCGGTATGCTGCAAAATCTTTGTGATAATCTAAATGATCGTGCGAAAGGTTTGTAAAAATACCACCTGCAAAACGCAAAGCCTCCGTCCGTTTTTGATGGATGCCGTGC
The DNA here is from genome assembly GCF_022008365.1 of Aequorivita vitellina. Classification (GTDB taxonomy): domain Bacteria; phylum Bacteroidota; class Bacteroidia; order Flavobacteriales; family Flavobacteriaceae; genus Aequorivita; species Aequorivita vitellina. The sequence continues at coordinate 73,035 of NZ_JAIRBA010000007.1, forward strand.
GAACTCACTTCCATAAAACAGAACTCTACCCCTGCATCTACCATTTTGCGTAAATAGCTGTTTATTGTTAGTGAATCTGGCGTTGTGTGCGAGGTTTTATATTCGCTGTCCCCAACCATTATTTTCACCGTAGAAAGCAAACCGGCTTCCATGCCCGCTTTTTTGAAAAGTTGGTATAAAAGTGAAGAAACCGTTGTTTTTCCATTGGTGCCGGTTATACCCACAAGTTTCAATTCTTCCGAAGGATTTCCGAAATAATTGGCAGCCATTATTGCTAAAGCACTGTGCGTATTTGCAACCTGCACATAGGTAATTCCATTTATAATATATTCTGGCAATTCTTCGCAAATAATGGCCAATGCACCTTGGTCCGCCGCTTTTTTAATATATTGATGTCCGTCTGAAATTGTTCCTTTTATTGCAATAAACACGTCGTTTAAAGAAACGTTTCTCGAATCAAATTCTAGATTGTTTATTGCCACAGAAGTACTACCAACGACGCTTTCGATGGTTACTTTGTACAGTATGTCTTTTAACAAAATCACGATAAACTCAATGTTATTAATTGTCCTTTTTTAAGTAATTCTCCAGACTTTATAGACTGAGTAGAAACTGTTCCGTTGCCTACAACTTGTACTCTAAGTCCAAGATTTTCTAAAAGTGAAACTGCGTCCATTCCCGCCATTCCCGTTACATTTGGGATGGTTTTGGATGGTTGTTGCAGTTTGGCATAATATTTTTCGAAATCTTTTTCGACGGTAGTATCCGGAATTTCTATTTTTTCTACTTTATCCACATTTCGAGATTCAGTAAATATTTTCTGCGCCACGCGTTTAAATACAGGTCCAGAAACATCTGCCCCGTAAAAACCTCTTTTAGTACTGGGTTTATGAATTATGACAATGCAAGAATATTTAGGATCTTCTGCCGGAAAAAATCCTGCAAACGAAGAAATATATCGCGGATTACTATTCCAATCGGGGTACCAATATTCAGTACGGGCAGTTCCTGTTTTTCCCGCCATTGAAAAATCTGGTGAGTAGAGGGATCTTCCAGTTCCACGCTTCACCGTATTTTTCATAATTTCTCTAATGTCATTCAAGGTTTTATCTGAACAAATTTTTGAATTTATAACCTGGGTATTATAGACGGTCACTTTTTCATTCCATGCGCGTACTTCTTTTATAAAGCGCGGCTTCACCATTACTCCGTTGTTTGCAATGGCATTGTAAAAAGTTAAAGTTTGAAGTGGGGTCAACCTTAAATTATATCCGTAAGCCATTGATGGAAGCGCATTCTTACTCCATTTTTTATCGCCGGGCTGCGGAATTAATGGAGCTCCTTCACCTTTAATTGCCACCCCAGTTTTATCATCGAGATGCCAACTTTTTAATCGATTAATAAATTTATTTGGGTTTTTGGAGTACCCATTATCAATAATTGTAGCCAGCCCTATATTTGATGACACCTCCAACGCTCTCGCCGCCGAAATTTCACCATAACCACCCCGTTTTGAATCATTAACAGGTTTGCCATAAAATATCTTCCTGCCATTGCCGGTATCTACAACACTGCTAGTGTCTATTACTTTATCTTCCAATGCCGCCATTAACGCCATCACTTTAAAGGTTGAACCGGGCTCGTGCGATTCGCCGACTGCGTAATTAAGTTTTTCGTAATAGTTCCCGTTTGATGTACGCCCCAAGTTTGAAACAGCTTTTATCTCGCCAGTAGCCACTTCCATTACAATTACAGTTCCGTGCTCGGCTTCGTAATATTCTAGTTGCTTTAACAAAGCGTGATGCGCTATATCTTGAATATTTACATTAATTGTAGAAACAATGTCGTAACCATCTTGTGGCTCAATTTCGTTGTCGTCTGAAATAGGTTTCCACTGTCCTTGAGCTATTTTTTGCTTTAGTCGATGCCCTTCTTTCCCGGTTAACAAATCGTTGAAAGCGCCTTCCAATCCAACGGCATAATAGCCCGGACGGTCAAATGCTTCGTCACCAACGGTGCGCTGAGCAATTTTTCCAATTGGATGTTCACGAACGGTGCGCTGCTCCACAATGATGCCACCCTTATACGGTCCTTTGCGGAAAAGCGGTAAATTTTTCACTTTTATATAATCTGAATACCCCAGGTTTTTTACAATTAGTAAATACCTGTTTTTATCGGCACGGGCTTTTCTGAACTTGTTTTGGTAATACGAAACAGGTTTTCCAAACATACTGCTCAATCCTTCGGAAAGAGGCTTTAAATTTTCTTTGAAATCTTTTGAAGAAACGGTAACCGCGTCAAACCGAATGTCGTATTTAGGAACCGATGTAGCCAAAAGACTGCCGTCATCGGCATAAATATTACCACGATTAGCAGGAATTATAAAATTTTTGGTGGTATTTTCCTTTGCCAAATCACGATACTTATCGCCGTCTATAAACTGAATGTTCATCAATTTAACGCTAATGGCAAGCGCGAAGAGAAACATACATCCTGCAATGATGTATAAACGATTTAATATGTTTTTTTCTTCGAAAGCCATTTTACTCCTCAGTATCCCTTTTTTATTCTTTTCTCTTTTTTCTTTTCTCTTTATTCTTTCGTCTTTATTCTACCCGCTCTAATCCTCTTCTTCAATAATTCGAATTCTTTTCGGTGGATTAGACGATGGCTGCAACCCTCGACGTTCCATTGCCGCAATAATTTTGCTTTCCATTCGCGACTGCATCAACATCATTCTTACATCTACATATTCGCTTTTAAGCTCCTTTACCTGTGCGTTTAATTTTGAAATTACGTGCACTTTTTTATCGGCGCTGTGCGAACTGCTAATCATTACCAAAGCCAAAACAGAAAGAAAAATGATGAAATGCCAGTTTTTTAATGCGTCATCACTTACCAAAAATTTTCCTTTTATTATGTTGTAAAAACCTTCTTTCATTTTATAATTTCTCGGCTATTCTAAGTTTGGCACTTCTAGCGCGATTGTTCTGTTTTATCTCTTCTTTGGTGGGAATAATAAATTTCCCCACAGCTTTAAAAGGCACTTCCACCCTTCCGTACACGTCTTTCTCTGGTTCGCCTTCAAACAATCCATTCCGGATATAGCGTTTTACAAGCCTATCTTCTAAGGAATGATAGCTAATTAAACTAATTCGCCCTCCGGGTTTTAAAACCTCGTTTGTTTGAAGCAAAAACTCTTTTAGAGCCTCCAATTCTTGGTTTACTTCTATCCGGATTGCTTGATAAATTTGCGCCAGAATTTTGTTTTCTTTATGCGCAGGCAAAAATCTGCTCAATATTTTTTTTAGCTGCTCACTCGTTTTTATTTTTTCCACTTGCCTGGCCTCAACTATTAACCGAGCCATTCCTGCGGCACTTCGCAATTCGCCATAATTTGAAAGAACATCACGCAATTGGGTTTCTTCATATTTGTTGACAACCGTATATGCCGAAAAATTGCTATCGCGGTTCATTCGCATATCTAAATCGGCTTCAAAGCGAGTTGAAAAACCTCTTTCCGCCACGTCAAATTGATGCGAAGAAACTCCAAAATCGCCCAAAATTCCATCAACAGTTCGATACCCGTGAAATCTTAAAAATTGCTTCAGAAAACGAAAATTCTGATTAATGAGCAAAAATCTTTCATCGTCAATCACATTTTTTAAAGCATCTTTGTCTTGGTCAAAAGCTATGAGTTTTCCTTGTGGCCCCAAGCGCTTCAATATTTCGCGCGAGTGTCCGCCGCCACCGAAAGTTACATCCACGTAAACCCCGTCTGGCTTTATGTTTAAACCATCAACTGTTTCCGTTAGCAAAACTGGATTATGATACTCCATCTCCTTCGTCATTTTTATCTCCCATTACTTCTTCAGCTAAATCGGCAAAATCATTTGCCGCATCGTCAATAGCTTGTTCATATTTGTTTTTATCCCAAACTTCAATAATATTTATAGCGGAAGAGAGCACAATTTCTTTACTGATGCCCGCAAAAGAAAGCAGGTCTTTTGGAATCAACAAACGGCCTGTAGCATCAAGCTCTACGGTTTTCACGCCCGCTGTAAACCTTCTAATAAAATCGTTGTTTTTCCTGCTGAATCGATTTAACTGGCCCATTTTCTGCATTAAAGCATCCCATTCTTTCATTGGATAAATTTCCAAACACGGCTGAAAAACGGCGCGCTTAATTACAAAGCCCTCAGGAGCAACCGCCGCCAACTGCTTTTTTAGCGGCACAGGCACCATGAGGCGTCCTTTTACGTCTGCTTTACATTCGTATGTACCTATTAGATTGAGCATTGTGGAATTTGGCGATTTGCAATTTATAGTTTCAAATATATATAACTTTTACCACTTTTTACCACATTCTACCACTTTGTTGATAAGTTTTACCACATTGTAGATAACCTCATTTTGAAATAAGTAAAAACAAAGGCAGCGTATAAATAGACGCTATGAAAAATTTTTGTTTACTTTTGTCATTCTAAATTGCAACAACCAAGCATGTCAGAAAACTTAAAGAAAGAAGGAAAATTTTCATATTTAGAAATAGGTGAAGGCACACCAATTGTTATCCTTCACGGGCTTATGGGAGGCTTAAGCAATTTTGATGGCGTTGCCGAATTCTTTCCGCCGAAAGGCTACAAAATTCTCATCCCAGAACTGCCTATATACAAAATGACTTTACTGCGCACAAATGTGAAAAATTTCGCAAAATACGCGGCGCAGTTTATAGATCACTTGGGGTATAAAGAGGTAATTCTTTTAGGAAATTCGCTTGGGGGCCATATTGGGCTTCTCTGTACAAAAATGTACCCCGAAAAAGTAAAGGCGCTGGTTATTACCGGCAGCTCGGGACTGTATGAAAGTGCCATGGGTGAAAGCTATCCAAAACGTGGCGATTATGAGTATATAAAACAAAAAGCCGAAAATGTATTCTACGATCCGGCAGTTGCAACCAAAGAAATCGTGGACGATGTTTACGAAACCGTAAACGACCGTACAAAGCTAATACGAACATTGGCAATTGCTAAAAGTGCTATACGGCATAATATGGCAAAAGATTTGCCAAAAATGCACACTCCAACCTGCATTATTTGGGGAAAAAACGACAACGTAACCCCACCAGAAGTGGCGGTAGAATTTCACGAGCTTTTACCAGATTCAGACCTCTTTTGGATCGATAAATGCGGTCATGCGGCAATGATGGAACACCCACATGAGTTTAATAAAACGCTTTACGCTTGGTTAGAAAAACGAGGGTTTTAGCGGGACCTTAGGCTTCAAAAAATATATTTTTCCAAATAATTTATACCTTAAAAAAATGCATATTAAATCTGCAGAATTTTTAATGAGCAATAGCGATGTTGCCAAATGTCCGAAAGATCGCCTGCCAGAATACGCCTTTATTGGGCGAAGCAATGTGGGAAAATCTTCCCTCATCAATATGCTTATGCAGCGAAAAAGCTTGGCCAAAACTTCAGGCAGACCGGGAAAAACGCAGCTTATAAATCATTTTATTATCAATAAAAACTGGTATTTGGTAGATTTACCGGGTTATGGATACGCGCGCGTTTCAAAAACCAGTAAAAAGATTTTTCAGAAATTTATTACCAATTATTTTGAAAAACGCGAACAGATGGTACTTGCCTTTGTTTTAATAGATTGTCGCTTGGAGCCCCAACCCATAGATTTAGAATTTATGGAATGGATGGGCGAAAGCGGGATTCCTTTCAATATTATTTTTACAAAAGCAGACAAACTGAAGCCCAAAGCATTGGAACGAAATGTTGCTGCTTATACCGAAAAAATGCTCGAAGCTTGGGAAGAAATGCCTCCCTTTTTTATTACCTCTGCCAGTGATGCCACAGGAAGAGATGAAGTTTTAAACTACATTAATCAGCTTAACGAATCGATTGTTAATTGAAGTTTTTAAAATTATTGCCCTCGCTTTAACTCTAACTTTTCAGCAAAATAATCGCAGAAATCGCGCATAGTGGCGCTCATTTTTTCATCGTTTGTTGCGCGCTGAAATGTATCTGCCATCGCACTCAATGTTTGGTGGAAAAAAACCTTCATTTCGTCTACGGGCATATCTTTTGTCCAAAGGTCTATTCTAAGCGACTCCTGCTTTTTATTGTCCCAAACTGAAAGCATTAACGCTTTGGTTTCTTCGTTTGTAATACCGCCATCTTCGGCTGTCCAGTGAATATTCTCGGGTATTTTATTTTCGTCTAAACCAACGTTTAGTCTAATTTCTGAAGTGTGTTTTACTGCCATTATTTCTTAGGTTTATATTTTGAATTTGTAAAAATCTCGTCAGCATTGGTAACCATTAATTGCTGCACATTTGTTTTGTTGTTTTTCATATAGGCGCGCACAATTTTCCAGCCCAAATATCTCCCCAACATTCCTGGAGATTCATTGTCTATTTCGAGATAAAATTTTGAAAAAGGCGCTGGGCTTACAAATCTAGCTGCAAGTTTTGGGTCTGTGCTGTATAGCAATTCTTTCTCTATAAAATAGCGCCACATATATGCTTCATTTTCTTCGGCCCATTGAAACTCTTCTTCGGTGTAACCAATTTTTTCGGCATCGGAAGCATTTGGGAGCCAAAGATCTTTTAGGTATAATTCTTTTCCGAAGTAAACTATCTGGCCCAAAAACGATCGCTTATTCGGAATTTTAATATATTGTCTCGCATATTTTTCTGCTATATCTGGGCCAATTTGCGACGGTTTCATTTCCTTCGCTACATACCTATCAATACCATCGTAAAATTTATGATTACTGCCCAGATAATTGTCTAAGCCCACGATCAACATACTATCTGCAAGTATTATTTTATTCCTGTAATCAACGTCAGATGTTGTAGTAACGACAACCGGTGTTGAAAAGTTTGGGAAATAGTATTTTATATGCTGAAACAACGGCTCGAAAATTTCACGCAAAGAATCTTCATTCGGAAACTTCTTTAGCACTTCGGCTTCCAATTGATTTTGAAGCGTATCTGATAATTTTTCAACCCAAATACTGTCGTTGTATTGCTTCGGAAAAAATAGTGGAAACTCATTTTTAAGACTGGGCAAATCTTTAGGAGTCGCAGCTGCAAAAGCTTTGTCGAAACGGATAATTTCAACATTGATTGGAATTTTCTCAATTTCTTTTTCAACTTCGCTCTTGGTATTGCAAGAAAAGAGAAGGACTCCGAAAACTGCCGTTATAAAATATCTTATCATATTAAAAAATGTTACAGTTGGTTAACGTCAATCCTTTTTATTAATTTTATCTTTAACCACTTTTGCGGTGCAAAGGTATTATTATAAAAGATTAAAAACACGGAAAATGCAGACCGAAAAAGTAATTGACTATATTGTAAATTGGTTGAAAAATTATGCGGTAAATGCAAAGATGGACGGTTTTGTAATAGGCATAAGCGGCGGAATAGATTCTGCGGTAACCTCAGCACTCTGTGCTAAAACAGGGATGCGTACACTCTGTGTAGAAATGCCAATTCATCAAGCGGAAAACCAAGTAAATCGCGGCCGCGAACACATTCAATTTTTAAAGAATAACTTTACTAATGTTAGCAACACGACGGTAGATTTAACCCCTGTTTTTGAACAATTTAAAACTGTGGTGCCACAAACTACAGCCGACAGTTTTTTAGATTTGTCTTTAGCCAATAGCCGTGCCCGTTTGCGCATGACAACCTTGTATTTTTTTGCCGGAATTCACCGTTATTTGGTGGCTGGAACAGGAAATAAAATTGAAGATTTTGGGGTGGGTTTTTATACAAAATATGGCGATGGTGGGGTTGATTTAAGTCCAATTGCCGATTTAATGAAAAGCGAAGTTTACGAAATTGGAAGAGCTTTAAATATTCCAGACTCTATTTTAAAAGCAGCTCCAACAGACGGTCTTTTTGGCGATAGCCGCACTGATGAAGACCAATTGGGCGCAAGTTACGACGAATTGGAATGGGCGATGAAAATGCATAAAAACGGCAAAGTCGATAGTGAGTTTACTGCAAGACAAAAAGTGGTTTACGATATTTACTCAAGGCTCAACAAGGCAAATCAGCACAAAATGATGCCTATTCCCGTTTGTGAAATCCCATTAGATTTAAAAAATTAGCGTCACTTATCGAATAAATATACACTTTTAACGAAACCATCGGTTTTCTGCTCCCAAAGACTTTATTTTATCATAATGAATTGTTAATATTACAGATTAAACTCATTCATTCTCCCCAGATCAAGTTTTTATATTTTCTAAATTTGTAAATACGCAAAAATGAAAAAAGTTGTAATCGTTGACTCACATCCAATTACGAGGGAGGGAATTTCAGTCATGCTTAAAAACACAAATAGATATACTATTGTTGGCAATGTGTCTCGTGGATCTGAATTAACGCGATGTCTCGAAAAAGAGCGTCCCGATCTCTTAATTTTAGAATTGAATATTCCAGATTTTAATGGGTTTCGTAAGCTCCGTAACTTACGTGATGAATTTCCGAAAACACGAATTGTTATTTTTTCATCGTATCCTGAAGAAATTTATGCACTACGCGCTATAAAATCTGGAGCATCAGGCTACATTCCAAAAACAACTTCCTTAAAAACTTTTATCGAAGCAATTAAACACATATCGCTTGGCGGTATATTTTTAAACGATGCGCTTGCCGCTGCGTATAATAACCGTTCTACAAACGATAATAGTGCCATTGGAAAGTACAAAAAACTTTCAGCAAGAGAGTTAGAAGTATTAGACCTACTTTCAAATGGAAAGCGCAATAAAGATATTGCTTCGCTTTTAGAAATCAATGAAAAAACCGTAAGCACTTATAAAACTCGAGTTTTAAAAAAATTGAACGTAAAAAGTTTGGCAGAGTTAATTAACCACGCACGAATGTTTCAAACTAGTTAAACTAAAGCACCCTATTTAGTTTATTGGAAAGCACTTTTTTAAGGCTTATATAATCTACTATTTCCTGCAAACCTATATCATTATCGTCGTTTTTTCCTTCCTTCATTACTTCAGATAATTCATTTATTTTCTGAGAAACCAAATGGCGACGTAAATTTAAAATGGTTTCACTAACTATTTGGGCTATAGTTTTGTCTTTTTCCTTTACATAAATTTCCTTTCGCTCCCAATTACTTAATGTGTAACGTTCTTCTTCCATCAAGATATGCGTTACTGCAGTAGCCATTTCAGGTTCTAAATCATTAATAAAAGTTTCAGCCTTCGCTTCCGGATCTTGGTTGAATCTATTCACTACTTCTAAATACAAATCCTTAAATTCAGGATTGGTAAATTCAATTTCGTCATCTTGCAAATCGAGATAAATTTTTTCAAAAACCCGTGCTTTGTGGATTTCAGGTTTCAGTGAAATTTCTCCTTTCTCGTCTGCTTCAAGTATTAAATCTTCAAAATCCTCTTCCACGTTACCGTAAAGTAATAGCAGCTCAATTATTTTTTGTTCCAACTGAAGTTGCACGTCTATTTTTTCAATCTTCTTTTCCGTGGGAATAACTTCAAACGCTTCCTGCGGCACATTTGCCCTTTTAGTCGCTTCCTTTTTATCCTTTTGAAAAATCTGAGCCAGGGTGTTGAAAAGCACTTGTTCCGAAATATCCATAATTCGCGAACACTCCTTTATATATACTTCGCGCTTTATTACATCGGGTATTTTCGCGATGCTGTTAACCATATCGTGTATGGTTTCCGATTTTTTTATCGGGTCATTTTTCGCTTCGGAAGCGAGCAGAGAAGCTTTAAAAGTGATGAAATCTTTGGCGTTTTCCTCCAGGTAAAGTGTCAATTCTTCCAAAGAATTTTTACGCGAAAAACTATCGGGATCCTCGCCTAGTGGAAAGGTGCAAATTTTCACGTTCATGCCCTGTTCCAAAATCAAATCGATTCCCCGAAGTGATGCGCGAAGCCCCGCAGCGTCACCATCAAAAAGAACCGTAATATTTTTTGTGAGACGATTTATAAGCCTGATTTGCTCTGCAGTTAAAGCCGTCCCCGATGAAGAGACCACATTGTGAATCCCCGTTTGATGAAACTGGATAACGTCTGTATAACCTTCAACCAAGTAGCAATTGTCTTCTTTTGCAATGCTTTGTTTGGCGTTAAAAATGCCGTAAAGCACTTTACTTTTGTGGTAAATATCGCTTTCGGGAGAATTTAAATATTTTGCCGCTTTTTTATCTGAAGTCAAAATACGACCACCGAAACCAAGCGTACGTCCGCTCATACTTAAAATTGGGAACATAACCCGTCCCTTAAAACGGTCAAATTGCTTTTCTTCTTTTACAATAGTCAAGCCCGTTTTCTCGAGAAATTCTAGTTTATAACCTTTTTTTATTGCGTGGCTGGTAAAAGCATCCCAAGAATCTGGCGAATATCCGAGCTCAAATTTTTTGATGGTTTCATCAGTAAAACCTCTTTCCTTAAAATACGAAAGACCGATGGCTTTGCCTTCTTCGGTTTTCAATAGAGTGGTGTGAAAATAGTCTTTTGCAAATTCACTAACTAAATACAAGCTCTCGCGCTCGTTGGCTTGCACTTTATCTTCGGCAGTTTGCTCGGTTTCTTCTATTTCAATGCCGTACTTTTTGGCCAAAAATTTTATTGCTTCGGGATAGGTAAAATGCTCGTGTTCCATTAAAAACGAAACTACATTTCCGCCTTTGCCACTACTAAAGTCTTTCCAAATTTGCTTTACAGGACTAACCATAAAACTCGGTGAACGCTCGTCTGTAAAAGGGCTGAGGCCTTTAAAGTTGCTCCCAGATTTTTTTAATTGCACAAAATCGCCGATAACCTCTTCTACCCGAGCGGTTTCAAAAACGTTGTCTATGGTGGTTCGGCTTATCACAATGTTTGTTGTTAAGTGTTATTGGCTTTTAGATTTCAACTTTTTGAATACTGAGCGAAGCCCAAATATCAATTTGTAAAAATAGGAATATTACGCACGAAAAACCCACAAGCTTTTGGAAACCTTGTAGGTTAATCAACAAACGAATAATGAAAGGGGTTGTGGCTAATCTACATCAAAACGTAAACCGAGCGATACGTTATGCTGGGCAATAGGATTGTTTTTGAATATTGTGTTAAGATCGTATTTGGCATACACCGCAACGCCCTGCCAGCCTATATAACCGCTGAGTCCGTAAATAAAATTGTTTGTGTTGTAATCTCCCTTCAGTTTTAATTTTTGATCTTTTCCGTCTTCTTCAAATTTCAACTTTTGGCGTGTGCTTAAATTAATACCTACATACCCCCCAAACCCAACGGTAAGTTGATTTTTTGTAGAATATCTGAAATAATCATCGTGCTCAATTTTCTTTGATGGACCAAATTCAAAATGAACTGGCACCACTAAATTATCCATTCTAAATTTCGATTTATTTAAGTTTAACGGATAGGTTTCAAGCTCAGTCTCCTCGCCCGTATCTACAAAAAATCGATTATCGGTAGGTTTCAATCCGTTGAATTGAAAGGAAACTCCGTACTTTATTCGCAACCAATTGGAGTTATCAAAAACGCGGGTTTTCCACGCCCAACCAAGTTCGGCAAAACGGCTACCGGCAACCTTAAAGTCTGAGTCCTGCAAAGATTCACCTTCTGTAATCGCGTTGTTCAAACCGAAAGCGAACACTAGATCGGAGGTGGTGCGACGGTCGTATTTGCGTTTCTTGTTTTTGGGGCCAATGTATAGCACATTGTCGTTTTCACTATCGCTGGTGCCAATACGTATAATCATTCCCGGTTCGTCTTCGTAATTTTCACCATTATCGTTTCGTTTTAGCAGCGCAATTTTATTATCAATTATCGCCAAACGATTTTCAATATTTAGAGCGTGCTTTTCTGCGGCTTTTTGTTTTAATAATTCGCCTTCTGCCTCTGTAACGCCATCGCTGTTCAACAGCGAGTTTATTCTTTCAACTTCTACTTTTAGCGCGTCTTTTTCCTCTTGAATTATTTTTTCCTTCAACGCGCTAAGTTGTTCAACAGCTGTTTGGGTTTTGGTCGTTGTTTCTTGTGCTTGTGCATAAACACTGGCAAGTAGCCATATTGTAAGCGCACCGGTAATCGTGATTAATGATTTCATAACTGTTCGATTTTTTGATTATTGATGAATTATTGATGAATGTTTTAATTGAATCTTAGTTAATCATTTCGCTCCGAAACGGCGGTGCGTACTTTTTGAAAACCTTCGCCCAAGGCGTCAAAAACTTTGTCGCGAAAACTTTTATCGAGCTCCCACTCAACGTCCTGCAACAATGCGGTGGCATCTACTTTTTGGCTATTCATTATGCGCTGCGATTGAATTTCGCGCTGCGCGTTTTTTAGCAGTGCCTCCACTTCGGCTGCGGTTACATCTGTATTGTCTTCTTGTAGTTTTTTTACTGAAGCAACTACTTCATCTACTTTAAGGTTGAAGTTTTTTTCGTCTTCTGAAATTGAGCTTTCTATTTTTTCTGACTTTTTGTTTTTTGAAACTTCGGCAACCGTTTTACTTTTTTTAATCAGTTTGTCTATTTCAGATTTTTTCTGCGGAAGTGGTTTTACGCTATTTGAATTCTTTTTCACCTTTTCGTCAGTTTCCTTTTTAGAAGTTTTGGCATCAACTTTTTCTGAACTGAATTCTTCATCCGAATTAGCGGGCAGATCGGAAGCAATTTTTTCAGCTTCAGTTTTATTTTGAAGTATTTCAGATTTTTTTTCAATTGTAGGCTGTTCAAAATTTTCATTCACTATTTGATTATTTCCTTCAAAATCATTTCTATTAAAGAAAACTGAAGCCAAGAGCAAGATTCCAATAAAGCTCGCTGCGACGTAATACCAAAGCAGCGGTTTCTTTTTGGGCTGCTGGGCATCTAATTTTGCTTCTAGTTTGCTCCAAGCATCGGCGGAAGGTTTTAGCTCCCTCGCTTCTAGTTTTTCGCGAATGTTGTCTTCTAGTTTATAAGGTGCCATAACTTAGATTATTTTGTTGTTTTACCATATTTTGAAGCATTTTGCGTGCTTTAAAAAGTTGTGTTTTTGAAGTGTTTTCACTTATCTGCAACAGTTCTGCTATTTCGCCGTGCTTGTAGCCTTCAACCGCGTAAAGCACAAAAACCGTTTTGTAACCGTCTGGCAAGCCATCTATCATTTTTTGAATTTCTGCCGTTTCCAGTTCGGTTTCAATATAAGTGGAATGCGTTGCTGAATTTTCAATTTCTGTTTCAGAAATAAATTGCAATTTTTTGTCCTTCCGAAGCTGCGAAATACTTTCGTTGACCATTATTCTTCTAATCCAACCTTCAAAACTGCCTTCGTTTTTAAAATCTTTTAAATACGTAAACACTTTAAAAAATCCGGTGAGCATTACTTCCTCGGCCAAATCGTTGTTCTTTAAATACTGTCTGCAAACCCCCATCATTTTAGGCGCAAACATTTCAAACAATTGTTGCTGTGCGCGCCGGTCGCCTTTGGACGCTTTGCCAATTAACTTAGAATAATTTTTATGTAAGGGTATTATTTTCAAAATACGCTTCGCTTTTATAGGCTTCTATTTTAATAGACGCAGGTTTCTGAAGAATGGTTGCCTAAGGAAAAAAAGTTTTTCGGTTTGCGGTGGCAGTTTTCATTTTACTACTGTACACTGCGCCTGTAAGCTATAACTTAAAATTGTTACTTTTTCCTATCAATAACGTAATTTACCATAAGCTCCAGCGATTCTTTGTAGGGTGAAGCGGGATACGTTTCTAAAAGCCGAAGTGCTTCCTGCTGGTATTCCTTCATTTTTGTTACGGCATAATCTAAACCACCGTTTTCTTTTACAAAAGCGATGACTTCCTTTACGCGCTGTTTGTCTTTGTTATGGTTTTTAACCGAATTAATAAGCCATTTATTTTCTTCGGAAGTTGCGTTGTTCAAAGCGTAAATTAAGGGAAGCGTCATTTTTTGCTCCTTAATATCAATGCCCGTGGGTTTGCCAATGTGGTCATTCCCGTAATCAAAAAGGTCGTCTTTTATCTGAAAAGCGGTGCCGATGAGTTCGCCAAACTTGCGCATGTTTTCAACTTCTTCATCCGATGCCATTACCGAGCGTGCGCCCATTGCGCAACAAGCTGCAATTAGTGTGGCCGTTTTTTGACGAATTATTTCGAAATAAACATCTTCGGTAATATCTAATTTTCGGGCTTTTTCAATTTGCAACAATTCGCCCTCGCTCATTTCGCGAACGGCGACGGAGATAATTTTCAGCAAATCAAAATCGTCATTATCTATGGAAAGCAACAGCCCTTTTGAAAGTAAATAATCGCCAACGAGCACGGCAATTTTGTTTTTCCAAAGTGCATTTAAGGAGAAAAATCCACGGCGGCGGTCGCTGTCGTCCACAACATCGTCGTGCACTAAAGTTGCTGTATGTATAAGCTCAATGACCGAAGCACCGCGATAGGTACGTTCGTTTACTTGGCCATTATTGGTCATTTTTGCAATGAGAAAAACAAACATAGGGCGCATTTGTTTTCCTTTTCGGTTTACCACATAATGTGTAATTCTGTTTAGAAGAGAAACTTTAGAAGACATAGAGGCTGAGAACTTTTTTTCAAAAAGCTCCATCTCCTTTTCAATGGGAAGTTTTATGCGTGAAACTATCTTCATAAAAGTTCAAAGATAGTTAAAAATGGACGACGGTTTTAAGCGAGAATGCAAGTAAAAGTGATTGATTTAACAAAACCTTTTAATATGGTATTTGTAGATTAAAATTGAAAACGCAATAAAAGCAACTTTTAATTTGTAAAAATTGAAAAAGCTTGTTAATAAAAAAAAAGTAAACACCGAAAAGCATTTGCAAAATGCGAATTTTAAAAAGCGCGTTAAAATCTCTCGAAACACCCGATAACAAAGGAACAAGCCCTATTTTTGGAGAAATTATTATTAACTCCTTAATTATTATTAAAATGAAAAAAATTACATTATTAGCAGCATTATTTGCTGGCTTTGCAATGAATGCGCAAACTACTATTTTTGAAGACGATTTTGAAGCTTACGATGACTTTATCATTGCAGACGTTGGAGATTGGACTTTAGTTGATCTTGATCTTTTACCAACTTATGGTTTTTCAGGTGTTACTTTTGATAATTCTGGGTATACTGGTGCTTTTATTGTATTCAATTCAACTACAACAAATCCACCTTTAGACCCAACTGCAGATTCTGATTGGACTGCTAAAAGTGGGGTTAAGGCTATGACTTCTTTTGCTGCTGTACCAGACGGATCAACTAATGCAAACGACGATTGGCTAATTTCACCTCAAATGACATTAGGAACATCTGGAAACATGCTTTCTTTCTGGGCAAAAGCTGCTGACGCAACTTACTCTACCGAAACTTTTAACATTTTAATCTCTACAGTAGATACAGATCCGAACAACTTTTCACCACTTGAAACAGGTTTAGTTCCTCAAGCAATTGACTGGGAAGAATTCACTGTAGATCTTGATTTTTACGCTGGACAAGATGTTTACATCGCTATCCAACACGTAGCTTCTGACCAATTCGGCTTCCAAGTTGATGATTTTAAAGTTACTGCTGATGTATTAGGTGTTAACGATCAAGTTTTCCAAGGTTTTAAATACTTTGTTGCAAACGGTCAATTAAACCTTTCTGCTACTACTTCTATGGAAAAAGTTGCTATTTACAATATGTTAGGTCAAGAGGTAGTTTCTCAAAAACTAGCTAACACTAACGAAACTGTAACTATTTCTGGACTTCAGTCTGGTGTTTACATTGCTACTGTTTCTATTGATGGAGCAAGTAAAACTTTCAGAATTGTAAAGAACTAATTTACAATTTAGTTTGAATTGAAAAGAGCGGCTTTTGGCCGCTCTTTTTTTATTGTTTATTTGCTAATTGCCCGCAGGCCGCATCAATATCTTTCCCCCTGCTTCTTCGTACTGTTACAGGAATTCTATTGTGTTCCAACGCCTGAATATAATCTTCAATTATTGAAGAAGACGCTTGCTGAAATTGGCCGTCATCAATAGGATTGTACTCAATTATATTAACTTTACAAGGCACGTATTTACAAAAGGTAACAAGTGCTTCAATATCTGCCCATTTATCGTTTATATCTTTCCAAACAATGTATTCGTACGTAATTTTACGGTTGGTTTTACTGTACCAATATTCCAAAGCGTCGCGAAGATCTGTTAAAGTAAACGCTTTTGCAAAAGGCATAATCTGTTCCCTCGTTTCTTGAATTGCGGAATGCAACGACACGGCGAGATGAAATTTCACCTCATCGTCTGCTAATTTCTTTATCATTTTTGGCACGCCCGAAGTAGAAACCGTGATTCGTTTTGGAGACATTCCCAATCCTTCTTCCGAAGTTATTTTTTCAATAGACTCTAAGACGTTTTTGTAATTCATGAGCGGTTCGCCCATTCCCATAAAAACAATGTTTGAAAGCGGTTTGTTGTGATATAAGCGACTTTCTTTGTCTATTGCCACTACTTGATCGTAAATTTCATCGGGGTTTAAATTCCGCATTCTTTTCAATTTTGCGGTGGCGCAAAATCTACAGTCTAAACTACACCCAACTTGCGAAGAAACGCACGCCGTAGTTCTACTTTTGGTAGGAATTAAAACCGATTCAACCACCAAATCGTCGTGAAGTTTTACGGCGTTTTTAATAGTGCCGTCATTACTTTTTTGAATATGATCTACCTTTATATGATTAATGACAAAGTTTTCACTCAAATGCGCACGGGTTTCTTTTGAAAGATTGGTCATATCGTCAAAACTGTGAATTCCTTTGTTCCACAACCAATCGTAAACCTGTGTTCCACGAAATGCTTTATCGCCTATACTTTCGAAAAAACTTCGAAGTTCATCTTTTGAAAGTGCCCGTATATCTTTTTTTTCTGAAATCATGTTGCAAAATTACTGTATTTAAAAGTAAAAAGCCCCTTTCCTTTTCAGAATAGAGGCATCTCGTTTTAAATAGAATTAGGGAATTATTTTTTGATAACTATTTTTTTAGTGACAGAGTTCTTGCTGTCTTCATCTAATAAATATAGAAAATAGACGCCATCGGTAAGGTTGGTAACATTTATGGTATTCATAGTATTAGACAAAGAGCCAAAGTGGAGGCGCTGCCCCATTACATTTAAAAACTGAAATGATAAATGAGGATATCTATTATTCATTACCGTAATGGCAGTACTTGCTGGATTGGGGTAGATTTTTATTTCGCCAATTTCTTCAAAATCTGGAATATTCAAAAGATTTTGGAGGGTCTCCACTGTAGTTTGACCTGTATTTATTGGATCTAACCATTCCATTAAGCGAGATTGGGGGGTGTTTCCGGTATTCCAAGAAACGCCAAACCTGCCGTAAATATCGTATTCATTATTGTTTTCTAAACCATTGCACGCAGATTGACCTGCATACAATTGCCCAATTATGTGGCCATTTTCATTAAATAGAGGCGATCCAGACGAACCACTTTCGGTAGTGCCTATCTCCCACCCGTTGCCACTTCCGTGTGAGCCACCGCCAATTAACCAAACTTGAGTGCCGTTGGCATCAACCTTTGTAGCGCCAGAATTATCTCTGCATATTTTCATAATATCTCCGTTGGGATGATGAATTCCGACCTCGAACAACGGATTTGTATCTGAATTGTCCCAACCCGCAAAAGCAACATCCCAAGATTCGGGAATTTTTTCAAAAAGTTCAACCAAGGCGAAATCACTTTTGGTATTGTTTGCTTTCAATTCGGCTCCACTAATAGTAAAATTTGTTTGCAAATCTCCACTGTCTTCACCCGTGCCGCAGACTGGCGTGGGGCTTACCCAATTAAACCGAATAGACCACAGAGCGGGATCACTGGTATCTAAACAGTGGTTCGCTGTTAAAAGATACGGGGTTTTATCATTCCGTGTATTATTTACCAATGCGGCAGAACATAAATAGCCATTTCCTAAATTTAAGAGAGCAACGGCCTTTTTAACCAAATCTTTTTTGGAGTCAAAATCGGCACCAACCGGACAATTTACATCGTAATTACATTCTCCAGAATCGTTTATTCCACGAACCCCGTCGAGCAGCGCAATTACACTCCCCATTCTGTATCCGTGAATAACACTATTTATTTGAAGTCGTGGTCTATCTTGCGTATATGGTGGTTGATAGTACTCTATCCAAATTATATCGCCCTTTACAAACCACGTACCTAATTGTCCATTAATTCTATTTTGCGAATTGTTATACGTTCGAGTAACATCAGTTCTGTCCTGATTATATAGTTGAAGTCTTGAACCCAGAGGCAAATAAAAATCGTTAAAATTTATACTTAGGTTGAGCGCACCGTACGATTGAATTGTAGCCCGCCATATTTTCCCTCCATTGGGTAATGCTGTCCACAGGCCACCGTGCTCCATATTTAAGTTTAAAGGTATTTCAACACCGTAGCGCCAAGGCATACTTTTGTCTAAATCATTGAGGCTATCTTGCTGCGCTATTATCTCCAAATCTAAAGGCGGAAGACGAATTACGTCGGGTTGTTCCCCTAAATTTAGATCCCAACTTTCTGGCAATGGACCCCCGCTACCTTGCGAAAAGGCAATGAGAACATAGAAACATAAAATGAAGAAAAGTGTAATTTTTTTCATCAAATCTGCGGTTGGTTTTTAGTAAAGAAACACTAAGGTATATTTTTATTTTGACATTTGAAAACCAATTGCTTATAAATAAATAACGCCCTCGGCTGTAATTGAATAAAATGTGTAACAGAATACCGATAAAAATGAAGAAATAGCTCGACAAATAAGTACTTTCAGAATAATTAAAAACTTACGTTATATTTTCATTCTAATCTAATATGCATTATTTATAATAAGCATACGGAAGGTATAAATTAAAAAATCCCGATTTGCATCGGGATTTAAAAGTTTAGATTTGAGAGAATTTAGATAATTAACATGGCATCGCCATAGCTGTAAAACTTGTATTTCTCCTTAATAGCTTCTGCGTAAGCTTCTTTTATAAAATCGTGCCCCGCGAATGCCGAAACCATCATTAACAATGTAGATTTTGGCGTATGGAAATTACTAATCATAGCATTTGCAATACTAAAATCGTAAGGAGGAAAAATAAATTTATTAGTCCAACCTTTATAGGGGTTTAAAGTATGGTTTGTAGAGACTGAACTTTCTAAAGCTCGCATGGCGGTAGTTCCAACAGCACAAACACGCTTTTTTCTGTTAATTCCTGCATTAATAACATCTACAGCTTTTTGGTCAATTTCCATTTCTTCCGAATCCATTTTGTGTTTCGAAAGATCTTCAACCTCTACCGAACTGAAGGTACCCAAGCCCACGTGCAATGTAACTTCGGCCATGTTTACGCCTTTAATTTCAAGTCGCTTTAAAAGGTGTTTAGAAAAATGCAAGCCGGCAGTTGGTGCCGCTACAGCTCCTTCGTTTTTAGCAAAAATAGTTTGATAACGTTCTGCATCTTCCGGCTCAACTTCTCTCTTTATATATTTTGGAAGTGGTGTTTCGCCCAGTTCTGTCAATTTATTGCGGAATTCATCATACGATCCATCAAAAAGAAAACGAAGTGTTCTTCCACGTGAAGTTGTATTATCTATAACTTCTGCCACTAGTGTTTCGTCTTCACCAAAATATAATTTGTTTCCAATTCTAATTTTTCGCGCAGGATCCACCAAAACATCCCAAAGACGGGTTTCCGGATTTAATTCTCTTAAAAGAAAAACTTCAATTCGAGCGCCAGTTTTTTCCTTATTTCCGAATAAACGCGCCGGAAACACCTTGGTGTTATTGGTTACTAGCACATCGTCTTCCTCAAAATAATCAATAAGATCCTTGAACATTTTGTGTTCAATTGTCTTAGTTTTTCGGTTTAACACCATCAATCGTGATTCGTCACGGTTTGGTGCTGGATACTCAGCTAATAATTCGTCTGGAAGCGTAAAGCCAAAATTCGAAAGTTTCATTCCCATAATACGTCGTGTCTTTATATTTTAAAAGGCTGCAAATATACAACCTCAACACAGGCGTTGTCAAGTAAATGACGGTTTATTATTTGCAAGCGAGTGCTGTAGCGCAATAGCGGATGATTTATTACTCGATTAATTTGAAGAATCACTCAAAAAACACTCAATTCCCAATATTTTTAAATCCTTCCAAAAGCTGGGATATGATTTTGAAACTACTTCTGCATGATTTATTTCCAGCGCTGTTTTTACCGATAGCGGCGCAAATGCCATCGCCATTCTGTGGTCTTGATAGGTTTTTATGAGCACGTTTGGGTTTATTTGAAACGCTTTTTCCAGCGTCAACGAATTATTGTCAATTTGAAGTGTTGCGCCTAATTTTTCCAATTCATTTTTTAATGCTAAAAGCCGGTCTGTTTCCTTAATTTTCAACGTATGAAGTCCCGTGAGTTTGCACCCGATGCCTAAACCAAAACACGTTACTGCAATAGTCTGCGCCAAATCTGGCGTATTTGAAAGGTTGAGCATAAGCGAATCTGGAAGTTCAACATTCCTTTTTGAAAGGATTATTGTATTTTCTGAAATATTAAAAACTGTTCGCACGCCCAAAGCATCATAAATTTGAACCAATGCAGCGTCGCCCTGCAAACTATCTTCAGAAAAACTACTGAGTGTTATGCCACATTTTTCTTCCGAAAGTGCCACTAAACTGTAAAAATACGAAGCCGAACTCCAATCAGATTCTACAGTAATTGTTTTATTTTCAATATTTTTAGTGGAGGAAATAGAAATCACATTTTCACTATAGCTTCCTTTTACACCGATGCTTTTTAAAAGTGAAAGCGTCATTTCAATATAAGGCACCGAGGTGGTGTTCCCTTCCAAATAAATTTTCAAACCGTTGGGAAGCATTGGTGCCACCAGCATTAAGGCAGAAATATATTGGCTGCTAACGTTGGCTTTAATTGCAACTTCTTTTTTTAGAAGCTTTTTGCCTTTAATTTTTATGGGGGGAAAACCGTCGTTTTTAGGGTATTCAATCGCTGCGCCCAAACTTTTTAGAGCATCCACTAAAATGCCAATAGGTCGTTCCTGCATGCGTTGGCTTCCGGTGAGGGTTATTTCGGCATTTTGTTTTGCTGAAAAATACGCCGTTAAAAAGCGCATCGCCGTTCCTGCGTGATGAATATCTACGGTGCCTTCCGTAGCTTTTAATCCTTTTTGAAGGACGTTGGTATCATCACTATCTGAAAGGTTTTTAATTATAATATTTGGAAACTGCGCTTGTAAAATCAACAGTCGGTTGGACTCGCTTTTTGAGCCGCCAATATTGATTTTCATATTTTCTAAAGGAAATTTTCCGCGTTTAAGTTTGGCTTTCATTGCCTAGCATCGTTTTCTTTGAGCTTCGCCCTAAATTTTCCGAAAGTAACAAGAAACCCATAAACGAAGGCAGCAACAATAAGCGTTAGAAAAAACCAAAGCGGATTTCTATCGGTGAAAAAAGCCAAATCAAAACCTTCAATGGCCCACTTAATAATTGTAAAAATAAGACCAAAAGCCAAGGCAAGAGAAAAAACCGATTTCCAAAAACCTTTTGTATTTAGCACTCTTTTAAACATACTATTTTAATTTTTTGTTGCTGTGGTGCCTGTCGTGATCGCGTTTGGTTTTCAAATCTAATTTTTTCTGAAAAGCATCTTCAAGATCAACTCCCGTTTGATTGGCAAGACAAAGCACTACAAAAATAACATCTGCAAGCTCTTCGCCCAAATCTTTATTTTTGTCGCTTTCCTTTTCGCTCTGTTCGCCGTAACGACGGGCAATGATACGTGCCACTTCGCCCACTTCTTCGGTGAGTTGCGCCATATTGGTTAACTCATTAAAGTAACGAACACCGTGTTCCTTTATCCAAATATCTACTGCTTTTTGTGCGTTTTTTATATCCATTATGCTTTTGAAAGTACAACTTTTTCGTTTTCCTTCGCAATTAAAAGTTCAAAGAATTTTTTAAGATTGCCATATTCCTCGGCTGCGATATAAGATTTATTGATTGAAAATTCCACAGAAAGCTGAATTTTATTACCCACTTGCGAGATTAAGTAACGATAACTACCCACATCTGTCCCAAGATTAAACATAGCATTTTCTGGTAGTGATTCTACTTTATAACCTTCGGGCAAAGATATGTTTACAATGTAACGATCCTTCATTGGATAACCAAAATCTATAGGATACAGACGGGTTTCGGGCTTAAACGGACTTTCTGTTGTTGCCATAAAAACTAATGGAGAAAAGTATAATTTTCCGGCTACGTCTTCTACTGAGCCAAAGGTTTCAAAATCATATTCTAAAGCGACGGGCTCGCCCAAGGTACTTAAGTTTTCAAATTTTACTTCAGAAAGTTCAGCCTGGTTTGCATCTTTTTCCAGTGCTTTGCGCGTTGCATCGGCGTTTAAACTTTTATATTTTGTTCTATACTTTAGCGCGTAATTACCCGTAAATCTGCTTTTGGTAGCTCCGGTAATAGACAAGTCTGAATTTATATCTACATTAACCATAGCACTTTTAACCGCGTGAATTTGTGGACTTAAAGGAACCCAACTAGAAGATCCATCTTTTAAAATTAAACGCCCTTGCCAGTTCATTATACTTGGTCGTAAAACGCCAATTTCGGCATCTTTGTTAGTTGCATCTAGCAGCAAAGTGCCTTGCGGAAATTCAACTGCGGCAATAACGTAATTAAACCCATTGCGTGTTGGGAAGAGTGGCATGCCGTTGTCTTTTGTACTAACCAGAACTGGATTGGCATTAATATTGGCTTTGCGCAACATTGCAATTAACATCAAGTTTATATCGGCCACGTTACCCGAACCCTTTTTATAAGCTTCCTTTACACCTTCGTTAGTATAATAACCTGTATAACGGTTCCATGTCATCTTTTTTAATACGAAAGAAAAGATTTTGGCCACCTTCTCTTCTGCACTGCTAACGCCACCTATTAGGTTATTTAAATCGTCTTCAAAGTAATTATCTTTTTCCAATTCGTTTCCAAATGAATCTACTTTGTAAATTCCTTTTGAAACATCCTCCCAAGTGGTTGAATAAGTTTTTATTGAGCTACCCGGAAAATCTACATAACTCAATTCAAATTTAAGTCCGGTGGAATAATTATCAATATTTCCAGCATACGACTCCTCTTTCATTGCTGGCACATTGGTTAAGTTAATTGTATAAATATCTTCTTTAAACTTTAAATCTCTGGCACCGCCTTTACTCGTCATATTGCCGTACCTATCGTATTCTGAACGGGCGTTCGCCAAAGCAATCGTTCGGTCTCTACTGTTTTTTTTAACCTGGTAAGGCACCCAACCTTTTTGGTGTGTTTTAAAGATAAAATATTCTGGGGATGCAAAACGTATTTCTATATTTTCAACCGGAATGGTTTCCTGCAAACGAAATTCATCAATATTGCTGATAAACGGAGATTTAATACTGTATTTATATTCAATAACACAGCCCTCGCGAACGTCTGGCATTGTAAATTTAACTTTGTGAATATACTTGGTGGTTTTTTCTTCAAAAACACCGTCGTTCTTCAATTTTACATCTTCAATTTTATTGTTGCCATCTAAATAATAGGTGTATGCTTTTAGGCCTATAATTTCATCTTTAGAGCTGGAACTACCTTGGTAAAGATCCACTTCTTTTGAGGCCCAATCAAAGCCCTCTTTATTATAAATTTTCACACGTTCAAAAACATCGGTAACCATATAAAAACCGTCGCTATTTGTATATTGAAATTCTGTGTGAATTTCTCTATATAAAATGGCGGCGTTTGCCGTTGGATCTGTAGGGTGTTCTTTTTGCAGTATTTCATCTTTCGAAACTTTTCCGAATTTATAATTTTGGGCAATAGAGGTGTTCAGAAAGCAAAAAATTGCAATTATTGCGAGGAAACGAGATTTCATAGGTATTATATATTTATTGAACATTTTGTTTTAGTAATATTTTTGTTTTGTCTAAACGCGCAATGGAACGAAGAAAAGCACGGTAATTATTATATTCAGAAGGGGGATATTCTCCTTTGTTTATTAGCATTTTTCGGCTATAAATCAATTTATTATCAGCGGTTTCGCTGAAACTCATTTGGTACTTTCCAAACTTAGTTTCTAGAATGGTTTCGTCGGGAAGTCCATCGGGCTGAAAGTTTTCGGGCAGGGTTATTTCTACAGTGTCTTCGTGTATGTATCCATTTCCTATATAAAGATTTTGTTTTCTATTGTCTATTCGCGGCGGAATGTACTGGTTTTGGTTAAAAATATTAGCGCTAAAAAGAAAATCGTTGCCTACCGGATTTGCATAATTGGGAATATTGAGCGTTAATTCTTCAGTGAAAACCACGTCTTCCCTATTATTAATCAACTTTATATCGGCAATTGAAAAGCCGTTAATATAGCCCCACTTCTTTTTATAGTGTTCATCTAAATCTTCCTGTTTTTCCTTGGGAAGCATGTATTTCTTGTCGTATTGAAGCCCTTCGGAAACACTTTTAAATGAAGCCGTTACATTACCATCTGCAGTTATGGTAGCTTTTGCACTATTTGTTTGCGTGTTCTCTTCGGTTTTATAAATGGTAGTATGCACAATTTTCCCCCCATAGGGCGTAATTATAAGTACATCGCGATCGTCTGTAAAATTGCCAATATAACCGTAGGGCGTTTCTTGGCTGGTACATTCTAACCACGTTATTTCATCGTTTTCTGGAATTCCTAAAATAACGTGATTTCCCTGTATCGAGGCAAAATCTTCCATTATGTCCCATTCCATTGAATCGCCGTAAACAACGGTGTAGTAAGACGGAACGCCGACTGCGTCTAACAAGGCTTTTGTATAATTTGTCAATGCTTTGCAATCGCCATAGCTTAGTTTATCAACTTCAGAAGCGAGCATGGGCTTCCATCCACCAATTCCTATTTGAATACTGATATAGCGAACTTTATCCTGCACATATTGATAAATTTTCCGCGCCTTTCCTTCGTTAGTAGTTTCATTGGCAACTAGACTTTTAACTTGAGCCAACGTTCCCGCTGGAAGATCGTTTACATCAGAGAGCAAGCTTTTATTCATCCACGTTCCAAATTGTTGCCAATCTTTACCTGATCCAGCCGTACCTTTTAACTTAAAGTTATTGAGGGCCACATATACAATTGGGAATATTTTACTGGACGAAAGGCTGTGTTCTTCGTAGCGAATTGTTTGTAGATCGGACGCCGAAAAAATTAATTCGTCTGGATTTTCTGTAATTGAAATATTATAACCTTCAAGGTTTTGAGGTTTGTATTTTGGCTTGTTTAGGGGATTAAATTTAATCTTTACAACACTTTTCTTTGTACTTTCGGCATAGCCATTTAAAGGAGTCCATGGGCTTAAAAATGCAGTATCGCCAGTTTCGGTTTCCTTGTTAAAAACCACAATATACGGATATGTTGTTGGGGTGTAGTTTATGCCTAACATGCGGTCATCGCTATAAATGCTGCTTCCCGTACGGCTTACATCCATAAAGTCCTTCTTTTTAAAATGCGCTATTTCTTTTCCAAAGGCATTGTAAATTTTGGCTTCAATATTTTTCACTTTCGAGTTTTCATCGTAAAATGCATAGAGCCGTGAATCGCCATCGCCAAGTTTGTTTAGCACGGCAATTACCCGGTGGGTTTTCTTTGTCTTTTTAGCAATATTGGTTACGTCTATTTCAACCAATTCATCCAGCAATACACTATTGGAATATTCCATAAGTTCCTTTGGAATAGAAGCTATTGAATATTCTTGCTGCGCGTAAATATGCGCTGAGCATAGTAACAACGCAAAGCAAAAAATCTTTTTCATCTGTAATAAAATTATGAGGAATAGGAAGATGAAATAACCAAGCTATATCTATTGATCAAATTTGAAAAATAGAAAAGGGTATTTCACGAAATCGTCATATTGTTTGGCAATATATAAAATTTTCGAAAGGTTAAAAAAAAGTTAAAGAGATTATTCTCTTCTTTTTGAATCCATCCAAATTGTTACCGGCCCATCATTGATTAAAGCAACATCCATCATAGCGCCAAAACTCCCTGTTTTAACTTTGCTATTTGTTTGACTTTCAAGTTGAAGCACAAATTCCTCATAGCGTGGAATGGCGATTTCTGGTTTTGCGGCATTAATAAATGAAGGTCGGTTTCCTTTTTTGGTATTTGCGTGAAGTGTAAATTGACTAACTACCAAACAGTCGCCGTTTATGTCTTGAACTGAGAGATTCATAGCATCGTTTTCATTTGAAAAAATCCGTAAACGCGCAATTTTTCCTGTCAACCAGTTTATATCTTCTTGAGTATCTTCGGCTTCAATTCCTAATAAAATGAGCAAGCCTTGCTTAATTTCGGAAAAGATTTCGCCTTCAATACTAACGGATGCTTTTTTTACTCTTTGAATTAAAACGCGCATTAAAAAATTAGTTATTATTATACTTAAGAAATCTACTTTTCATAAATATCTTTTCTGAAATGTTCTTCTTCCCCTTCAATAATTTGCAAATAACTTTTGTATCGAGACCACGCCAATTCCTCATTTTCCAAAGCATTTTTTACCGCACAATTGGGTTCTTCAAGATGGAGACAATTATTAAACTTGCAGTTTTCCTTCAGCTCGAAAAATTCTGGAAAGTAATCGCCCAGTTCTTCTCTGTCCATTTCTACTACTCCAAAACCTTTTATTCCCGGTGTATCAATAATTTGACCGCCAAAAGAAAGGTCGTACATTTCGGCAAAAGTAGTTGTGTGTTGCCCTTGTAAATGTTGCTCAGAAATTTCAGATGTTTTTAATGACAAATTGGGCTCAATTACATTTATTAAAGTAGATTTTCCTACACCACTATGGCCGGAGAACATTGTTACCTGGTCCTGCATCAATAATTTTACCTTATCGATATTTTTTCCCGTAACAGCCGAAATTCCAATGCACTCATACCCTATTTTTCTATAGAGTGCAGCTAGGAGTTTAATTTCTAGCAACTCGTCTTCGTTATAGGTGTCAATCTTATTAAAAAGCAGCACAGCTTTAATATGATAAGCTTCTGCTGTAACTAAAAAACGATCTATAAAAGTGGTAAAAGTGGGTGGGTTATTGAGCGTAATTACGAGAAAGGCAATGTCTATATTGGCCGCAATTATATGCGTTTGCTTTGAAAGATTAACCGATTTGCGAATAATGTAATTGTTGCGCTCTTCAATATGTTTAATTACTCCAACCGTTTCATCGCCTTTTGTTTCTACATCAAAATCTACGTGATCGCCCACTGCAACAGGGTTGGTGCTTTTTATACCGCCTATACGGAATTTCCCTTTTATACGGCAATCGTAAAAAGTTCCGTTTTCAGCTTTTACGGAATACCAACTACCAGTAGATTTATAAACTAGGCCCTTCATATCGCAAAGTTGCAAAACTTTTCAATCATTTATTACCTTTTTCTGATGGTTAATAGATTCTTGGTGAATGGCTTTGTATATTTTCAATACAAATTCTTCACTTAATCTATTTTCTTCACCTTCTAAAATCATTCTACCAAGCACCTCATTCCAGCGCTTTACTTGTAATATTGCAACATTGTTTTTCTTTTTCAACGCACCAATCGTATCTACAATTTTCATACGTTTGCCCAACATATCCATTATTTGATCGTCTATTAAATCTATCTGCGTACGCATGGTGTTTAATTGATTGTTGAATTCTTTTTCATCGCCTTCTACTTTCCGAATTTTCAAGTCTACAGTCATTTGTTCTAATGCTTTGGGCGTAATCTGCTGGTCTGCATCGCTCCATGCATTGTCTGGATCATAATGAGTTTCAACCATAAGTCCGTCGTAATTTAAATCGAGTGCCGTTTGGCAAAGATCAAAAATTCTGTCTCTACGCCCTGCAATGTGCGACGGGTCTAAAATAAGGGGTAAATCTGGAAAAGCATTTTGAAGATCAATGGGAATTTGCCATTCGGGATTGTTGCGGTAGCGCGTTTTTTCATAGGTAGAAAAACCACGATGAATAACGCCAAGCTTAGTAATACCAGCAGTATAAAAACGTTCTACTGCACCGAGCCATAAAGCCAGGTCGGGGTTTACTGGGTTTTTCACCAATACAATTTTATCGGTTCCTTTTACGGCATCTGCTATCTCCTGAACTATAAATGGCGAAACGGTAGTACGTGCGCCAATCCATAGTATATCTACATCGTGTTTTAACGCCAATGCTACGTGGTTAGCATTGGCAACTTCTGTAGTTGTGAGCAAGCCGGTTTCTTCTTTCGCTTTTTGAAGCCATTTTAACCCCAAGGCTCCAACCCCTTCAAAATTACCAGGTCGGGTACGCGGCTTCCAAATTCCAGCACGTAAGACCGAAGTGTCTGTATTTTTTAGTTGGTGTGCAATTTTTAGCAGCTGCTCTTCAGTTTCTGCACTGCACGGGCCAGCAATAACGAGTGGGTGATTCAAGCCAAAAGCGTCTAACCAGTGGCGTAATTCCTTATTATTTTCCATAAAATTTATTCAAAAAAAAAAGCCCCAAAAATGGGACTTTTTAACGTATAATTTAAATACAACATTCCCTTTAGCCGACGTTAATAAACATATGCCACCACGCTTTGGAAAAATTATATGAGTGTTTTTTTATCATTGCGGCTAAATTAGCTAATAATTGTGATTTTGAAAACGTTTTATGAAAAATTTTAAACGGGGAAGCCCAATTACTTCGGAAGAAATTTATGTAGTTTTGTTTATAAATAAATATGTCCATACAAGTACAAAATATCACTAAAACCTACGGCGACCAAAAAGCGCTTAACAAGGTCTCCTTTAC
Organism: Aequorivita vitellina; assembly: GCF_022008365.1. Taxonomy (GTDB): domain Bacteria; phylum Bacteroidota; class Bacteroidia; order Flavobacteriales; family Flavobacteriaceae; genus Aequorivita; species Aequorivita vitellina. The sequence goes on from NZ_JAIRBA010000007.1 coordinate 101,959, forward strand.
TATCAACAAAGGGGAAATTGTTGGTTTTCTCGGCCCTAATGGTGCCGGAAAATCTACAATGATGAAGATTTTAACAACCTATCTTCCCGCTTCGGAAGGCGTTGCTTTTGTGAACGGTTTTGAAGTAACAAAGAAAGATATAGCCGTTAAAAAAAGTGTTGGGTATCTGCCCGAACACAATCCGCTTTATTTAGAAATGTACGTTCGGGAGTATTTGCTTTTTAACGCAGGCATTTACAACATCCCAAAATCTGAAGTAGAAAGTATTATTGAGAAAACTGGTTTAACGCCTGAAGCAAACAAAAAAATCAGTCAACTTTCTAAAGGATATCGCCAACGCGTGGGGCTTGCGAATGCACTTTTGCACAATCCTGAAGTTTTAATCTTGGACGAGCCAACAACAGGCTTAGACCCCAACCAATTAATTGAAATCCGTCAACTTATAAAAAACGTTGGCGAAGAAAAAACGGTTTTGCTTTCCACACATATTATGCAGGAAGTAGAAGCAATTTGCGATCGCGTAATTATTATAAATAAAGGTGAAATAGTGCTCGACAAAAAGCTTGAAGACCTAAAAAATAACAAACAACAAATTATTGAGGTAGAATTTGATTACCGCGTTGAAGAAGTGGCGTTGCAACAGCTTCCGAAGATAGAAAGGGTTGAAAACTCAATTGGTTTTGTGTATCAACTTCACTTTAAAACGCAACAAGATATGCGTGGGAATGTTTTTGATTTTGCGCACGATAACGGATTAAAAATCTTGCAATTGCATCAAAAAAACACAACCTTAGAAAAACTATTTACGGAATTGACTATTGAAAAATAAGACGACCGCGATAATATTCTTCAACTTCAATAATGGGCGGTCTATGTTTGGAAATTACGTTGCCTACGCTCAAAATTTTCCCGCGTATGGTGAGTTGAGGATTAACTACCATTTCAGCCGTACTTCGGTGATAGACGTACAAGGTTTGAACAATTAAATCTTCTGAAAAAATTCTAGAATCCCCCGCATATAAGCCAAAACTCGCAAAATCTGCTGTACCGCTTAAATAAAAAGTTGAAAGTCCATTGGCTACAATATTGAGGTTTTCAACTTCTAAATTAAGTTTAAAATCACCGTCTATTTGGTATTGGTCTTCATTTTGCTGATCTTCAGACAAAAGGGTTAACGACGGATACGAAAGCACACCAATACTCTCTACTGCATAGCCTGTACTACTTCGTATTTCGGTTATATCGGGAGCCGTAACATACACTTTTGTTAGCCCGTAATCGCGAACCAAGTTACATCCATAATTATTTCTAATTTCAAGTTTTCCTCCAGATACCGATACAACGATATTCGACATTAAATTTTCGCCAGTTTCAACTCTTACGTGATGTTCATCTCCTTGCTCAATATAAAGTTTGATGCGATCCCACACAAGAATTTTTGTAAATGAGGGAACCGACACATCTTTTGAAACAATATTTCCTGCCGCCTGAACACAATCCCAGCCTTTGTTAGAGTCGCAACCCAAACTAAGTAGCAATAATGCGATGTAAATAATTTTTTTCATAATTTCTATTTCTGAAAAACTTCAGAATTATCACAAACGATAGCCAATGCTAAACTCTACTGCTTCCGCTTTTGCCCAATGTGCGTGTACGGTAACAGCCGCAAAAACAGTATCATTAAAGAAATACCTCTTTAATCCTAATCTGTTATAAACTCGATTCTCAAACTCAAACGGATAGTAAATATAATACCCCAACTGCGAAACAAAAGCCACCTTGTTAAAGCGCCATTCATGCCCTCCAAAAACACCAACGCGTTTATAGTCTTCATCTCCCGACACATGATCTTCAGGATAGGCAATGGAGCGATATTTAATGAATTCTTTTAAGAAAATAGAGTAGAAAACATCTACCCCAGCAGTGAAGGTACTTTTAAAATTTATGCGCTTATCAACAAAGGCCGAAAGTACCATAAACGGTTCTTGGCCCAGCCCAACTACGTCGCTTTCGTTTATGCCAGACCTAATTGCAAAATTGTATTTAAATCTTTCAGCGTGGGTTTTACTTAATGAATCTTCCTTTGTTATAAATTCTGGAAATTCTTTGTAATCTAATTGATAGCTAAAGCCCGCATTTACGGCTAAAGTGTTTGTGCTATTGTTTGGGGCTTTTAGGTTTGCATTACTATAATGAATAACGGTAAATCCCGCCTGAAAACCCAAACCTTTCCAAATATTTTCACGAACAAAATTAGCTTTTATGAATGTGGAACTTAAAAATTGAGTGCCGTACGCATTGTTGCGAAAATTGGATACGGGATCAAAAGGGTCTGTAGCATAAGCAACACCCTGGCCTACACGCAGCATTAAATATCGGTTTAAAAAGTAGAAGTTAAAGTGTCCATAAGCACCAACAGCATGGCCTAAAAACTCATTTTGTAAATTTTGATATGCAACCGTAAACCCCCAATCTGGATAATTATAACGTCGCTCCCACTCACTAAAGCCATAGGTTTTTTTGTTGAAGGAGAGAATTAAACCCGTTGGATGTCCCGTTATTAAATGTTGAATATCTGGATTGTGTTCTAAAATTGTTCCATAGAAGTAATCTGCTTCTAAAGAAATTGGCTTCAATTCTTTTTCCTGCGAATAAAGCGGAAAACAAAAAAGTATCGCAATGAAAGGTGAAAGTAGGTGCTTCATATTTTTTCAACGGTCGTAAAGATAAACTAATCTTGAAATAATAGCCTGCCTGTAAATAATTCTTTTAAGACTATTAGTTACTTTAAAACCGAAAAAATTTAAAACGGCAAGTTTTTTAAATCTACATTGCCGCCAGATAAAATTATTCCAACCTTTTTATTTTTAAATCGTTCTTTTTCGCGAAGCAAAGCTGCAAAAGCAACTGCACTGCTGGGCTCGACAACTATTTTCAGCCGCTGCCAAATAAGTTTCATTGCCGAAATAATTTCAGTTTCTTCAACGCTTATTATTTCTGAAACCAATTTTTTTATGATTGGGAAATTAACACCGCCGAGAAAGGTTTTCAAGCCATCTGCAATTGTATTTGTAGTTTCGTTGAATTCTATTTTTCCGCTTTTTAGACTTCGAAAAGCATCGTCAACTTCAATAGGTTCGCCTCCGATTGTTTTGCAATTAGTGCCGAAATATTTCACCGAAAGTGCAGTCCCAGCAATCAATCCGCCTCCGCCAACTGGTGTAAAAACATAATGGAGATCGGGATGAGTTTGAAATAATTCCGCTGCGGAAGTTGCATTTCCAAGAATCACATTTCTATCGTTTGAGGGATGGATAAACGTAGCGCCTGTTTCCTTTTGAATTTGCGCTGCTTCCTGTTGGCGAGCAATTGGAGTGGATGCAGATTCGGTGATGATTCCGCCGTAGCCTTTCACGGCTTCTTTTTTAACTTGCGGCGCATTTTCGGGCATTACGATATATGCTTTTACACCAAGATTTTTGGCTGCCAACGAAAGGGCTTGTGCAAAATTCCCCGAGGAATGCGTTACTACACCAGCTTTTTTCTGCGCTTCGGAAAGTTGTAAAATAGCATTGGTTGCTCCCCGCATTTTAAAAGCACCCATCTTTTGAAAATTCTCACATTTAAAGAAAATTTCGGCTCCCGAAAATTCATTTAAAAAAGACGACTTCAAAATAGGTACGTTGTGAACGTATGGCTTCACCCGCTCACAAGCTGCTTCAACTTCTTCTTTTGTAGGAATCATTTAAAATCATCTGTTTAAACCTCAATAATAGCTAAAGATTTTCCGTTTAGCTCAATACTATACGTAATTTTTACCGAGGCTTCCATGGTGATGGAAACCGAGCAGTATTTTTCAAAGCTCAACTTTGCAGCACGAATGGCCTTCGCTTCATCAATTTTGCCTTCTAAATACAACCTAACATGTATTGCTTTAAACGGTTTTGCTTCACGAACTTCTTCGCGTTCGCCTGCTACTTCCATTTTATAAGAAGTTATTTCCTGCCTTTGTTTCTTCAAAATTGAAACCACATCTATCGCGCTGCAACCGCCAACGCCCATCAATAAAAGCTCCATTGGGCTTGCACCCTTTGAAGGTTCGTCGGTTTTACTGTCAATGAAAACGGGAACGCCAGACTCGCCTTTCGCTTCAAATAAATAGTTATCGTTTATTCTGTTTAAGGTAACTTTCATAATTATATATTTTCTTTTATTAATAATGACTTAGGACGGTAAAACATCGGACTATTCTTAGTGATTTTAAGTCTTACGTCCTACAGCGCAGCGGTCTTAAGTCTTTCTTCAATCTTTATCGCTTATTCGTAAAATATCCCCAAAAACCCCTCGTGCAGTAACCGCTGCGCCTGCACCTGCGCCTTGTATCACAATTGGATTATCGCCATAACTTTCGGTGTATATTTCAAAAATTGAATCGCTGCCTTTTAAAGCACCTAACATACTGTTTTTAGGAACCGATGTTAAATTTACAGTTAAAAGAGCACCCGTTTCTTTTGATAAATCGCCGTGCAAATCTGCAACGTAACGAAAAACGGAATCCTTCAACTGATTCTTCTTTTTAATTTGAAACGGAACGTCCAATTCTTTCAATCGCTTCAAAAATCCTTCTTTTGAAACATTGCGCAAATCCTTTGGAATTAAATTTTGAATAGCAATATCGTCAAATTCGTTGTGCAAATCCAATTCACGCGCCAAGATAAGCAATTTCCTTCCAACGTCGTTTCCACAAAGGTCTTCGCGCGGGTCGGGTTCTGTAAATCCTTTGTCGATTGCCGATTTTAAAACAGAACTAAACGAGCTGTCTTCTTCCGAAAAAGTATTGAAAATATAACTCAACGAACCCGAAAACACTCCGCGAATTCGCGTAATATTTTCACCCGAAAGATGCAAAAGTTTAATGGTATCTATCAACGGAAGCCCGGCGCCTACATTGGTTTCATATAAATATTGACGTTTTTTTAAAGTCAACTTTTGGCGAAGTTCTTTATAAAAATTTAAGTCCAAAGTATTGGCAATTTTATTTGAAGAAACCAAATGAAAACCATTTTCTACAAAGGTTGAATAATTTTGAACAAAATCTGCATCGGCCGTATTATCCACCAAAATCAGGTTTTGAAGGTTGTTGGTTTTTGCGAAGGAAATTACTTGATCAATATCGTAACTTTGCCCATATTCACGCTTTTCATCCAACCAATTTTTGTCTAAACCTTTCTGTTGAAATAAAACCGATTTTGAATTTGCAACGGCAAAAATGTTCAATTCTAAATCGCGTCTTCGGGAGATTTCTTCTTTTGATGAAATAATTTGATTGACCAAATGGCCTCCCACATTTCCATGGCCAAAAATGGCGATATTAATTTTCTTCTTTTTTATATTGTTTAAATCTATCAAGTTTACAATTGGATTATCCAATATTTGCGTGCTCATATTTTTTTGTTTTTGTGTGTTTTTCTGAATTAAAAATCGGGATCAAAATTCCCGACAGTTGGTCGTATTCAATTAAAAAAGCATCATGCCCGTGAATGGAATTTATTTCGGCAAAATGCACATTGTCTTTTAAGGGTTTTAATGTTAAAAACGTGTCCTTTATCTCTTCGTTTAAATAAAATCCATCGCTGTCAATGCCCACCAAATAGATGTTTCCTTCAATTTTTGAAGCCAAATTCAAAAACATTTCTTGTGTTTCAAAACTTGAAGTAACCAACAAGTGATTCATTAATTTATAGGCTTGTAATTGAAAGCGTTTTTGTAACGTTTCACCGTGATGAAGCAACCAACTTTCAACATTGAAAATTTTCAGCGCTTCGTTTATGCTTCTATTGAATTTCTGCTTAAAAGATTGCGGCGTTCTATAGAAAGTCATTGCGTGAACGCGGGCATCGTGGATAGGATTTTCAGAATTGCTTAAAATTTGTTTTTGCACCCTACACTGCGCTATTAACCAATCTGTCGCTTTCCAATCTGTTGCAATTGGAATTAAATTTTGAAACAAATTAGGCTTTAAAACTGCCATTTGCCACAGAATACTTCCACCTAAAGAACCGCCAATTCCTGCAAAAACATTGGATATGTTAAGTTGCTGCAATCCTATCAAAAACCATTGAGCAACATCGTAAATGGTGATGTCTTTGTAATTTTCAATTAAAAATCCGTCGAATCCATTGCCCGGAATGTTAAATGAAATAATAGAAAAATCTTCACTATTGATGCATTTCTCAACACCAATTAATTCTTTCCACCAGCCATTATCGCCACAAACATTACTGTTTCCAGTAAGTGCATGCGTTACCAAAACCACAGGAGCCGTGCCCAATTGTTTCCCAAAAACTTGGTAGCTCAAGGGAAGGTTTTTAAGGCTAACTCCACTTTTTGTGGTGTAATCCGCTATTGTTAGACTTGAGATGTGAGACATTAGATTTGAGATTTTAGACTTGAGATGTGAGATAGTTTACACCAATTGCTCTTTAAAAATACTTTTGAAAGCTTGTTCCAAATCTGTTTTTAAATCTTCAATATTTTCTAAACCAACGGAAAGTCTAATTAAATCTTGACTTACCCCCGAGGCGGCTTGATCTGTTTCGCTCAGTTGTTGGTGGGTGGTGCTTGCTGGGTGAATTATCAAGGATTTGGTATCGCCAATGTTTGCTAAAAGTGAAAATAACTTCACATTATCAACTACTTTTTTAGCAGCTTCATAACCGCCTTTTACGCCAAAAGTGACCAAGCCACTTTGTCCTTTAGGAAGGTATTTTTGTGCAAGGTTGAAATATGCATTATCTTCCAAACCGGGGTAATTTACCCACGCCACTTCCTCACGATTTTGAAGCCATTTGGCAAAATTCAATGCATTTTCGCTGTGTTTTGCAATTCGAATTTCTAAAGTTTCCAAACCTTGAATTATTTGAAATGCACTAAACGGACTCAAAGCCCCTCCGAAATCGCGAAGCCCTTCGAGGCGCACTTTTGCGATGAAAGCGGATTCCTTTAAAACTTCGGAATAAATTAAACCGTGATACCCTGCAGAAGGCTCTGTAAATTCTGGAAATTTTCCGTTAGTCCAATCAAAATTTCCTGCATCGATAATTGCACCGCCAAGCGTTGTTCCGTTTCCATTGATGTATTTTGTAAGTGAATGGATTACAATATTTGCACCGTGCGCAATTGGATTCAATAAAGCTGGTGTAGCAACTGTATTATCAACAATTAGTGGAATTTTATTTGATTGTGTCACCTTAGAAATGGCTTCGATATCTAACACATCCAACTTCGGATTTCCGAGCGATTCAATAAAAATAGCGCGGGTATTTTCTTTTACGGCATTTCCGAAATTTTCAGGATTGGACCCGTCAACAAACGTGGTAGTAATACCCAAACGCGGTAAAGTAACGTTTAATAAATTAAAAGTTCCACCGTACAAACTGCTGGACGCCACAATATGGTCGCCAGCGCGAAGCAGTGTTAGCAATGTAGTTGAAATGGCTGATGCGCCCGACGCAGTGGTAACAGCGCCAATACCGCCTTCCAAAGCCGCCAAACGTTGTTCCAAAATATCGCAAGTTGGGTTATTTAGACGCGAATAAATGTACCCAGCTTCTGATAGGTTAAACAGATTTGCAGCGTGGTCGCTGTTTTTAAAAACGTAACTTGAGGTTTGGTAAATTGGCACCGCACGGGTTCCTCCGTTGGCGGTTACGTCGTGTCCTGCGTGCAATAGGTTCGTTGCGAATTTGTTTTGTGTACTCATTTTTCTAGTTTTTTTGAGTTAATAAAAAGATTAAAACAAAAGATCAATCCCGAAGCGAGTTCGGAAAAACAGAAAAATGTTAAAAAGAATAAATGAAAAGTAATTTCAGAAAAGAAATTGTCTTGTCGTTATCTATCATCAATTCTATAATATTTCAGAATCGTTGTAGAATGTAGCACCTTCATTCCGTAGAAAGGGTTGCTAAGGCGTCACAGGGTCTAATCCCTCGGCCTTTCTTGATAACATTTCAGTAAAAGTTTGAACTTTGTGTGGGGGCAAATATAGCGTCATAAAAATTTAATATCCAAATATTTCGTCAAAAAACTTTAAATAAAACGGCGGTTCATTTAATTTTTCTACTTTTGCCGAAGATAATTTAAGAGGAAAAATTTGACTGATTGCAACCTCAATAAAAAATGCTAAAGGCAGTGAAAATCTACCTTCGGCGTACCCGTCAAAATTTCCTGTAACTATAATATTTTAAATCCATTTATATGGCCTATTTATTTACTTCGGAAAGTGTTTCTGAAGGACACCCAGACAAAGTTGCGGATCAAATTAGCGACGCACTTTTAGATAATTTTTTGGCTTTCGATCCAGAGAGTAAAGTTGCTTGTGAAACCTTGGTCACTACCGGTCAAGTTGTTTTAGCAGGTGAAGTAAAAAGCAATACCTACCTCGATGTACAAACCATTGCACGCGATGTAATCAACAAGATTGGTTACACCAAAGGCGCGTATAAATTTAGTGGCGATTCTTGCGGCGTTATTTCTTTAATTCACGAACAATCACAAGATATAAACCAAGGTGTAGACCGCGCGAATAAAGAAGAACAGGGCGCTGGCGACCAAGGGATGATGTTCGGTTACGCTACCAAAGAAACTGAAAATTATATGCCTTTGGCTTTAGATATTTCGCATAAAATTTTAATTGAATTGGCTGCCCTTCGCAGAGAAGATTCTGAAATAAAATATTTACGTCCAGATTCAAAAAGTCAGGTTACTATTGAATACAGTGATGATAACATTCCGCAGAAAATTGTTGCAATCGTTGTTTCAACGCAACACGACGAATTTGATGAAGATGAACCGATGTTGAAAAAGATTAAAGAAGACATTGTTAAAATCTTAATTCCGAAGGTAAAGAAACAACTTCCAGAATACGTTCAAAAATTATTCAATGACGATATTGTTTACCACATTAACCCAACCGGAAAGTTTGTTATCGGCGGACCACACGGCGATACAGGTTTAACGGGAAGAAAAATAATTGTTGATACCTACGGCGGAAAAGGCGCGCACGGCGGTGGTGCTTTTAGCGGAAAAGACCCGAGTAAAGTTGACAGAAGTGCTGCTTATGCTGCCAGACATATTGCGAAAAATTTAGTTGCTGCAGGTGTATCTGATGAAATTTTAGTTCAAGTTAGTTATGCAATTGGCGTTGTAGAACCAACTTCAATTTTGGTGAACACTTACAACTCTAAAAATATAAATCTTTCGGACGGTGAAATCGCTAAAAAGGTTTCAGAAATATTCAATATGCGCCCTGCTGCAATTGAAAAAAGGTTGAAACTTAGAAACCCGATTTATTCCGAAACAGCTTCTTATGGACATTTGGGAAGAAATCCTCAAGTAATTACCAAAACTTTTGAAAGTCCGTACAACGGAAAAATCACGAAAGAAGTAGAGCTTTTTACGTGGGAAAAGCTAGATTATGTTGATAAAGTGAAGGAAGCTTTTGGAATTTAAATTCCGAATCTCAAGCACCAAATTCCAAAATACAAATCCCAAATTCCAACTGTACTCTTTGGAATTTGGGATTTGTAATTTAGTGCTTTTGGGGTTTGGTACTTTTAATATTTACATTCCTCCCTTTCGTTCCGGCACTCTCGGTGTTGGCCAAGTTTGTTGCTCTCCAGTTCGGTCATTTATTGGCAGAATAATTTGCGCTCGCGAAGTTTTTGAATCGTCTTCCGAAGCCATATAAGCCATAATGGCAGTTAAAATTACATTGCTCTGTACATCGTCAAAAATAATTTTATCGTACGTATCGCGGTTTGTGTGCCAAGTGTAATTCCAATAACTCCAACTTAACGAACTCAAGTTGAATGCCGGTGCGCCCGCAGCAACAAATGATGCATTATCTGAACCACCGCTCGATGGCCATCCGGGAAAGGATGTTTCAATATGCCTGCTAATTGTATCGGGAACAGCTTTTAACCACCGAGAAATATATTCGTACGAATGTAAAAATCCGGCACCGTTAATGCTTTTCACTCTTCCCGTTCCATTATCTTGATTAAACACAGCTTGTATATTATTTACAATTTCGGGATGGTCTGCAACGAAGGCAGAAGATCCGTTTAAACCTTGCTCTTCACTCCCCCAATGGCCCACTAAAATAGTGCGTTTTGGATTGGGATAAACTTTCTTTAAAATTCGCATAGCTTCCATCATCACTAAAGTTCCGGTACCATTATCGGTTGCGCCCGTTCCGCCATCCCACGAATCAAAATGTGCAGAAAGGATTACGTATTCATCAGGTTTTTCAGTGCCTTTAATTTCAGCAATGGTGTTGAATGCAGGTACCACACCCAAGTCTTTGGATTCTGCAACTACGTGTATTTCTGGCTTATCGCCGTGTTCTACCATACGGTACAACATAGCGTAATCTTCCAATTCAATATCTACGGTTGGAATTTTCTTAGTACGAGCACCAAATATTTTGTTCACCCCAAAACCTCTTGACCAGTAAGAATCTACAATTCCAGCCGCTCCCGCATCTTCCAAAGCAGGTATAATATTTCTTCGGTTGTAACCGCTACGTTTAATGTTTTCGTTCCAAGCTTTGGTTTGAGCATTTCTTTCGCTCTTCATTTTTTCAAAAGATTCGGGTGTGGCCCATTTTTCCCAGTTATCATCTGGTCTTCCGGTAGGCTGTTTCATTGCAATCATCACGAATTTTCCTTTCACAGTTTGCAACCACTTTTTGAATGAAAGCGAATCTTTTATTTCCGGAAGCACAATTAACTCAGCCGTTATGCCATTTGACGATGTACTGGGGTTCCACGCTAATTGTGTACCACTTAAGGTTTGAATTCGGGGTGAAACCATATCAATATGCGTTATACCTCGCTCCCAACCTTTCCACTCGCCCCATTGTTGGTTTTCGGCAGCAATACCCCAACCTTTGTATTTTTTAACCGCCCAGTCGTGGGCTTGTTGCATTTGCGGTGTTCCAACCAATCGCGGACCAATATCGTCGAGCAACTCGTGGGCGAGAATTTCTAATTGTGAATTTTCGTAAGCTTCTTTTTGAATGTTTTCAATTACGGCGTCCTTTTCTTGTGAAAAACTCAGCAACGGTAATAAAAAGAGGAAGGTGCAAAGGGATAATTTCTGCATAATGAATATTTTAGGTTTCAAGTTTTTTTTAAAATGAAATCTAAAACTACGATATATTTTGGACTACCGAAAGCAATAGGCAAAAGACACAAAGAAAAGAGCCAAACCCCGTAGGTTTTGAATACCATTGGAGTCACCTTTCAACCTTGACACAAGACCTCACAGGTTTCAAAAACCTGTGAGGTCTATTGGTATTGATTCTCAAATAATATTATGGTTTTTAGCCTTTTGTACCGCTTCAATCTTGCTGTGAACTTGCAGTTTTTTGTAGATATTTTCAATGTGTTTCCTTACCGTACTGGGCGAAAGAAAAAGATGATCTGCAATTACCGTGTAACTTAAACCTTTGCTAAGTTGTTCCAAAACTTCAACTTCGCGCGTGGACAGCGAAATTTCTTCTTTGTCTTTCAAGTTTTGAATATCGATAGGGTTTCGTAAAAGTTTTAAAGTTTTCATCGCAATAGATGGGTTCATCGCAGCGCCTCCGTTTAAGGTTTCCAAAATACCTTCGTATAATTCTTTGGGATTAATTTCTTTCAGTAAATAACCATCGGCGCCAGCTTTAATAGCGTTAAAAATATGTTCGTCATTATCAAATGCCGTAAGCATAATTATTTTAATGTGTGGATATTTTTGCTTTACAACTTGAGTCGTTTCAATTCCGTTTAAAATGGGCATTTCAATGTCCATTAAAATTAAATCGAGGTTGTGGTCTTCTCCCAACTTTGTGAGTAACTCGCTGCCGTTTATTGAGGTATGTTTTACAACTACATCTTCAAAAAAGGAGAGTTTTTCCTTTATGGCGTGGATAAGGAAAGAGTTGTCGTCAACAATGGCAATCTTAAACATTTGTAGTTAGTTGTTGGTTTAAAGATAGTTAAAAATTAGGTGTTAGAAACCAATCAAAATAGGGCAATTGCCGTATAGTGTGGAGCTCTGTGCTATGAATTCGAAAAAAATTCGAAATTTATTACACTGGAAAATTTAAAGCAACGCGTGTTCCCTTGTTTATATTTGAAACAAAGTCAATGTTTCCACCAATCTCCCGTGCACGTTTTTTCATATTGTTCAAACCATTGCCTAATTCAATAGAGGTTTGCTCAAAACCTTTGCCGTTATCAATAATTTCGAGTTGATATTGATTTTGTTTTCTTGAAATATTGACTTCAATTTCATCTGCTTTTGCATGTTTTAAAGCATTATTTACGGCTTCTTGTATAATCCGGTAAATATTCATTCCTTCGACAGAAGAAAATAAATGTGTTTCATCTACATTTTCAGCTATATGAAAAGAAAATTCTGTCTGGTCCGAAGCGTTTTGTGCGTGTTCAATAAAATTGGCAATGCGCACCTGCAAATCTTCAAAAGTAATTTGCTCCTTATTCATCGCCCAAATAGTGTCGCGCAATTCATAAATGGTCTGCGATGTGAAAGCACTAATATTGCTAAGTTTATTACTTAATTTTTCGCCAATATCTGAAAATCCATACTTCAGATTATCGATGCTGGAAATAATAAAAGTGAGCTGCGCCCCAATGTTGTCGTGCAAATCTCGTGAAATTCGCAGCCGTTGTTCCTGCAGTTTATTTTGGGTTTCAATTTTTGCTAGAGCTGTTTTTAATTCGCCTTCTTTTTGCAGTTGACGGTTTTTTAATTTTTGCTGATTGTAAAACAAATACCCCAGTAATCCAAGCACCAAAGCCAGCCCCAAACTTCCAAAAATAAAAGTGTTTTTTCGGCGGACTTGCAAATCCTTTTCAACTAATTGCGCACGCTGCTGTAGAATTTGGTTTTCCTTTTTTTCAGTTTCAAATTCAACATTTAAGGCGGCAATTTTTTCTTCAACTTTCAATCCGCGTACGCTATCTTTTACTGCAGCATACTGTTCAAAATAATACAAAGCCGAATCTGCATTATTTAGCTTTTTATAAATATCTGAAAGCATTTTATAGTTGTACTGCGTCAAGTTCTGATATTGCTTTTGCAGTGAAATAGGCAGTGACTTGTGCATAAATGGGATAGCTTCTTTCCATTTTTTCTCTGCCATATAAACTTCTCCCAATTGGGTGTAATTTTCGGCAATGCCAATTGAATCTGCCCAAATTAACCTTTGCTGAAGCGATTTGTTAAAATATTCCCTCGATTTCGAAAAATTTTCCTGTAGTCCATAAGCACCCGCCAAATTGCTCCAACTGTACGGGATTCCGATGGTGTCATTTAGTTTCAATTTAATTTCTAAACCTTTATTAAAATAATATAACGCGCTGTCTAATTCATTATTTATTTCTTTTAAAACGCCGTAATTATTGTAAATATCTTTAAGTTCATTCTCAAAATTATTGGCTTCCGCAATGGCTTTTCCTTTCTGCATATATTGCAATGCCGTAGGTAAATCTTTGTATTTTAAGCCATACCCCATTTCGCCGTAATAATCGGCAAGTCTATCTAGTTTATTCTCGGCTTCGTAGATTTTTATGGCTTCAATTGTGCTTTTAGTGGCTTTTTCATATTTGCCTTGATAGCCATAAACTAAAGAAAGTTGGAAGTATGCATCGGCCACACCAAGTTTGTATGAAATTTTTTCGGCGTCTTTTGCGTTATTTTGAAATAAAACTACAATTGAATCTTGCGGAATATTCAGCCCCTGAATGTAAAGTTTGTTGATAGAATCAACCTGTTCTTTACTTTGTGAATAGAGCGAAACGGTACAGCAGCAAAATATATATAGAAGCAAATTTCTAGTCATAATTTATAGATTTATGTCTGATTGTACTACTAAAGCTTCGTCTAAATTATACTTTAAAAAATCGTACCGATTGAGCTGAAGGGTTCTGAATTTAAGCTGTTTACAATTGTTATAAATAGCACTTTCCAACATTGCAACATTTTGGTTGTGTACTTGTCCCATCGCCCGTTTTGCATTATAAAACCAAACTACCAAACCAATTACAATCAGCATCAGAAACAATAAAATGGCGACTTGTAAATACATAGTTTCACTTTGGTTTTACTGCATAAAAATAATGATTTATCTGCCGAAACTACATAGGGCAATTGCCGTATTTGAAATTATAATGGAAACCGAAATGAACCCCTTATTTCTAAAATATAACACCTACACTCGTCCCCTTTCCTTTTTCTGAAGAAACAGTGACGCTTCCACCTAAATCTTTAGCGCGTTTTTTTATATTGGAAATACCATTGCCCAATTCAACATTTTCTATGTTGAACCCCTTTCCATTATCAACAATTTTTAAATAATATTTTCGTACATCACCGCCAGCCCCCTCTGGTGGCAAGTTATCTTTTGTTAATGATACCGTAATCTGGGTTGCTTCGGAATATTTCAAGGCATTGTTTACCGCTTCTTGAATAATCCTGTAAATATTCATACCCTTCACAGAAGTAAAATGTGTTTCTTTTGAAATAGAATTGTCCACATCAAATTGAAAATCCATATCGCTGGAAACCCTAGCCTTTTCTATAAAATTAGAAATTCGCGCTTGTAAATCTTCAACCGAAATATCTGTTTTGTTCATTGCCCAAATCGTATCCCGCAATTCAAAAATAGTTTGTGAAGTAAAATCGCTGATCCTTGAAAGTTTATTGACCAATTTATCATTAATGTCTGTAAACCCATATTTTAAATTATCTATTGATGAAATAATAAAAGTGAGCTGCGAACCAATATTATCGTGCAAGTCGCGTGAAATTCTAAGTCGTTGTTCCTGCAATTGGTTTTGGGTTTCAATTTTTGCGAGTGCGGTTTTTAGCTCACCTTCTTTTTGCAGTTGGCGGTTTTTAAGTTTTTGTTGGTTGTAGAATAGGTAACCCAGCAGCCCGAGTATTAATACCAATGCGGTCATCGCAATGATGAAAATATTTTTCTGTTCTACTTTTAATTCGCTTTCTGCAAGGTTTGCACGGGTTTGGGCAAGATCTCTTTCTCTTTCAGATGTTTTAAATTTTGTTTCTAAGCTTGCGGTTTTATGCGCGGTTTCAGTGGAAAAAATACTGTCTTTTGCCGCCAAGGCTTTTTCAAAATAGCGTTTCCCTTCGGAATAATTATTCTCCATAAAATACACTTGTGAAGCTACCCCATAAAAATCTACTGCCGAAACTAAAAGGTCTGGAAATTCAACTAAAAATTTATTGCCGTTTTCTATATATTCTTTGGCGTTATCAATTTGTCCCGAGGCCAAATATGCCGAAATAAGGTTTGCAATAGCCGAAAGGTTTGCCCTCCTTTCAATATTTAGTCGGTTTCTTTCCGAAATAGATTGTTGTAAGATAGGAATTGCCTTTGTGTAAACTCCCGTAATAATGTACAAACTGGCCAAGCCGTTTAATGCATTGTAAAGCACGCCATATTCGTTAGCTTCCTGGGCTGCTGTCACGGCTTCATTAAAAGACTTTTCGGCTTCGTTATAATTTTTTTTCTGTGCCAGCGAAATACCAATATTGTTTAGCGAAATGGCAATATTTTTTTTATCGCCTAGCTCTCGGCGCAGCTCTAGCGCTTGGTTATGATATTCCAAAGCTTTGTCCGGAAGACCCATTTCCTGGTAAATAAGACCAATATTACTATAATACGTATCTGCCGACGAACGTGAAAGTTCGCTTTTATTCATTTCTAAAGCCTGAAAAAAATAGTCCAATGCTTCTTGATAATTACCTTTATTCCAATGAAACATTCCCAAGTTGTTAATTACCATTATAGTAATTATTTTATAGTCGTGGGCTTCACTTATATCCAAAGCTTTTTCAAAATAATACTTTGCGGAATCTGAATTCCCCGAAACATCGTAATAAATACCGTAGGTATTTGTGAGTTCTGCTTCGGAAAAAGGTATGGTTTTGGACTGCGACTCTGTGATTCCCGTTAACAGTAGCTTTTTTGCGCGTTCCGGTTCGTTGAAAATGTAGTAGAAACTAACTCTATTGAATATACGAAGTTTAACGGAATCGTTTGATGTTGCGGCAACCACCATTAAACTGTCCATTTTTTTTTGGGCAGATTGGGCGAGGAGTGTAGAAATTCCCAAAAATAAAAACAGTGCGACGCACAAAAATTGTTTCATAAAAGCTATTGTTCAGCTACCTAAAGTACTGAAAAAATACCAATTCCAGAGTTGAATGTGGTATTTCGAATTTACAATTGCAGTTTCGGCAAACATCATTCACTATATTCCTCAAGCTGCTTCTTTACTTTGGGCTAATCTTCGGGCGATTTTGCTATTTTTTCCGTTAATAAAATCAGTAATTTTCCGTCTTTTTAATTGAAAACAATACTTAGCGAAAACTTTTGAAGATTTTTAGAGGAACTGGAAAAATTAAAAACCCCATAATTTAATACGGGGTTTTACAACCTCAAATGCTCCTCACTTCACTTGTGGTTTATGAAAAATAACCTGGTTAGTCGCGTTATTTTATCGTTTAAGATCGTAGGCATAAATAGAGTTATTATCTGCTTTGTAATACAGCAATCCGCCTATTTCATCTACAACATATTCTGGTTTTTTATCCTTTAACACAATTTCCTTTCCTTTTTCGCCCGAGTCTTTGTTGACTTTTACCAAGCCCACACCGTCGTCAAGTTTTGTAAGTATAAATTGGTCGTTTTTAGTTGCCGCAGTAGCTTTAAAACGTTTTAGCATTTCGGCAACAGAAGCACCACTTGCGGCAGCCATGCCTCCAGCAAAGTCTGCGTCACGATCAGCTCTTTGGTCGTAGCCTGCAAGTCTATTTTGCACCGAAGAATTTGCTGCAGCCATAGCCGTAGTTGCTGTTGCAACTGCAGTAACTCCTGCTAATATTGCGCCCATCGCGCTTTTACCGGGTGCACGATAATATTCGTGCCATTGTTTTCCGCCATTCCAATCTATTAATTGCATATTCTGATCACTGGTAAGTAGAATGCCCCCATTGCGAATTTCTACATGCGACGGATCTTCCTTTCCATCAAATTTAGATTCGGCTAAGGTGCTCACATCGCCAGAAGTTGCATCCACAGCATATAAAGTTTCATCTGCACTTATTAGGTAGCGATTGTTCTTTTTGTCGAAAGTTGAACTTACAGCCCCTGCTCTTTTATATTTTAATGGCTTCTTCCATACTTGTTCACCATTATCAAGATTTACAATATTGGCGTCTTCCGAAGTTATATAAATCAATCCCTGTGGCGTGTGTGCCATTGTTAAAATGTTTTCTCCCGTTTTTAAAGGTTTTTTGAAAAGCGTTTGCCCATCAAAAGAAATTTTATTGATTCCACCTTCATAAATCCCAAAGAGAATACCATCCTCCATTACATAAAAATGCTGCACATAGCCTTTGGTCTTTGGGGCTTTTTCCCATAAATCTTCACCGTTGGTTGCGCTTAAAAATGCAATATTTGACTCATTGCTACGCGCAAACACGCTATTGCTTCCACCATCATTTTGATTGCTAACAACGGCTAGTCCGTTTGGCAATATTTGAAAATTTGCTATTTGCCCTTTTACTTTATGGTCATCTTTCCAAAGCTCAGCACCGTTTATTCCAAGTTTATGGATACGTGTATTTTTTCCTTGGTTTACAATTTCAAAAGCATAGATTTCTTTCTCGCTTTCATCGGCTACAAGCATGTTCATATTTTTCATATCGTTTTGCCAAATCAATTCGCCTGTTTGCGCTTTCATATTAAAAACACCTTGCGACGTTGGTAAAACCAAACTGTTTTTCAGCAAAAGCGGCCGTCCAGTTACAACATACGTTTTAGCAATACCAACTCTGCCCGGCTCGCCAATATCAAATCTATAATCTTCTTTGCCAGTATTTAAATCATACACGGCAACCTGTGCCGCATACTGTTCTTTTGAGGTGCGATTACCGCTTACAATCAATTTATTCTGCGGCATCATTACATCGCAGGTAATTACATCTTTCCAGCCGTTACTTTCTGTACTAAATAATGTTTTACCTGAAATATAATCTATAACCGTCTTTTTTGAATTTAGATTTGCAAATCCACCTTGATATACAATTACATACGGCGCATTTGGCACAAAAGTTAGTTCTTCGGGTTTTACTCGCCCATACTCGGTAAAATTAAACAATAGTTGGTTGCTACCTGGTTTTATCCCCACAAGACCATCGTTGGTAGCAACTACCATTGTACCTCCTTGAGTAAGTTGCATTTCATTTATTTTGGCTCCAGTATCATAGCGAAAATCTGGTTCCTCGGCTCTTTGAGCTAGCGTTGTGCTGGTTGTAAAAAACACAAAGCAAAATAGTACGTAAAAAAGAATTGAAGTTTTCATAATCGTGGTTTTTAAAAGTTGATATTCAAAGATGCTTCGAAATAAAAATGAAATCAATAGGGCAATTGACGTATAATTAAAGTTCAAGCTTCTGGTTTATAGCTTCTTGTTTTAAATTTTGAAACAAAAAAACCGGAGGTAAAACTTGCGTTTTGCCCCCGGCCCACGTAAAAACCTCAACATCTGAGATTCTAATTTGTGTTTTCTTTTTAAAGCTTAGTTGTTAGTAACCTCAATGTTAAACTGGCCCTCAGTTACTGAAACTGTATCGCTATTATCATTTAAATTAATCCCCGTAAAACTGAAAGTACCCTTTACCGTATTTCCGTCAAAGCTAGAGATGCTTATCGTACCATTATTACCTTGCCCATCACCCACGGTGGTGTAAATTACCACAGTATTCGGGTCTGGATTTCCCGGATCTGGCAGATAACTATACGTTCCTATATTCATAAAATTAAGGTTGTAAGTGCCTTCCCCGTCAAAGTTCTGAATGATCATCTGTAAATTTTCAGAGTCCATGGTGCCGCCACTAACAGCTAAAACTTGTGTTGAACCAGAATTTGTTAATTGCGCCACTACGGTACCTTGTATTCCTGAAAAGCTATCGCCATCTACTTTTGCCGAAAATGTTCCTGTGCCGCCCTGTGGATCGTCACCACCGTCGTCGTCTTTTTTACAAGACGTTAAGCTTACCGCTAGAACAGCCATTAATACTAAAATTGTTTTGTTGAAAGTTTTCATAATGTTTGGTTTTAGTTCTCCGCCGAAACGGATACGTGATTATTAATTAGTGACAAAATTGCCAAAACTACAGAAAACACACAATAGGGCAATTGACGTATTCTGCCTCTAAAACACTATGAATGAATAATTTTCTAAAATTGAATATGTGAAAATCGATTTTGAATAGCAGTAATTTTCTGTTGAAGCTTTTCTGAAAATTGAAGATGTTGTTCGCTTTGTGGATTAAATGGTTTGTGATTTAAACCATTTTGAATAATAGCTATTTCTTTTTGAAGCACAGCGGCTTCTGAAGAAACCCAAACTTCTGAAAATTTTTGCCAAATAATCTCGATCGCCGTTTTATTTGGGTGAAGCATGTCTTCGGCATAAAAGCGGTAATCGCGCAGCTCGTCCATCATAATTTCAAAAGAAGGAAAGTAAAATGAATTTAGATTTACCGATTTAGATTTACTTTTTAAGTTTGCGTGAATTGCAGTGAGCAAATGTGCTTTGCTCAACGCGTTTTCAACCATGCCATCCTTAATATGACGCACGGGAGAAACCGTATTTATAGTAATTGCATTCGTATTTATATCTGAAATTTTACTGAAAATAGTTTGAATACTTTCTGAAATTGTTTCTGTGGAAAGCAATTCCTTTTTAAAATTTTGTTGGGGCAGTTTGTGGCAATTGGCCACGATTTCTTGTTTACGGTGCAAAGCCGAAGGGCGGTCGCTGAGCATTCTAAGTTAAAAACAAATTTTTAATTGGATAATTTTACAAAAGGCTCCTCCCTTTTAGCAATTGCAAAAATTCTCAATAC
>NZ_JAIRBA010000080.1 GCF_022008365.1 Aequorivita vitellina
CAGTCATAAATGCAGATGCCGAAGAGCAGTTAAAGCCATTTTCGAAAGTACCATCGTTAGGATTCTCTTCTTGGCAAGCTCCGCCGCCACCGCCACCAAGTGGATCGGTACCGAATACAAGGTTACCAAACAGTTCACCAGCATCAGCTTCTGCTTGAATCTCAATTCTACCAATAGCATCATCGGAAGTATATCCAACAAAATTTTCGGTATTTGGTGTGTTATTAATTGTAAATGTATCCAGTAGAGTACCTCCCATATCATAAATTCTAACATCAGCATTTGACACTGCATCTACAAAAAGATCCATTCCAACGGCATGTGCACCAGCTGGAACAAAAGTAAGAATGGTAAAATCTGCAAAGGTATTGGCACCCATTAGTGTTGATGAATTACCCAAAGCGGTTTCACCAATATAGATTACATCATTACCAACTGTTGAAGCGGTTATAGTAAATCCATCTTCAAGTTCACCGGCAGAAAAACAACCATCGCCAGCACTACTTACCACGGGACCACAAGCTTGGATAACACCAATTCCAGGGCCACCAGAAAAATCTTCGTTAACGAGTGCGCCTGGATAAGCGGCTTCAAAAGTAGCTCTGTCTGTGTAAGGAGTAACCGCCATTACTCCTCTTCTGCCAGTAATAATAGACGGACCGTGAGTTGTAGTAACAGTATATCTTTCAACGGGTACATAAGCATTAAAATCCTGCGCTCCCATTAGCTTTTCAAATTGAACAGTCGCCGTAGTCGTTACTGGTTCACCCTGACTATATACAGGATTATTTGTCGTATTCGGTAAATCCGCAATACTTCGCGAATTTTGTGCATTCATTAGCCCTGAAAAGGCCACAAAGCAAGCAAATAATAATGTAATTTTTTTCATAATAAATTTTAGTTTAAGTTAATTTTACAATCATAAAGGTATCCAAAATTTGTTTCCCTGCAAAATTTTATGTCAATATCTTAACTGAGTAATGCGATTTTCGCAAAGAATAAAATCGCAAATACAATTTGGCATAATACTTTAACACTTCTAAAAGCCACCAAAAACATGTTCAGTGAAGAAGGTTTGAGTAACATTAATTTGAGGCTTTAGATGTATAAAATATTTGGGATGATTATTAATTCTGAAGTAAGAATACTTATTAAAAAACCCTAATTCCTTCCTATATAAAAAAAGCCACCCACTTTCGCGGATGGCTTTATATAAGAATTGTGAAAAATTAGTTTTTCAAAATCTTGTAAGTTCCTGTCTGGCCATTTACAGTAACTTTCATAACGTAAGCTCCTGTAGTAATTCCAGATAGGTTAATATCTGATGTAGTTGCACCAACTTCAGTGCGCAGTACTTCTTGACCTAATAGGTTGTAAATAGAAACTGCTTCTATGTTACTTGCTGCTTTCAATGAAAGAACATCGGTAACTGGGTTTGGATAGTAAGAGAATCCTGCAAGTGCGTTATCGCT
>NZ_JAIRBA010000081.1 GCF_022008365.1 Aequorivita vitellina
TTAACCGTAACCGATGTAAACGGCAATACTTCAACCTGTACAACAGTGGTAACCGTTGAAGACAATGTAGCCCCTGTAGCAAATTGTGCTGCACCGTTTACGATTCAATTAGATGCAACTGGAAACGCAAGCATCACCGTTGGCGATATTGACGCTGGAAGCACTGATGCCTGTGGAATCGCAACCACGACAATTGACAAATCCACATTCACTTGTGCAGATGTAGGTCCGAATACGATTACCTTAACCGTAACCGATGTAAACGGCAATGTTTCAACCTGTACAACAGTGGTAACCGTTGAAGACAATGTTGCACCAGTAGCAAATTGCGCTGCACCGTTTACGATCCAATTGGATGCAACCGGCAATGCCAGCATCACCGTTGGCGATATTGACGCTGGAAGCACCGATGCCTGTGGAATCGCAACCACGACAATAGACAAATCCACATTTACCTGTGCAGATGTAGGTCCGAATACGATTACCTTAACCGTAACCGATGTAAACGGAAATGTTTCTACTTGTACAACAGTGGTAACCGTTGAAGACAACGTAGCACCAGTAGCAAACTGTGCCGCGCCATTTACAATTCAATTAGATGCAACCGGAAACGCCAGCATCACCGTTGGCGATATTGACGCTGGAAGCACTGATGCCTGTGGAATCGCAACCACGACAATAGACAAATCCACATTCACCTGTGCAGATGTAGGTCCGAATACAATTACCTTAACCGTAACCGATGTTAATGGCAATGTTTCAACCTGTACAACAGTTGTAACCGTTGAAGACAATGTTGCGCCAGTAGCAAACTGTGCCGCACCGTTTACGCTTCAATTGGATGCAACCGGAAACGCCAGCATCACCGTTGGTGATATTGACGCTGGAAGCACCGATGCCTGCGGTATCGCAACAACCACAATAGACAAGTCAACATTCACTTGTGCAGATGTAGGTCCGAACACAATTACCTTAACCGTAACCGATGTAAATGGAAATGTTTCTACTTGTACAACAGTGGTAACCGTTGAAGACAATGTTGCACCAGTAGCAAATTGCGCTGCACCATTTACGATTCAATTAGATGCCACCGGAAACGCGAGCATCACCGTTGGCGATATTGACGCTGGAAGCACTGATGCCTGCGGTATCGCAACCACTACAATAGACAAGTCAACATTCACCTGTGCAGATGTAGGTCCGAATACGATTACCTTAACCGTAACCGATGTAAACGGAAACGTGTCAACCTGTACAACAGTAGTAACCGTTGAAGACAACGTAGCACCAGTAGCAAATTGCGCTGCACCATTTACGATTCAATTAGATGCAACTGGAAACGCCAGCATCACCGTTGGCGATATTGACGCTGGAAGCACCGATGCCTGCGGAATCGCAACCACGACAATTGACAAATCCACATTCACCTG
>NZ_JAIRBA010000082.1 GCF_022008365.1 Aequorivita vitellina
CAGACATCACGATAGATGGTACAAACCTTGGCGTTTCGGATAATGATATAGTTGGTTTCAGCTATTACCCGAACCCAACCGAAGGTATTGTTAATCTAAAGAGTGTTGACAACATAGATCACGTATCGTTGTACAACCTATTAGGCCAAGTGGTGATTGACAATCGTGTTGATGCTACATCATCACAAATAGACATTTCTGGACTTAGTACAGGAACCTATTTAATGAAGGTTACCATAAACGGAGAAACCGGAACATACAAAGTGTTGAAGGACTAATTTCCGAACATTTAGTATATAAAATGAACCACCCGTTATTTGCGGGTGGTTTTTTTTATTTTTAAGATTATTTAATTAGTTGAAATAGTTTTGTTATATAGCTTTTTTTCTATATTTTTAATCCAGTTTAACTAAATCATTCAAATAATTATGAAAAAAACTACACTACTTTTATCGTGCCTGATAGCCTTTTCTGGGTTTATGAGTGCACAAAATTCGCCAAGTATTGCGGATTTGCCAAACGTGACCAACAGTCCTGAGCGTACAGCCCCGGCACCTGCTGCGTATTTTAATAATACAAATGCAGTTCCTATGGCCGAAACTGTGGCTGGAATGAGTACTACAACTTTTGATCCTAATCAACGTATTCCTTTTACAGGCACTTACGGTGATCCAGGGAACAACGCGACTGCTGCATTGGTTTATGACAATGGCTTGGTATATAATCTTCCTGGACCACCACCAGTTAGTATGTTACAAGACGCTTCTTTAGGGATGTCAACTTATGGGTTTGGATCGCAATTTTCAAGTTCTAATAGCATGGCTGACGACATGGTGTTAACTGGAGATTTTGATATTACTTCAATAGATGTTTATGCATACCAAACAGGTTCAGCACCTCCAACAATAGATGCTGTTTATTTACAAGTTTGGGATGGTGACCCGAGTGGAGGAGGAGCTTCGGTTATTTGGGGTGATCTTACAACCAATATCCTTGACAATACTATTACTTCTGGTGCTTTCAGACAATTGGAAAGTGCTCCTGGTGATACTTCAAGAGAAATTCAACAAGTTAAAGCAAACACAGCTGGACTTTCACTTACCGCAGGTACTTATTGGATTGAATACAGTTTTGGTGGTACTGGTGCTTCTGGCCCTTGGGCTCCACCTATTGTAATTACAGGAGACCCAACAACTGGTAATGCACTTCAAAACTTAGCTGGCGTATATGGCCCCGCTCTCGATGGTGGATCAGGAACACCACAAGGTATGCCGTTCCAAGTTTACGGTGACCCAATTGGCGGTGGCGGTGGAGCTTGCCAAGAAGAGAATCCTAACGATGGTACTTTCGAAAATGGCTTTAACTGCTCTTCGGCATCTGCATTTATGACTGCAAACGACGTAAC
>NZ_JAIRBA010000083.1 GCF_022008365.1 Aequorivita vitellina
ACCAACACTTTTGTCGTAACTGATGGAGCTGGACTTCAATCAACTTGTAGTTTTGATGTAACAATAAATGATACCGAAGCTCCAATAGCAAACTGTGCCGCACCGTTTACAATTCAATTGGATGCAACCGGCAATGCCACTATCACTGCAGCTGACATCGAAAATGGCAGTACAGATAACTGTGGAATCGCAACAACCATAATAGACAAATCCACATTCACCTGTGCAGATGTAGGTCCGAATACGATTACGTTAACCGTAACCGATGTAAATGGCAATACTTCAACCTGTACAACAGCGGTAACCGTTGAAGACAATGTTGCACCAGTAGCAAACTGTGCCGCACCGTTTACGATTCAATTAGATGCAACTGGCAATGCCACTATCACTGCAGCTGACATCGAAAATGGCAGTACAGATAACTGCGGAATCGCAACCACGACAATAGACAAATCAACATTCACCTGTGCAGATGTAGGTCCGAATACAATTACCTTAACCGTAACCGATGTAAACGGCAATACTTCAACCTGTACAACAGTGGTAACCGTTGAAGACAATGTAGCACCAGTAGCAAATTGCGCTGCACCGTTTACGATTCAATTGGATGCCACCGGAAACGCAAGTATCACCGTTGGCGATATTGACGCTGGAAGTACCGATGCCTGCGGAATCGCAACAACCACAATTGACAAATCAACATTCACTTGTGCAGATGTAGGTCCGAACACGATTACCTTAACCGTAACTGATGTAAATGGCAATGTTTCAACCTGTACAACAGTTGTAACCGTTGAAGACAATGTAGCGCCAGTAGCAAATTGTACCGCACCGTTTACGATTCAATTGGATGCAACTGGAAACGCAAGCATCACTGTTGGCGATATTGACGCTGGAAGCACCGATGCCTGTGGAATCGCAACCACGACAATTGATAAATCCACATTCACTTGTGCAGATGTAGGTCCGAACACAATTACCTTAACAGTAACCGATGTAAACGGAAATACTTCAACCTGTACAACAGTAGTAACCGTTGAAGACAATGTTGCACCAGTAGCAAACTGCGCTGCACCGTTTACGATTCAATTAGATGCAACCGGAAACGCAAGTATCACCGTTGGTGATATTGACGCTGGAAGCACTGATGCCTGTGGAATCGCAACAACCACAATAGACAAATCCACATTCACCTGTGCAGATGTAGGTCCGAATACGATTACCTTAACCGTAACCGATGTAAACGGCAATACTTCAACCTGTACCACAGTAGTAACCGTTGAAGACAATGTAGCACCAGTAGCAAATTGCGCCGCACCATTTACGATTCAATTGGATGCAACCGGAAACGCCAGCATCACCGTTGGCGATATTGACGCTGGAAGCACTGA
>NZ_JAIRBA010000084.1 GCF_022008365.1 Aequorivita vitellina
GCAGCCAAATAAAAAGGAAATCAGAATTAGATTTAATAATGTTTTTTTCAATAAACTATCGGTTTTCGTTTTTTGGCAATATGTTGCACAACGGTCTCGTATAACCGTCAGTTACGGGTTAAATTAGCGATTATTTTCGGTTTAGCACAGACCTTAGCAATTCCGAGTGGATTCGGACGTAGTCGAATCCGCCGTAATTGCGGTTATACATTGTTGTGTGTAGTTTTTTTTAATCGGTTAATTATTTTTCTGGCTCTGCTTTCCACGTTTTTCCATTCCCACAATTCAGGATTTCCAAATTCAGGATTTGTGCTATTCCAATTTTCAGCTCGTTTTTTTGAATTGACAGATACTTTACATTCTATTTGGTTTTCTCCGTTTTTCAAGTCAAGATGGATAAAAATTATTGCCCAACCCACTATTTGATAGCGGAAAGTTTTTCCATTACAATATTTAGGATTCAGCTTTATTTTCGAGGTAAAGAACTTGCCTTTCGATTCAGGATTATAAATTCCAAATCCGAAATGTACTTTTCTGTTCGCGATTCCATTTTCAAAATAGTCTTGGAATTCAGACAGACTATTTATCTGAACTATTTCTTTTTCCATTTCAGAGTATGATTCATAGAATCCAGTTTTTGAGTCCGAAAGAATATATTCAATCAGTTCAAAAAGTCGATTTTTATCTATGGTTTCTGTTCTCTGCATTGGCTTTTCTCAAATTACACACAACGGTTTCGGCTATGAGTAGTTGCGTGGTTTAGCGGTTAACTTTGTAAGTACACACCAAACTGAAAATCCGCAAGGATTTTCAGAAGTAGGCGAGAACAAGCAATTACTTATAGCCATTGTTGTAGCCAGTTTTTTTATTTTTTCAGTTCGTTAAATACTATTTCATCGTTAAATTCAACTTTAGAAATATGTCTTACGCTATTATTCCAATCGAGTGGTGTCCAATATTTTGGGTATTTCACAATAATTGAGTTTCCGATTAGTTTTTCTTTCAGATTATTTAGTTTCAATCCATTTTCCAGTCCTCTATTTATGTAAAATCTGCGTTCAGTATTTTCCATCACAAAAATAACATCGTTGCCTTTGTTACTATAAATTTCCGAAACGATTCCGCTTTCCGATATTGTTTTATCTTCAGTTACAATCGGTACTGGTCTAAAAATTAGGACAGCAATTATTAAGATTATTAGGCTAAAACTTATTAAAATAATTTTCGCAATTTTCTTCATAAATCGTGATTTTTAAATTGGCTACAACGTCCAGTATAAGCACAGTAGCGGGATTGGCGCACTGACTTTTCGACTTATAACAGACCTTAAATTTATAAAATTAATTTCGGGTTTTGCA
>NZ_JAIRBA010000085.1 GCF_022008365.1 Aequorivita vitellina
GTTTGCCCGAAATTCCGTACTTTTCAAAAATGAAAAAACCTACGCCGACAAATCCGCGCTTGTTTTTCCGCTACTTTGTGTAGCCAGAACCGTTGCCACACATTTAAACGAAACCTATGAATAGTAAATTTCTGCTAACATTTTTCACACTTATTTCGGGACTTTCTGTTTTCGGACAGTTCAGTCGTGAAAATATTTCGACAGATTCATCTGAAATCGAAATCATCAGAAATTCAGTTTATCATATTTATCAAGAAAATTTTAAAAACAAAGATTCCGTTTGGAGAAGTGTACACTTTATAAAAGACACGACAAGATTAAAAACTGAAGGTTGGACAAAAAAAAGTGGAAAGAGAATTGGAATTTGGAAAGAGTACAACTTCAACAAACAATTATTATTTACTCGCGATTATGACAATGCAGTTTGTGAAGTAAACAAAAAACTATTTCCTTATCACGAAATACTTGAACGAATGAAAAAAACAGCTGACAGTTTAATTATTTCTAATTATGGTCAGGAGTTTTACGATAATCAAGTTCGTTTCAATTTTAATTGTTACGCTTATGACAAAGAAGGTTATGTTGGTAGTTGGACAGAACCTATGAAAAGAAAACCAACTGAATTTCTTTTTCGATATCAAGTCAGACTTAAAAACTCTGATTGGCAAAGTGAAATGATTGGTGTCAAACTTGACCATAATGGAAATTACATCCCAAGTCACGATAGATTTAACAACAACGGATTTGAAAAATTAAACTCTGAAAACAAAACTTTTGAAATTGACAAAACAAAAGCAATTTCAATTGCAAAAGAACACGGACTAAAAGGAGAAAATATTTCAGAATTCTTGAAATGGGAAAGGTTTAATAAAGCGACTTTTTATGATGGACAGTTTAAATATTATATCGCTGAATTAACCGACCAAATAGATGAAATAAAAAAAGAAGGGCGTTCGAGAATTACCTACAAGTTCAATGTCTATTCATTTAATCCTTGGACAGGCGAATTTTTGGAAAAGAAGAAAATGAAACAAATTAAAGAATGGGGAAAACTTAGCGGATTTACCTCTGACTTATTACTCGATGAATAAAATGAAAAACGTGTGGCAACAACGTGTATAGCTCATTGCGGCTGAATTCCTAATCGGAATTCATTGCAATTTGTTATCTTTCGGTTACGGCGGAAAATCATAGCTGATTTCCCGCAACGAGCCATACACAAAACCGTTGTGCAACATATTGCCAAAAAACGAAAACCGATAGTTTATTGAAAAAAACATTATTAAATCTAATTCTGATTTCCTTTTTATTTGGCTGC
>NZ_JAIRBA010000086.1 GCF_022008365.1 Aequorivita vitellina
TTTCGGTAATTATCATTTAAAAAACTGTATCCGTTTAGATACAAATATAGGAAATATTTTGGATTTGAAAAGTAATTTTGAATTATTCTAAAAGGACGTCTTAAATGCACCACAACGGTTTTGTATATGGCTCGTAGCGTGCAAATTAGCGTTTATTTTCGGTTGAGCACAAGCCAGATTTTTAAATTTTATTATTTATTTTTTTTTATTGGAAATCGTCAAATTTAAAAATTTGGCGACTTTCCAAATATGACTTAACTTCGATTAAGCAACTATTTAGCTATGAGCTATATACGTTGTTGTGCTTTCGTTATTTCAGCGTTACACTTTCAAAAATAGACTTTAATTCGTC
This sequence comes from Aequorivita vitellina, assembly GCF_022008365.1. Lineage (GTDB taxonomy): Bacteria > Bacteroidota > Bacteroidia > Flavobacteriales > Flavobacteriaceae > Aequorivita > Aequorivita vitellina. Next base: position 353 of record NZ_JAIRBA010000086.1, read on the forward strand.
CTTGTCAAATTCCATATTAGATTTTATTCCGATTGATAATTCGTTAGTATCTGTTTCCTTATTAATTGGTTCAAAATTCACGCTCGATATATTTGGATTTTTTTTGTCCGTCCATAAAGCTATTGTTCTTTTATACTTTCCAATCGTGTCGGTTTTCAATTCGTAAAATTCAAATTTGCTCTTGTTTTCTTCTGGAATACAAAAAGACACATAGTATTCCATTCCCTCAAATTCGAGTGAGTAATAAAATTCGCATTTACTCTCAGGTCCTTTGTCAAAAATTAAATTATCAGACATTTTGTGTAAAGTCAGATTTTTAATTTTTTTAGTTATTTCTCCAGGATTTATTTCTCCCTTTTCATTTTGGTATTTTTCTAAGTCAATTTGATTTAGAAACTTTTGCATCGTTTCAAAATCCATACTTTTTCGGCTATCTTCAATGAAAGATTCTTTGTTCATTGGTGGACTTGGTGAATACCAACCGTAATCAAAAATAAATTTTGACTTTCCGTTTTTAATTTCTCCAACAAAAGAGTCAATTCCATCAACCTTTTTGTATTTGAAATCTTTTGGCAATATAATACTGAATAAATCAAAATCAATTAAGTGACTTTTTCCATCATTTTGAGGAACGTAATTCACTCCGTTATTACAGCTAATTAGTAGTAAAAATGATAATAAAATGAGAATGTTTCTTTTTAGCACAGATTTTTTTTTATAATGAAGCACAACGTTGTTGTGTATGGTTAGTTGCGTGGTTAAGCAACTAAATTAGTAAACAAATACGAACCCGAGAAAATTCCGAAGGAATTTTCCAAATAAGCACTTGCCAAAGCAATTAATTATAGCATCGATGAAAAAGCAGTGGATCCAGTATCTTTAAAGTTCACCAAAACAATAAGATATGAAAACTGTACCCACTGCCCAA
>NZ_JAIRBA010000087.1 GCF_022008365.1 Aequorivita vitellina
GTTCTTTCATTGAAAGCAGCAAGTAACATAGAAGCAGTTTCTATCTACAACCTATTAGGTCAAGAAGTATTGCGCACTGAAGTTGGTGCAACTACTTCAGATATTAACCTATCTGGAATTACTACAGGAGCTTACGTTATGAAAGTTACTGTAAATGGACAGACAGGAACTTACAAGATTTTGAAAAACTAATTTTTCATAATCCTTTATATAAAGCCATCCGCGAAAGTGGGTGGCTTTTTTTTATTTAACTATTCTGAAAACTTATTTTAAGTGTAATTAAAATTTTAGAGAAATATCTAAACTGTTATTTCAAGATACCCTATAATTTTAGAAGAGATAAATGGAATTCAATATGAAGATTTAGAATTTTACTTATTACTATTTATAAATAAAATTTTGTAGAACAGCCTTATTTAAATATCTTTATACCAAATTAACTTAAATTATTAAATATTATGAAGAAAATTACAATTATGATGTTGTTTTTCGTTGCTGCTATTGGATTTAGCCAGGAACAAGTAAAAATGCTTGGAACTGACAATCCTGTTAGTTTTGAACAACAACGAACCGAAGTGAATTCGACCACTGTTACACCTACCAATGCAACGCCTGTTAGAGATATTGCAGTATTAGGTAATAACAATCCTACCTATTTGGCTGCTTGTACCGAGGAAAATCCTAACGATGGAACTTTCGAGAATGGTTTTAACTGTTCGTCTGCTTCAGCTTTTATGACTGCCAACGATATTACTGTTGCTGCTGACGAAAACTTTACTTTAACAAACATTACTGCAAGTATTTTCGCCAACGGTGGAATTACAAACGTAGATGTTAATTATTACGACGATGCAGCTGGTCTTCCGGGAGCACTTATTGGTTCTCAAGCGTCTGCTACAATTGACAACCAAGCGGTTATTGGGAACAACTTCGGCTTCGATGTTAATGAAATTGAACTAAGTGTTACTCCTTTTGATTTTATGGGTCAAGCTGGAACAGCTACAACTTACTGGATCGAACTTTCGGTTACAGATGGTGGAGCTACCGGTAGTGTGTTTTGGGTTGTAACCTCTTCTACTATGGAAGCTAATCCTAGCGCACAGTTTGACGCTGGTTGGACTATTCCAGATCCACTTATGGATGGCGTTTACATCTGGGAAGGTGACTGTAACCCAATTGGCGGTGGCGGCGGAGCTTGCCAAGAAGAGAATCCTAACGATGGTACTTTCGAAAATGGCTTTAACTGCTCTTCGGCATCTGCATTTATGACTG
>NZ_JAIRBA010000088.1 GCF_022008365.1 Aequorivita vitellina
CGCTATTAGTTTAGCATCGTATATTTATAGAAGTTTAATCTTATTAAATTTCTGAAAAACCAGAAGGAAAAGGTGAACTATTTCGACTCTTAGATTCTGAGATCTATTGTGAGCATTAGTCCTTTCCCTTCTTAGGTTTTTGGTACCGTTTAGAATGTTAAGCTTTAAGGCTTATTAATAGCGTTGGTACACGAACCTTTTGGTTCTTCAGGGTTTTAATAGCTAATCCAAAGTTATGAAAAATACAGTTATCGGAATTGACATTTCCAAGGACTCTTTAGATTATTGTTCTTTAGGCAGCCATGATGTCCAGGTCAAGAGCAGAGGGGTTTTGGAGAACCACGGCAAAACTATCCATCAATGGCTGGAGAGTTTTGATAGGCAACTTGCCGTTTTCGCGCTTGAGCACACAGGACATTACGGTGCGGTCCTAATGGATGCCCTAAGTGAAAAGGGGTTTAAGTTTTATATGATTAATCCTTTGGAACTGAAAAAGTCTTTGGGAATACAAAGAGGAAAGAGTGATTCAAAAGATGCCTACCGCATTGCAGAGTATGCCATAACCAACAAGCATAAATTGTCCCCGTATCACCTGCCCAGCGATAATTTGGCTAAGCTAAAAGCCCTCGTTACAGCACGCGAGCGCTACGTCAAGATGTCTGTTCAGGTACAGAACAGTTTAAAGGCCAATGAGATACTGAATAAGACCATAGATGTGAGGATGCTGATAAAAGAAGAGAAAAAGCAGTACAGATCGCTACAAAGGAGCATTGCCAATATAGAGGCTGAGATGCAAAGGATTATCAAATCGGATCAGGAACTCAAAAAAAGTTATGCAAAAGTGACCGCAATTATCGGGGTAGGCCCCGTTATCGCTACAAAATGTATCACCGAGACTGCCAACTTCACACGATTCCAAGATCCAAGGAAGTTTAGCTGCCATTGTGGACTAGCCCCTTTTCCTTACAGATCCGGAAGCAGCATCCGCGGGAGAACACGGACACATTACCTGAGGGACAGGTCGATGAAGGCTGTATTGACAAAGGGCGCCCTTACTGCTGTGCAGCACGATCCCCAATTAAAGAACTATTATGAACGAAAAATCTCTGAGGGAAAACACCATATGAGTGTAGTAAATGCCGTGGCCAATAAACTTGTATTGAGAATTTTTGCAATTGCTAAAAGGGAGGAGCCTTTTGTAAAATTATCCAATTAAAAATTTGTTTTTAACTTAGAATGCTCA
>NZ_JAIRBA010000089.1 GCF_022008365.1 Aequorivita vitellina
GACTTATGATGATTGCGCTGGTGCAATAGCCCTTTCTTGTGGTGACAGTGTAGTAGGTGAAACTTTAACTGCAACAGATTCTGGCGGAAACGCTGCTCCAGATGTATTCTATAAGTTTACAGGTAGCGGTACACAACAGTTGGTTACTATTTCCCTTTGTGGCGGTGGTACTGACTATGATTCTGCATTACGCGTATTTGACGACTGCGATCTTTTAAATGAGCTTGCATTCAACGATGATTCTTGTGGTCTTCAGAGTGAGGTTAGCTTTACTTCTGATGGTACATCTACCTACTATATTATGGTAGAAGGATTTGGAAGCAGTTCAGGTAACTTTAGTCTAGACGTTAGCTGTCAAGATCCATTACCAAACGATGATTGTGGCGGTGCCATCGCTATGACTTGTGGTGAAACTGTAACAGGTTCAACTGTTGGTGCAACAACCGATACTGGTGCACCTGCTTGTGGTCCTGCAATCACTTCTCCAGGTGTTTGGTATTCATTTAATGACAACAGTGGATTGCCGGGAGATATTACGGTATCCCTTTGTAACGGAACAGACTTTGACTCTAAGCTTTCTATTTACAGTGGCGATTGTAGTGCATTAGTTTGTGTTGATGGGAACGATGATTCTTGTGGTCTGCAATCTGAAGTTACTTTTGCAAGTGACGGAAATACGCAGTACTATATTCTTGTTCACAGTTTTGGTGGAGCTACAGGTAACTTTACATTAGATGTAACTTGTATGCCAACACCACCTCCAAACGATATGATAGCAAACTCTATTGATGTAGACGAGATTGGTTTCCCTTACACAGACCCTGCTGTTGCAATGCCAGCTGCTACCACAGAGAATGGCAACCCACAGGATTGTGATCTTACTGGAGCCAACGGTGTATGGTACAATTTTGTATCTGCGGGCGATGGACAAGCCAATGCTATGATTGTAACTCCTGGCGGCGCTAGTTCTGTAACGTTCTATACCGCACCGGATGAGAATGCTACTGAGACTGATCTTGTATTGGTTCCACAAAACACCAACCAATGTGCACCTGGCACTTCTGCATCTATTTATACACTTGCAGGTCAGGCTTACTACGTGTTCGTGTTGAATACTGGTGCCATTACAGACATCACGATAGATGGTACAAACCTTGGCGTTTCGGATAATGATATAGTTGGTTTCAGCTATTACCCGAACCCAACCGAAGGTATTGTTAAT
>NZ_JAIRBA010000008.1 GCF_022008365.1 Aequorivita vitellina
TCAGTTAAATTGAATACGCCAGCCGTAGTGCCATCGTCGCACTGGTATAAATCTATAGGGGGGTTGGCGGTGGGTTGGGGTGTTAAAATTAAATTGAACTGCGTAATTGCATAACAACCCGAGCTTGTATTATTGGTAACACGCGCAAAGATAAAAACTGAACCAGTCAAAATATATGGCTGAGCCAATGGATTAATTCCTGCAATTGCATCTGCAGGATTATCATAATACGTAACGGTAAAGTCGGCTGGATTTTGCGTCCCTAAGATAACGGCATCAAAAACATTATTCAAGTTGATTGACTCAGTGCCATCCAGTCCTATATCGCATACTCTATGTGGACTTGCAGGTTGTGTTGCTGTTGCCGATGAGTAAAATATTTCAAAAAAATCAATTGCATAACACGTTCCGCTCTGGTCTTCAATTCTAACCCAAATTATTTCAGAAGCACCAACTAACAAATATGCATTGGCAGGAATAATTTCATTTGCATCATTAATTGCATCTAATTGACTGTGATGATACGTTATATTAAAGAGGGGGTTTTGTGCTCCTCGTACAACATTATCATTCTGAGTTAAATCAAAAATTGGCGGAGTTGTTCCGTCGTCACAAATTGCTATATCTTGCGGTGGGTTTGCAATAACCGGTTGTTCATAAAAATTTATATCAACACTATCAGCAACCGTACATCCGTTATCTGTTGCTTCAACCATATAAGTTCCTGAGTTTGGAGCATTTACGGTATATGTTGGGTTAGTGGCTCCTGGGATAAGTGTACCATTAAGAAACCATTCATAAGTTACAGTTGGTATTCCGGTATCTGCATCTAAAACCACAGAACCTCCATTACACGTCTCCACATCTGGCCCCAAGTCTACAGTAAAGTTGGCTTGGAGTGAAACTTCAACTTCATCTTCTAAAACAACTACGTCTCCATTACAACTATTTGTATAAGTAACTCGTGCTGTATAGATTTCAGTTCCAGAAGGACAAACAGTTATTGTTGGATTTGTGCTTATAACATTTCCTGCTGGATCAAGCCATTCAAAAACATAGGTTGTAGGGCCACTCGGGGAAAACTGCCACGCTTCATCTGAAGTAGTCCACGGCGAATCTGAAGTATTTCTCCCCGGGGGAACGTAACCAATTGTACCAGCATTATTTTGAATCCCCATTGCAGCGTTACCATCATTCCAAGAAGGGCAGGTAGGCTTATTCAAAATATACATTTCTATTACGTTCGAAAACTCATAGAAAACAACCATTTGGGTCGCCAAAAGATTATTACAACTTGACGAATAAAGTGGCACTTCATAGTAAGCTACCACTAAAACCCTATTTGGGTATGTTCCAATTACTTCATAACCTATTTCCTCTGAATTAGATTTAGTAGGATCCATATCGTGTACCGGCAATAAAATATTTGCTTCCCCAATAGCATCTTCAAAATTGTTAGGAATGTTAGCGTCAAAAGACCATGCATTAGAACCAGCTCCAGTATCTCCAGGATCCACATCAAATCGAACCACACCATTTGATCCAACTTGAAATTGCGTTTCGGTATCACCAAAGAAACAAAAATCAAAAGGCAAGTTATCTACAGGAGACCAAGCATCATCAATATCTGGATTTAGCGGATTTGCAAGACCATTAAAAGGAAATGGAGGAACAAAAGGTATAGAAGAAACGGTATATGTGCTCCCCGAAGTATCAAAAGTCTCTAAAAATGAAGCTGTTAAATCTGTACACCCAGTAGTACAATCAACAACAACATCGGGCCCCGCATTAACAAATAAAGATCCCGGCCCTTGCGCCGAAACGGTAAATGAAAACACAGATAATAAAAATAATAAAAATAAATTGTGTGGGGAGTAATTCTTCTTCATAGCTATTGGTAAATAATTGCGGCGAAAATTAAGAAAATTTTATGAAACTTCCCGCTTCTATTTGCCAAAATAAGAAGACTCCCTTTTTAGAACCACCAACCTATTGCGTATCTTTGCAAACTTATTAGATATTTAATTGAATGGATTTAGAAAAACAACTTAAGGAAATAGAGGCTATGGGTATTGACCACATAGCAGGTGCAACAGAAACCCCTCTAAGACCCGATGCTTTTGAACTTAGCGATATTGAAAAAATTGCAAGCATTAAAAAAGATGTTCAAAGCATTATGCAAACCTTGGGGCTCGATCTTACAGACGACAGTTTAAAAGGAACCCCTACCCGCGTGGCAAAAATGTTTGTGCAAGAAATCTTTGGCGGTCTTCACCCAGATAGAAAACCTAAGGCTTCTACTTTTGAAAATAAATACAAGTACCAAGAAATGCTGGTAGAAAAGAACATTACCCTCTACTCTACTTGCGAACACCATTTGTTGCCAATTGTTGGTAAAGCGCACATAGCCTATATCTCTAACGGGACGGTGGTTGGACTTTCAAAAATGAATAGAATTGTAGATTATTACGCAAAACGCCCACAAGTGCAGGAACGTTTAACAATGCAAATTGTAAAGGAATTACAACAAGTGTTAAACACCGAAGATGTAGCCTGTGTAATTGATGCTAAACACCTTTGTGTAAATTCGCGTGGAATTCGCGATATTGATAGTAGCACCGTTACTAGCGAATTTGGCGGCGCATTTAAAAGTGCCGAAACACGCAGAGAGTTTTTAGATTATATAAAATTGGATACCGAGTTTTAAAAAGAAATTTCATCCCAGATAGCTATCGCGGCAAACCCAATTTCCAAGTAAATTATAAATTTCATCTAAATTTAAAAACTTGAAACAGCAAGATTTATTTATATACAATTCCCTTTCAAAAAGTAAAGAAAAGTTTGTCCCCATTACCGAAGGCGCAATAGGCATGTATGTTTGCGGACCAACAGTTTACAGCAATGTGCATTTGGGAAATTGCCGAACCTTTCTTTCTTTCGACTTAATTTTTAGGTATCTCAAACATTTGGGCTACAAAGTTCGTTACGTTCGCAATATTACCGATGCTGGCCATTTGGAAAACGATGGCGAAAGCGGCGACGATCCTATTTTGAAAAAAGCACGATTGGAGCAATTGGAACCCATGGAAGTTGTTCAAAAATACACCGTCGATTTTCACACGGTTATGGCGAAGTTTAACGCCCTGCCACCAAGTATTGAACCTACGGCAACTGGGCATATTTACGAGCAAATTGATATCGTTGAAAAAATAATTGAAGCAGGTTTTGCATACGAAAAAAATGGCTCAGTCTATTTCGACGTTTTAAAATTCAACGAAACCAACAATTACGGAAAATTAAGCGGGAGACAAATTGACGATATGATTGCCAATACCCGCGAACTTGCCGCACAAAGTGATAAAAAGAATCCACAGGATTTTGCACTTTGGAAAAAAGCCGAACCGCAGCATATTATGCGCTGGCCATCGCCGTGGAGCGACGGTTTTCCCGGCTGGCATTTAGAATGTACGGCAATGAGCACAAAATATTTAGGCAACCAATTTGACATTCACGGCGGCGGAATGGATTTAAAATTTCCGCACCACGAATGCGAAATTGCACAAGCCGAAGCCTGTAACCACGTTACTCCGGTTAATTATTGGATGCACGCCAATATGCTAACGCTAAACGGTAAAAAAATGTCGAAATCTACGGGAAATTTTATTCTTCCGGATGATATGTTTACAGGTGAAAATAATATTTTAAGCAAGCCCTTCTCACCTACGGTTACCAAATTCTTTATGTATCAAGCCCACTACCGAAGCATTCTAGATTTTAGCAGCGATGCCTTGGAAGCTTCAGAAAAAGGATTTAACAGACTGATGGATGCGTACCGAATGCTTTCAGATTTAAACGCTTCCGAAAAAAGTAGCGTTGATATTGAAGGATGGAGAAAGGCGTGTTATGATGCAATGAACGACGATTTTAACAGCCCTATTTTAATTGCACATCTTTTTGAAACTGTAAAATATGCAAATGCTATAACGGAAGGGAAAGAAACTATTTCAGAAAAAGATTTGGCATTATTAAAACAAACAATGCACGACTTTCTTTTTGATGTTTTAGGATTGGAAGAGAGTGTTTTAGAAAATTCGCAAGATGGCGAAAAGCTTAACGCTGCAGTAGCATTGCTTATTAAATTAAGAAATAAAGCACGAGCCGATAAAGATTTTGCGATGAGCGATAAAATACGTGACGAACTTGCCTCAAAGGGAATTCAACTGAAGGACGGTAAAGACGGCACCACTTTTTCGTTGAATTAAAACACATTCTTCGAGCCCTTCAAACGGGAGAAAATTATGAAAAAAATTCTTACATATCCTTTTATTTTAATCATTAAAGGATATCAAAATTTTATTTCTCCCTTCACACCAAACACGTGTCGCTACTCGCCTACCTGTTCGCAGTACGCTGTAGAATCGTTGCAGACACACGGCTTATTAAAAGGCGGTTGGCTGGCAATAAAACGAATTGCAAGTTGCAATCCGTGGGGTGGCTCGGGTTACGACCCCGTTCCTCCAAAAAAGAAATAAAAGATTTGTTCAATAATACTTTTTCGCTTTTGTTATATTTACGGGGCGTTTTTAAATATAATATATGCATTATTTAAGTTTTACCTGGAACCCTTCTGAAGGGATTGATCTTGGCTTTTTTATGATTCGTTATTACAGCTTAATGTTTGTGGTGGCGTTTAGTTTGGGTTGGATTCTTACTAAAAAGATTTATGAACGCGAAGGCATGTCGCAAGAAAAGTTAGACAGCTTATTTATCTACATGGTGGTAGCGGTTTTGGTGGGCGCACGTTTGGGGCACGTTATATTTTACCAACCCGAACTTTTTGTTCAAGATCCACTTTCGGTTTTCTTACCAATTAGCACAGTTCCCGAATTTGAATTCACAGGTTTTCAAGGCTTAGCGAGTCATGGTGCAGCAATTGCGATTTTAATTGCGATGTATTATTACACTAAAAATGTAATTAAAAAACCTTTCTTGTGGATTATGGATCGCATTGTAATTGCGGTAGCTGCAGGTGGAATTTTTGTACGCATCGGTAATTTTATGAATTCTGAAATAATTGGGAAACCATCTGGCGATTTTCCATTGGGCGTACGGTTTCTGCACGATGGAATTGACAAACAAGACGCAGTGAACGTAACTGGAATTCAAAATCCGAAAGCTGCCTATGACGCAATTGTACACAACCCACAGTTCGTAGATTTCCTCGATAGCGTGCCCTTTCGTCATCCGGCGCAACTCTATGAGGCGGCGGGTTATGTAATTGTGTTTTTGGTATGCTGGTATCTATATTGGAAAACCGAGCGCAGAAAGCAGGTTGGCTACATATTTGGGGTGTTCTTGATATTGCTGTTTATGGTTCGCTTTATAGTGGAGTTTGTAAAAGTAAGTCAAGGCGGTTTTGAGTCTGCTTTAGGATTACTTTCTACCGGGCAGTGGCTAAGCGTACCTTTTATAATTGCCGGAATCTACATTATGTGGAAAGCTTCAAAAAAACCTATTACTTCATAAAATAAATTAACCACCAATACAAGAATGTCATTAAATTATTATTCGTGTATCCGTGGTTTTTAATAATTTCTTCAAATGAAAAAAATACTTATTTCCGCAGCTTTAGTTGCTTCAATGTTCACGTTTTATAATTGCAAAGACACTTCAACTTCTGAAGGCAAAAGCCTTACCAAGGAAATTACCTTTACTAAAGAAGGTGAGCTGCAACTTTTAAAAGCTGAAAACGATTCCATAATTGCAAAGTTGGACATTGAAATTGCAGATGACGTATACCAAACCGAAACAGGTTTAATGTATCGACACTCGATGGCCGAAAATCAAGGGATGTTGTTTGTATTTCAAAATATGCAGCCGCGTTCTTTTTATATGAAGAACACGTATATTCCGTTGGATATAATTTATTTAAATCGAGAAAAGGAAATTGTTAGCATACAGAAAAACGCTAAACCTTTAGATCAATCCTCACTTCCTTCTGAAGGTGCTTCACAATATGTACTAGAAGTAAACGCCGGCCTTTCAGATAAATGGAAGCTCAAAAAAGGTGATAAGATTTCATATACCACTACCAAATAAGTAAATTGGGTTAACGATATAATTTCAAAGTATAAATAAGATGTCTAAAAAGAAAATTTTGGATGTCAGGTCTTCGCAGTCGAGACCTAATAGCACGTCAGAAACTTAGAGTTCTCGACTGCGCTCGAACTGACAAACCGTTTGATTTTTACTATTTAAACAACCTGTTTTGTTTTTTATAAACTAGCTTCCTATAACTTGCAATATTGGATAAAAATAAAAAGACCCTTCCAGATGTGGAAAGGTCTTTTTTATTTCTAAAGAATTGTAGCTATTATGCCTCTAAGGCTGCTTCGTCTTCTTCTTTTTTATCAATTAAGTCTTCAACTTTTTTGCGTTTTACAGTATCGTACATCACTGGAGTTGCGATAAACAATGATGAATAGGTACCTACTAAAATACCCACAATAATTGCAAATAACAGTCCGCGAATAGATTCTGCTCCAAAGAAAAACATACTCAACAATACGATAAGTGTAGTAAAAGAGGTATTTAACGTTCTACTTAAGGTACTACTTAAAGCAAGGTCTATAATGCGATTCATTTTCCAGCTTGGGTGTTCGCCAAAGTATTCACGAATACGGTCAAATACAATTACCGTATCGTTGAGCGAGTACCCAATAACCGTAAGGATTGCCGCAATAAAGGCTTGGTCTATTTCCATACTAAACGGCATAAACTTGTACGTAAGTGAGAATACCCCCAACACGATAAGCACGTCGTGGAATACCGCCGCAACTGCACCTAAACTAAACTGCCATCTTCTAAATCTAAGCAGAATATATAGGAACACAACTGCCAATGAGCCAAATACCGCCCAGAACGAATCTTTTTTAATATCGTCTGCAATGGTAGGGCTCACTTTGTAATACTCCATTCTACCAATTGTTTTTCCTTCACCATCCCCCACAAAATCTTCATAGGTCATGCCAGCTGGAAAATGTTTTTTAACGGTTTCAAAAAGCATGTGCTCTATTTCATCATCAACATCGGTTCCAGTTTCCTCCACTTTGTATTTAGTGGTAATTTTTAATTGATTATCGCCACCGTAGGTTTTTGCTTCCGCACTTCCGAAGGTTTCAATTAAATCGTTTTGAATGTCAATCGAATTCACATCTTTAGCAAAACGCACTGTGTATGTACGTCCTCCTACAAAATCTACACCTTGGTTAAGACCATTTACAAATAACGAACCAAGACTTATCACTATCATAATTGCTGAAAACACATAAGCTGTTTTACGCTTTTTCAAAAACTGAACGTGTACATTGGTAAATAGATTTTTAGTAAACGATGTAGAACACGGTAATGATTTACCATTTCTGGTGTACTTATCTATAAACAATCTTGTTATAAAAATTGCAGTAAATAAAGATGTTGCAATACCAATTAATAAGGTAGTGGCAAACCCTTGAATAGGACCCGTACCGAAAACCAAAAGAATTAAACCGGTAAGACCCGTTGTAATGTTGGCATCGAGAATAGAAGATAACGCATTGTTGAAACCGTCCTTAACGGCATCTTTTTGCGCCTTCCCTTTAGCGAGTTCTTCTTTAATCCTTTCAAAGATAAGTACGTTCGCATCTACCGACATACCAACCGTTAGCACAATACCTGCAATACCAGGTAAAGTAAGTACGGCTCCCAAACCGGCTAAAATTCCAAAGATGAAAAGAATGTTGACCATTAAAGCAATATCTGCGTAGGCTCCAGCTCTTCCGTAGTAACCAATCATCCAGAAAAGAACGATTATAAGTGCTACTGCAAAAGACATTACACCACTGCTAATAGCTTCTTGACCCAATGTAGGCCCTACAACTTCACCTTGAATAATTTCAGCAGAAGCCGGAAGTTTACCCGCACGTAGTACGTTTGCTAAATCCTGTCCTTGGTTCACGGTAAAGTCTCCAGAAATCTGGCTACGTCCACCCGCAATAGGACCGGAAGTTACACCTGGCGCAGAATACACAGTGTTATCAAGAACAATAGCTATCTGGCTTTGATTTTCGTAGGCAGCTCCTGTAAGTTGCTCCCATACCTTGGCACCTTGACCGTTCATCTGCATAGATACTACCACACGGCTTAGGTTGTCGTATTCCTGTCTGGCATCTACCACAACGCTTCCGCCCAATGGAGGAACATTGCTACGGTTACCTTTAAGAGCGTAAAGTGCTGTTATTTCTTCGCCATTTAATTCTGGCGCTACTTCTGGCAAGCCCCAAACAAATTTTGCATAACGCATATCATTTGGCAACAACGATTTAATCTGTGGGTTGCGCAAATAACCGTTGATGGCTGCAGTATCTTTTAATTTAAAAGTAGCAATTACCGGACCTCCTTGGTTACCCAAAGAAACCATTTTAGAAAGTATTGGGTTTGTTTTGCTGTCATCTATTAAGGAATCGCTAACGTCTTCACCTCCTAAAAGTTTACTAACATCGTCGTCTTCCGTTTTTGAAGAATCTGCTTCTTTTTCCGTAGTTTCTGTTTCGGCTGTTTCAGACGAAGTATTTGCCATAGCTATTTCACCTGCCTTATTATCGGCTGCTTGAAGGAATCCTGCTACTTCTTCAAACTTATATACATTCCAGAATTCTAGTTGGGCGGTACTTTGAAGCAATTTCTTAACCCTATCAACATCTTTTGCACCGGGAAGTTCAACAAGAATTCTCGCAGATTTACCCAAACGCTGAATGTTAGGTTGTGTTACTCCAAATTTATCGATACGTTTTCTTAAAACTTCAAAAGCCGAAGTAATAGACTCGTCAATTTTCTTTTCTATAATAGGCTTTACTTGGGCATTGGTCATGCCAGCGCTTATTACGTCTTCCAAGTTCTTGTTAAAGAAAATATCTGGCGATGCAAGTTCATTATCGCCCGGAATTGCTTCAAATGCTTTAAAGAAAGACTCTAAATACGTTTCCTGACTTGTTTTTTGTAATTCTTTGGCATTCTCCAAAGCCTGGTTAAATGCCGGATCTTTGGTATTGTTTGCAAGACCTTTTAAGATGTCTTTTACTGATACTTCAAGAATTACGTTAATACCACCTTTAAGGTCAAGCCCTTTATTAAGCTCCTTTTCTTTAGCGGTTTTATAATCAATTCCTAAAAATACTGGGTTGTTCGCCACAGAATCGAGGTAGCGATTTTCTGCCGCATCTCTTTCATGGGGTTCATTTTCAGAAAATTTGCTTTGCGCAAACTCCTTAGCGTTGCCTTCTACCTTGTTCGCGATGAACGTAAAAGAAAGCTGGTAAATACTCACCAATCCAAAAAGGATGGCAAATACGGTAACTAATCCTTTATTTTGCATGTTTAATTTTTTATGGTCAGATTTTTTTAAATCGCGCAAATATATAATTTGCCGCCTTATCTAACAATTATCGTGGTTATTAAAAAAATATATTTGTTGGCTTCGGAAATATTAATAATCCAAACCATTTTTAAAGCGAAATCTTTTCACCTTAAAAATTTATTACGAAGAATTTTAAGTAAAAGGTCCAGCCCTAACCTCAGGAATTTTATAGGAAGCGTGATTTATTAAAAGTGAAATATTGCCATAGTTTTTATACGCAACTAACGCAATAGCCTGCTTTAAATCGAAATTGTTTTCTGAAGCATGCAGCGAAAAAACCGGCTTTAAATATTGATCTTTAGCAGCTTTAACAATAACTAAAATCCCTTGTAAATCTAAATTAGACCCAAAATCTTTTTGGATTGTAACTACATCTAATTTATAAATGTGTGAATCTTGGGAAAAAGGAATTTTAGAAGAAGTATTCCTTTCATTAAAATCTGTACCTGCAAGTTGAAGCTTATTTTGGCCACTAAACAGCCCTTTAATTGTAGCAACATCTTTCGAGCTGTAGTACGAAACCTTTAATTGTCCGTTTTGTATTTCGGAAACTAAAACATGCGCTATTCCAATGGACTTTAACTGAGAAGTAACGTTGGCAATGGCTTGTTCTGCTTCAGCAGCACTTACATTTTTAGTATTAAACTGAACAACTATTTCCTGATTAGGAAGCGTAGATTGCTCCAAGCTTATTCCAAAAAAAGCAAGGGCAATAATTAATACGGGAATATACCATTTCCAGTTCACGCGCCAAATATAAAGAAATAACTTTAAAAAAGATGTTGGATAGAGAAAATGACGTAGGACAATAAAACATACAACTAAAGACTAAATTTGAAAGCACTTTAAAAATAATTGCTTCAATTTTTTTGGTTTTTTTGTCTTATGTTTTACTGTCCTTTCGTCTTTCTTCTTTTTAAAACTCCAATTCAAAATAAAGACTGCTCTCAGGGTTGGCTTCTGTAACGTCTTCGCCTTTTAAAACTTCACCATTTGTATTCAATAGTTTTAGGTTTATCCGCCAGTAACCAGTCATCGTTAAAGACAGTTTTCCGTCGTACGTTTTAGTTGCAGCATTATAGGTTAAATCTTCATTATTTGGCGAGCTGTGGTTGCCCATCCCCGGCATTCTTGGATCCACAGTTATTTTATAATTTTCAACCATTGGGAAATCCATCATTGTTTCCATTTTATAAAGTACAGCCTGAAAATCATTAACTGCAACTTTGGGTTCTTTTGGGTTTACGTATGCTAAAATGTAACGCACATCATCGCTCCCTGTAAAAACTTGTGTTTTTTTCAAACCATCAACTGGTTGGGCAACTGTAACTCGCAACGCTTCTTCTTTTGCTTCACCATTCATTGTGTAGTTTAGTGTTAGCTCCCAATATTCCGTGTTGTTACTCGCCATTTGGAAAACAATATGACCTTTATAAACCGTGGGTTCTTCCGTATTTTGTAACATAGAGTGTGGTGCAGCATGTTGCATAGTTTCCATATGCATCATTGGCATCCAAGTTGGTGTGGCATTCGACAAAAATTTGTCGCTTGCCAAATCTTTTACTCTGATAGAAATTTCGTTATAACCAACTTCAAGGTTTTGTTTTTCTGAATAAATCTGCACCGTGTGATCTGTTGCTTCAATTTCATAAATCATCGTTAACCCCTCAACCGGGTTTACTTCTACCGGTACATTTTCATCATCATCCGAACAACTTACGAATGAAACTGAAAGTATTAAAATTGCGAATATATATGTTAGTGTTTTCATCTTTATGTTTTTAATAATTAGTTTATTGAATATGAAATAGTTAAATAAAAGTTTCTCCCCATACGCGGAATGTTGTTCCAATCGGTATATGAAGAATAATGAGTGTCGAGAATATTTTCAATTCCTGTTTTTACAAAAAGGTCGTTGTCATTTAAAAAGAAACGTTTTCCGAAGCTTGCCGAAAGCGTAGCATAAGCAGCAGTTTTTGTTTCACCGTAAGTAGGATTGTAATTGCTTTGCTCTCCCGCACCATCAACCGAAAGCGATGCAGAATATTGATTTTTATAGAAATCGATCGCGCTTCTGTACGAAAGCGGACTAATTAACGGCAGGTTTTCACCATCGTTATCAACCCCTCGGTGATATGAAATTTGTCCGGTCCATTTAAACGCATTCGAAATACTATACCGCCCCGAAAGCGAAGTATTAAAAAGCTGCGCATACTCAAGATTGGTATAAATTTTAACCCCTTCAGCACCAATAGTCATCGTGCTGAGCGAATTATCTACCACTCCAATTATATAGTTGAAAACCCGAAAATAATTTGCCGAAGCAGTTATTTCAAAAATTGGTTTTTTAAAGGTTATTGAAATGTTTGCGTCGGCAGAACTTTCCGTTTTTAAACCGGGGTCGCCAATATAATCGTGATTATCAAAACTGTTGAACAAATAAAAGCCATATCCTTCCGAAACCGAAGGCGCGCGCTCACCATACGAAATACCACCATTTAAGTGAAAATCATGCCACATATTGTGGTATTGCGCCGAAAAACTTTTAAGAAAACGCGTGTTTGTCTTTTCCATTTCGGGGTAGAAAATTTTTAAACTGTTCAACCCAAAATCATCAGCAACGGTGTTTGAATGATACGCCAAACGCGTGGAAAGTTTTAGCGAAGCTTTCTTAAACTGAATATGATCTTCGCCATAAAAACCAACGTCTTTAGTACGCACATCCGGCCACGTAAGCATAAACATTAACGGCTCGTTGCTGTTGGTTGGATACATCGTCATTTCGGCATAACTCTTATTGTAAAACCCATCCAACTTAAAAAAGAAATGATTTTTCTCTTTGTTGAAATTAGCCTGTGTATAAAAACCCGCTGTCTCGCTCCACCCCGGCATGTCCATATGTATTGGCACGTCGGGACGTTTGGTATCATCCATCGTATGTTTAATGGTATTGTAATACAATTTAGATTCCCAATTGCTGAAATTTCCAAACAAAGTATCCTGATTAAAACTCACCGAACCAATCACCGCTCGCGCCAAAGAAACGTCCATTGTTAATGCGGGATAACCAACATCCGTGGCTTCATCATATATTAAGGTAGCGGAAACAGATTTATCTTCAGTCAATTTAAACCCAGAGTTAACAGAGAAGTTGTATTTTTCAAATTGTGAAAACTTTACTTCTTCGTCGCCTCCAGCGCTATAATTATCGGCCTTTCTATAAATTGCATCGGTGTTTAAATAAAATTTTTCATCGGAATAATTTAGTTCACCACCAAAAACACGCATTGCGTTATTGCTTTCAAAAGCACTTTCCAAAGAACCCGTCCAGCCGGTTGGCTTAAAATTACTTTTGTCCAATTTTAAATTAATGCCGCCGCCAATCGAATTGCCAAAAGCCGCACCCTGCTGACCCGAACCTATCTCCGCTTCCGAAAGATTAGACACATCAACATACGAAGTAATCGGGTCCATTTTATCGGTACATGCGCCAAATATTTGCATACCGTCAATGGTTACTGCCAACCTTTCGGAAGCCATATCGTTCATCGTCGGTTCCCACGCATAGGCACCGCGTTTTACCATTTTTATACTACGCGACGACTCCAAAAATTCATCTAAAGTAGATAGGGGTTTGCGTTGTTTTTGATGATCTAATTGTTTGGCTGTTGAAATAACAATCACTTCGTTAAGATTGATTAATTTCAAGCTGTCTGCGGGTATTTCTTGAGCGTACAACGGCGACACTAAAGTACCGCATACCATTGCCACCAAAAGACTACCCATAAGCATTCCCTTAAAAGGAAACACACTTATAAATGCTTTCATTTTTTAATAGTTTTGATAATTTAAAAGGAAGTGGGTTTTTGAAATATTCCGAAGAAATTTCAAAAAAAATCCATTATTTGAAATTATCCCAACTGCGGCGGATGAAGAATTTTTGATATAAAAAGAAAAGAGTTCAAATTTGGCTTATAGCCGGTTTTTTCAATTGAAGCTATTTCGCTTTCAGACGTAAAAATATATTCTGAAATTTCTTCTGAAATTATAAACTGCGGAATTTCGGTATGTGAAATTTTACTGCTAAACGGGTTTTCATCTTCGGCGCCGGCTTCCTTTGCCAATTCCTTAGATAAATGACACTTTCCGTTACACTGCATTTCGGGCTTGTCTTTGTTTTCGCAAAGCACATTTACAATGTAATCGTAATTCACAATATAATCTACCACTGGCCACATAGGTTTCGTGAGGATTACTACGGATGCAATTACGAGAATTAGGTTTTTCACATTACAAAAATAAGTAGAAAAATAGCTTATAAAAATGATAATTATCACATATTTTAACATCGCTCCAAAAATTTATACGCGCTACAAAAAAGAAAACACAATAAAAATAAAGGTTTAAATATTTGTCAACTTTTAGTTGTTGATAAATTTTTACATTGTTGATTTTTAGGATATTAACAATCACTTCTTGACAACTTTAAAATTTCGATAGAAATTGAGATTACTAATTCGTTATATTTACCTACTTTAAAAATTGAATTTAAAACCATCCAAAAACCCATTTCGAATTATGCAAATTAAAAACGCCGTCTCCGCCCCAAGTACCTACACACAGGACGAAGCTTTTGAAGCCTCGGTTGAATATTTTAAAGGCGATGATCTTGCCGCCCGTGTTTGGGTAAACAAGTATGCACTTAAAGATTCCGACGGGAATATTTACGAAAAAACGCCAAACGACATGCACCGTCGTATCGCAAAAGAAATTGCGCGTATTGAACAACGTTATGCAAATCCGTTAAGCGAGCAAGCGGTTTTTGATGCTATAAAAGATTTTAAATACATCGTGCCACAAGGAAGTCCAATGGCGGGAATTGGCAACCCGTACCAGATTGCTTCGCTTTCAAACTGCTTTGTAATTGGCAACAATGGCGATTCCGATTCATACGGCGGAATTATGAAAATAGACCAAGAGCAAGTGCAATTAATGAAGCGTCGCGGTGGAGTGGGTCACGATCTTTCACACATTCGCCCAAAAGGTTCTCCGGTGAAGAATTCAGCATTAACCTCAACTGGCATTGTTCCTTTTATGGAGCGTTATTCAAACTCTACTCGCGAAGTGGCGCAGGATGGTCGTCGCGGCGCATTGATGCTTTCGGTTTCTATAAATCACCCAGATTCCGAAGATTTTATAGATGCTAAAATGGAGCAGGGAAAAGTAACGGGCGCCAACGTTTCTGTTAGAATGGACGACGCTTTTATGCAAGCTGTAAAAGATGGAAAAAACTACACACAGAAATACCCAATCTTTAGCGACAACCCAAAAAACACAAAAGAAATTGAAGCCGGAAAACTGTGGAAAAAAATAGTGCATAACGCGTGGAAATCTGCCGAGCCAGGCATCCTTTTTTGGGATACTATAATTAAAGAGTCGGTTCCAGATTGCTACGCAGATTTAGGTTACAAAACTGTTTCTACCAATCCTTGCGGCGAAATTCCACTTTGCCCGTACGATTCGTGCAGATTGTTGGCAATCAATTTGTTTTCTTATGTTGAAGATCCGTTCACCCAGGATGCAACTTTTAATTTTGATTTGTTTAAAAAACACATAGGCATCGCCCAAAAAATAATGGACGATATTATCGATCTGGAACTTGAAAAAGTAGATGCCATTATCGCCAAAATTAATGCAGATCCGCAGAGTGACGAAGTAAAGTCAGTTGAAAAAAACCTTTGGTTAAATATTAAACACAAAGCCGAAGAAGGTCGCAGAACCGGAATCGGGATTACAGCTGAAGGTGATATGCTTGCTGCTTTAGGAATAAAATACGGAACCCAGGAAGGGAACGATTTTTCGGTTAAAATTCACAAAACACTTGCTTTGGAGGCGTATCGTGCATCGGTTTATGCAGCAAAGGAAAGAGGTCCGTTTAAAATATTTGACAGCGAAAGAGAAAAAAACAACCCGTTTATTCTTCGCCTAAAAGATGCCGATGAAAAGTTGTATTACGATATGTTAGAATACGGCCGTAGAAATATTGCACTCCTCACCATTGCGCCTACGGGAACAACTAGTTTAATGACGCAAACAAGTTCTGGAATTGAACCCGTATTTATGCCGGTTTATAAAAGAAGAAGGAAAGTAAACCCGAACGATAAAAACGTGCGGGTAGATTTTGTAGATGAAGTAGGCGACAGCTGGGAAGAATATGTAGTTTTTCACCACCGCTTTAAGCAGTGGATGGAAGTGAACGGAATTGCAACCGACAAAAATTACAGCCAAGAAGAACTGAACAAAATCGTGAAGAAATCACCATATTACAAAGCAACCTCAAACGACGTTGATTGGTTGAGCAAAGTGCGTATGCAAGGCGCGGTGCAAAAATGGGTAGATCACTCCATATCTGTGACCATCAATTTACCTACCGATGCTACCGAAGAATTGGTGGGCAAATTATATTTGGAAGCATGGCAAGCAGGTTGTAAAGGCGTTACGGTTTATCGCGATGGTTCTCGATCGGGAGTTTTAATTTCGAACGAAGAAAAGAAAGAAGATGTAATTGAAACACTCACCGCTTTCCCAACCAAACGTCCCGAAATTTTAGAAGCAGATGTTGTACGCTTCCAAAACAATAAAGACAAATGGATTGCTTTTATTGGTCTGATTGACGGAAAACCATACGAGATTTTTACAGGTTTTGCCGATGATGAAGATGGAATTTTAATTCCGCGTTGGGTGAATGAAGGTGTAATTATTAAAAATAGAAATGAAGACGGAACTTCGCGTTACGATTTTCAATACAAAAATAAGAGAGGCTACAAAACCACTATTGAAGGGCTTTCGCATAAATTTAATCCAGAGTTTTGGAACTATGCAAAACTAATTTCCAGCACGCTCCGCCACGGTATGCCAATTGAAAAAGCGGTAGAATTAATCAATAGCCTGCAACTGGATACCGAAAGCATCAACACATGGAAAAACGGTGTTGCACGCGCATTAAAGCGTTACGTTGCAGACGGAACGGAAGCGAGAAAGCAGAAGTGTGAAAACTGCAATAGTACTTCACTTATTTATCAAGAAGGTTGTTTGACTTGCAAAGATTGTGGGTCATCAAAATGTGGATAAATAAAGACGTAGAACGTAAGACCGCTGCGCTATAATATTTAAGACTAAATCCCTAAAGGTTTTTAAAACCTTTGGGGATTTTCAATAAAAAAACCTCACAAGTTTTAGAAACGTGTGAGGTTTTAATTTTTAAAGATCTCTCGAATTACAACTCCAAAAGATCATTCGTTTTACGAACCCCATCGGCACTTTGTTTCATATGTGCTTTTTCGGCATCGTTTAGTTCAAGTTCTACAATCTTTTCAATACCGTTGCGACCCAAAATAACTGGCGCGCCAATGCAGATATCTTTCAAATCGTATTCGCCGTTGAGCATTACCGAACAAGGGAACATTTTCTTTTGGTCGCAAGCAATTGCTTGTACCAATCCAGAAACTGCGGCTCCGGGAGCGTACCAAGCTGAAGTTCCTAAAAGTTTTGTGAGCGTTGCTCCGCCAACTTTAGTGTCTTCCATAACTTGATTTAATCTATCTTCCGAAATAAACTTGCTAACAGGAATACTATTTCTAGTTGCCAAACGTGTTAACGGCACCATTCCGGTGTCACTGTGACCGCCGATTACCATTCCGTCCACATCGCTAATTGGTGCACCCAAAGCTTCTGCCAAACGGTATTTGAAACGCGCGCTGTCTAATGCGCCGCCCATCCCAATAATTTTGTTTTTATCTAAACCGGAAGTTTTATGAACCAGATACGCCATAGTATCCATCGGGTTACTCACCACAATAATAATAGTATTTGGAGAGTGTTTTACAAGGTTTGAAGAAACATCTTTCACAATTCCGGCGTTAATACCAATCAATTCTTCACGAGTCATTCCTGGCTTCCGTGGAATTCCACTAGTAATTACGCAAATATCGCTATCAACTGTTTTAGAATAATCATTTGTTACCCCAGTAATTTTAGTATCGAAACCATTTAAAGAAGCCGTCTGCATTAAATCCATTGCTTTACCTTCGGCAAAACCTTCTTTAATGTCTAACAAAACTACTTCGCTTGCAAAATTTTTGATGGCAATGTACTCTGCACAACTTGCGCCCACAGCACCTGCTCCTACAACTGTTACTTTCATATTAAATGTTTATGGTTTATTGTTTGTGATTTATTGTTATTCCGAAGAAATTCGGAGTGACATTTCAATCTTTCAGAACGTTTCTGAAATGCAGTACAAAAATACCAATATCTGCTTAAAATAAGGACAATAAAGGGTTAAAAGTAAAAAGCCCATTACTGATTATTTCAAAAATGGGCTTTTTATAAATGTAAAATTTTTACTTACACATCAATATTTGCATAAACAGCATTCTTTTCAATAAACTCACGTCTCGGCGGAACTTCGTCGCCCATAAGCATCGAGAAAATTCTGTCTGCTTCGGTTCCGTTATCGATGGTTACTTGGCGAAGGGTACGGAATTCAGGATTCATTGTGGTGTCCCAAAGTTGCTCAGCGTTCATTTCACCCAAACCTTTGTAACGTTGTATAGAAGCGCTTCCGCCATATTCTTCGTTTAATCTATCGCGTTCTTTATCGCTCCAAGCATAGTCCTTTTTTGCTCCTTTTTTCACTAAATAAAGCGGTGGCGTGGCGATGTAAACGCAACCCGCCTCTACTAGTTCGCGCATATAACGAAAGAAGAAAGTTAAGATTAATGTGGCAATGTGGCTACCATCCACATCGGCATCACACATAATCACTACTTTGTGGTAGCGAAGTTTATCGAGGTTAAGCGCTTTGCTGTCTTCCTCGGTACCAATAGTTACACCCAGTGCGGTATAAATATTTCTAATTTCTTCGTTTTCAAAAACCTTGTGGTGCATGGCTTTTTCAACATTGAGAATTTTACCACGCAGTGGCAGAATAGCTTGAAAGTTTCGATCGCGACCTTGTTTTGCCGTTCCACCCGCCGAGTCACCCTCTACGAGAAATACTTCGCATTTTGTTGGATCTTGTTCAGAGCAATCTGAAAGCTTCCCCGGCAAACCACCACCACTCATCACGGTTTTACGTTGCACCATTTCGCGTGCTTTACGTGCTGCGTGGCGAGCTTGGGCTGCCAGAATTACTTTCTGTACAATTGTTTTTGCGTCGTTTGGATGCTCTTCCAAATAGTTTTCGAGCATTTCAGAAACCGCTTGGCTTACTGCAGATGTAACTTCACGGTTACCCAGCTTGGTTTTTGTTTGCCCTTCAAATTGGGGTTCTTGAACTTTTACCGAAATAATTGCCGTTAATCCTTCTCGAAAATCGTCTCCCGCAATGTCAAATTTTAACTTATCGAGCATGCCAGAGGCATCTGCATATTTCTTAAGTGTTCGCGTAAGCCCAGCACGAAAACCTGAAAGGTGTGTTCCACCTTCGTGTGTGTTAATGTTGTTTACGTACGAGTGCAGATTTTCGTTAAAAGAAGTATTATAAACCATAGCAACTTCTACAGGAATGTCGTTTTTTTCACCTTCCATTGAAATTACTTCAGCAATAATTGGCTCACGGTTTCCATCTAAAAAACGAATAAATTCCTTTAACCCTTCTTTACTGTGAAACTTTTCAGTAACATATTCGCCATTTTCATCTGTTTGACGTTTATCTGTCAAATAAATCGTTAAGCCTTTGTTTAAGAAAGAAAGTTCGCGCATTCTGCTCGCGAGTGTATCGTAACTGTATTCTAGCGATTGTTGAAAAATATCGCTGTCTGGTTTAAAAGTTACAATGGTACCGCGGTAATCTGTTTCTCCAACAGATTTTACAGGGTACATTGCTTTTCCGCGCTCGTATTCCTGCTGCCATATTTTTCCATCGCGATGTACGGTAGCTGTTAAATGCCCGGAAAGCGCATTCACTACAGAAACTCCCACCCCGTGTAACCCACCGGAAACTTTATAAGAATCTTTATCAAATTTTCCACCAGCTCCAATTTTAGTCATTACAACCTGAAGAGCAGAAACGCCTTCTTTTTTATGAATGTCCACAGGAATTCCACGACCGTTGTCTTTTACGGTTATCGAATTGTCTTCGTTTATCCACATTTCAATAGTGTCGCAATAACCACCCATGGCCTCATCGATGGAGTTATCCACCACTTCATAAACCAAATGGTGCAAGCCACGTGGGCCTACATCGCCAATGTACATGGAGGGGCGCATACGCACGTGCTCCATACCTTCTAACGCTTGAATCTGATCGGCGCCGTAATTGCCTTTTTTCTGTTCTTCGCTCATATAATAATTTGAATGATTTTCAGTTTTTTTCGTAACGAACAAATATAACCAAATCCCCAATAAAATTAAGGGTTTGCGTAAGTTATAAGCTATAAGTTATTAACAAATAAATGTGAAAAAACACCAATTTTTAAGTTGATTTATTTAGATTCAGTTTTTGGTGTAATAGTTGCGTACTATTTTCGACCAAACAAACGTTTATAACGTATATTATTTTGAGGAACCGTTTGTGCGTTTAACAAAATTTTCATTCAAAATAATTTTCATATTTATAAATTTTATTAAAGTTTAAAACTAAAAATACCAATGAAAAAAATATTCCTTATCACCTGTTTTTTAGTCACTACATTCGCTTTTCAGAGTGTAAACGCACAGAGTTTTCCACAAATGGATGCCTCACCAATGGATTTAGCAATGGCCCGACCCGATAAAAACAGCCCACCTATGGCCCGCGTAATTTACAGCCGTCCACAGAAAAAAGGACGCGATATTTTTGGCGATTTAGTGCCTTACGGCGAAGTGTGGAGAACCGGGGCTAACGAAGCAACTGAGCTTACTATTTATATTCCATTAAAATTTGGTAAAACAATCTTAAACCCGGGTACTTATACGCTTTACACAATTCCCGGTGAAGACGAATGGACTATCATCGTTAATAGCGATACCAATGTGTGGGGCGCCTATAGCTATAAAAAGGACAAAGATGTGGCTAGAATAACGGTAGAATGTAAAGATTCCGTCGCTCCTATCGAATCACTTTCTATGATATTTAAACCTGAAAAAGATGGCACAACCTTACTTATTGGTTGGGACGACCATTATGTGGAAATTCCTTTTAAAAAGGCTTGATATTTTTAATCGAAAACTTAAAGCACCAAAATCCAAAATCGTATTCTTGGATTTTGGTGCTTTTTTTTGACAGCTATTTTAAGGAATATTCAAATATTTATGCGTTTGCAATGAAACCTTCCACTGTGGATTTTGCATAACGTAATCTACAATTAACGGACTCATTTTTTCGCGCTTACTCCACTCTGGCTGCAAATATAATATGCAATCTTTATTCACTTTTGCAGCTTGTTCTTCTGCGAAGCGAAAATCGTCTTTATTAAAAACAATTACCTTCAATTCGCTGGCAACTTTGTAAACCTCCTCGGTAGGTAATTTCATCTTTTTGGGCGAAAGACAAACCCAATCCCAAGTGCCTGTAAGTTTATAAGCACCGGAAGTTTCAATATGAATTTGCATGCCTTGGGCTTTTAGCATTTCGGTTAAAGGGTTCATATTCCAAGTAAGGGGTTCGCCACCCGTTATTACAATAGTTTTTGAATATTTTGCTGCGTTTTCAACAATCTTTCCTATTGGCGTTGGTGGGTGTAGCTCTGCATTCCAACTCTCCTTTACATCGCACCAGTGGCAACCAACATCGCAACCACCCACCCGTATAAAATAAGCCGCCGTTCCTTTGTGATAGCCCTCGCCTTGAATGGTGTAAAACTCCTCCATCAATGGAAGCATCACCCCTTTATTTACCAATTTTTGCACTTCTTCTGTCATCGGTGCAAAAATACTTGAATTGTAGCTGAAAACGAACTTAATTGGGAAGCAAATTGCAAATAAATAACTTTCAATACTTGGAATTTGCCCCTATAAAAAACTTAGTGGCCTATAATTTATTACTTTTGAGCAAAATTTGGCACCATGGCAGAGAAACAGGCTTTTTTTGATTACATCAACGAGGGTTATAAAACCAAAGGAGATTTTATAAATCTGGGCGCAGCAATGCTTGACGGCGAAACTGTAAAAGATGCCTATGTAAAAATTCCGTTGAAAACATTAAACCGCCACGGACTAATTGCCGGCGCCACAGGAACGGGAAAAACAAAAACGCTACAAATTATTGCTGAAAACCTTTCTGAAAAAGGAGTTCCTGTTTTAATGATGGATATTAAAGGCGACCTTAGTGGAATCGCACAGCCCGGCGCTGACCATCCAAAAATTCAGGAGCGTCACAATGCAATTGGTTTTCCGTATGAAGCCAAAAATTTTCCTGTTGAAATCCTTACACTTTCAGATCAAGATGGCGTGCGACTTCGTGCCACTGTTAGTGAATTTGGACCCGTTTTGCTTTCAAGAATTTTAGATTTAAGCGATGTGCAATCAGGCATTGTATCTGTAATTTTTAAATATTGCGACGACCATAAAATGCCGCTTTTAGATTTAAAAGATTTCAAAAAAATATTGCAGTACACCACTGATGAAGGTAAAGATGAATTTGCAAGTGAATACGGCCGGATTTCATCAGCATCGACCGGGGCTATTCTTCGAAAAGTTGTAGAATTAGAACAACAAGGTGCCGATTTATTTTTTGGCGAAAAGTCTTTTAACACAGACGATTTGCTTCGCATTGATGAAAACGGAAGGGGCTATGTAAACATAATTCGTTTAACAGATATTCAAGATAGACCGAAGCTTTTTTCAACATTTATGCTTAGCCTTTTGGCTGAAATTTACGCCACATTTCCCGAACAAGGCGACAGTGGCCGGCCAGAGCTTGTAATATTTATAGACGAAGCACATTTAATTTTTAACCAAGCCAGTAGCGCATTACTCGATCAAATTGAAAGCATTGTTAAATTAATTCGTTCAAAAGGCGTGGGATTGTATTTCGTAACCCAAAACCCAACCGATGTGCCCGATGCTGTTTTAAGCCAACTAGGGTTAAAAATTCAGCATGCTCTTAGAGCATTTACGGCAAAAGACAGAAAAGCCATTAAGCTAACAGCAGAAAATTATCCTCTTTCAGAATATTATAAAACGGATGAAGTTTTAACTTCTTTGGGTATTGGTGAAGCCTTAATTAGTGCTTTAAATGAAAAAGGGATTCCAACACCGCTTGCTCGTACAATGTTGCGTGCGCCAATGAGCAGAATGGATATTTTGAGCGATGGCGAATTGAAAAACCTATTAAATACGTCGAAATTAATTCCGAAATACAACGAAGTAGTAGACCGAAAAAGTGCCTACGAAATGTTGACCGAAAAAATCGAAATTGCTAATAGAGAAGAGGCCAAAGAAAAAGCTGAAAGAGAAAAAGAAGCAGCCCGAAGAACCAGTTCGGGCCGTAGTAGGAATACTTCGCGTAGAAGAAGCACTACAAATCCTTGGATAAAAACACTCTCTAGCCCTACGGTAATTCGAAGTGTTTTGGGCATTCTTGGAAAAATGATGCGATAATCAATAGACAGAAGGATATAAATAATAAAATCAAATAACTAAAATCATAAATGAAAAAGACACTTTTAATAATAGGAATAATTTCGCTTGCCTTTGTTCAATGCGGAAAAGACAGCGATCCATTTTTAATCCAAAACGGGGCTATCGGAAATTTAACGAAGGAAATTAAAATCAAGCAAGTTGACTCCATTTTTGCCAACGATTCTATTGTAAAAATAAATTCATCGCCCAACGCGCTTGAAACACAAGGCGAAGTGGAAATATTCGAAAAGGGTGGAAAAAAACTTTTATTGCTAACGCCAGAAGAGGAGAACAATCCAAACGCAACAATAACCAATATTCAAGTTTTAGATTCGCGTTACAAAACAGCAAAAGGCTTATCGCTCGCCAGCACATTTAAAGACGTGAAGGCCAACTACACTATAGACAATTTGCAAACTACTATTAACGCAGTAGTTGTATTTTTAAAGGACACCGATGTTTATTTAACCATCGATAAAAAAAGCCTTCCCGAAGCGTTACGATACAACATGAATATTGAAATTGAAGCAAGCCAGATACCCGATGACGCCCCAATTAAATATTTTATGATTGGCTGGGAAGCAGGAACTGAATAATTTATTCCTGCAAAGATTTTGTTAAGGTTTATTACGGTATAAACCTTTTCCTTTAATTTTAATCTAATTAACCATCAAAACTATTGAATTATGATTAAGATTTTAGGATTTATTTTAACCATTGCTGGCGGTATTGGCCTTGTTATGGGGATACTTGCAGCTTTTGGAAATATGGAAGTAGGAATGAGCCCTTGGGCGTTGATTATACTGGGAATTGTATTCTTTTTTGCCGGTATAGGCCTGCTTAAAAATAGAAAAGATACCGATCAAACTTAATTATTAATTATAAAGACCCTTTGCCCTGCGAAGGGTTTTTGTGCTTAAATTAAATCATTATGCCAAATCCAAGAATAAAAAACGAAGACCAATACGAAGCCCTTCGCGATAAGGGTTATAGCAAAGAAAAAGCTGCGCGAATTGCAAACACTTCAAACGCAGGTAAAAAAGGTGGAGAAGCCAAACCCTACGAAGAATGGACCAAAGAAGAGCTTTACGAACAAGCTAAAAATGTGGGAATTGATGGACGATCAAAAATGAAGAAAAAAGAATTGATCCACGCTTTAAGAAACAACTAAATGGCAAGCACTTTAAGGCCCTTCCATCTCGCCATTCCAGTAGATAATTTAGCGGTATGTAGAATGTTTTACAGAGAAATTCTTGAACTTCCCGAAGGCAGACATAGTGACCATTGGGTAGATTTCGATTTTTTTGGACACCAACTTGTAATACATCTAAAAGAGAAAAATACTGAAAAACCCCTTTCTAATTTTCAGAAAAAAGATGCGCACAATTTGGTAGATGGTAAAGAAGTGCCTGTACCCCATTTCGGCGTCGTGCTAGATATGGACACTTTCCAAACCTTTTCTGAAAAACTAATTCAAAAAAACATTACCTTCATCATTGAACCTTGCGTGCGATTTAAAGGAGAAGTTGGCGAACAGGCTACTATGTTTTTTAAAGATCCCGCAGGAAATGCTTTAGAATTTAAAGCCTTTGCAGATTTAACCCAATTATTCGCAAAATGATAAGACAAATTCCGCCACAAATAATAAGACAAGTATTTGTTATTTTGCTAATTTTATTAATGGGCAGCCTTATTTTTAGGGAGATGCTACCCTATCTCACAGGGGTTTTAGGAGCCATAACGCTGTATGTTTTAATGCGAAAATGGATGGCTAAATTAGTAAATAAAAAAAACTGGAATCCCGCAGTTGCAGCTGCACTACTAATGTTTCTTTCTTTCGTTGGAATACTTATTCCCATTTCTGGAGTTATTTTAATGCTTACCAATAAAATTGGCGACGCCGTACAGAATTCAGCCGAAGTTATTAGAGCACTCAAAGAGCAGCTCGGAAAAATTGAAGATACCGTAGGTTATGACCTTAATTCGCAGATAGATCCCTCTGCCATTACGAGTTGGCTTTCCGAAAATTTACAAAATTTAGCCGGCGGCACTTTTAATGCTTTTATCGCGATTGGGCTTATGTATTTTATGCTTTACTACATGTTGACTAATAGAACAGACTTGAGAGAATCGTTGAAAGAATACATTCCAATGGACCGCGGTAATTTAAAGGAAATTGGTATAGAGGTACAAGCTATGGTTCGCTCCAATGCATTGGGCATTCCATTGGTAGCAATCGCTCAAGGATTTGTGGCACTTATCGGTTTTCTAATTTTTGGAATTGAAGATCCTTTTTTTTGGTTCGTTATAGTTACAATTGGTAGCATGATTCCATTTGTTGGCACCTTGGTAGGCATCCTGCCAGTATTTGTGCTCACACTTTCAACAGGCCATATTTTCCAAGCATGGGGAATACTTATTTACGGCTTTGTAGTAGTAGGTTCAACCGATAATATTATTAGACTTTATGTACTTAAAAAACTCGATAACGTACATCCGCTGGTTACTTTAATTGGGGTTATAGTGGGAGTACCTCTCTTCGGATTTATTGGGCTAATTTTTGGACCACTTCTCATCAGTCTTTTTATGGTTATTGTAAGTATATACAGAAAAGAATACGGCAAAACCAATACTCCAGCCCAAGAAGAGCAACTATAAATTTGTTTTATGTTTTCTAAAATTGCGAAAACGGCCTATCCTCCTTCTAAAACCGCAATGATGGTTTGGGATGGCAAATGTGGATTCTGCAAATTTTGGATTACAAATTGGCAATCTAAAACCAACAAAAAGTTAATATACAAAACATACCAAGAAGTTTCAGAATTGTATCCAGACATACCCTTAAAAGAATTTAAAAAAGCGTCTCGGCTAATTGAAACAAACGGTGAAATTTTTAGCGGGCCCAATTCCGCATACCGCAGTTTTTTATATTTTGAAAAACCCAATTATAAATGGCACCGTTGGTATTCAAATTATAAGTGGTTTCAGCTACTTAGCGATAAAGCATATAATTTTATTGCTAAACATCGGGGTTTTATGTTTAACATTACTAAAATTTTCTTCGGAAAAAATCCATGTGCCCTCAAACCGTATTGGTTTTTGATTCTCATTTTCGGTTTTTCCATTATTTATTTGCTCACCACGTATTTATAACAAAATTTTAAAACTTTACTTTTCTTCAAAACCTTATCTTTAAAATAAAAAACTATGTCGTTTAAAGGAATTTTATCAAAAATGTATTTTAACCCAGGAAATCGCGATTCGGGGCCAGCGGAATATATGGAAGAAGAGGTCACTAAAATAGATGAAGCAGATGTAGAGGTGGTTTTGGAAAATGAAGAAGCGATAAACAAAAAATTTAGCGGTGCAAATTCACTATCAAAATACGCCGAACTTGGTAAAATTATGGTAGGAATGTTAAAAGATATAAAGAATAAAGTCTATCCCCACGTCCCTTGGTTTACCATAGCCACTATTGTTTTAGTCTTATTATATGTTCTCAATCCGTTTGATATTATTCCAGATTTTGTTCCCGGAATAGGATTTATCGATGATATGTCTGTAATGGCCGTCGGTGTTGGATGGATTGAAACAGACCTTCATAAATATTTAGATTGGAAAATAAAGGAAGGTAAAGGCCTATAATTTTATTTGCGCTGCTCTCTTGCCAATAATGTATTTTTAAGAAGCATAGCAATAGTCATTGGCCCTACACCACCGGGTACGGGTGTAATAAACGACGCTTTTTTACTTACGTTTTCAAAATCTACATCGCCAGTTATTACATAGCCTTTGGGATGATTTTCATTCTCTACTCTTGTAATCCCAACATCAATAATTACAGCATCGTCTTTTACCATTTCGGCTTTTAAGAAATTGGGAACACCAAGTGCCGAAATAATAATATCTGCTTGCGTAGTTATCTGTGCTATGTTTTTAGTATTGCTGTGCGTAAGTGTAACAGTGCTGTTTCCAGGCCAACCTTTTCGGCTCATTAAAATACTCATGGGGCGACCTACAATGTGGCTTCTGCCAATCACGACGGTGTGTTTTCCTTTGGTATCAACTTCGTAACGTTGTAGCAATTCTAAAATTCCAAAGGGGGTTGCGGGAATAAACGTACTCATATCCAAAGCCATTTTGCCGAAGTTTTCTGGGTGAAAACCATCAACATCTTTTGAAGGATCTACGGTAAGCAGTACTTTTTGCGTATCAATTTGCGGCGGCAGTGGAAGCTGAACAATAAAACCGTCTATATTGTCGTCTTCGTTTAGTTCCTTAATTTTTTTCAGCAATTCCAGTTCGCTGGTGGTATGAGGCATTTTGACTAAAGTAGATTCAAAACCCACGCGTTCGCAGGCTCTCACTTTACTGCCCACATAAGTAAGACTAGCGCCGTCGTCGCCAACAATAATAGCGGCAAGATGTGGCACCTTTTCGCCGTTGGCTTTCATTTTATCCACTTCGGCAGCGATTTCATTTTTTATATCGTTCGAAACTTTCTTTCCGTCTAGTATTGTCATTTGTAAAAGTATTCAGTAGCAGTTGCAGTTTGCAGTAACTCAAACTCCAAATTTGCGTGGATTATCAATCATATAATTATTAGTTTGCCTATTTCTTCACATTTATTGCTAAGATCAGTTTCAACCTCAACAGAAATATAACCCGAAGACCCAGCAAATTGCAACCAAACTTGAGTTTCGGAATTTTCTAACGTTTTAGAGATTTCAAAAATTTGCATTGAAAGTTCAAATCCCTTTAGATACGCCAATAAAGTTTTGAAACTCATATTAATTAAACTTAAAACACTAATACTGCCTGCTGCTAGTGAAGACTGCTACTTATTTAACGCATCTTACTCATTGCCTGCATCATCTTTCTTCCGCCGCCACCTTGCATCATCTTCATCATTTTGCTCATTTGGTCAAATTGTTTTAGCAGCTGGTTTACTTGTTGTACGCTGGTGCCACTTCCTTTGGCGATTCGTTTCTTTCGGCTACCATTAATAACTGAAGGCTGTGTTCTTTCGGTTGGGGTCATTGAATGGATTATTGCTTCAATACCTTTAAAAGCATCGTCGTCAATATCAACATCTTTTAGAGCCTTTCCGGCGCCGGGAATCATTCCCACCAAATCTTTCATGCTTCCCATTTTCTTAACTTGCTGAATTTGGCTAAGGAAATCGTCAAAACCGAATTGATTTTTTGCAATTTTTTTCTGAAGTTTTCTCGCTTCCTCTTCATCAAATTGTTCTTGCGCTCTTTCAACAAGCGAAACAACATCTCCCATTCCAAGGATTCGGTCGGCCATACGAGCTGGATGAAACACATCAATAGCGTCCATCTTCTCACCAGTACCGATGAATTTGATTGGTTTATCTACAACACTTTTAATAGAAATTGCAGCACCTCCTCGGGTATCACCGTCTAATTTTGTAAGTACAACTCCTTCAAAATTTAGTCGTTCGTTAAAGGATTTTGCGGTGTTTACAGCATCCTGCCCCGTCATTGCATCAACAACAAAAAGTGTTTCATGCGGGTTTATTGCTTGATGAACATTTGCGATTTCGGTCATCATTGCCTCGTCTATGGCAAGACGTCCAGCGGTATCGACAATTACAACGTTATAGCCATTTTGTTTGGCGTGTTCAATTGCATTTTGGGCAATTTGAACTGGATTTTTATTTTCGGGTTCGCTATAAACTTCAACGCCTATTTGGTCTCCAACCACGTGCAACTGATTAATTGCCGCGGGACGGTAGATATCACAGGCAACTAAGAGTGGTTTTTTAGATTTTTTCGTTTTTAAGTAATTGGCAAGTTTTCCAGAGAAAGTAGTTTTACCACTACCCTGCAAACCAGACATTAAAATTACGGTTGGTGTACCGCTTAAATTGATGCCAGCAGTTTCGCCCCCCATCAACTCGGTCAATTCGTCTTTTACCAATTTCACCATCAATTGGCCCGGTTGCAACGTAGTGAGTACGTTTTGGCCCAGCGCCTTTTCTTTCACAGTATTGGTAAATTCTTTCGCTGTTTTAAAGTTAACATCGGCGTCTAAAAGAGCGCGGCGTACTTCTTTTAAAGTTTCAGCTACGTTTACTTCGGTGATGCTGCCGTGACCTTTCAGTACGTGCAGTGCTTTATCCAGCTTATCGCTTAAATTATCGAACATATTCTTACTTTCTTTTTACGAGGTGCAAAGATAAAAAAAAGAAGGCAGTAATCATTGTTTTGGCATCTCTCTGCGCGGGGTTTTTTTCAATATTCAAATTACAGTCTTTTATTTTCAAAAAATTCATCGATTAAAGTCAAATAATCACAAATATTTCATAAAACAAAATGGTAAGTATCGTTCAAAATTTAAATTATCTGTTGGTTTTGGTATCTTGCGAGCTCTTAAGCGTTATATGGTAAAATCAAAAATACTTTCACCGTTTCAAAAATTCGTCAATCTTCAAAGTGCCACGGGTATCTTATTGTTGGCAACTACAATTATTGCCTTGGTTTGGGCTAATTCAGCCTTTGCCGACAGTTATCAAGATTTCTGGCAATATGAACTTGGCATTGTAACAGACAGTTTTGAGTTGAGAAAACCACTGCTTCTTTGGGTAAACGATGGGTTAATGGCCATTTTCTTCTTCTTAATTGGATTGGAAATAAAGAGAGAATTTTTAATTGGGGAACTCAATTCCACTAAAAAGGTAATGTTCCCGCTTTTTGGCGCCATTGGCGGAATTGCACTTCCAGTACTTTTATATATTGTACTAAACCAAAACCCAGATACATTAAAAGGCTGGGGAATACCAATGGCGACGGACATTGCCTTCTCGTTGGCAATCTTAAAAGTTCTCGGGAATAGAGTACCGTTGAGTTTAAAAATATTTTTAACCGCTTTCGCTATTGTAGACGATTTAGGTGCCGTTTTAGTAATTGCCATATTTTATAGCGGAAACTTAGATTTGGTTATGCTAGGTTCTGCCTTAGGACTATTGGCAATTATTTACTTTTTAAGTTATAAAGGTTTGTATTTTGAATTCTTAACCATTGTTTCGGGATTTGTGGTTTGGTTGTTATTTTTGAAAGCAGGACTTCATCCTACTTTAGCAGGAATTTTAATGGCTTTTGCGGTTCCCGTTCGTCAAAAAATAAGCACTTTTGAATTTACCGACCAATTAGATAGTATTGTTGGAAATTTAAAAAAGAGTAATATTCTTCAAAAACCGGTGCTATCTGCACAGCAATTAGATTTAATTGACGATTTAGAAGATTGGTCTGATAAATACAGATCTCCTTTACAAGTTTTAGAGCATAAACTTCACAACTGGGTGGCTTATTTAGTAATTCCTGTTTTCGCACTCGCCAACGCTGGTGTAGCTTTAACTAGTAATGGCGGTATGGAATCTGCCTTAATAGTTAACATAATTATTTGTTTAATTTTAGGAAAAAGTATTGGCATCTCTACAGTTATTTTCGTGGCCAGAAAACTGAAAATTATAGAAGTACCGGCAGATATTACCAACAAACAAATTATTGGCGTTTCGTTTTTGGCCGGGATTGGGTTTACAATGGCTATTTTTATTGCTGGCCTAGCCTTTAACAGCAGTCCCGAGTATATAGATTCTGCTAAGATTGGGATTTTAATTGGCTCCTTTCTTTCAGCTATAATTGGGTTTAGTATTCTACGGTTTAGGACTGTGAAAGGAAGTTTTAACCACAATCCTTCTGCGGTAAAGGAGGCAAATTAATATGATTTGCAAGCAGATCTCACCGAAAACGCCCTAACAATTAGGTTTGCAATTTGAGAGGGATTTTAATAAAAGTGAAGACACCTTTATCGTTTTTATTGTTTTTCACGCTAAATTTTACATCGTTGCCATAAAGGGTTTTTAGTCTGTCGCGCGTATTTTTTAAACCCGTTCCATTTGGCAATAAATCTTCAAAAGCTGCTGTTAACGGCTCGCCGTCATTTTCAATTTCGAAATAAAGATAATTGGAGTCTTTGTATATTTTCAATTTTATCTTTAGTTCAGTCGTATTGTACCCATAGCCGTGTTTTATTGCATTTTCAAAAATTGGCTGCAAAAGCATATGCGGTACTAACGTATTTTTTACATTATTTTCAATATATTTTTCAATTAAAAGATGGTCTGAAAACCTGATAGAAACAATGTCGATGTATTTATCTAACAATGCCAATTCTCTATAAAGTGGAATTAAATTTTTATCCTTAAAATCTAAAATATCACGAAAGAGATCGCCAAAATCTGCAATTAAATTTTGCGATTTTTCTTTATCAATTTCAATTAAAGCCGAAATACTGTTTAGCGTATTAAATATAAAATGCGGATGTAATTGAGCTTTCAACATATTGAGTTTTGCGGTGGCCAAATGCGTTTCTATTTGCGCCTTTTGAAGCTCAATATTCTGAACTTTTTTGATGTAATAATAGACGTTTACAATACCTATCATTGCAAAATACACGAGAAAATTCACCTCTACCACTGCAACAAAATGCTTAAACGAAATATAGCGCGAAGTTTCTGCAAGAGAAATGTCGCCAATTAAAAAAGAAATTACAGCAGTTACAAAAAAGATGAAATACCCAATAAAGAAAGAGAAGAAAAGATGTACCCATATAATTTTTTTCCATCCTTTTGCGCCCCAACTTTCAAACATCAATTTTGTGATGTAGCTTATAAATGCCATAAACCCAATAACTACAAACCAATCTATAAACACGCCGTGATTAAACAGTTGCCCCCAACTTAACGGCCCGTAACTGCTTGTGCCAATTAGCTTATAATAGCTTTTTTTAAATTGCACCAACACCACCACAATGGTATAAAATACAGCGAGGTATTTTAGAAGTTTTAAGTCTATGTATTTTTGCAGCATCCTTACACTCCTAATTTTTGTTGAAAGTCTTTTCGGTAACTTTTACTAACTCTGAAACGTGACTCATCTTTCATTTTTACATCAATTTCACCAAAATTTGAATGAATTACTTTGTCTAAAAAACTCATATTTATAATCGTGGAACGATGAATACGGAGCATTGTATTATTATCTATTTCTTCAATTATATTTTGAAGCGAATCGCGCAAAACGTGTTTTTTATCCAGCGTACAAATTTCCACATAACTACCCGAAGCGAGAATATATTGAATTTCAGAATAAGGGATAAAACTAACGGTATTACCTGTTTTTATTGGCAGTTTGGTTTTTGAAGCGGTTTTGGGGTTGTCAGTTTTTTCCGCTTCAAAATAATGTAATAATTTTTCAAAATTACTTTCCAAAGTATTGCTGGTATTATTCTTAAAGTGTTGCTCTGCCCTTGCAACGGCTTGTTGAAAGCGTTCTTTTTTATATGGTTTCAATAAATAATCTAAAGCGAAAGCAT
The DNA here is from genome assembly GCF_022008365.1 of Aequorivita vitellina. Classification (GTDB taxonomy): domain Bacteria; phylum Bacteroidota; class Bacteroidia; order Flavobacteriales; family Flavobacteriaceae; genus Aequorivita; species Aequorivita vitellina. Next base: position 32,462 of record NZ_JAIRBA010000008.1, read on the forward strand.
CGAAGGCTTTTACAGCATAAGTGTCAAAAGCTGTAACGAAAATCACCATTGGCTTTTTTGGAGATTTTAGTTTTTGTAGTACATCAAAACCACTCATATCCTTCATTTGAATGTCTAAAAAAACCAAATCGGGTTCTAATGCTTCAATATTCTTTACAGCCTCTTTTCCAGTTTTGCATTGACCTAGTAATTGTAATGTATCCATTTGCTCAACCAGAGTGAGCAATCGCTTTCGGGCCAAGGGTTCATCATCAATTATTAGGCAGCTTATTTTTGTAGAATGGAGCAATTTAGTTGGTATTTTAAAAGTAAATGTAGCAAACCTATTAATTATATCAACTAATTTAAATTTATCTGTTTCAGAATAATTATACTTCAAACTCATATATCAGTGGTTCACATCAATCCTTCAGCGGTTCGCATCTTTTTATACACTGTAAGATTTCAGTTTTTTGACAAGAAACTTTAAAAGCAAAAAGTTTTCTAAAACAATTAAATAGTAATTCAAAACAATAATCTTCCGTTGGCAACAAAACTGAAAACTCGGTTATGTTTCGTGTTAATTTCACATTTATAAAATCAATTTCAAAAAGCAAAACGAATTCAAAAAACCGATTAATTATGAAAAAACCAGTACTCCTTTTCACTTTTTGCGCTTTTTCACTTTTCAGTTTAAAAGCAACAGCGCAATCTTTTGAAGAAACTACCATTGCCGATATTACCACAACGCCTTCAGCATCCCGAAGTGCAAATTTTATAGATGTAAATGGCGATGGCTGGGACGATATATTTTTTACCAACGGTCCAGCTTCGGGACAAAATAATATGCTTTATTTAAACAATGGCGACGGCACTTTTACAACTGTAATCGCAGATGATATTGTTATGGATAACGACCGCTCTGATGGCGCCAGTTTCGCCGATGTTGATAACGATGGCGATTTGGACGCAATAGTTGTAACCTACGGTAGAAATGGTACGGGAAAGATAAATTATTTTTATAGAAATAACGGCGACGGCACCTTTACATACGAACCTGACAATGCTATTGGTTTGCCGCTAACATATTCTGAAATGGCGAATTGGATTGACCTTAACAACGATCAATTTTTGGATGCCTACATAACAAATAGTGTGGTTTCAACTCGAAATCTTTATTTTGAAAATCAGGGTGATGGTTCATTTGAAGCGGTAACCGGCCAGTCAATTACCAGTGAAACCCTTGCTTCGCGCTCCATAAATTGGATAGATTACGACGGCGATGGCGATAGCGACTTATTTATTGCCAACGAAAATAATGCTAACAATTCGCTTTTTAGAAATGATAGTCCCAATAATTTTACAAAAATTACAAACTTGGCGATAACTCAAAACGGTAAAAATTCGGCAGGAAGTTCTTGGGCCGATGTTGATAACGATGGCGATTTCGATCTTTTTGTAGCAAATTGGGATGGCCAGAAAAACCAACTTTTTATAAATGAAAACGGAACTTATATAGAACAAACAAGTTCGGCCATTGCTTTAGAAACAGGAAGTTCTTTTGGTTCGGCATTCGCCGATGTGGATAACGATGGCGATTTAGATTTGTTAGTTTGTAACGCCTATTTTCCTGGGCAAGTAACAAATTCACTTTTTATAAATGATGGTACAGGAGTATTTACAAAAGATACAAGTAGCAGCTTGGCAAACCACCAAGGAAATACGTTTGGATGTGCCTTTGGCGACTTTAACAACGACGGCTGGCTGGATGTTATTTTGGCAAATACATTAAACGAAAATCAAAACAATTCATTGTTCAAAAATACGGGTAGCGGGAATAACTGGATAAAAATTCGCTGCGTTGGCAATCCGTCGAACGCATCGGCGGTTGGCGCAAAAGTAAGAGTTAGGGCTACTATAAATGGAAATGAAATTTTACAAACCCGCCAAATTGAAGCCGCCAGCGGATATTGTAGTCAAAATAGTTTTACCAACCATTTCGGTTTGGGCGATGCTTCTAATGTTTCCGAAATTATAATTGAATGGCCTTCCGGGACAGTAGAAACTTTTACCGATATTGAGGAGAACAACACATATTTAATTGTTGAAGGTAACGGCATACAATTGGGTTCAGCAACTCAAGCAAAAGATGGTTTCATAATTTATCCCGTGCCTACACAGGAAGTTTTATTCATCAATTTCCCAAAAGATAGAATTGCATCAAAGATTGAAATTTTCGATTTAAATGGAAGAAGAGTAAAGCAACAAAAAGTCAATTTGAAACCGTCAATTACATTGAATGTAAGCAATTTAAATGTAGGAGAATATGTTTTAAAAATCACTAATGACAATAGTATTACTTCACAAAAAATTATAATTAAATAACGAGCTACACTATCAAAACGTTGGTTAGTTTGTAAACGTGCTGAGTTTTTGTGGTGAAAATTCAGCACGTTTTTGATATCTTCACATTGAGAAAATCTGAATAATAATTAAATGAAGATAAAATCGAACGCAGCTTCTGCTGAACTCAGCTCTCCTTTTTATAAAATAAATGAGGAGTTTTGCAAAGCATTCGAAAATTATATTGCCACCAAAAATGGGAAGGTAAAAGGAACTTTCAATGCATGGTCCTATTTTATCCAAGCTCAAATAATGACACCAAAATCATGGAATTTAAAATATAAAAAAGCCACTTACACTTCTACGGGAAATTTAATTTTTTCATCCAAAAAACAAAATCTTCTTACGTTAGCAGAGTGGTCAACGCCGATGGCAGGTTCCTTTAATTCTGAATTTTCTATCTATAATAAAGAAGGGTTCGAATTTATTAAAAACCTCTTCAATTCATCAAAATCTTATAAGGATCGTAAAGATTATGTTTTCTATGGTTCATCTATAAACAACTCATTTATCGAAAACCTTCTCCAATCGCTCGACCCTCTTTTTCAATCGGGTGAAATCTATTCAGTTGTACTAAAAGACGATAGATTATCTATCTCTTTGAGAACCGAACTTCATCATTTTGAAACTTTTGAAAGCCTTTTAAAGCTTTAACTAAGTAATTATTTGTCAAAAAAAACTTTCAATTATAATAATATTTTAATTATTCATCGTAATATTGCAATGAACTTATATAGCGATTATGGGAATCACAAAAACTGAAATATTTACCGAGCAACAAAACGAGATAGCAACTTTTGCCAAAGCTTTTGGGCATCCGGCTCGCGTGGCAATTCTTCAACATTTATTTAAAATAAATACTTGTATTTGTGGCGATTTAGTTGAAGAAATTGGCTTGGCACAACCTACAATTTCGCAACATTTAAAAGAGCTAAAAAACCTCGGTTTAATAAAAGGAAGTATTGAAGGCACAAGTATTTGTTATTGCATCGATACAGAAAAATGGTTACAAATGAAGAAAGTAATGTCCCAATTTTTAGACCAAGATATTCTTAATGAAACCTGCTGCTAAAAAAAGTTTAAACTGAAATACAAACCAAAATTTTTTAAAAGATGAATAACGAACAAGAATTAAAAGCTATTGTAAAAAACCGTTACGCAAAAATTGCCGAACAGGGCAAAGCCGAAAACGCAGCTTCCTGCTGTGGCGCAACAACGCCGTCAAATAAAGTGTACAATATTATGATGGACGATTATTCCGAAACTGGTGGTTACGTTGCAGATGCCGATCTTGGTTTGGGCTGCGGCTTACCCACACAATTTGCAAAAATTCAAAAAGGCGATACCGTGATCGATTTGGGTTCGGGGGCTGGAAACGATTGCTTTGTAGCAAGACACGAAACTGGCGCCGAAGGAAAAGTTATTGGAATAGATTTTACGCCAATAATGATAGAAAAAGCCCGTGCAAATGCTGAGAAATTAGGTTTTAATAACGTAGAATTTCGCGAAGGAGATATAGATGCAATGCCTGTGAGTAACGATGTGGCAGATGTTATTGTAAGCAACTGTGTATTAAATTTAGTACCAAATAAGCAAAAGGTAATTGCTGAAATTTTCAGGACTTTAAAACCTGGCGGACATTTTAGTATTTCAGATGTGGTATTAGTGGGAAGCCTTCCCGATGCCTTAAAAGAAGATGCCGAAATGTACGCTGGTTGTGTGGCTGGAGCGATTCAAAAAGATGAATATTTACAATTTATTGAAGAAGCAGGTTTTCAGAATATTCAAATCCAAAAAGAAAAACCTATCGTAATCCCGAATGATATACTCGAAAAATATCTTTCTGCCGATGAAGTGAAAAATTTCAATTCTTCAAACACAGGAATTTTTAGTGTTACTGTTTATGCTGAAAAGCCCGGAACAAAAGCAACTAAGCCGAAGTTAAATATGGCAGAATTACAGGAAGAAAGTGGCAGTTGTGCTCCAAATTCAGGATGCTGTTAATATCAATAAAACTAGAATGTTTAGCGCACTTCAAAACTATTTCGAAAAGTTAGATACATCAAATCTCGCGCAAGAGCGTAAACTACTTTTAAATCCCCTGGCTAAATATATAGAAGAAAAGGCTGCTGCAAACTACCCTATACGGCTCAATTTTATCTGTACGCACAATTCGCGACGGAGCCATTTGGCCCAAATTTGGGCACAAACTGCGGCAGCCTATTATAATGTTCAAAGTACCCAATGTTTTTCGGGTGGAACGGAAGCTACCGCCCTATACCCGATGGTTGCCACGACTTTAAAAGAAGCTGGATTTAAAATTTCAAAAGGAGTGGAATCCAACAATCCTACTTACAAAATATATTTTTCTGAAACGGCAGTTCCTATAGTAGCATTTTCAAAAAAATATGATGATGCTGTAAATCCAAAACACAACTTCGCAGCAATAATGACGTGTTCGCAAGCCGATACTGGCTGTCCGTTTGTCGCTGGAGCCGAAAAACGGTTTTCTATTACCTACGAAGATCCAAAAACTTCAGACGGTACCCCGTTTCAACAAGAAATTTACGAAGCGCGCAGCAAGCAGATTGCTACAGAAATGAAATATGTATTTTCAAAAATAAATTTATAAAATGGCACCTTCAAAAAAATTAAACTTTTTTGACAGCAATCTTACGCTCTGGATATTTATAGCAATGGCAATTGGTGTGGGAATTGGTTATTTTTTTCCGAGCTTTCCTAATTATTTAAATTCTTTTAATAACGGAAGCACCAACATTCCAATTGCAATTGGCTTAATTTTAATGATGTATCCGCCATTGGCAAAAGTAAAGTACGCACTATTACCTAAAGTTTTTAAAGACGTAAAAGGGTTGTCTATTTCATTAATATTAAACTGGATTGTGGGTCCAGTTTTAATGTTTTTTTTAGCGATAACCTTTTTACGCGATTACCCCGAATATATGGTAGGCCTTATTCTAATTGGCCTTGCGCGATGTATTGCAATGGTATTAGTGTGGAATGATCTTGCAGAAGGCAGCAGTGAATACGGAGCAGGATTGGTAGCGCTAAACAGTATTTTTCAAGTATTCGCTTATAGTTTTTACGCATGGATTTTCATTACTGTCTTACCGCCATATTTTGGTTTTGAAGGAGCTATCGTAGATATTTCAATTGCCACAATTGCAGAAAGTGTGGCAATTTATTTAGGAATTCCATTTGTACTTGGCATATTAAGTAGGCTTATTTTGGTGCCGTTGAAAGGTGAAAAATGGTACGAAACTAAATTTATTCCAGCCATATCGCCTCTCACACTTATCGCACTTTTATTTACAATTGTTGTGATGTTTTCGTTAAAAGGTGAAATGATTGTAGAAATCCCGATGGATGTGCTATTAATTGCTGTTCCGCTTTTAATTTACTTTATCGTAATGTTTTTTATTGCTTTTTTCTTTTCGAAAGCAATGGGAACAACTTACGACAAAACCGCCTCCATAGCCTTCACCGCAGCAGGCAACAATTTTGAATTGGCCATAGCGGTAGCCATTGCTGTTTTCGGATTAAATTCTGGACAAGCATTTACAGGGGTTATTGGCCCTTTAGTGGAAGTGCCGGCACTTATTTTATTAGTTCGAGTTTCCTTTTGGTTGCGGAAAAAGTATTTTGTAAAAAGTGATTTATAAAAATAAGGATCGAGTAGTTTTCTATAAACTACGACTCGTCAAAAGGCAGATTTTGTTGTCAATATGTTAAGTTTAAGTCAAGCTTTATTTATTTATGCCATTTATTTTATAAACTTGGTTAAAATTAAAAATGGCGCAACTTCCTTTTACAAATAATTCTAGCCGTACACTTAAAGTTTTAAGAACGTTATTTGCACTTTTTGCAATTTTACTTTCCAGCAGCATGTTTGCACAAAGAATAACCGTTGAAGGAAAAATAAATACCGCAGACGATATAGAAATTGAAGGTGTTAACGTTTTCAACATTTCTTCAAATAAAGGCACCGTTAGTGATGCAAACGGCGCGTTTAGTATTGCCGTTGCGGTAAACGACACGCTATCGGTTTCGGCCATTCAAATTCAAACAACAACGCTCATTATTCGCCAAGAAGAGATAACCAATAAAAAAATTAGCATCAACCTCAGTGAGAAAATGAACCAATTGAGTACGGTAACTTTAAGGCGCTCGCTTACGGGTTATATAGGAAGTGACGCAAACATCATCCCAATTCAAGAGCCAATTACTGCCACTTCCATTGGCTTACCCAACGCAGATTTGCCGCAACTCTCCAAAACTCGCCGGCAATTATACACTGCAACTTCCGGACCCGTGGATGCGCTTTTAAATATGATTTCGGGGCGAACAAAAATGCTAAAAAAACATTTGGAATTCAACAAAACAGCTGCACTGACATTAAGTCTTTTAGAAAAATTTCCCGATAGTTATTTTATCGATGGTTTAAAAATAGATAAGTTGAAAATTTATTCCTTCATTTTTTTCTGTGAAGACGATCCAAAATATCAAACAGTTATGAAACAGAGCACTATTGAAATCACTGATTTTCTGGAAGCAAAAAGCGAAGAATATCGGTTGCAATTAAGCAAGCAGTAATCGTCAAATCCTTTTAAAACTAAACGCGTTTTGAAGCAAATAACTATAAATAACCACAATAAAAGTTGTTAAAACTTTTGAAGGCGTTGGATAAAAGCCGAAACCATCAACAAATATTTTCAAACAAATATAGTTGAGCACCAAGGCGCCCATTCCCACCAGAAAATATCTAAAAAACTGAACCTGCCACGGTAAATTGGAAGCTTGAAAAGTAATAAATTTCTGAAGCAAAAACCCCGTCACAAATGTTATTGGAAACACAAAAAATAGAGAAGCAATGTGCGGACTTAACACCACAAAATGCAAATCTAAATTCTGCTTTGCAAAGATGAAATTGTAAAAGACGAAATACAAAAAAATATCGAATACTAGATTGCCTCCGCCACAGACTGCGTAGCGATATGTTTTTAAAGGAAGAAAACGCCGAAACAAAAAGTAGAAGGCGTCTATAAACTTAATAATACTGTTTTTCATACCCCGAAAAGGCGCAAAGTTAATCAATAGGTAAATGAAAAAAAGCTATAAAAGCGCCAGTTTACTTTTCGGTTTAAATGCTGGGCAAACTTGTATGGAGATTACTGGCTCGTTGAGAATAGCTTAGGTATCAATTTTGCTTCGGAAGAAGTACTATCTGTAAAATATTTCATCAAAAAATCATAACAATACGATAGCCTTATTATATTCCCAATTTATGCTTCACTTGTGGCATAAGATCATCGGATTCCATAGCATAAAGCACGGCGTTAAAAACACTAGTGTCAAAAACTATTATATAACCTTCTTCCTCTGCCACGTCTTTTATGGCTTGATTTGCTCTCTTAACAATAGGTGACAATAATTCCTCTCGTTTTTGGTCAAGGAGTTGAGCAATTTGTTGTTGATACATTAAAATTTCTTGTTCCTTATTTAGTACATACGCTTCATTTTCCGACTGCTGTGCAGATGTAAGCATACCACTCTTCGCATCGTTTATAAAATTATTATTTTCCTCCTGAAGCTTTGCTACCATAGCTTCGGATTTCTGAATCAGCACTTTATGATAGGATTCCAATTCAATATCGGCACTTTTAGTTTCAGGCAGCATAGCTATTAAATTGCCGAAGTTTAAATGTCCGGATTTCTGTGCAATACTTTGCATACCCAAACACAGAAAAATAGTAACGATTAAAATATTTAAATTGCCTTTTTTCATAAGTCACATTTATTATTGCATTCCCAGTTTTGCTCTTACCAGGCTTGAAACATCCAATGTTTCGGAAGCATAAAGCAACACGCCTTGGTCAAAAACAATGCGATACCCCTTTTCCTGCGCCACAGCAGCGATAGCATTGTTTATTTTTTCGTAAATAGGTTGGAGTAATTCAGCCCGCTTACTCTCTAACTGTCTGCCCATATCTTTTTCCAAATCGATTATCTGTTGTTGGCGCTTTTCTAATATTTGAACCTCTTGTTTTTGTTGGGCGGGACTCGCTTCTCCTCTTTCTATTTTCTTTTGAATTACAGCATAATCGGCTTCTAATTGTGCTACCATCTGCTGTCCACGCTTTTGCAGTTGGTTTTGCAACGCCTCAAGCTTGGCGTCTGCTCGTTTCACATCCGGCATTTCACTTAAGATTGCCGCTGAATTAACATACCCAAAAGTTTGCGCTTGTATTGGTGAGTTGCTAATGAATAAGGTTGCAAGTAACAAAAAGCTACGGTAAAACAGATTTTTCATATTCGTGATTTTTTAAAATAATTAAAACACAATCATATAAACCTATTGTTTACATTACACTGAAATTAATCTTTTTACATGTATATCAATGGTTTATTGTCATTTAGCAATATTTCTCTTTAATTTTTTAATAATTCATATCGCACAATTTCGAAACAATATATTTGAAAAAATATTTCACAAAAAAAGACATAAGTGTCTAATTATCAGGTAAAAATACAGATAAATTTAAAAAATGAAGCAATTAATTTTTTAAATTTGGGAAACAACATTAAATCAACCAAATTATGAAAAATCAATTTTTAACATTAGCCTTGTTTTGTATTGTACTGGCAAGCTGCAATTCTAAAAAAGAAGAAAAGGATACACCCAAAGTGTATGAACCTAAAACGACTGAAATAGAAGAATCGATTTTGCAACGCGGAGAAATGCTTGTAAAAGCGATCGGGTGTCACGATTGTCATTCGCCCAAAAAAATGTCTGACAAAGGTCCTATTTTTGACCCAGACTTGTTGCTTTCTGGACATCCTGCCAATTATAGTTTACCAGAATATGACCCCGAAACTGCAAAAAATTATGTGTTATTTACACCCGGACTAACTGCTGCAATTGGTCCGTGGGGAACTTCGTTCGCATCAAATTTAACGCCGCACGATACTGGGTTAGCCGGATGGAGCGAGAAGGAATTTTTAACTGCAATAAAACACGGTAAGTACAAAGGAATGGAGAACGGTCGAAATCTACTACCCCCTATGCCTTGGCAAACCATATCACTTTTACCAGATTCAGATTTAAAGGCCATGTTTGCTTATTTACAAACTATTAAACCTGTAGACAATCTGGTGCCGCCGCCAATTCCGCCGAAATCTTAGTCACAATTTTATTTCGAACTGGCAAGTTTAAAACAAAAATACCGTCTTTTTAATACTTTCGATTTTAACCGATATTGTATTGAAAGACGGTATAACGTTTGATGAAAATTAGCTTTTACAAGATAAAAATTATCTTCTTCCTCTATTTCTTCCGTTACTTTTACCTTTGTTTTGAGACGTTTTTTTAGACTGAGAATTTCTTCCACGGCTGTGGCGTTGCGCTTTTTGACGCTTCTTTTCTGCTTCTGCTTCTTTTACCTCGGCCATTGTTTCGGTTGGTTCAAAACCTGAAAGTGTTTTGGTTTGAAATCGTTCACCAATCAACTTTTCAATGTCTTTCAAATAACCTACCTCATCGAGACTTACTAACGATATTGCTTCACCACTTGCCCCTGCTCTTCCGGTACGACCAATACGGTGTACGTAGTCTTCAGAAATATTTGGTAGTTCAAAATTAATAACGTGTGGCAATAAGGGAATATCGAGGCCTCGGGCTGCAATATCGGTAGCAACTAAAACGCGTACCTTTCCTTCTTTAAAGCCAGATAATGCTCTTGTTCGCGCACCCTGACTTTTATTCCCGTGAATTGCGGCAGATGTAATTTTCGCCTTTTCAAGCTTTTCACTTAACCGGTTAGCGCCGTGCTTTGTTCGCGTAAAAACTAAAACCTGTTTCCAATTTCCTTCAGAAATAAGCTTTATAATTAAATCTGTTTTTTGTGCTTTATCAACACGGTAAACTGTTTGATCTATTTTTTCAACTGTAGTATTTTCAGGCGTAGCTTCCACCAAAACGGGATTGTGTAAAAACTCATTAGCGAGTTTTTTTATTTCTTTTGAAAAAGTTGCCGAGAAAAGTAAGTTCTGTCTTTTTGACGGCAATAGGGCGAGTATCTTTTTAATATCGCGAAGAAAGCCCATATCTAGCATTCTGTCCGCTTCGTCTAAAACCAATATTTCAACTTTTGAAAGCGACAGCGCATTTTGGTTTTCCAAATCGAGCAATCTTCCCGGTGTTGCTACCAAAATATCCACGCCATTTCGCAAAGCGCGGATTTGTGGATTTGCACCAACGCCACCAAAAACAACGGTGGAACGGAGGTCTGTATATTCACTGTATTCCCTGAATTCATCCTGCACTTGCGCGGCAAGTTCGCGTGTTGGGGTAAGTATTAAAGCGCGAACAGGGCGTTTTCGGTAGGCTGGTTCACTGTTTAAAATTTGTAACAATGGTAAAGCAAATCCTGCTGTTTTGCCACTTCCGGTTTGTGCGGAGGCAAGTACGTCTTTGCGTTCTAAAATTAGAGGAATTGCTTTTTGTTGAATTGCCGAAGGCGTTTCATATCCTTTTTTGCTAATTGCTTTCAGCAGGGCATCGGATAGCCCAAGTGATTTAAATGTCATAAATTAATTTAAGTTGTAAGACCGCTGCGCTTGGAGATAGTTTATCGCGGCGCTTTTAGAATTCGGTCCTTTGAAAAACCATTAAAACTAAGAAGACGGTTTTAATAAGCGGCGAAGGTACGGCTAATTTTCTGCGTGGGGGTTTTTATTATTATTTTGAGGTAATTTGATTACGATATTTTATGGTTTACCTATTGCGTTAAATTGGAATGACTGAGTATAAAAATAATTGGAATCGAATTGAGGCATTAGGTGATTTAACGGGCAATCGTTAACTTTATCGTTGAAAACTCTTCAAAGTAAATAATTATGCGCAGCGGTTATGGCAGTATTAACCATATGCTTGTTACCCTGCGTAACAACAAAATTCTACTCTCTGAAAAGCGGAGTTTTTTTAAACCGAAAAGCTACCAAACTACCAAAGCCGAATACTACGAAGCGGTTGACGATAATTTCAATTTTAAAAAAGCCACTGCGAAACAATTGCGAAAAGTACGCGCTACTGTTATTCAAAAAAGAAAAAGAGAAACCCGGAATTTTGTAATAGTTGCGTGTATTAACAACTAAATAATTAGTTTAAACTAATTATTTAGTTATATTTGTTTTAGTGAATTTGTTGTTATGAAATTCATTCCTCAAATGAATTCATTCATTTTTTCGCTGTTATTTTTTCAAAAAAAGAATCTAAACTTAAAACACTAAAAATGAATTCAAACATACTTCGAGTAGCGTTGTGCATAATTTTTTTCACTTTTATTCAAGTGTTGGGATATGCACAAATTAGCGAAAACGAGCACTTCTTAAAAAAAATTGGAATTACAGATAGCCTCTACTCCAAAACTTTTAATGAATACAAAACTATTTACATTCAACTCCCCGCAAATTACAGTCCCGAAAACAGTGAGAAATATCCGGTAGTTTTTATTTTAGATGGGGAAATATTGCTACCTGCTGTTAGCAACGTTCAAGATTTTTACAGTGGTGGTTTTACACCCGAAATGGTGCTTGTTGGCGTTTCGAATGCTCACAACAGAACCCGGGATTTGACGACTTCAAAAATATCTGAAAAATACGGCATGCCCTTTAATGAAGAAAATGGAGAGGCGCCGCAGTACAGCAATTTTATTAAAACAGAATTGATTCCATTTATTGAAAACAAATATCCTGTCACTAATTTTAGAACCTTAATTGGGCATTCGTACGGCGGATTGTTCGCTATTTACGTGCTTCTTAAGCAACCCGAATTATTTTCAAACTATATAGCCATTGATCCAAGTCTTGATTGGGACAACCAAAAATTAATAACTGAGGCAGGTGAAAAACTCGCCAAGAATAACTTCAAAGGAAAGTCATTATTTATTGCTTTAAGCGGGCAATTGCATATGCAGAACTCGAAGATAACCTTAGATAATGTTATGGAAGATACTACAGACTACACCTTGTTTGCGCGTTCTAATATTACATTTTCAAATTTGGTAAAGCAAAACGCCTCGAATGGATTGGCTTATAATTGGAAATTTTACCCGAAGGATCTGCACGGTACAATTCCTTTTCCGGCCACAATGGATGGATTGATAGCTACTTTTGAATGGTACCAGATGGAAAATACCGATAAGATAAACTCGTTCGATACGCCCAAAGAAACATTATTCAATATTATAAAATACAGAGAGAAGAAGCTGAAAGCGCATTTTGGATATGCAGTGCCGCCCTATCCCGAAGAACTTTTAACCATGTCTGGTTATATGAATTTGGATATGAAGCAACCTGAAAAAGCAAAAATGTACTTTGAGCTTGCTGTTGAATATTACCCCAATAGTGCAAATGCCTATGATTCTATGGCAGAATATTACGAAGGAATTAATGATTTTGAAAATGCCTTAAAGTTAATAACGAAAGCGTATAAAATAAACCCCAGCGACTACTTTAAGAAAAGAATGGAAAGTATGAAGGGACGGTGAAGATTTTTTAACATACACACTTTATTAGATAGTCCCCTCCCTCAATTGGTTAACCACAATTTTTGTATAAATACAACAATTTGTCTTGATCCATTCTGTACCCGCTCCATAAAAAAAGGCCTCACATTTCTGTGAAGCCTTGTTATTTATAGTAGCGGGAACAGGACTCGAACCTGTGACCTTCGGGTTATGAGCCCGACGAGCTACCTACTGCTCTATCCCGCGATATGGTTTTTCAATATTTCATCTTTAGCTTTTAACTTTCGGTTCATATTGCCGACAGAAATATTGGACTGCAAAGATAAGAAGCTTTTTCGACTCTACAAGCAGTCCTTCATTAATTTTTGTAAAGTATTAATTAAAGTTGTTTTTGCATTATCTTCTTTACCTATCTTTAAATTATGAACAAACACTTAAAAAAAATAATCTTAGCCGTTCTTACTTTAGGGGCTGTCTTCATTATTGCCACCGTCTCTATAAACATATTTCTAAAAAACAAACTGGAATCTTTTGTAAATGAACGGTTGCCGGAAAATATGATTCGCTCCTACGATGAAATTACCGTAGCATCTTTTGGCGGATCGCTATCAATAACCAATGCTTCACTAATAATAAAAAATAAAAAAGACAGCGTAAAACACACATTCATCAATGTTGAAAAACTTAAAATTTCTCAAATTAGTTATTGGGACTATTTATTTAAAGACGAAATACACATTGAAACTATTTCGCTTGAAAACCCCATAATGGCCTATTACAAAGATCGTGTTCTCTCAAGTAAAGACACGGTGCAAAAAGGAATCATAGACATTTATAAACCTATAATTGTAAATAAATTAATAGTAAACAACAGCCGGTTTGCTATTTATGAGAAAAGTGAGGACTCAACCAAACTATATACAAAAAAACTTTCCGTAGCGATAGATGATATTAAAGTTGACAAAAATACTGTTAAACGGAAAATTCCTTTAGAATTCAAAAGTTACCGAGCCAAAAGCGACTCCGTTTTTGTGAAAGTTAGCCCATATGAAAATGTTACAGTTGAAGACTTCTCCATTGTAAATAACAATGCACTATTTGAAAAAGTTACGTTAAAAACGAAGTATTCAAAAAAGAAGCTTTCACAAGTTATTTCTACCGAGCGAGATCATTACGATTTAAATTTACAAACACTAAAAATTGAAGCGATAGATTTTGGCTTTAACCAAGGCCAATTTTTTGCAAAAAGCAAAATGGTGGGTCTCACAGCTCCTACATTAGAGATTTACCGCGATAAATTAGTATCTGATGATTTAAAGATTAAGCCGCTCTACAGTAAAATGCTTCGCGAACTACCCTTCCGGTTGACTGTAGATTCTTTAAAAATTAAGGATGGAAATATCAAATACGAAGAACGAACAAAATCAGAAAATATGGGGGGTTCTATAAATTTTAGAAATCTGAATGCCGCAATTTCAAATGTGAGCAACACGTATAATAGTCCTGAAAAAACCAATATAAAAATTAATGCAAATTTTATGGACAACACGCCTATCTCGGTAGACTGGAGTTTTGATGTAAACAATAAAACAGATGCATTTTTATTTAAAGCAAATGTTGACGCCTTAGCTGCAAATAAATTGAACAGTTTTACCGTACCCAACCTAAAAGTGAGATTGGAAGGAAGAACCAATAAAACGTATTTTACAATAGATGGAAATAGCGAAGCGGCGACAACAGATTTGAAAATTAGTTATTCCAACTTTAAAATAAATATATTGCAAAAAGACGGAAAAGAGAAAAACACAATATTTTCTGCTATTACTAATATTTTTGTTTCCAAAAATAGCAAGTCGGACGATAACTCTTTTAAAGAAGGTACGGCTACTGCTAACAGAGACAAAACCAAATCTATTTTTAATTTTTTATGGATAAGTATTAAAGCCGCCCTTGTAAAAATAATGGTTTAGGCTAATAGTTTTACTGTCCAATATTGGATGCTGAAAAATTTACAACTTCACCATTTTCGAAAGTAACATCCAATTCAATTGGGTTGCAACAAATTTCGCAATCTTCAATATATTTTTGCTGCCGAACCGAAGCATCTAGCAACATCGATATTTCTTCCCAACAATGCGGACATTGAAAAAAGTGTTCGTACATACTTTAAATGTAACGAAAACAACGAATTTTTCCTATTCTGAAGTTAAAGATTCTACCGTTTCTTGAAGCACTTCCCAATCTTCCATTAGGTTTTTAAGCTTCTTTTTCTTCTCTTGGTATTTGTCAAAAAAGTGTGGTTTTGCAATGGTTTCTTCGTAATTAATAAGCAATTCAGTATCTATTGTTGCAATTTCCTTTTCTAAAGTTGAAATAGCGGCCTCTACATTACTTAATTTATTTTTGGCAGATTTCAATTTCTTCTGAATTTCATACTCCTCGCCAGCCGTTCGTTTTACTTTTACTTCAGAAACAACGGTTCGCTTTTCCGCTTCTCGAAGATTTTGAAGATTTCGCTGTTCAAGGAAATAATTAATATCTCCCAAATATTCCTTTATTTTATGGTCTCTAAACTCGTAAACCTTACCGGTTAAACCTTGCAAAAAATCACGGTCGTGAGAGACCAATAACAAAGTACCTTCAAAGCTTTTTAATGCGTCTTTCAATACGTTTTTAGACTTAATATCTAAATGATTGGTAGGTTCGTCCATCACCAAAACATTAAACGGTTGAAGCAATAATTTGGCAAGCGCCAACCTATTTCTTTCGCCACCGCTTAAAACTCGAACATATTTTTCTACATCATCACCACGGAATAGGAAAGAGCCCAAAATATCGCGAACCCGGCTTCGGTTTTTTTCGTTAGCAGCGTCAATCATGGTGTCTAAAACAGTTTTGCTACCGTCTAAATAATCTGCTTGATTTTGCGCAAAATATCCTATTTGTACATTGTGGCCGAGATTTACCTTTCCGCCGTGCTCTATTTCACCAACTATAATTTTCGCCAATGTAGATTTACCTTGTCCGTTTTGCCCCACAAAAGCAATTTTACTTTCCCTATCTACAACAAGATCTACTTGGTTTAAAACATTTTTATCGCCGTAACTTTTTGATATATTTTTAGCTTCAATCACCACTTTTCCAGGAGTAATTGAAACTGGAAAACGCAGTGTCATTACGCTATTATCATCTTCGTCAACCTCAATTCTATCAATTTTATCCAGCTTTTTTATAAGCGACTGCGCCATTGTTGCCTTGCTGGCTTTGGCGCGAAATTTATCGATAAGTTTTTCAGTTTGCTCAATTTGTTTTTGCTGGTTTTTTTGCGAAGCCAATTGCTGTTCACGCAATTCATTGCGAAGTACTAAATACTGCGTATATGGTTTGTTGAAATCGTAAATCTTTCCCAGTGAAATTTCAATGGTTCGATTGGTAACGTTATCTAAAAACATTTTATCGTGCGAAACAATTACAACCGCACCCGCGTAGCTTTTTAAAAATTCCTCTAACCAGAGTATTGACTCAATATCAAGATGGTTGGTAGGTTCATCGAGAAGCAAAATATCGTTATTTTGAAGTAATAATTTTGCAAGCTCAATACGCATGCGCCAACCGCCCGAAAAGGTTTCGGTGCGTTTACCAAATTCTGCTCTTTGAAAACCCAAACCTTGTAAAATACGTTCGGTTTCACCTTGATAGTTATAGCCGCCGTGAATTTCGTATTGATGTTGAACATCGTTTAAATCCACCATCAAATCGTGGTACCCATCACTTTCATAATCTGTGCGTTCTGCCAGTTGGGTATTTATTTCTTCAAGCTTTTTTTCAAGTTTTTTAATTTCGGTAAAAGCTTCGTACGATTCTTCTAAAACTGTTCGTCCTTTTACAAAATCAATATCTTGTTTTAGAAAGCCAATGGAGATTTCTTTATCGGTCGCAATTTGTCCCGTATCATATTCCTGTTCACCGGCTATAATTTTAAGCAAGGTAGATTTGCCCGCACCATTTTTACCCACTAATCCCACCCGATCGCCGGGTTTTAATTGAAAGGTAATTTTTTCGAACAAATAGTCGCCTTGAAAGGAAACCGATAGGTTGTGAATATTAATCATTTTATAATTATGAATTCGGAATAATGGTTTACAGATTTCTAAAAATTACCCGGAATCACTATTTTTTTTTATTGTCCAGATAACTTCAAAATTCTTGCAAAGATGCTTATTTTTGCGGTGTTAAAAAAGCCTATAATGCAATTCCTCAAAGGTTCTAAACTCTACAGTATTTTCACCGGCACATGCCCCGTATGCCATAAGGGCGATATGTATTTGGAGCACAATCCGTACAAAGTTTCAAAAATCATGAAAATGCACGACACCTGCAGTCATTGCGAACAAAAGTTTAAAATAGAACCGTCGTTTTATTTTGGAGCAATGTACGTTAGTTATGGTGTAGGTTGCGCCATTGCTATAGCTGCTTTTATTATTACCTACTTTATTATTGGGCTAGACAGAGATGTTACTTTTCTAATTATTATTTTATGTTTAATACTTTTGTATCCACCAATTGTAAGGATTTCCCGAAATATTTGGATTAATTTTTTCGTGGATTACGACAAGAATAAAGCGAAACAACAATTTTAATTTAAAGCATTCTTTGAATATCCATTTCTTTGGGAAGCGCTTCTTTATTTTCCAATGAGTTCAACAGTATTTCAGCAAGCAAGGGTGCCATCAAAAAACCTCGCGATCCCAAACCGTTAAAAAATACCAAGTTCCGATTTTCTTTTAAACTTCCCAATATTGGTCGGTGGTCTTTGGTCGTAGGCCGCACGCCAGCGGTTTGCCCAATTACTTCAAAAGGGCAGTTTACAAATGTTTTTAATTTTGAAAGTATTTCGTTCTTTGCCAATTCGGTTGGAATATCGGTATAATCATCGCGGCTGTAAGTTGCGCCAACTTTATATACGTTTTTTCCAGCAGGAATTACGTAAAGCGAGCCTTTTAAAAGTGCATCCAATTGCAATTCTGGTGCTTTAATTAGCACGTACTCTCCTTTATTACCTATAATCGCTTGCTCCGGAAAAAATGGATTTTCAATTGCTTTTGCGCCTTCTGCAAAAATTATTTTTGAAGCAGTAATGTTTTTATAATTAACACTGCTGTCTATATATTGTAATATTTCATATTGAAAATTTTCCGAAAGTAATAAACCTGCTTCCTGCAAAAATTCGCGGTAGCCAGAAAGCAGCAGTTCCGTTTCAATATGTGCGGTGCCCAACACTTCGCCAAAACCGTAGGATGCTTTAATTGCTGTATTGGTGTTTTTTAAAAATTCTGAAGATAGAAATTGCCGTAAATCCTTTTTATCGCTAGCAACAGACCAATTGTTTTGTTCCTCCACGCTTTTGAAAATTCTTAATACGGAAGTTTCAACAAATAGCTTCTTGTTTAGTTTTTTAGAAAGCTCGGTATAAAAGTTAACTGCTGCTGGGTAAAATAATGAAGCATTCCAAGCGGCTGTAAAGCGTTTTAACACTGTTGGATTAAAAACCCCTCCCGACTTTGCCGTTGCGCCTTTACGACCGCTGTCAATCGCTATAAAAGTTTTGTTTTGCTTTTGAAGTTGTTCGCACAGACTTATACCGGCTATGCCGAGTCCCACAATAATATAATCTACCTTCTTCATTTCTAAAATTATATTTTCAAAAAGCTACTTTCACGATATTTGAAAAAATTAAACATTTGGCGCAACTAAAAAACCCTTCAATTTCCAATATAGAATTTGAAGGGTTTAAATTATAAAACTATGGTATTATTTAATAGTTCCACAAATCGATTTCAATATTACGAATTTGTTCTTTGATTCTATCAGATTCTAACAATTGCATAAGAGCGTTGTCGCTAATGTAATCATCTACGCCTCTATCGCCATAAACGTTATCTTCTTTATAAATAACAGCATGAAAGCGTCTGGAATTTAACAAATGATCGTAAGAGATTGGTTGCGAAGTATTTTTACGGTTAAAGGCTTTTGCTTCGTGTAAAACTTCACGAGCTCCTGGAAACCACACCCAAAAAAGTTCAACTTTGGAATCAACTCCATCTTCAGGAAAAGCTTTGGAACGCGCTTCGTTAGCGACTGGGCAGATACCGAGCATACGGTATTTTAATTCGCCTTGACGCTTGTCTAAGTACCAATACCCTCTAATGTGCCACGCTTCAATATCGCCGGCGTCGAGCGAAAAACGTCTTACATATTGTGGGTCTACTATCCCTTCGGCGTTATATTGCTCTATACCTAAATCTGTAGTGTCACTATAAACTAAAGATGCTTCAATATCTTGTAACGTTCTTTTTTCGGTAAAATACGAATCTGCATATACACCATCAATTTTTCCATTTTTAATGTTCTTCACCAAAACATCGTATAAGGAACGTCTATCAGAACCAATATTGTTTGTATCTATGGGATAATACAGTGGAAAATTAACACGCTCATCAAGATCGATAATTTCCCAGGTAGTTTTAGACCACAACACATCTCGTTCGTCTGTGTACCCATAAGGCAGGGGTTTATCATTGTCATAAGCAATTTGCGATTCTGTTTTTTTGCCTATATCTTCAGGGGTTTTGGCATTTAGAATGTTTACCTGTGCCGAAGCACTAGCGGCCATTCCGAGACCAAAAACACATAAAACAACATTTTTCAAATTCATACCTATAGGGTTTTTAATACTAAATATTAGTTTGTCAATTCAATAATTACAGGTGAAGTTTTCTTAAGAACTACACTACTACCTGAAACTTTCGCGTTGATATCAAAAATTTGAACGGTTTCGCCTCGTCCAGCTCTTCTTAAAGCTCCTTTGGCGGCTGCGTCTAACTTTGTTCCGTTCACACGAACCGTGGGTTGCCCAGAAACTTTAAAGCTAAATCCTGTTACGTTTAGATTTACATCAAAGTCAAAATCTGGCAGTACAGCAGATACTGATGAAATTTCAAGTCCGCCACGTTCCATTCTCACGATTCCTGTTTCCCCGCGAATTGCACCAACTGGTGGTGGAATATCTTTAATACGAAATTCAGATTTAGAGCCTACTGGCTTTCCGTCTGGCAACGTACCATTTGCAGATATAGTAACTGTTCTTCCAGATCCTGGACGCATTACATACTTACTACCCGAAACTCTAGAAAGACCAGGTGCGGAAGCATTTACTTTATTGTCTGGAATTCCAGGAATAGAAACCGTCATTGGATTATCTACCCCGCGATAAACTACATTCATTTTATCTGCAGCAATTACAGCCGAATTAGGCATAGAGATGGTAGCAAAAGAGCGATCTACCGCTACTTCTGTTTCTTCGCCGCCTTCACCGTAATACAAGAAACCTTCAATTTTATGATCTCCTGGTGAACCAGCACTTACATTTAACTTCACTTTTCCACCTTCAAAAGTATAATCTGTACCTTCAACAAGTTTTCTTCCGTCTAACGTAAGTTCAGCTCTTTTTGGTTTTGTACTTTCATCCGTACGACCTAATACAATACTTCCATCAAAATTTTCACCAGCATAATACGCAGACTTTGATGTTTCTAATAAGGTTGAGTAGTTACTAAAAGATAATGCTGCTGCTTGTTGGCCGGCTAGCATTCTTTGTAATACTTCACTTTTTGTAGATTTAACATCTGCTTGTATCTGCGTAAGTTTAGTTAAAGAAGCTACTAATGGAAATCCTTCGTAGTTATAATTTAACCATTTTACTTTTTTACCGTTTCTATTGGTTTCTTCTTCAGTAGAGAAGTTAGTTTCGATAGATTTTTTAATTTCTTCGATACCAGCAACATTTGCCAATGCCGGATCAGACAATATAGCAATCATTTCGGTACGATAGGCATCCATTTTGTCTATAAATTCTTGTCCACCTTCTTTGTACTTATCTCCTCTAAAAAACAGATTGTTAAAAAAATCTGCCTTATCCATTACTTCGTAATCTGTTGGGTCTTCAACTTTTTCCATTGAAGCCGTTTTAAGCGAAGCTAAATAAGTGTCTAATTCATCAGAAATCTGGGAAATTTCTCTTGCTTTTGCCTCAACCGCAGCGTATTGCCCTGGCTCATCGGCCGCTTTAACAGCCAACCCTTCCATAAAAGCTTGGTTGCGCTGTGTTGTTGCCACGTTTGCGTCTGATATTTTTTCGTTTAATAGTCCAAAAGCCGATAATACTTCTTTAGACATGTTAAGTGCAAGCATTGCAATGAAAACCAGATACATCAGGTTAATCATTCGTTGCCTTGGGGATAGTTTTCCTCCTGCCATTTTTATTCTTTTTTAAAGATTAATAATTAAGGTGAAGACCTATCTTAGTTTTTAGTACTCATTGCAGAAAGCATACCTCCGTAAACACCATTCAATGAAGAAAGGTTAGTAGCTAAGTGCTGCATTTGTTGTTTAAGCTGTTCGGCATTTTCTGCCACTTGTTCGTTTGCTTCTGCTTGACGGCTTGTAGATTCTATTTGAACTTTGTACAAGCTATTTAATGAGTCCATTTGTGCTGCAGCAAGCGCCATTTCTTCGCTGTATTTTTTGGTAGAGCTCATAGCTTCGGCAGTTGGTGCGATACTCTTAGCAGCACCTTCAAAAGAACGAATGCTGGTAGTAAGACTGTTCATTAATTCTGAATCGATTCGTGCATCTTTAAGCATATCGTCTAGTTTTTTAGACAAAAGCCCTTGAGCGTCTTCTGGTTCTTTACCCACAGTTTTTCTGGTTCCGGCTGCTCCGCCAGCTAATTCTGGATAAACCAATGACCAATCTAAATCGTCATCTACAGGTTCAAAGGCAGAAATAGCAAAAATAATTGCTTCCGTAATAAGACCGATTGCCAATAATAGACCTCCGTCAAGGTTAAAAACGCCAAGGTTTACTTCCCAGTGAAGAATTTTGAAAAGCGCTCCTAAAATTACAACGGATGCTCCAAGGCCATAAGCCATATTAAATAATTTCTTTGATGATTTTGATTGTGCCATAATGCTTAATTTTTAATTGAGAGTTTTTAGTTAAGGTTGATAGAGTTTAGTAAATATGGGGTATTAGCGTGCGTCGCCAAAGTTTTGATTTAAAACAACGTCTGTGCCCATGTAATCCTGTACAGTTCGGAAACCAATATAACTTCTGGCTGAATCTGCATATTCATAATCGCGGGTGCTTACTTGAAGAAAATAAGCTACGTCTTTCCAAGATCCACCACGTACTACTTTTCGCATATTATCATCGTCATTAACATTCGGATTCATAGTTGAGCTAAAGTCATAAGAGGCGGGGTCATATGATGATGCTACCCATTCGGCCACATTTCCAGACATATTGTATAGATTAAAATCATTTGGCTCGTAACTTTTAGCTTCTACTGTGTACAATGCCTGATCGGCCGCATAATCGCCACGCAAAGGTTTAAAGTTGGCCATAAAACAACCACGGTCATTCTTGGCATATGGTCCACCCCAAGGATAGGTAGCAGATTCAAGACCGCCGCGAGCTGCATATTCCCATTCCGCTTCGCCCGGAAGACGGAAAGAGTTTACGAA
Source organism: Aequorivita vitellina (assembly GCF_022008365.1). Taxonomy (GTDB): domain Bacteria; phylum Bacteroidota; class Bacteroidia; order Flavobacteriales; family Flavobacteriaceae; genus Aequorivita; species Aequorivita vitellina. The sequence goes on from NZ_JAIRBA010000008.1 coordinate 54,975, forward strand.
ATTTTTATTTTTAGATTTTTGGTATGCGTTTTTATACAAAGTTCTCCAAGCGGTAAACGCTTTTGCTTGTTTCCAGCTTACACCAACTACAGGGTAATCGCCATAAGCTTGGTGCCAAAAGTAATCGTTGTGCATTGGCTCATTGTAAGAATAATTGAAATCCTTAATCCATACAGTAGTATCTGGATATATATTCAACTCTTCTTTTTTAATGAAATCTTTTCTTCGCTTGCTTTTATCTCTTGCTGCAGCTTGAATATCCATATAAGTGTATTGGAATTTCAGTTTGCTAACATCAATTGTACGCTGGCCGTTATACGATTCTTCAATTGGAATGTACATTGTATCCATTACTTCAGAATAGTATTCGTCTGGGTATTCAGAAGTATCCCAGATAATATCTATATTATCGTTCAACTTTCTTCCGGCGTAGTAATCTTCACCCATACCGAAGTAATTATCGTACATATATTGCTGGTACGGCGTCATTTCTTCATTTTCTTGATCAACGAAAGCAAATTCACCAATTCCGCCATCGCCAGGAGTTGCTCCAACCATGTCTGCTTGAATTGCAAGTCGTAATCTTACAGTGGAATCTCGTACCCAATTAACAAATTGGCGGTATTCTGAATTAGTAATTTCAGTTTCATCCATATAGAATGAGCGAACGGTAACGGTTTTTGTTGGCGCATCATTCACGGCGACGAAATCGTCGTCACTCTTACCCATAATGAAGGATCCACCGGGGATAAGCGTCATGCCATAGGGTTTTTGAGGATACCATTTTTTACCTTTTACCCCAACCAATTCGCCTCGGTCTCCAGAGTTACAACTGAACAAAAAGGCAACGATCGCAGTTAATGCAATAAACTTCTTCATAGGTATTTTGGTTAAATTTTGAGATTCAAGGGCGTAAACGTATCTATAAAAATCCAAAAAAACAATTTTTTTTTTGAAAATCCATCAACCCCTAATTTTACTTGTTTACTTAGGTTATACTTCATTTTTGTACCGGGCTTTCAACCACCTTTCAGGAATTTCCTGATTACATGCACCCAAATATTCGCCATAAGTGCAAGGTAATAACGCACGGCTTTTTAATTTATTATTAACATTTGAAATAAATGGCAAAACAATCCACCATCTTTCAGTTTTATTGCTTTTTTTAAATTCTAATATTTCATCTTCAACTGGTACTTTATAGGTAGTGAAGCGGGTTTCATCATCAAAATCTCCATCATCTACTCTAAAGTTATACCCCTCAATAAAATACCAAAATATTTGCGCCACCAGCATTGCGCCGCTCTTACTTTCAATAGAATTGCTCAATTCGTAAACACCGAAAGATTTTACTTTATTACTAATTCCGGCATAACGCGAAATAGCACAAATTTCGCGACCATCAAAGCCATTTGGGCTGTCGTTATTTTTATAACTTAATTCTGAACTTTTTATTGCAGTAACATCTAAGGTTACCATATCTGCATCGCGCATAATGGGCTCTACTGTCGTTAAATCGGACGTAATTTCGCCTAAGCGAAAGGCATCAAAAAAAAGTTTGTCCATTAATGCAATTTCTTGGGGCGCATTAAAAAACGATTGATACCCAACCGCACTATAATTAAAAAGATTGTAGGGTTGATCTACCACCATTTTTCCTACATACGATTTATTTGAGATTGGCAATTCAGCATTTCCTAGGTCAAAACGGTTGTCTATGTTTACCACGTTCACCATCGCTCCCAAGCCGTCGTACCCGCGGTATTGTGCGTAGGCAAGGTCCTGTCCACCACCAAGTACCAATGGCACGATATTCTTTTTTAAAAGTGCAGCTATTACTTCTTTTGTAGCAAAACGTGTGTCTTCTATTGTTGCGCCTTTTTCAATATCGCCGAGGTCTATTATTTTATAATTCCAATTACCGGGGTAAAGAGAATACAATGCTTTTCGGTATGGGTCAAAAGATATCTCTTCTCCCATATAATCTACATCGCCGCGGTTTTCTTTTATTCCAAGAACTGCAAACTTTACATTGTTTAAGTCTGGCAATTCTTCTTTCTTAGCGTGAACTTCAATTTGTTTGCCCAAGGTTCCAAGCGGTAAAATTTCCCGATGAGCCAAGACTTTATTTGTAACTGGAGATAAAAAGGCTATCATTATTTTTTCTTGGCGGTGGCTTTTTTCTTAGTTGTCGATTTCTTTTTGGCTGCAGTTTTCTTTTTTGCCGCAGTTTTCTTTTTAGGGCGTTTTTTCTCTAATAACGCTTGAGCTTCTTCCAAAGTAATTTTATCAGCTTCAGTGCCTTTTGGCAATTCCACCTTAGTTTTTCCTTTTATAATATTAAATCGTCCCCAACGTGCCTTTTCAATCCGTATCTTTTCTTCGGGCCATTCATTGATTAATTTATCAATTTCTTTCTGCTTTTTGTCTTCAATAAGTTGTTCAATATCTTGATTTGAGAGATTGTCAAAATCATATTTTTTGTTCACATTAATGAACATGTTATTCCATTTAATATAGGGTCCAAAACGCCCTACTCCCTTTTGCACTGGTAAATCCTCATACATGTATATAGGAGCATCGGCTTTTTTCTTTTCTTCAATTAATTCTTTTGCGAAAGTCATATCCACATCTAAAGGATCCATCCCTTTGGGAAGCGATATAAAGGTTTTACCAAAGCGCACATAGGGCCCAAAACGACCGTTGTTTACCTCAACTTCTTCATTGTCATAAATACCCAAAGTCTTCGGAAGTTTAAAAAGATCCATTACTTCTTCAAAAGTAACTAGATGCAATTGTTGATCTGGACGTAGGCTGGCAAATTTTTTCTCCTCATCGTCGGGTGCGCCAATTTGTGCCATAGGTCCATATTTACCCAAACGCACTAGCACAGTTTTTCCAGTTTCAGGATCTTCGCCAAGAATGCGCTCACCACTTTCGCGATCTGCATTTTCTTCTACATGCGCTACTTGTGGATGAAATTTTCCGTAGAAATCTTTCATCATTTTTGTCCATTCTTCCTTTCCTTCGGCAATATCGTCAAAATCCTGTTCTACTTTTGCCGTGAAGTTGTAATCGAGAATATTTTCAAAATGCGCTACTAAAAAGTCGTTTACGATCATCCCAATATCTGTTGGAACCAACTTCCCTTTATCCGAACCAACTGTTTCGGTTAAGGTTTTGTCTTTTATATTTTCTTTTTGCAGTGTAAGTTGCATGTAGTTGCGCTCCACACCTTCAACTGTGCCTTTTTCAACATAATTTCTACTTATAATTGTTGAAATAGTGGGCGCATAGGTCGATGGTCGCCCAATACCAAGTTCCTCCAATTGCTTTACCAACGAAGCCTCCGTATATCGATATGGGGGCCGCGTAAATCTTTCGGTTGCTGTAATATAATTGTTTTGCAGTGAATCGCCATTTTTCATATTTGGCAACATGCCCTCCTGCTCTTCTTCTTCAAAATCGGTTCCTTCCAAATATACTTTTAAGAAACCGTCAAACTTTATCATTTCGCCATTTGCAGTAAAATTTTCAGAAACTTTTTCCTTTGAAAGCACGTCTATTTTCACATTGGTACGTTCCAGTTGTGCATCGCTCATTTGCGAAGCCAACGTTCTTTTCCAAATTAAATCGTACAATCGCGCTTGATCGTGATCGCCAGTAATGGTGTGCTGGGTCATGTCTGTTGGGCGAATGGCCTCGTGAGCTTCCTGTGCGCCTTTACTTTTCCCTTTGTAATCGCGGGGTTTGCTGTACGCTTTTCCGTAGGAATGGATTATCTCTTTTTGCGCAGCATTTTTGGCATCTTTACTTAGGTTTACACTATCGGTACGCATATAGGTTATAAGCCCAGCTTCATACAGTCGTTGTGCAATTGTCATTGTTTTTCCTACAGAAAAATACAGTTTTCGCGCTGCTTCCTGTTGCAATGTTGAAGTAGTAAACGGGGCTGCCGGCGATTTGCTTGCAGGCTTTTTCGTTAAGTCTGAAATTTTATAATCGGCCCCTAAATTCTTCCGAAGAAACTCGCGTGCTTCTTTTTCGGTTTCAAAATTTTTGGGAAGCTTTGCTTTAAACTTGCTTCCGTCCAAGGTTGTAAACTCGGCATCAATTCTATATGAACCTACGGGATTAAATACTTCAATTTCTCGCTCGCGTTCTACAATTAATCGTACGGCAACAGATTGCACGCGCCCAGCAGATAGTCCGCCTTTTACTTTTTTCCAAAGTACTGGTGAAAGTTCATAACCAACTAACCTGTCTAAAACGCGACGTGCTTGTTGCGCATTAACCAAATTATAATCTATTTGTCGCGGATTTTCAATTGCTTTTAAGATTGCAGACTTTGTAATTTCGTGAAAAACAATCCGCTTGGTCTTGTTTTTATCTAACTTTAATTCTTCGGCCAAATGCCACGCAATAGCCTCACCTTCTCTATCCTCATCACTCGCTAACCAAACCGTTTCGGCTTTTTTGGAAAGTGCTTTTAACTCTGCCACCAGCTTTTTTTTGTCGCTGCTAACTATATATTTAGGTGTAAAATCGCCCGAAACATCCACACCCAATTCCTTAGACGGAAGATCTGCAATGTGCCCAAAACTCGAGGAAACTTTGAAGTCTTTACCAAGAAACTTTTCAATGGTTTTTGCTTTTGCTGGGGACTCAACTATCACTAAATTCTTTGCCATATCCTATATTATTGTGAGTGCAAAAGTATATGAATTTTTTAATTCGAATGATTAAGCTTGTAAAATTCGCGAAATAGGGTGGGTAATTTCGCTGCAAATCGGAGGATAATTCAACACAAAGACGGTTGTAATTTTTAAAACATTGCTAGCTTAAAATTGCTTCATTGTTACGATTCAAACAAAATTTTACACAAAAAAGAATTTTGGATTCGCGGTAAATTTCAAGGTTTAAATTAATTTCTTTAAAAACCAATCTGCCACTTTGTCACCGTTAGCAATTAATTGTATCTTTGCCGATTCAACGATTTAGATTTTTAAATGCAATGACGCTCGATTTTTTTTATGGAAAAGGTAATTGATGAAAAAGTACAGGGAAACACACTAACATTAGAGGCTCGCACAGCCAATTCCCGTAAATTATATATTGAAAGCTACGGCTGCGCTATGAATTTTAGCGACAGCGAGATAGTAGCTTCTATACTTGCAGACCAAGGTTATAACACCACCAACGCACTTGAAGATGCAGATTTGGTTTTGGTAAACACGTGCTCAATTCGTGATAAAGCAGAGCAAACCGTGCGCAAACGTTTGGAAAAATACAACGCGGTAAAAAGAACCAAAAATCCGAAAATGAAAGTTGGCGTTTTAGGCTGTATGGCCGAACGTTTAAAGGAAAAATTTCTTGAAGAAGAAAAAATAGTCGATTTGGTAGTTGGGCCAGATGCGTACAAAGACATCCCAAATTTGTTGAAAGAAGTTGAAGAAGGTCGCGATGCAGTGAACGTTATTCTTTCAAAAGAAGAAACCTACGGCGATATTTCGCCAGTAAGATTGGGCGGCAATGGAATTACGGCTTTTGTAAGTATTACGCGTGGATGCGATAATATGTGCACGTTTTGCGTAGTGCCCTTTACTCGTGGCCGCGAACGCAGCCGCGACCCGCAAAGTATTTTACAGGAAATAGATGATTTAGCCGAAAAAAATTACAAGGAGATTACCTTGCTCGGTCAAAATGTGGACAGTTATTTATGGTACGGCGGCGGCTTGAAAAAAGATTTTAAAAATGCTTCCGACATGCAAAAAGCAACGGCCACAGATTTCGCACAACTGTTAGATATGGCTGCAAAGGCGCATCCCGAAATGCGAATTCGTTTTTCTACCAGCAACCCGCAGGATATGCACGAAGAAGTATTGCACGTTGTTGCAAAACACAAAAATATTTGCAACCATATTCACCTGCCTGTACAAAGTGGGAGCACGCGAATTTTAAAAGAAATGAACCGCCAGCACACACGCGAAGAATATATGAAATTGATAGACCGCATTCGCGAAATTATTCCTGGCTGTGCAATTTCGCAAGATATGATTGTTGGATTTCCTACGGAAACAGAGGAAGACCATCAAGCAACTTTGGGCTTAATGGAATATGTAAAATACGACTTTGGTTATATGTACAAATATTCCGAAAGACCCGGAACCAATGCTGCTCGAAAATTGGAAGACGACGTGCCCGAAGAAACAAAAAGTAGAAGATTGACCGAAATTGTAGATCTTCAACAAAAACACAGCGCTATTCGTACCGCTTCATTTTTAGGAAAAACCGTATCGGTTTTAATTGAAAAGGAATCGAAGAAAAATAAGGATGAATGGAGCGGAAGAACGGAGCATAATAATGTTGCTGTTTTTCCGAAGAAAAATTATAAAGCGGGCGATTTTGTAAATGTAAAAATAACCGATTGTACTACTGCAACGCTAATTGGCGAAGCGGTTGAGCTCTCATAAATCCAATATATTATGAAACGTATTTTACTTCTTTTTGCAGCAAGTTTATTGACATTTGCCTGTTCTAGCAATGACGACGTTCCCGCTGAGCCACAGGAATTAAAAATCAAAAAGTTTAGTCAAGATTTTTATTTTAATCAAAGTACCGACAATTATACTTTAGAAAGGTTATTTGATGAATCTGGACAAACTGTTAGCGAAAGTACGATTCATCCACAAATGACCTTCAATTGGTTATACAGCTACAACAGTTCAGGACTAATTAGTGAAAAAAGTCTATTTTATGACGTTAACGCACACCAAAGACAAGATATTTTCGCATACGATGTTAATAACGAGATTGACGGCATAACTTTCGAGAATGGTCTCGGTGATGTTTTAAGTATTCGAGATTATACTATAGAGAACGATAAAATTACATATGAGCAAGCTTCAATTTATGGAGAAATATATTACAATGCTGAAGGCAAAATAGTAAAAAACTTCGTTAACACTGATACGGGTACATCTACACAAATTATTGAATATACTGGCGATAATATAAGCCAGATTAATGAAACCCAAAGTAATGGATTTGAAGGGACTTACACATTTGAATACGATGATGGAGTTAACCCGCTATACGACTGTGTTGAAAACAATTACACAAACGCAACTATCGGCGATCATATTAGCTTGTTTAAAAGACATAATTATTTTTCAAAAAACAATTATACGCAAATCACTTTTATCAGTTCAATACCAGACTCTAATTATGTAAAAACAAAAACCACTATTTATAATGCAGATGGTTATCCTACAAATGCAGTGGTTGAAAAGAACGGTGTACTAATTGAAGAATTGACTTACGATTATTATTAATACTGAAAACACGAGATTCCCGCCTCCGCGGGAAGTTACTATGGAAAGCATACAAGCAACAAAACAACGTTTCGGAATAATTGGGAACGACCCAAAACTAAACCGTGCCGTAGAAAAAGCAATTCAGGTTGCCCCGACTGATATTTCGGTATTGGTAACGGGTGAAAGCGGCGTGGGTAAAGAAAGTATTCCAAAAATAATTCACTCTCTTTCTCATAGAAAACACGGAAAATACATAGCCGTAAACTGCGGCGCCATTCCCGAAGGCACAATAGACAGCGAACTTTTTGGCCACGAAAAAGGTTCGTTTACGGGAGCAACGGCAACCCGTAGCGGTTATTTTGAAGTAGCCGATGGCGGCACAATTTTCCTCGATGAAGTGGGCGAATTACCACTGCCAACACAAGTTCGGCTTCTCCGGGTTTTAGAAAATGGTGAATTTTTAAAAGTAGGCTCTTCAAAAAGTCAAAAAACAGACGTGCGCATTGTAGCCGCCACAAACGTAAAAATGGCAGAAGCTATTGAAAAGGGGAAATTCCGCGAAGACCTGTATTATCGGTTAAGTACGGTAGAGATTAATCTACCACCACTTCGCGAAAGACAGGAAGATATTCATTTGCTTTTCAGAAAATTTGCGGCAGATTTTGCACAGAAATACAAAATGCCCACCATTCGTTTAGACGAGCGCGCCACTTCTTTACTACTGCAATATCGATGGAGCGGTAACGTACGCCAGTTGCGCAATGTGGCGGAGCAAATCTCGGTCTTAGAGCAAAATCGCGAAATTAATTACGACACCTTAAAGCATTATTTACCAAACATGGGCAGCAACCTGCCGGCAATTGTAAATGCAAAAAAAACCGAAAGCGATTTTAGCAGCGAGCGCGAAATTCTATACAAAGTACTTTTTGATATGAAACGCGATGTAAACGACCTAAAAAAGCTTACTTTAGAATTGATGAAAACTGGTAATACAGCCAAGGTTAAAGAAGAACAATCGTCGCTTATCAATAAAATTTATGCCGAAGATAATAACGCCGAAGAGGAACTGGCTTCAATAATAGAAGAGGAAGAAAACAACGGCTCGCAAAGCGATGTTGAAGTTTTTAGCATTCCCGAACACGCCGCCGAACAACGGAAAGACAAATACGAATACGCCGAAGACATTGAAGAAGAAGAAAACCTGTCGCTTCAGCAAAAGGAATTGGAACTCATTAAAAAGTCTCTCGAAAAATACAATGGAAAACGCAAAGATGCCGCAGACGAATTAGGCATTTCGGAACGTACTTTATACAGAAAAATTAAACAATACGATCTGTAAGCACAAGATTTATCACGCGCAAAGTGCTCCGTAACAAAATTAAAATCAAAGTAAAGTAAATGTCAAAAACAGTTTCAATTTTATGCTTACTAACCATAGCATTTTCTTTGCAGGGCTGCGGACCGTACTCGTTTACTGGTGCCGATATTAATTACAGTACAACAAAAACGGTTCAGGTAAATTATTTTCAGAATAACGCACCAATTGTTGAACCCGGAATTGCACGCGATTTTACACAAAAGCTGCAAGACTTACTTTTAAACCAAACGAGTTTAGACCTTGTAAATAGCAATGGCGATTTGGTGTACGAAGGTGAAATTACACAGTTTTACATTGCGCCAATCACCGCAACCTCTACCAGCACCGCCGCGCAAAACAGGCTCACTATTGCAGTAAGCGTAAGGTTTTACAACACCAAAGACCCTTTAAAAGATTTTGAACAACCTTTCAGTTTTTATTACGATTATGATGGCCAAACACAACTAACAGGCTCAAAACTAGATGCCGCAGTCGATATTATTTTTGAACGCTTAACACAGGATATTTTTAATAAATCGCTTGCTAACTGGTAAAAAACTTAAATACCAAAAAAGAAAAAACTCCTTGAAAAAAGTGGTTAAAATTTTTTGAAAATTGAACATTGAACAATACACATATCTACTCGCCAATCCGCAGAAAATAACTTCTGAGGATTTAACCGCATTGGATATGCTCATAAAAAAATACCCCTATTTTCAAAGCGCGCGCGCCTTACAACTAAAAGGTTTAAAAAATAAAAACAGTTATTTGTACAATGACGCATTGAAACTTACCGCAGCACATACTACTGATCGCGATATTTTGTTTGAATACATCACTTCTGAAAAATTTATTCAGAATGAAATTTCACAAACCATTTTACAACATGATCCGTCGGTAGCAGAAATAAAAGTTGTTGTCGAAAATATTTCGGAACAAATTAGTCTTGAAATAGACAAACAACTGAAAGCCGAAATGCAAAAGGCGGAAGATATTTTAAATCCCGAACTTTTTCAAAGAAAAGTGACTTCTATAACCGAATTAGTTGAAAAGAAGACGGAAAAAAAGCAAGAACCTGAAGAAGTGCTACAGACTAACACACCTTTAGAATTTACAAAAGACGACACACATTCATTTGCCGAATGGTTAAAACTCACCAAAGCGAAACCTATTTCACGCACCGAAAATTCTTCGCCGAAAGAAGTTATTTTTACAAACGAAGACAACATAACACAAGATGAACGGGAGCGAAAATTTGAATTAATAGACAAGTTTATTCAAGAAAAACCAAAGATTATCCCTTCAGAAATAGAAAAAAAGGCAACTAAACAGGAAAAAAATATTTTAGAAAATTCACAGACACAACCAGTTGATTCCCTGATGACGGAGACTTTGGCTAAAGTTTATCTGCAACAAAAGAACTATAAAAAGGCAATTCAAGCATATAAAATATTAATTTTGAAAAATCCCGAAAAAAGTGGTTTCTTTGCAGACCAAATTCGGGCAATAGAAAAATTGATTAATTCAGAACAATCATGAGTACGTTTACAATATTTTTAGTTTTAATAATGATAGTGGCCTTTTTGTTGGTCGTAGTTATAATGGTTCAAAACCCAAAAGGTGGTGGACTTTCATCGTCATTTGGCGGTGGTGGTGGCGCACAAATTGGTGGTGTGCAGAAAACGAGCGACTTTCTTGATAAAAGTACGTGGACCCTTGCAACCATTATGCTTGCGTTAATTTTATTTTCAAACGTTTTTATAATGGGCGGCAATGTTGTACAATCAAAAACTTTTGACGAAAGTGCAATCCCTGCGGTTCCTACTACCCAAACTCCAGCGCCTGCTGCAACAGAAGATACTACAAACTAAAACAGTTACAATATTATTTTAAAATGCCAGCTTCTGACAAGCTGGCATTTTTGTTTTATATACTGTCAGTCTAACGGCGGTGGCACAATTTCTGCCAATTAGCAAACAAACATTTAAACTAAAGTTTAACAACTAAAAAATAAAATTGAAATGGCATTAAAAATTCAACCACTTGCAGATCGCGTATTGGTTCAGCCGCAAGAGGCAGAGACAAAAACAGCTTCGGGATTGTACATTCCAGATTCGGCTAAAGAAAAACCACAACAGGGTAAAGTAGTTGCTGTGGGCAAAGGAAAAGAGGATTATAAAATGACCGTAAAAGTTGGAGATACCGTGCTTTACGGAAAGTATTCTGGCAGCGAATTAAAATTTGACGGCAACGATTACCTCATCATGCGCGAAGACGATATACTTGCAATAATTTAATTTCTAAAGTAGAAACTTCAAATTCAAACCTTTAGGATTTGGAATTTTATTTTAAGATTTTCTTGAAAAGCAAATAATTAAGAAATTATAATATTAACCAAAAAATTCCTGTCTTGACAGGGATGACAAAATTTAAAATTTATGGCAAAAGATATAAAATTTGATGTAGAAGCTCGCGATAGTATTAAACGCGGTGTTGATGCTCTAGCAAACGCAGTAAAAGTAACATTAGGCCCAAAAGGTCGCAATGTAATTATTAGTAAATCTTTTGGTGCTCCACAAGTAACTAAAGATGGTGTAACCGTTGCAAAAGAAATTGAATTGGAAGATGCGCTTGAAAATATGGGCGCTCAAATGGTAAAAGAAGTTGCTTCAAAAACCAACGATCTTGCTGGTGACGGAACAACAACCGCTACCGTTCTTGCACAAGCAATTGTAAAAGAAGGCCTTAAAAACGTAGCAGCCGGTGCAAATCCAATGGATTTAAAACGCGGAATAGACAAAGCTGTAGAAGCCATTGTTGCTAATCTTGAAAAGCAAACTACTAAGGTTGGTAATTCTTCTGAAATGATAAAGCAAGTAGCTTCCATTTCGGCAAACAACGACGATGTAATTGGCGATTTAATTGCTAAAGCATTCGGAAAAGTAGGAAAAGAAGGAGTTATCACCGTTGAAGAAGCAAAAGGAACTGAAACATACGTAGATGTTGTAGAAGGAATGCAATTTGATCGTGGATATCTTTCACCTTATTTCGTAACCGATACCGAAAAAATGCAGACCGAATTGGAAAACCCAATGATTTTGCTTTACGACAAGAAAATTTCTGCAATGAAAGATTTGCTTCCTGTACTTGAGCCAGTAGCGCAACAAGGAAAATCGCTTTTAATAATTGCTGAAGATGTTGACGGTGAAGCTTTAGCTACTTTGGTAGTAAATAAACTTCGGGGTTCTTTAAAAATTGCTGCTGTAAAAGCACCAGGATTTGGCGACAGAAGGAAAGCCATGCTTGAAGATATTGCTATTTTAACAGGTGGTACTGTTATATCTGAAGAGCGCGGTTTCACTTTGGAAAACACAACAATCGACATGTTAGGTTCTGCTGAAACTGTAACCATAGATAAAGACAACACAACCATAGTTAATGGAGCTGGTAAAAAAGATGACATTAAAGGCCGTGTGAACCAAATAAAATCGCAAATTGAATCTACTACAAGCGATTACGACAAAGAAAAATTGCAGGAGCGTTTGGCTAAATTAGCTGGCGGAGTTGCGGTTCTTTATGTTGGTGCTGCTTCTGAAGTAGAAATGAAAGAGAAAAAAGACCGAGTAGACGATGCCCTTCACGCAACCCGTGCGGCTGTTGAAGAAGGTATTGTTGCTGGTGGTGGCGTTGCTTTAGTTCGCGCTATTGAAGTGCTTAAAAAACTTACTACCGATACACTCGATGAAACAACAGGAATAAATATTGTTTCTAAAGCGATTGAATCTCCATTGCGAACTATTGTTGAAAACGCAGGTGGTGAAGGTTCGGTAGTTATCAATAAAGTTTTGGAAGGCAAGAAAAACTTCGGTTACGATGCTAAAAGCGAAACCTATGTTGATATGCTAAAAGCAGGAATCATCGATCCTAAAAAAGTAACCCGTATCGCGCTAGAAAACGCTGCATCGGTTGCTGGAATGATTCTTACTACAGAATGTGCTTTGGTAGATATTAAAGAAGAAAATGCCGGCGGTGGTGGAATGCCAGCTGGTATGGGTGGCGGAATGCCCGGTATGATGTAGCATATCGTTGAGACAAGGCATGCCTTGTCTCAACTGGAATTAAGGCATGCCTTGTCTCAACTGGAATTAAGGTGTGCCTTGTCTGTACTCAGTACTTAATTAAACCTAACAGGTCTCAGAACTGTTAGGTTTTTTTATTTCTTAAAACGTAACCTCAACTTCTTTCAGCTCTTCATTTCTTTTTATTGTAACCAAAGTCGTTTGCCCCTTTTCAAATTTTGAAAGGCTCTTCATATAACTCATCATATCGGTTACTTCAAAATCGCCCATTTTCACAACAACATCACCCTTTTGAAGTCCTGCTTTTTGTGCTGGTTTGTCTTCACTTACACCATCAATTCGCATTCCTTTTCCACTGAAAAGATAATCTGGAACCACGCCTAAAGTCACTTTAAATTCTGGCACAACTTCACTTTCGTTTTTGGTTTTTCTGAATGGAAGTTTCGGCTGATTGTCCAAATCTTTAATTATGCTGAAAATGTAATTTGAAACAGCTTTCATTCCCTCAAAATTCACCTTTTCAGTGTCATCACTGGGTTTGTGGTAATCTTCGTGTTGCCCAGTGAAAAAATGCAACACCGGAATATCTGCCAAATAAAACGAAGTATGATCGCTAGGGCCAACACCGCTTTCGTTTTCGGTAATCTTTAAATTTCCAGCATTTGCCAATACAGTTTGTTTTAAAATAGGCGAAGTTCCCAGACCATAAACCGCTAAGTTTTTTTCGGCATTGAGCCTACCCACCATATCCATATTCAGCATATAAGTTATTTTTTTTGTGTCGATAGTTGGGTTTTTTACGAAATAATTTGATCCCAATAAACCCTCTTCTTCCCCAGAAAAAGCGATAAAAAGATAATTGTTTTTCTTCGGTTGCAGAGCGGAGTCGAAGCGAAGTGAATCTGCCAAATGCAACATCATTGCCACTCCGCTCGCATTATCGTCGGCGCCGTTATGTATTGCTTCGCCTTCGCGATACAGCGAACCTTCGCCGCCCATTCCCAAATGGTCGTAATGCGCGCCAATAACAACTGTATTTTCAGCCTTGTTATCTAAATAAGCAATTACGTTTTCAGCGGTTTTAGTACTGTCGCCTTTTTCTGAAGTAAATTCGGCTTCTTGATGTGGATTCTTGCTCGCCTTGAAAGTGAATTTTTGAAAATAACCATTGGTACCTTTAGGTTGTAACCCAATATCTGCAAACCGTTTTGCAATATATTCGGCAGCCTTTTTTTCATCTGCACTACCTGTTTTTCGTCCTTTTAAACTATCGTTTGCCAAGATGGAAACGTCTTCTTTCATAGTTATAGGTTTCACTTTTGTTTCCTTACAAGAGAAAACCAATATTGCTAGAAAAATCACTAAAATTGCACGCATATCATTACTTTTGTTCAAAAGTACATTAAAAATGAAAATATTTTATATCCTGCTGATTGTTTCGGTTTTTGCGAGTTGTAAAAATGAAGTGAAAAAAGCAGAAAACGAATCTCTCAATTCAACCGATAAAAATATAGATGCAGTATTAGACCCAAATACAAAAGACACGCTAATTTATCCCGAAGAAAAGCATTTTAAAAACATTCGTCAAGTTACTTTTGGCGGTGATAATGCAGAGGCATATTGGAGTTTTGACGACAGTAAGCTCATCTTTCAAAGCAACTATAAAAACTGGGGTGTTAACTGCGATCAAATGTTTTTAATGAATGTAGATGAAACTTTTAGAGACAAACAACCGCCAATGATAAGCACCGGGAAAGGCCGAACTACTTGCAGTTATTTTCTGCCCGACGGAGAGCACATTGTTTACGGAAGCACGCATTTAAAAGACGAAAACTGTCCCGAAGTGCCTGTAAAAAAAGATGGGAAATACGTTTGGCCGGTTTATGATAGCTTCGATATTTTTGTCGCAGATTTAGAGGGAAACATAACCGCTCAGCTCACTAATGAACCGGGTTACGATGCCGAAGCAACCGTTTCGCCCAAAGGCGATAAAATTGTTTTCACCTCCATGCGCAGTGGCGATTTGGAACTTTATACGATGGATATTGATGGTAAAAATGTGAAACAGATTACAAATGAATTAGGCTACGATGGTGGCGCATTCTTTTCACCTGACGGTTCAAAATTGATTTTCCGTGCTTCCCGCCCAAAAACCGAAGCGGCAATAAAAGAGTACAAAGATTTGCTCGCTCAAGGTTTGGTACAACCTACCGAAATGGAACTGTTTATCTGCAATGCAGACGGAAGCGAATTGCGGCAACTTACCCATTTAGGAAATGCAAATTGGGCGCCGTTTTTTCATCCTTCGGGCGAAAAGATTTTGTTCTCCAGTAATTTTGAAGCCGAACGAGGATTTCCATTTAACCTATATTTAATTGATATAGACGGTAAAAACTTGGAGCGCGTTACCCACGGTAGAACCTTTGATGCATTTCCAGTGTTTTCAAATGATGGAAAAAAGTTAGCTTTTTCATCAAATAGAAATAACGGCGGTAGTCGCGACACCAATCTTTTTATTGCCGAATGGCAAGATTGAAAAGAATAGCGATTTTTCTTCCGATTTTTATCGGATTTAGTTTTTTTGAATTTCAATTTAACGAATAAATAAAACGGTTTTTGGATTTCATTAAACGCTATAAAATTCCCTTACTTTTCTCGATAATCGCTATCGTATTTTATATCAGTTTTGGATATCATTTGGAGCGTAATGATTTTACAAAATTAATTTTACGCTACGGTGCGCTTTTTATCATCGCCTATCTTTTTATAGAAAAGTTTAAACTTAATTTCTGGTTTTTAGCCAGTTTGGGGATTGTTTTTCGATTGATTTTCATTCCGGGAATCCCCAATCTTTCGCAAGATTTTTATCGGTTTCTGTGGGATGGACGGTTATTGATCCAGGGCGTTAGTCCGTATTTGTTCACGCCAGATTCATCAGCCATATTAAATAATTCAGTTGAACAATCACAACAATTAATTAACGGAATGGGGGCGCTGAACGCGAGCCATTTCAGCAATTATCCGCCTATCAATCAATTGTTTTTTACTATTGCCGCGCTGTTTGCGGGGAAAAGTATTTTAGGCTCAGCGATTGTGCTCCGCGTACTTATTATTTTTGCAGATGTTGGTATTTTGTACTTTGGAAGTAAAATATTGAAGAAATTTAACCTCCCTTTCAGAAATATTTTCTGGTATTTTTTAAATCCTTTTATCATAATTGAACTTACTGGAAATCTACATTTTGAAGGGGTAATGCTTTTCTTTTATGTGTGGGCACTGTATCTACTTTTTAATGGAAAATGGTTTCGGGCCGCAGTTTTGATTGGGGTTTCCGTTTCGGTAAAATTGCTTCCGTTATTGTTTTTGCCTGTTTTTTTAAAATATTTTTCTACCCCGAAATTGAACAAGTCCTCACAGGTTGCTAAAACCTGTGAGGACTCCACGATTAACTTCAGAAAGCTCTTCAAATTCTATTTTATAGTTGGGCTTACTGTAATCGTTACATTTTTACCGTTCGTTTCTTCAGAATTTATCAATAATTTCACTTCAACCATTGGACTTTGGTTCCAGAATTTTGAGTTTAATGGAAGTGTTTATTATATAATCCGTTGGATTGGATTCCAGGTTGTTGGCTGGAATATTATTGAAACCGTTGGGAAAGTTCTTCCTATAATTGTATTACTTTTTGTTTTGGGACTTGCTTTTTTTAGAAAAAATAAAACGCCGAAACAATTGATAACCGCAATGCTTTTTGCAGTTTCATTTTACTTTTTGCTTTCCACCACCGTGCATCCGTGGTACATCGCCACTCCCCTTTTGCTTTCGGTTTTTACGAGATACAAATTCCCAATTATTTGGAGTTTTGTGGTAATGCTGAGTTATTCGGCCTATGGTAAAAATGGTTTTGATGAAAAGTTATGGCTTGTGGCTTTAGAATATACTGTGGTTATTATTGTAGCCTTTTGGGAAATAAGCACTTCTAAATATCTATTCTTAAAACCACGACATAACGGCATTAAAAATAGTTAAATAAAAGGATTTTCAATTTTAATAATTCTGGGTAAAAGCTAGAGATTTCAATGGAAAAATTTGGCAGTTCGATATAAAAAATGTAATTTCATACTACTTAAAGATTAATTTTATACTATTATGAAAAAGCCATATAAAGCCACCAATAAAATCAATTATGCCAAGGAGGCCCCCACCCATTTCTACGATGGAAACCTCGCCATTCCGTTAGTAGACATGACCTCCTATCAAAAAATGCAAATTGTTAGAAATGGTGTTAGTAAAGCTTATTTAACCAAACTAAAAGAAGAAACATCATTAGATTACGACGCTTTAGCCCAAGCATTATCTGTTACGCGTTCTACGCTCATCAATAAAAAAGGAGAGCAAAAATTTAACGATCATATTAGCGAAGGTATTATCGCCGTGGCAGAAATTTACTCTTTTGGTTATGAAGTTTTTGAAGACAAACGCAAGTTTAATCAATGGATGTTCACCGCAAATCAAGCACTTTCAGGAGCCGCCCCCTTTGATCTTATGGATAATCAATTTGGCCGTGAGGAAATACGAAACCTCATAGGCCGTATTGCATATGGCGTTTATTCTTAACCATGAAGGTTTTTCGAATAAGCAAAACACAATATGCAAACGACCTGCAGGGAACGGGCTCTAAGCTTTTTGGTGGCCGGTGGAACCACATTGACACGCCCTGTATTTACACTTCCGAAAGTCGGTCCTTAGCGGTTTTGGAATACGCTGCCAATATTGCTATTGATTTTATTCCACGCGCACTGAGTCTCTGTGTTTTCGAAATTGACGATAATCAAATCTATACCGTTAAAGAGACAGATTTGCCCGGAAATTGGCGAAACACACCTGCACCGAAGTCTACTAAAGATTTTGGTACTAAATTACTTCAGCAGGATAAGGCAATTCTAAAAATTCCTTCAATTATAATTCCGCAAGAATTTAATTACGTTATTAATCCGCTGACTAAAAACCCCTGCTTTAAATTACTAGAAACCAAAGATTTCGTTTTTGATTTGCGGATTAAGGAGAATAGTGTAAATCACTAGTTTTTCAGAAAATTTCGGTAGTGAGTAAATAAAATTAGCTTAAAGCGAAATATTTTTAAGAAAGTTAATTAATGGAATGACCGTTCATTTGGTTGTTTCCGTTTAAAAATTTAAAACTTTAGTAGTTTACTTTTTCACTCTTTCTAATTTGTAGAAGTCTTTTCGTCTATCTTTCAAATTTCGAACTGCACCAAAAGTGTGCAACTCGCGAAGTAAATCTATATCTACATCGGCAACCAAAATCATTTCGGTATTTGTGGTTGCTTCAGCCTTTATTCCATTGCTGGGAAAAGAGAAGTCGCAGGGAGTAAACACAGCACTTTGGGCATATTGTATGTCCATGTTGTGAACCTTCGGTAAATTACCAACACTTCCTGCAATGGCAACATAGCATTCATTTTCTACCGCTCTGGCTTGAGCACAAAGACGCACCCGCGAATAACCATTTTGAGTATCGGTTAAAAATGGCACAAAAAGTATATCCATTCCTTCATCTGAAAGTAATCTTGAAAGTTCAGGAAATTCAGAATCGTAACAAATTAAAACTCCTATTTTCCCACAGTCTGTATCGAAAGTTTTTAATGAATTTCCATTTACCATTCCCCAAACGCGTTCTTCATCTGGTGTAACGTGAATTTTTTCATAACGCTCCACGCTTCCATCGCGACGGCATAAGTAACCGACATTATATAATTTTCCGCGAACCATTTCGGGCATACTTCCAGTTATAATATTGATGTTGTATGAAATTGATAGTTGCGAAAGTCTTTCGGTAATTTCTTTGGTGTATTTCGCCAATTCGCGAATAGCATCTGGCTCACTCATATGATTGTATTTTGCCATGAGCGGAGCATTGAAAAACTCTGGAAACATCGCGAAGTCACATCTATATCCTGCTACAGAATCTATAAAATACTCTGCTTGATGCATTAACTCTTCCATGCCAGAATAGCTTCGCATTTGCCATTGAATAAGACCCAGACGCACAATACTTTTTATTGCAGAAGGTTTGGGTTTTTTTTCGGGTTTTGTATAATAGATATTGTCCCACTCCATCAAAACCGCAAACTCACCGGAAGCTTTATCGCCTTCCAAATAACCTTTCAACACACGTACCGGGTGAAAATCATTCGATATCTGAAAGTTTAAAACGGGATCGTCAATTTGTTTGCGTTTAACTTTTTCAATGTATTGTTTTGGGGAAAGTTTATCTGCGTGTAGATGATAATTTGGCATTCTTCCGCCAAAAACGATACTCTTTAAATTTAAGTTTTCACAGAGCTCCTTTCTGTAATCGTACAATCTTCTTCCCAAACGAAGGCCGCGAAAATCTGGCCGAATAAAAACGTCTATTCCGTAAAGCACATCGCCTTCTGTATCGTGGATTTTAAAAGTTGGATCGTCTGTAATATCTTGATAGGTGTGCTTTTCACCCAATTCATCAAAATCTACAATAATAGAAAGAGCGCAACCGGCAATTTCGCCATCGGCCATAATAACCACTTGCCCCTCGGGGAAAATATCTATCAAGTTTCCTATCTCGTTTATC
This sequence comes from Aequorivita vitellina, assembly GCF_022008365.1. Taxonomy (GTDB): domain Bacteria; phylum Bacteroidota; class Bacteroidia; order Flavobacteriales; family Flavobacteriaceae; genus Aequorivita; species Aequorivita vitellina. The sequence goes on from NZ_JAIRBA010000008.1 coordinate 74,360, forward strand.
TTCCAATAGCTATTAGGCATACCCCCATAAGACTGAATGGTCGCAGCTTTAAGCGCTTCATAATCCTTAAGGGTCAAAAACTTTAGCTCAATATTTTCAATTTTTTGTGGGTCCATATAGTCTGGGAATTCAATTTCTATTTAAAAATCCTTTCGTCAAAAGGAAAGTTGACAATTTCAATAATTTTAATTTCTGAAATACTTGAATGGTTGGGGTTCAACAAAAAATTGAAGTCGCCATTTACTACGGTAGAAGGAACTTTAAGAACACAGAAATCTCCTGAATAAATAAAAGAGTCACCTATTTTTTGCGTATTCAATTTTGGAGGATTAGAATTCCAATCTTCATCCAAAACCTGAGGGTTTAAAACTTCGATTTTCAAGGAATCTGGAATATCAATCTCAATCATCATATAATCATCAGGTAGTGTTGCCAAGCTTAAATGCACTATTACTTCAGCCATTGCCAGCGCCCTACTTTCTGCCGTATACAGCATTTTTACACCTTTAGAATTCCAACGGTTTCCGAACTTAGCTGCACCTTTACCACTTAAATCGTAGGCATATTTTTTTCTGGATAACCTAAAAACCCTCATTATGCAAAAATACCATGCTCTATACGATTAAGCTCTGCCATAACCATTTCCTTACCGTAAGAATCCTTTAAAAGCTCTCTGGGATTAAGCCCCTTTAAAGCAAATGAAGGCGTATTTAGCCATCTGTAGAATTTTTCGGAAGAACCAAAAGCTTCAATTCCAAAATTGGTAACTTCAGCAAGCTCAAATATTTTTTCAGTGTGAATAGGTTTAAAATAAAAATCCTTATCATCTCGATATCGTTGCAATGTTTTAGAAGAAAGATCTAAATATTCGGCCCAATCAGAATCGGTAAAAGGTGTAAATGATTTTATTTGGGTAAATATTTTAAATGGCAGCCCTCTTCTAATAGCTTGGACAATTAGCATTTTATCAAGAAAAAAATCTGCAAATGAAATTTTCCTCGATACATTTTCAATGTTTTTTACGTAAGCTGTTAATGCCTCGTTTACTTCATTAATAGCATTAATTTGTTCATCATAACTCATAACCAAATACATTTGTCTCCAAAGATAAGACATTTGTCTCGGTTTTAGAAATTTCTAAACATTTTTTTACATATCTAATAGATAGGCAAAAATAAGTGGCGCCACTATGGTTGCATCACTCTCAATGATAAATTTTGGCGTATCCATATCTAGTTTTCCCCACGTAATTTTTTCATTGGGAACAGCGCCTGAGTAACTACCAAAGCTAGTAGTTGAGTCGCTGATCTGGCAAAAATAGCTCCAAAACGGAGTTTCCGGTCGCTCCATATCTTGGTAAAGCATGGGCACTACGCAGATTGGGAAATCACCTGCAATTCCACCACCAATTTGGAAGAAACCAATTCCATTTTCTGAATTTTCAGTGTACCAATCGGCAAGGAAGGTCATATACTCAATTCCACTTTTCATTGTAGAAGCTTTCAATTCGCCTTTTAACACGTAGCTTGCAAAAATGTTTCCCATAGTACTATCTTCCCAACCTGGGCAAATAATTGGAAGGTTCTTTTCGGCAGCAGCGTACATCCACGAATCTTTTAAATCTATTTCGTAATGCTCTTCCATTACTCCACTTAAAAGAAGTTTGTACATATACTCGTGCGGAAGGTAACGTTCGCCTTTTGCTTCGGCTTCTTTCCAAAGCTTTACGATGTGTTTTTGAATTCTTCGGAAGGCTTCTTCTTCAGGGATACAAGTATCGGTTACGCGGTTCATTCCTCTTTCAAGCAAATCCCACTCATCTTGCGGTGTTAAATCGCGGTAATGCGGCACACGTTCATAATGACTGTGCGCCACCAGATTCATTATATCTTCTTCAAGGTTAGCACCTGTACAAGAAATTATTTGCACTTTATCTTGACGGATCATTTCGGCAAAAATCTTGCCCAACTCAGCAGTACTCATTGCTCCCGCTAGCGAAACTAACATTTTTGAACCTTTTTCAAGTTGTGCTTCGTATCCTTTTGCAGCATCTACAAGTGCAGCAGAATTAAAGTGTAAATAATATTTTTCAATAAACTGGGAGATCGCTCCTTTGTTAGTACTCATCTTCTTCTGTATTAAATTTTGAACTACCTTTTTTACCTGCCTCGAGCGGAGTCGAGAGGTTAAAATTACTTTCGTATTCGTCTTCTTCGTCTGTACCTGCAAATTTGTACGTCAACATTTTGTAGTAAAGTTTTGCAGCTACAAAGTCTGAAGCTTTTTCCTCTGGGTTAGGGCATAGTTCTACAATGTCAAAACCTACCACATTTCTATCCTCAAAAACTTGTTTTAGAAAATCGAGGGTTTCATACCAAAAAAGTCCGCCAGGTTCGGGTGTTCCGGTTGACGGAAGGATGGAAGGATCTAAAGCATCAAGATCAAAAGTGATAAATACATTCTCGCCTAAAGCTTCAATTACTTTATCCATCCAGTATTCGTCTTTTGCCATATCGTGGGCAAAGAATACTTTTTCTTCATCCATCACGCGCGTTTCGGCAATATCCATACTCCGGATTCCAACTTGTACAAGATTTGTAGTTTGGCTCGCTTCATAAACTGCACAAGCGTGGTTACAAGTGCTTCCGTGGAATTCTTTGCGCAAGTCTGCGTGAGCATCTATGTGCAACACGGTAAGGTTGTCAAAACATTCGTTAAACGCGCGGATTGTTCCAATAGAAATGCTGTGTTCACCCCCAAAAACAGTAACAAATTTATTTCGTTTAATATAATCTTTGGTGGCTTTGTGTACTTCTGAAACTACAGCTTCTGGCGATGCGTTTTCAGTTATGGCATCGGCAAGATAAACTCCTTGTTTATAAACCTCTGATTGGGTTTCAATATCATAAAGTTCCATGTTTTCGGAAGCATCTAAAAAGGCCTCGGGACCTTTGTCGGCACCTTTTTGCCAAGTGCTGGTTCCATCATAAGGAACGGGGATCAATACAATTTTTGATGTTTCTAGGGCCGCATATTTTTGCGGGATACCTGCGTACGTCTTAGTGCTCATAACCTAAAATGTTTAGCAATTGCTCGCTTGTTTGTTGTTCTGAAAAAAGTTTGGTAGTAATGTTATCGTTTTTGTCTCTATCTATTAAAATATGTTTTGGCTGCGGAATTAAGCAGTGTTGCAAACCTCCAAAACCACCAATGGTTTCTTGATAAGCACCTGTATTAAAGAAGCCAATATACAAAGGTTTTTCCTTTTTAAACTTTGGCAGATAAATAGCCGCCATGTTTTGTTCGCTGTTATAGTAGTCGTCACTATCGCAAGTTAAACCTCCTAACAACACTCTTTCGTATTCATCGTTCCAACGATTTATTGGTAACATTATAAATTTCTTACTTATTGCCCAAGTATCTGGCAAGGTTGTAATAAAAGATGAATTTATCATATTCCACTTCTCTCTATCGTTTTGTTGTTTTTGATAGAGGATTTCATAAATAGCCCCGCCACTCTCGCCAACTGTGAAACTTCCAAATTCGGTAAAAATGTGGGGAACTGGAACCTCAGCTTCTTCACAAGTGATGTTTATTTGATTTAAAATTTCGTCTATCATATATTGATAGTCGTACTCAAAATGCAAAGAGTTTTTTATAGGAAAGCCACCGCCAATATTTAGACTATCTAATGACGGACAGATTTTTTTAAGACGAACATACACTTTTAAACATTTCACCAATTCGTTCCAGTAATAAGCAGTGTCGCGAATGCCCGTATTAATGAAAAAATGAAGCATTTTTAAATCTATGCGTTCGTTATTTTTTATTTGTTCTTCGTAAAAAGGAATAATATTTTTATACCCAATTCCCAATCGCGAAGTATAGAATTCAAACTTTGGCTCTTCTTCCGAAGCAATACGAATACCTACATTAAAATGCCCTTCAATACTATCTGAAAGCAAATCAATTTCTTCATAATTATCAATAATAGGAATGCAGTTTTCATGCCCATCGTTGATTAAACGCGCTATGTTTTCTATATACTGCTCTCGTTTGAATCCGTTACAGATTACATACGTTTTATCGGTTACTTTACCAGTTTTCTTCAAGCTTTCTACTATATCAATATCAAAAGCCGAAGAGGTTTCTATATGAATATCATTCTTTAAAGCTTCATTTAAAACGTGCTTAAAATGCGAACTTTTTGTGCAATAGCAGTAATTATACGTGCCTTTGTAGTTGTTCTTTTCAATAGCATTGGCAAACCACTTTTTTGCCAAATGTATATTTTCCGAAATTTTTGGGAGGTAGGTAAACTTTAGGGGTGCTCCATAGCGCTCTACCAGCGCCATTAAATCTACCCCGTGAAATTCAAGACCATTTTCGCCCAATCTAAATTCTTCCTGCGGAAAATAATAGGTTTGATCTATTAAATCTATGTATTTGGTATTCATTATATTGTTTTCGTTGAATTGTGTAAATTAAAAATTCCTATTGCGGATTCCCTTAAAAATTGGAAGTATAACAAAATATTAACTAGAAATTTAATTGTAATAGGCAAAGGGTTTAGAGTAGATTCTTTACCCGAAGCTTGTCGCAAAGCAGCGACTGGAAGCAAAAATACGTTGTTCATTTAGAATCTTTGTTTCTGAAATATTTCAAAAACTAACCAAATTAATAAATACGTTCATTCAATTTTAAGCTGATACAAATGTGCCAAAAAAAGTTCAATAATTTACATAACCTCAGAAATTTTCATTTCATTTTACAACATACTGAACATATTGAGTTCCTTATCTGTAAGCGTTCTCCAGCGGCCGCGAGGCAAGTCTTTTTTGGTCAACGGGCCAAGCGTTACACAATCTACGCGAACCACATCGTAACCCAAATGTTCAAAAATGGTTCGTATTACACTGTTTCCGGTGTGTTTAATTTTTAAACCTACTTCACTTTTAGGCGCATTATCTACATAACTTATTTCATCTACACTTATCTCCTTTCCATCAACGGTCATTCCGTCTTTAATCTTTTTAAGATGTTCAGCTTTTAGATTTTTATCTAATTCGATATGAAAAAGTCTTGGAATTCCTTTTTTAGTAAATTTTTGCACAAACTCATCGTCGTTTGTAAACAGTAATAAACCCGTAGCATTTCTACCCAAACGCCCAAATGGTTTAATTTTGGCAGTAGTTGCATTTGCAACCAAATCCATTACAGTCATTCCTTTGGAGTTGCTATCTGTTGTAGCAAACCCTTTTGGCTTGTTCAACAAAACAAAGGTGTTTGGCTCCGGATTCAAGCGGCGACCATCAAAACGAACATCGTCTGTTAGTTGCACTTTGTAACCCATCTCGTTTACAATTTTTCCATTTACAGAAACCAAACCAGTTGCAATAAACGTATCGGCTTCACGGCGCGAACACACACCGCTATTTGCAATATATTTATTTAAACGAATCCCGTCCTCAGGATTACTTCTTTTAACTTCTTTTACAGGTTTCTCTCGTCGGCCAATTTCTTTACCATTTTTATCAAATCGTAATTTTGGTTTTGTCGCGGGATCTGCTTGCCTACTCGTTTTTTTGCTTTTAAATTCAGATTTTACAGGAGCATTCCCTCTTGCACTGCTTCTGTTGCGTTGGTTATTAGATCCACGTCCAGAAGCTTTCCCTCTACTTTGATTGTCTTGTCTGCTCATAATTAATTTTTTGCAAAGGTAAGTGAAATAAAGATGGCATTTACAGTTTTCCGTTTGTAGTGCAAAGACAGCCAGCCGAATCTAAATTTTCTTGCTTTTTTAGGAAACTATTTCTTTCAAAATCTTCAAATAATCTGCTCGGTTTTTTAAAAAATCCACTTCCGAAATATCAATAATTTTAATGCTTTCAGAATGTTGGTTTTTGATGAATTCTAAATATCCTGCATTTAATTTTTGAAGATATTCAACTTCAATACCCTGTTCGTACTTACGGCCGCGCTTTTTAATATTCTCCAACAAACGATCTGTATTTTGATACAAATAAATGTACATATCGGGCTTTGGCACTTCTTTGTGCATCATCTGAAAAAGCTTTTTGTACAACGAATATTCCTCCTCGGGCAACGTAATACTCGCAAAAATCAACGATTTATTTACATCGTAATCTGCAATTACAGATTCTTTAAATAGATCGAATTGTGTAATGTCATCAACCAATTGCTGGTAACGATCTGCGAGAAAAGACATCTCTAATGGAAAGGCGTAGCGCGCAGCATCTTCGTAAAATTTGGGTAGAAATGGATTGTCTTTAAAGCGTTCCAGAATTAATTTTGCATTAAAATCGCTTGCAATTTTTGCCGCTAAACTTGTTTTTCCTGCGCCAATATTTCCCTCAATTGCAATGTAATTGTATTTAGAAATTGCATAATCCTTCATGGGGTTACGCAGCCATTTAGACTGTTTTTGAAGCTCACTACCATCATCGGTTTCTTCTAAAATTTCTAAAATATTTTTTTCTGAAATGGGATGATTCAATTGAAAGTTTAAATCTGCAACCGGTTGTAAAACAAATCTGCGTTTTGTCATTTCGGGATGTGGCACCGTAAGTTTTTCGGTCGAAATAACTAAATCGTCAATAAAAATAATGTCAATATCAATTGGCCGGGAAGTATAATTAGTAGTTGAATTTCGTTTTCGGCCCAGCTTTTTTTCAATTTCTAGAATTGATTTTAAAATTTTCGCAGGTTTCAAATCTACATACAGCCACACCGCGCAGTTTAAAAATGGATCGCCGTCAAAGCCCATTGCAGGCGTTTCATAAACCGACGAAATTTTAACAATACTTCCCACTTCCCTAAAAAGAGCATTCACCGCATTTTGAAGATTACCAAAACGGTTGCCCATATTGCTGCCAAGGGAAAGATAGACGTTATGCGAGGGATTTGATTGATCCAAAATTTAACATTTAAGACGAAATTAAGGAAAAGAAAAAGACTACCAAGTAAATTTGTGAGTAGATATAAATTTTGCCCGAAAGCAGCTTTTTAAGAAGTTGTATTCAAAGGAATTACAGCAAATAAATTTTTAATTTTTTTATGAAGAAAGCACTCAAAATATTTGGAATCGTTATCGGAATTTTAATTCTGCTACTAATTGCCACACCATTTATTTTTAAGGGAAGTTTGGAGAAATTGTTATTGCGAACCATTAACCAAAACCTCAACGCCACTGTGGCCTGGGAAGATCTCGATTTGAGTCTTTTTAGCAGTTTTCCCAATGCTTCTTTAAAGTTAAATAATTTCAGCGCGATCAATAAAGCACCTTTTAAAGGGGATACGTTGGCAAGTGGTAAAACGCTCACGTTGAATATGGGCATTATGCAACTTTTTAAAAATAGCAGCGAAGTAGTTAAAGTTGACGCTGTAACTATTGACGATGCTTTTGTAAATATAAAAATTGATTCGCTTGGCAATACAAATTACGACATTGCAATTAAAAAAGACGCCCCGATAACCACGGTAGAAACGGAACCAAATAGCGGCTTTACTTTCGACTTAAAAAAGTATGAAATTAAAAATTCGCGTGTTAATTATGCAGACCAATCGGCAAATACGTATTTTACCCTAACCGAAGTTAACCACGTGGGTAGCGGAGATTTTTCGCAAGAAATAAGCAATCTTGACACAAATACGGATGCATTTGCAACTTTCCGAATTGGCGATATTGAATACTTAACGAACAACAAAATCGCACTCGATGCTATTTTTAAAATAGATTTAAAAAACCTGAAATATACTTTTCTTGAAAACGAAGCAAGAATCAACGAGTTGCCATTAACTTTTGAGGGTTTTGTTCAAGTAAACGAAACCAATAACGAAGTAGATATAACTTTTAAAACGCCGTCTTCCGACTTTAAAAATTTCCTCGCCGTTATTCCAGAAACGTACGTGAAGCAAATTAGCGACGTAAAAACCACTGGTAATTTTACCGTAAACGGAATGCTGAAAGGGATTGTTGACAACACCCACATCCCGAGGATGGATATAAAAATTGCGAGTGATAACGCTTCATTTAAATATCCCAATTTACCGAAAACAGTAGAAAACATTACTATAGACGCGCAGTTAAAAAATGAAACAGGCTTGTTGAAAGACACCTATTTAAACATTTCAACTTTTACTTTTAAAATAGATGGCGAACCGTTCCGAATGAATGGAAGTATAAAAAATATGACCGAAAATCCTTTTGTGAATCTCGGTATGCAAGGCACACTTAATTTAGCAAATATTGAAAAAGTGTTGCCTGTAGAAATGGAACAAAAACTCAGCGGAATTTTTAAAGCAGATGTACTTGCAAATTTCGATATGGAATCTGTAGAAAAGGAACGCTTTGATAAAATTGACGCACGCGGGACCGCAAGCTTAACAAATTTTAATTACGACGCCGGGTTTAAATATGAATTGAAAGTTGCGAATGCAAGTTTATCGTTGCAGCCGGGCGTTTTCACTCTAAAAGAATTGAATGCCACAACGGGACAAACAGATATTAACGCCTCGGGAAACATACAAAACCTCATTCCGTTTTTGATGAGTACGCAAGATTTAAAGGGGCGTTTCAGGGTGCAGTCAAACACTTTTAATGTGAACGATTTTATGGCTTCGGAAACTACTTCTTCAGTAAATAATTCTGAAGGAAAAGTAGAAACTTCTCAAAAAACAGTAGCTTCGGAAGGTGTGAAAATTCCAGATTTTTTAAATGCAACTTTAGATTTTAGCGCCAATAAGGTTATATACGACAACATAGAATTAAAGAACGCCAAAGGCACTGCCACAATTGCAAATGAAGCTATTACCATTAGTAATTTTACTTCAAATATATTTGGCGGAAATATTGCGCTGTCGGGCAACGTTTCAACAAAAAGTGAAATCCCAACTTTCGCAATGACTTTAGATTTAAGTAAAATTGATATTGATCAATCTTTCGAAAAGCTTGAAATGTTCAAGTTTTTAGTACCTATTGCAAAAGCGTTGCACGGAAGTTTAAACACTAATTTTGAATTAAACGGACAACTTACAAACGATCTATCTCCAAAACTTTCAACATTGGCAGGGACTGCATTGGCGCAAATTATAACCGCCGAAGTTGATCCTGAAAAAGCCCCGTTGTTATCGGCACTAGGTGATAAAGTTTCATTTTTAAATATCGACAGATTGAGCCTACGCGATGTTAGCACGAACTTTAATTTCAACAACGGTAAAATTGAAGTGAAACCGTTTAATTTTGATGTTAAAGGAATTGATGTCGCAGTTTCGGGAACCCACGGATTAGACAAATCTATAAATTACAACTTAACAATGGATGTGCCTGCAAAATATTTGGGCAGCGAAGTAACAAAACTGCTTCAAAATTTAGACCCTCAAGAGGCCGCGGCAACAACTGTTGCGCTTCCAATAAATTTAAAAGGAACATTTACAAATCCGCAGGTTTCTCTTAATGCCGAAAACGCTATTAACACTTTAACCAAAAAGCTTTTAGCGAAACAGAAAGACAAGTTAATAGATAAAGGAACCGGGCTTTTGGAAGAAGTTCTGTCTGGCGGCACTAAACCAGATTCAACAAAAACGAACACTACCCAGCAACAACAAACTACCCAGCAACAAAACACACAAATAATTAAAGACGTGTTAGGTGGAATTCTGGGTGGAAAGAAAAAGAAAACCGATACAACAAAAGTCCCCCAAACCACAAAAGAGGGCAATTAGCACGTGTTTTAATTCACAGTTATTGAAACTACAGATCCTTCGTTACTTCTCACGTTAAAAACGGTATCGTCTTCAAATATTAGGTATTGTCCTTTTATTCCTTTGAGAATTCCTTCGTAAAAAGGAGTTTTAAGCAGATTTAAAGATTTCGGTTTTTCGGGATATTTTATAACTGGAAATTGTAAATTGGTTTCGAGATTATTTTCCAAATAATATTCAGCAGCTTCAGCGGGAATGTATTGTTTTAATTTATTTCGCCACGCAACCAAATCTTCATCTTTAATATCGTTTTTAAGCATGGCACGCCAATTGGTTTTATCGCTTACAAAATCTTTAAGTGCTATCTCGGTAATACCGGCAAGATATCTATTGGGCACTTCCACTATTTCAATCGCTTCGTGCGCACCTTGGTCAATCCAACGGGTGGGAATTTGCGTTTTTCGCGTAACGCCCACTTTTACACTACTGCTGTTGGCCAGGTAAACAACGTGCGGTTGTAGCTGTACTTTTTCTTCATAAGCCAAATCGCGATCTTCGATTCCTAAATGTGCTTTGCTTTTTTCAGGACTTATAATCCAAGCTGCTGCTTGGGGAATTTCAAAAAAACAATCGTAACAAAATCCTTGACGGTAAACTTTTTTTTGAAGCCCGCAATTTAAACATTGATACCGCTGAAAGCTGATTGAAACTTTTTTATCTAATAGCTGATTTACATTTATAAAATCATGTTTAAAAAGCAGGTAATATTGAATTGGCGAACCATTTTCGGTTTGCATCTTTGTAAGAACTCCTTCGTAATTCATTTATTCAAAAATATTTATGGCGATAATTTTTCCGAAAGCTAAGCAATGGATGCATGTCTTCAGAAAAAAAGGGAAAATCGTAATTATAAAATTGCTATTTTTATAGCATAAAGATAGCAGAAAAATATGCCAATCCCCATTGTTAATTCTATTGCTTCATGGTTTCTAAAGAAAAGATTTCATCAAATAGACCTTTTTTTGAAGTACCCTATTGAAGTTCAAGAGGAACTGCTTTTTAATTTACTTCAAAAAGCAAAATACACCGAACTTGGGCAGCAATACGACTTTGGAAACATTAGAACGTATCGCGACTTCGCAGCCCGTGTTCCTGTAACAACGTATGAAGAAAGTGAACCACGTATTGAACGTGCCCGAAAAGGAGAAAGCAATATTTTTTGGCCAACACCCATAAAGTGGTTTGCAAAATCTAGTGGCACCACCAATGCTAAAAGTAAATTTATACCCGTTACAAACGATTCTTTAGAAAACTGCCATTACGCAGCGAGCAAAGATTTGCTGTGTATGTACCTCAACAACAACCCCGATGCACAATTGTTTTTAGGCAAAAGCTTAAGGCTTGGCGGAAGCAAACAATTGTATGAGGAAAATGGGACTGTTTTTGGAGACCTTTCTGCAATTTTAATCGATAATATGCCTTTTTGGGCAGAGTATAGTAGTACGCCGAGTAACGAAGTTTCGCTAATGGGCGATTGGGAAACCAAAATGCAAGCAATTGTAAATGAAACCATAAAAGAAAATGTTACCAGTCTTGCAGGTGTGCCTTCATGGATGCTGGTATTACTGAACCAAGTAATGGAAACTACCGGCAGGAAAACACTCTTTGAAGTTTGGCCAAACTTAGAAGTTTATTTTCACGGAGGCGTAAATTTTGATCCGTATATAGATCAATACAACAAATTACTACCGAAAGATAATTTTAGGTATTATGAAATTTACAATGCGTCGGAAGGGTTTTTCGCAATTCAGGACCGCAATGAAAATAAAGAATTGCTATTAATGTTGGACTACGGAATTTTTTATGAATTCATTCCGATGGATACCTACGGTTCGCCAACGGAAAAGGTAATTCCGCTGAGCGAAGTTGTGGAAGGTAAAAACTACGCGATAGTCATTACCACCAATGCTGGGCTCTGGCGCTATAAAATTGGCGATACTGTTCGGTTTACTTCTGTAAATCCATATAGAATTAAAGTTACCGGTAGAACAAAACATTATATAAATGTTTTTGGTGAAGAATTAATTATTGAAAATGCTGAGGCTGCCCTACGCAAAGTTTCGCAACTCACCAACGCCGAAATTGTAGATTATACTGCAGCGCCCATTTTTATGAATGGCAGAGAAAAGGGTGCTCACGAATGGATTATTGAGTTTAAAAATCCACCGGAAGATTTAAATAATTTCACGAAACTTTTAGATGTTGCACTCCAAGAAGTAAATAGCGATTATGAAGCAAAGCGATTTAATAACACCACGCTCAATGCTCCAAAAATTCATCACGCTAGAGAAAACCTTTTTTATGATTGGTTAAAATATAAAAACAAATTAGGAGGCCAACACAAGGTACCGCGACTCTCTAATAAACGCGACCTTTTAGAGGAACTTTTATTGCTTAATAGAAGGGACTAACCTGTCATGCTTCAAATTTAATTCTGTCCACTGTGTTTTAAATCGTTTATTTCACTCGGTTCATCGACTTTTTTTTGTTAAAAATGCATTTCATCGACTATCCTCGACGTTCAGCTAATACATTTTTATTGAGTGGCTTAAAGCTGTATTTTTGCACTATAAAATTGGTTTAATATACAATATGAGCAACGGTTTTTACATAGTAATTCTTTTAATTTTCACAGTGCTATTCTCATCTTGCGCCACAACAACTGCCGTAAAAGCTGACGAAGAGGTGGCAGGATACAATTTGAAAAGTAAGAAAGAGCAAATGCACAGTAAAATTCTTCCTAAAAAGAATAAATCGATTATTGCAACTCCATAGAAAACTAACTAACCCGCATAAAAAAACCTCGAGAATATTCTTCTCGAGGTTTTTGACTTTTACACTGTTTCGGTTTATGAAACTGCTTTTAATTTTTTAAGAGTAGATTTATTTAGTTTTTCTTCAGCATACTCCTTTGTAACGTGGACGATTTTTTCATCTGTACCAGGCATTTCATACATAGCATCTGTTAATACAGCTTCACAAAGCGAACGAAGACCACGGGCCCCCAGTTTATAATCAATAGCTTGTTCTACAATAAAGTCTAACGCTTCTTCAGTTATTTCAAAATCGATTCCGTCCATTTCAAACAATTTCTTATATTGTTTTATAATGGCATTTTTAGGTTTTGTAAGAATTGACCGCAAGGTTTCTTTGTCTAACGGGTTCATATACGTTAGAACTGGAAGACGACCGATTATTTCGGGAATTAATCCAAAATCTTTTAAATCTTTCGGAATAATATAACGAAGCATGTTGTCTTTTTCCATTTGATTTTCCTTCATTGAAGCCGAAAAACCAACAGCCTGCATATTCAATCTTTTTGAAATATGACGATCAATACCGTCAAAAGCGCCGCCGGCAATGAATAAGATATTCTCCGTATTTACTTCAATAAATTTTTGATCGGGATGTTTTCTACCTCCTTTTGGCGGCACGTTTACTGTAGTTCCTTCCAACAGCTTCAAAAGCGCTTGTTGTACACCTTCACCACTAACATCTCTAGTAATAGATGGATTGTCGCTTTTACGGGCAATCTTGTCTATTTCGTCAATAAATACAATTCCGTTTTCGGCTTTTTCAAGGTTGTAATCTGCGGCTTGAAGTAAGCGCGTTAAAATGCTTTCAACATCTTCGCCTACATAGCCCGCTTCGGTTAAAACTGTAGCGTCAACAATTGCCAAAGGAACGTTTAACATTTTTGCAATTGTTTTTGCAATAAGTGTTTTACCTGTTCCTGTTTGTCCTACAATTATAATATTACTTTTTTGTATTTCAATATCGTCGTCGCTTTTTGGTTGGAGCAATCTTTTGTAGTGATTGTAAACCGCAACAGACATAACTTTTTTAGTAAATTCCTGCCCAATTACATACTCGTCCAAAAAAGCTTTAATGAGTTTTGGTTTCTTCAGCATTAAATCTTTGGACAGTTCCGTATTGCCCGAATGTAAAGCTTCCTCCACTACAATTCCGTGGGCTTGCTCAATACAACGGTCGCAAATGTGGGCATCCAATCCTGCAATGAGCAAATTGGTTTCGGACTTTTTACGGCCACAAAAGGAACATTCTAAATCTTCTTTCGACATATTATCTTTTTTCAAAAACTATATTTTTAGCTTCGTGTCAATATTTCATCTATCATTCCGTATTCCAAAGCTTTATCGGCTTTCATCCAATAATCGCGATCGCTATCATCATAAACCTTTTCGTAAGATTGTCCCGAATGTTTAGCAATTATTTTGTAAAGCTCTTCTTTTAAGGTAATTATTTCGCGTGCGGTTATTTCAATATCGCTAGCCTGGCCTTGCGCACCGCCCAAGGGTTGGTGAATCATAACGCGTGAGTGTGTTAAACCGCTACGTTTGCCTTTTTCGCCAGCGCATAAAAGTACGGCGGCCATAGAGGCGGCCATACCGGTACAAATGGTTGCTACGTCTGGCTTAATGAATTGCATCGTGTCGTAAATCCCCAAGCCTGCATAAACGCTTCCGCCCGGAGAGTTAATATATATTTGAATATCGCGCGCTGCATCGGTACTTGCCAAAAACAATAATTGAGCTTGCACTATGTTTGCAACTTGGTCGTTAATTCCGGTGCCGAGAAAAATAATACGGTCCATCATTAAACGCGAAAAAACGTCCATTGCTACTGCGTTCATTTGGCGCTCTTCAATAATATTTGGTGTCAAGTTTGTGGGATACATACTACTGATAATTTTATCGTAATACATATTATTTATGCCTTGATCTTTTATAGCAAAGTTCTTAAATTCGTTACTGTAATTCATAAATGTTGTTCGATTTTTAGAGATACGAAAATAATATTTAGAAGCCTTAATTATACCTTGATTGCGCAAGAATTAAAAAGGCGCTAAATTATAATAATTCAACGCCTAAAGATAACTATTTCTTCGCTGAATTATGCGTAGGCTTCTTTAATGAATTTATCGTACGTAATTTCTTTAGTTTTTAAATTTGCGTTTTCCTTAAAGAAGTTTAACAATTTAGCCGAATTTAATTGTTCACTTAAACGCTCTACTTCTTCTTTATTTGAAAGAATACGCGCGGCGATAGATTCTAATTCTTCATCGGTTGGATTTGTTTGTCCAAACTGTGCCATTTGCGCCTTTATCATATTTTTTGAATGATCTTTCAACTCTTCAAAAGTAACCTGCAAATTGTTTTCGGCACGAAGTTTTCCTTCTATAAGTTGGTAACGAAGTCCTTTTTCGCTTCTTTCAAATTCGGCTTTTGCATCTTCTTCCGACAGTCTTTTTTCGCCAGTCATTGCAATCCAACGTTGTAAAAATTCTTCTGGAAGATCAAATTTTGTATTTTCGATTAAAGAGTCAACAACATCGTTCAATAATTTCTGATCGCTTTGTTGCGCAAATTGCCCTTCGGCATCTTCCTTTATTTTAGTTTTCAATTCTTCTTCTGAGGTGACAACGCCTTCACCGAATAATTTATCGAACAATTCTTGGTTCAACTCGGCCATTTCGCGTTTGTTAACTTCTTCAATTTTAAAAGAAACCTCAATATCTAACCCGTGTGCTTCGTCGTGTTCAACGCCTAAAAATTTTTGATTGTCGTGATCATCGGCAAACATTCCCTTTGTTTTTAAAGTAACGGTATCGCCAACTTTTGCGCCAATTAGACTCGCCAATTGTTTTTTACCCGCAATATCTTCTGTGGTAACGGTAGTTTTCTTTTCAATATCTTTTTCTTCCGAAGTAAAAGTCCCCGTGATTTCATCACCTTTTTCTACTTCGTTTTTTGAAATTAATTTACCGTATTGCTTGCGAATGGTCTTCACTTGGTTGTTAAGCAATTCATCGTCTGCAACAATTTTATAGTGAACTACTTCCTTATCTTTTACGTCCACATCAAATTCTGGTGCGAGACCTAATTCAAACTCGAAGGAGTAATCGTCTGCATCCCAATTAATTTCTGCTTCATTTTTCGGAAGTGGATTTCCAAGCACGTCTAATTTTTCTTCGGTAAGATATTTATGAAGCGCATCTTGTAGTAATTTGTTTACTTCTTCAACCAAAACGGCTTTCCCGTATTGCTTTTTCACCATTCCCATAGGAATATGACCTTTTCTGAAACCTGGAACGTTGGCAGTTTTTCTGTAATTATTCAACACTTTTTCAACGTTTACTGAATAATCTTCTTTTGAAACCTCTACTGTTAGTACAGCATTCAGTTTATCTATTTCTTTTTTTGTAATGTTCATTTTTATTCTGAATTTCGGGATGCAAAAGTACGTCTTTTTGCACAACCCAACAAACATTTACAAACTGTTGTTCTACAATTTACTAGTCCTCCTTTATAAGTGAAAACAGCACGGCTTGAAAAAGCGAAAGTAATAAACTAAAAAGGAGCGCCCACCAGATAGAGCTCACGGCAAAACTATCTACAAAATACGCCGCCATTAATATAATAATAGCGTTGATGATTAATAGAAAAAACCCAAAGGTTATAATTGTTATTGGCAATGTTAATATTACTAAAATAGGCTTAACTATTAACCTTAAAAGCGCAATAACTATAGCCACGATTATTGCTGAACCGTATCCTGCAACAGTAACGCCGGGAAGGATTTTAGCCAAAACCACAACTGCTACAGCCGTGAGAAGTAATTTTATAATGAGTTTCATTTATTTAAAATTAACCAAGTTTGTGTAAATATAATAAAAAAACCGCCCTCAGTTGAAGGCGGTTATAAGCTAACTAAATTTAAAAATATTAATTATTTGTAAGAGTAATTGTTGGATAATTACCAATTTTTACGATTGGAATTGTTGCATCGTACGTATTGTTAATAGCTCTAATAATAAGGTTTGCAGTATATGCATATCCTCTTGGCGTTGGGTGAACTCCATCTAAAGAAAAAGCACCACCAGTAACAAATTGCGATGTAAGCACGCCGCCGTCATAAGCAATACCGCCATTTGCCAAGCTTGCCAATGCAGACTTTGCATCAACAAAAGCCAAACCTTTAGCACCAGCCAATGCCTCAATTGTAGCGTTGTACGCTGTACTAGCAGCCGTAATGCGAGCCTGTTCAGACACTGCTAAAACATATTGATCGCTCAACGGTATAGAAACCCCAATTACACCCTGAGGATTGTTAGGGTCTGGAGTTGTACCTAAAATTGAAGAAGCAGTTAAAACAATAAGATCGTCAGATTTTACTTGGCGCAATTGACCCAATAATACTGCTAATTGTTCGGGCAAGCTAAACGGCGCGCCTTGTAAAATAGTTGTAAGGTCTGTAAGATCATCATCCGTCATAATTGGGAAGTTTTGACCCGCAGAAAAATTAATCATTCGCAATGCAGCTTCTTCTGGAGTAATAACACCCATTTGAACTAAACCTGGCAATATTTGAGTATTGTACCCTGCAAACTGTGCGTTTAAAGCTCCAGCAGTAGCGGCATCTAACGGAATTGCGTTAGTTGGTACAGTTGTGAAATATGGAATTGAAGTTACTTCAGGAATATTTACTAAAACGCCTTTTGCGCCACTCGCGGTTAAGGCATCTACTTGTTGGCTGTAAACAGAAGCAAATACGTTAGGATCTGTAATATCGTTTCCTCCGTAGGTAGCTGGATCAAAATTTCCTGTTTGGTCAACACCTGATCCACCAGAAGTTGCGTAGCTTAAAATATCGTTATTTCCAATCCACAAACTGAAAAAGGTTGGATTTTGTGAAGCAGCATCAGCGATAACAGTTGCACTTTCACTACTAGAAAAACGGGCAAAATAAGGGTTTGCAGCACCTGTTGGTACTCCGGCAGCATTACCATAACCTGGAGCCACTAAATGAAAACTTTTAGCGCCAGGAACCCCCATGTTATTGAATGGTCCAGTTAATTTGTTTGTGATTTCGGTAGTTGGCGTTCCCGCCAAACGTACGGGACCTGGATTTCCGTTTGCATCAACAGCAAGTACGAATCTATTTTCGGTAATTTGGGTTCCTCCCAATAATAAACCTCCCATGTTATCGCTCATCAATGGTTGTGTAAATTCACCACCCCCGGCATAAGCAAATTGCTCTGCCATAATATTTGGGTAGCTATTTTCTTGCCCAGTAATGTAAAGTGCGCCATCGGCATAACCAGCAGTTAAAGAGTTTCCAACAGAAACATAATTAGAAAGATCTGCAGTTCCACTCGTGTAAAAACCTTCGTCTGTTACAGGAGTATCAAATTCAGGTTCGCAGCTTACGAAGCCAACAGCCATAACTGCGAATGTATATTTAAGTATATTTTTCATCTTTAAGATTTTTTTTCGATTATAATTTATAAGTAAGCCCTAATCCTGGAACAAAAGCGTTGGTTTTGTAAGTTCCCTTAAACGGAACTGCCTGACCATTTTCGAAATAATAGTTATAAGAAGCATCTATTTCTTTAAAGTGTGAATAGAGGAATGATGCATCAATCTGCAAGTGCTCACCAAGATTTACGGTAAGACCAGCAGTAAAGTTATTACTGTCGTTACGCGGTGTTTCTGGAGCGAAATAGCCCTCGCGAACTGGAGATTCATCAAAATAGTAACCAGCTCTTAAAGTGAACATTTTTGTAGCTTCATACTGCATACCGAAACGGTAAACCGAAGCGTTTTTATAGTTACGCGCATTCTTTGAATCTGGAATTGCTGGATTCCCAAAATCGATATCTAATGATTCATAAGCATCCCAAAACGTACGGTTGAAGTCAAAAGCAAAGAGCCACTTTTCGCAGAAATTGTAAGACATACCTACAGACATTTCAGCAGGTAATGGCATAGAGGCTTTTATAGATGTGTTTTGAAAAGGGGTTAATGGCGAATTTGGAATATTTTCAAATTCTGCAGTGCCATCTTCAGCATCTAATACAATTTCTGAGCGGTACGTAGCACCAATTCGAAGGTCGTCTGTAAAATTAAACATTGAACTTGCAACCCATCCCCAGCTAGTAACGCCAGTAGCATCAATAGTTACATTTGAACGGTTTCCGTCAAGATCTGTAAGGGTACGGTTTAGGTTTCTATTAAAGTTTACAGAACCTGTAACGTAAATAGGTCCACCTCCAACGCTTAACTTATCGTTTATTTTAAACGAAACAGTTGGTTGAATGTAAATTGCTTGTAAATCGATGTTATTCACTAAATGCGAACCAACCCAGTCATCTTCATACTCCACCGAACTTCCGTAAGGGGTATAAACACCCAGTCCAAAAGCTAACCAATCTGTTGCTTGGTACGAAGCATATAAATAAAGTGGTGTACCTACTGGGCTATCAGTTCGGGCATTGGCTCCCGTTTGGGTGTCTTGATAGGCAATGTTTGAAAACACGCCGTGCACACCAACAGAGACGCTAAATTTATCTTCTAAATAGACCAACGCAGCAGGGTTAAAAAATACCGATTCGCTACTATTTACTACCGCGACTCCCGTGTGGCCCATCGCCAAGGCTTTGTTGCCCTGCAAACTCACGCGGTAACCGCCCGCATAAGTTACCGCGCTCGCAAGTGCAAAAACGGCTAGTACTACTAATTTCTTCATAGTTTATTTCTTTTAGAGTTAATTTTTCAAGGATTAAGGATGGATATATCTTTTATTGTTGAATTTATTATGCACGCATAAGAAACTATCTTACAATATTATAAAAAAATCATAACATTATCATAAAATTCTTCGGGATTTTCAGCGTGTAGCCAATGACCGGCGTCTGAAATAGTTTCAATTTTTGCTTTTGGGAAATGTTTTTTAATTAAAAAATGATCTGTTGGCTCAATATAGCCACTTTTTTCACCACCCAAAAAAAGTGTATCGCCATTAAATATAGCAGCTTCGGGGAGGGCAACACCAATTTCTTCAATTTTCTTTGAAAGAATAGGAAGATTTATGCGCAGTGCAAATTCATTTTTATTTTTTCGATAAAGATTTTTCAGAAGAAATAATCGCGTGCCCTTATCTTTAATATATTCTGAAAGAATGTCTTCTGCTTCACCTCGGGTATTTATTTTCGTGAAATCTAACGAAGAAAGTGCTTTCAAAATATCTTGATGGTGCGACGGGTACGCTTTTGGACCAATATCTGCAATTATTAATTTTGAAACCATTTCGGGATATGTTACCGCAAACTGCATTGCAACTTTGCCGCCCATGGAATGCCCGAGCAAGATTATATCTTTTAAATTGTGTTCTTCGCAATACGTATTTAAATCTTCAGTCATTACTTTATACGAAAATTCATCGCTGTGAAAACTGCGGCCGTGGTTGCGTTGGTCTAAAAGATGTACTTCATAGCCTTCTTCTGCCCAGCGGTTGCCGAGGGTTTTCCAATTATCGCCCATACCTAGAAAACCGTGGAGAATTACAAAAGGTTGGCCGGAGCCGAGAATCTGAGAGTGGAGTTTCATTTTAAAAATATTGAAAATTTATTTCAAATAATATTATTTACCATAATGATACCGGCAAGCGGCTATCATTAGTGTATTTTTTTCGAATTTATAAACTAATCGATGTTCGTGCGTAATTCTTCGGGACCAATACCTCTGCAAATCACCTTTTAATGCTTCGGGTTTTCCGATACCTTCAAAAGGTTTCCGCATCGTATTCTTAATTAAATCATTGACGCGCTTGACCGTCTTTTTATCCGATTTCTGCCAATAAAGATAATCTTCCCACGCGGTTTTGGACCAAGTTAATTTCATTCTTCAATTAAATCTTCTTCAACCCCTTCGCCCGCTTCCAATTCTTTGATAGATTTTATTAAAACATCTCTGTTCCTTCCGGTTAATAGATACGCAGTTTCTTTTAATGAATTGTATTCATCTAATGAAATTAAAACTAGGTCTTTCCCACCTTTACGCTTAATAACGATATCGGTTAGATCATTCACAGCGCGATCGAACCAATGTTTTAGGTTCGAGCGAAACTCTGTATAATTTATTGTTTCCATAGATGTAAAGATAGCTAAAAGTACTTGTTTAAGTACTTATTTACACGATATAAATTTTAAGCCAGTTTTTTTAAATATCCTGCAATTACATTCTCTAACCCATCATAAAGCGCTTCACTAATAAGTGCGTGCCCTATGCTCACTTCTAAAAGATTTGGAATATTGTTTTTAAAAAATTCTATGTTATCCAACGAAAGGTCGTGGCCTGCGTTAATGCCTAAATTTAATTTGTTCGCAAGAATGGCGCATTCGGTATAAGGTTTTATGGCTTCCTTATTTCCCAAAGCATATTGGTCGGCAAATTCTTCGGTGTAAAGTTCAATTCGGTCTGTTCCAGTTTCGGCGGCGCCTTCAATTATTTTTAAATTTGAATTGACGAATATTGAGGTGCGGATTCCATTTCGCTTAAATTCAGAAATTATTTCCTTTAAATAATCTTTGTGCTTCACCGTGTCCCAACCAGCATTTGAGGTAATTGCATCAACCGCGTCGGGCACCAAGGTTACTTGCGTGGGTTTTATTTCCAAAACCATTTTTGTAAAATTATCCATCGGGTTTCCTTCTATATTGAATTCCGTAGTTACGATAGATTTTAAATCGTACGCATCTTGATACCGAATGTGGCGCTCGTCTGGCCTTGGGTGGATTGTAATACCCTGCGCTCCAAAAGTCTCAATATCTTTTGCAACTTTTAAAAGATCGGGTACATTGCCGCCGCGTGCGTTGCGCAAAGTGGCAATTTTATTAATGTTTACGCTTAGTTTTGTCATTGTATAAAGTTAAATCTGGATTTGTAATTATGAAAAGTAATTTAAAAATTCTGAAAAACAGAACAGAAGTTTTTGACACTTCTGCCATACTCGAGATGATTTTTAACAAAAATACAAACCTTCATGATGCTAAGGAACCTTTATTTTAAGTAATTTGCGTTAAAAATAATTTGCAATGGAAACCCTAAATTACATCATTAACGATATTGAACCGTTTGACGTTTCGGCTAAAATAAAAGATGTGCAAACCGTTTTCAATCAGTTTACTTATTCGCACGTGCCCGTTGAAAAAGACGGTCATTACATAGGCTGCGTTTCTGAAAATGATGCCTATTGTTTTGATAATTCAAAATTATTGAGCGATTTTCAGTATGCTTTGGAACCATTTCACGTACTTGAAGACACAAATTGGCTGGATATTCTGGAAGCTTTCGCATTAAATAATAGTAATATCATGCCCGTACTGGGAGCGGATAACAAGTATTTGGGCTATTATGAATTGGGCGATATTATGAGCCTTTTTAACAACACGCCTTTTTTAAACGAAACCGGAGGAATTATCGTGGTAGAAAAAGGAGTGCAGGATTATTCTTTTAGTGAAGTATGCCAAATTGTAGAATCCAACGGATCGCGTATTTTTGGTGTTTTTATTTCAAAAATTGAAAAGGAAATTGTTCAAATAACCTTAAAAGTAGGCCACAGTGCTATGAACAGTATTGTACAAACTTTTAGAAGATATAATTACAACGTGATTAGCCATCATGAAGAAGATAAGTTTTTGGAAGATTTAAAAGAGCGGTCTGAATATTTAGACAAGTACCTTAATATTTAGTGATTAGAACGCAAATAAAAATAACTGTATTCAACAAATAGTTTAGTTTAAATGAAAATAGGAATCTACGGTCAGTTTTATCACGAAAATGCAGAAATCTATATTCAGATGTTGTTGGATGCGCTTCAAAAACGTGATGCAAAGGTTTTAATTGAAGAAAATTTCCTAGAAATCATAAACCGAAATCAGGACATTACTAAAAACTTTTCGGCTTGTTCCACTTTTACGAAATTAGACAAAAGCTTCGATCTTTTTTTCAGTATTGGTGGGGATGGCACCATCTTGAAATCTGTAACTTTTGTTGGAGATCTGGGAATTCCTATTGTTGGAATAAACACCGGGCGCCTTGGTTTTTTGGCCACAATTCAAAAAGAAGAAATGACCGAAAGCCTAAACCACATTCTGGAAGAAGAATACGCTATTTCGGAAAGAAGCTTGTTAATTGTGGAGACCTTTCCGCATAATAAAGAAATTGAACCTTTAAATTTTGCGCTAAATGAAGTTGCCGTAAACCGGCGAAATACTACTTCAATGATAAAAGTTGAAACGCACGTAAACGACAAGTACCTTACTTCCTATTGGTCTGACGGGCTTATTGTTGCTACACCAACTGGCTCCACCGGATATTCGTTAAGTTGTGGCGGCCCCGTAATAGACCCCCAAACAAACAGTCTTTTACTCACGCCAATTGCTCCACACAATTTGAATGCACGCCCTTTGGTAATTCCAGATTCTAGTACGGTAAAGCTCAAAGTTTCGGGAAGGGAAAACACTTTTTTAGTTTCTATGGATTCGCGTATTGCCACTTTAGAAAATGAAACCGAAATTGTAATAAAAAAAGCGCCATTTACCATCAAATTACTTCAGTTGCACGATGATAGTTTTATTAAAACCCTTCGCAAAAAACTTTTATGGGGCGAAGACAAGCGCAACTAAACAATAAATTGCTTCAAAATTTGTTAATCAACTGAGACAAATTAGCTTCTCACAATGTCAAGCCAAGTTTATTGTTATATTTGCAAACTTTAAAATTATATGAAGTATTTCGCGACTGTATTTCTTATACTCTCCACCGTGTTTTTCGCACAATCACAAACCTATGAAATAGGCGGAATGCTTGGCGGAACCAACTATATTGGTGACATAGGAAAAACCAATTACATCAACCCAAACAGCATAGCGATGGGAGGCATCATCAAATGGAACCGAAGTACCCGGCACGCATTTAGAGGCTCGGTATTGGTTGCTAAGATAAAAGGAGACGATGCTGACAGCCCAAATAGTCGCCGGCAACAGCGCGGTTATTCGTTTGAAAATACTATAAAAGAAATTTCTGTTGGTATAGAATATACTTTTTGGGAGTTTAATGTTCATAGCCAAAGAGCCATTTCTACCCCCTATTTATACACGGGGCTCACCTATTTTTGGTACGATGCACTTTATAAAAGTGGAAATATTATCACCGATTACGACGGTGCAAGTTCTATAGCAATTCCTATGGTAGTTGGTTATAAAGCCAACATTGGTGTAAATGCAATGGTAGGTTTTGAAATTGGAGCGCGCTATACTTTTACAGACGATTTAGACGGTAGCAACCCTGTAAAAGATTTAGAAAACAATCAAAGTATTAAATTTGGAAACACAAATAGTGACGATTGGTATGTATTCACTGGTATAACTGTTACTTTTGCATTTGGAAGAAAGCCGTGCTACTGCAACTTTTAAACTACGAATGAATTACAAAGACCAAATAGACCCTCATAAACTGCCAAAACATTTGGCTATTATCATGGATGGTAATGGGCGATGGGCAAAACAGAAAGGCCTTTTTAGGTATAAAGGTCATGAAAATGGATCTAAATCTGTTCGTGAAATTATTGAAGGGTGCGCAGAAATTGGAATCCCTTTTTTAACACTTTACGCCTTTTCTACCGAAAACTGGAACCGTCCCAAAATAGAAGTCGATTTATTAATGAAGCTTTTAGTTTCTGCATTAAAACAAGAAATTAAAACCCTTCAAGACAACGATATAAAACTCAACGCCATTGGCAATTTAGAAGCACTGCCTAAAAAAGCACAAAAAGAATTGCAACACGTTATTGATGTGTCTAAAAACAACAAGCGCATGACAGTTACCCTTGCACTTAGTTATGGATCAAGGGAAGAAATCATAAAAACAATAAAAGAGATTAGTCTTAAAGTTAAAAATAACCTAATTTCGCCGCACGATATTGATGAAACGGTAATAAATAATCATCTTTACACGCAAAATTTACCAGATGTAGATTTGTTAATCCGCACCAGTGGCGAGCAGCGCATTAGTAATTTTCTACTTTGGCAAATAGCATACGCCGAATTGTATTTTACTGAAACCCTTTGGCCGGATTATACTAAAAACCATCTTTTTGAAGCAATCATAAATTATCAAAATAGAGAAAGAAGATTTGGAAAAACCAGTGAACAACTTAAGCAATAGTTTCATATTGCAACTTTACAGAAAATCTTATTGTATTTTTTTATTTACAATACTTTCCGTCTTTTCACTTCAAGCACAGCAAAAAGAACTTGACAGCGGTAGAAAATACACAATAAACCAAATAACCGTTACAGGAGCACAAAACTTCAACGAACAAACGGTTATTGCTTTTACAGGTCTAAAAAAAGGAGACCGTATTTATATTCCAGGTGAAAAATTAAGCCAAGTTACCAAAAAACTTTGGGAGCAAAACCTGTTTAGTGATATTGCATTCTATGTTACAAATATTGAAGGAGACAATGTAGATTTAGAACTTTATATTGTTGAATTGCCTAAACTTAATGAAGTGGTTCTCAAAGGCGATAAAATTCGTAAAGCAAAACGAAAAGAAATAATCAAGGACAACGACCTTAATACGGGTACAAAGATTACTAAAAACCTAATTGCTACCACCAAAAACTACATTAAAAACAAGTATAAAAAAGATGGGTTTTACAATACTGATGTAATTATAAATACCACGCCAGTTACCGATTCATTAGGCACCGAAATATCGCGAGATATGACCATTACCATTAATAAAGGTAACAGAGTTAAAATAAAGGAAATAACCTTCGAAGGAAACGAGCACTTTGCAGACAGCAAATTGCGACGAGCCATGAAAAAAACCAAACGGAAAAATCTAATTCGTTTCTGGAAACGCTCTAAATATACTGAAGAGGGAATTGAAGAAGACAGAGAGTCTATCTTAAAAAAGTACAAATCTAACGGGTATCGCGATGCTCGTATTATAGAAGACACATTGCGTGTTTTAGACGCTAAAAATGTAGCCCTTAATATAAAATTAGAAGAAGGCGATAAATACTACTTCGGGGACATTAAATTTATTGGGAACAGCGTATTTACAGACGGTCAATTGCGTCAAATTCTTGGAATAAAAAGTGGCGAAGTTTATAACGGAATCCTACTTCAGGAACGCATTGCAGACGAAACCGACCCAGAAGCAAACGACCTTACAAACCTTTATCAAAACAACGGATATCTCGCTGCGCGTATTAACCCAGTTGAAGTTGCAGTACGCAACGACACCATCGATTTTGAGATTAGAATTATGGAGCGCAACCTTTTCTATTTCGACCACGTTACGGTTGTAGGTAATGACCGCACCAACGACCACGTTATTTATAGAGAATTAAGAACACGTCCCGGACAAAAATACAGTAAAAGAGATGTTGTAAGAACCATTCGTGAATTAGGCCAATTAGGCTTCTTTGACCCAGAACAACTTTCGCCAAACTTCAAAACTGTAGACGAAAACAATGGTTTAGTAGATTTGGAATATTCTGTTGTTGAAAAAGGTTCTAGCCAGATTGAGCTTCAAGGGGGTTATGGCGGCGGTGGCTTTGTGGGAACACTTGGGCTTTCATTCAACAACTTTTCACTTAGAAATATTTTCAACTTAGAATCGTATAAGCCCCTACCTATGGGTGACGGTCAAAAATTATCCATCCGCGCACAAGCCAGTAGCTATTACCAAACATATAGCCTATCGCTTACCGAGCCGTGGTTAGGAGGAAAAAAACCTGTACAATTTTCTACATCTTTCTCGCACACGATTCAAAATTTCTACGATTATAGAAACAGACGTGCAGATAAATCCAGAAGTTTTACAATTACTGGAGGTTCCATAGGGCTCGCTAAAAAAGTGAAGTGGCCGGATGATTACTTTGTGTGGTCTAACGCAATTAGTTTCCAACACTACAACTTAAATAATTACAACACAGGTTTGTTTACATTTGGCGATGGCTATTCAAACAACTTAGCATATACTATTGGTATAAGTAGAAACAACACCGCTACAAACCCAATTTACCCAACGCAAGGTTCAGAATTTAGCCTTACTGCAAAAATGACACTGCCCTATTCAGCATTTAATAGTGTGAATTACAAGGGGCTTTCTGAAGAAAGAACAGGCTTAGTACAAACGCTTCCAGACGATCCGGAATACATTGATAACAACAAGCGAATTTCTCAAATAGACCAAGAACGTTTTGGATGGTTAGAGTACTACAAAGTTAAATTTAAAGGAACTTGGTACACCAGACTTATTGGAAAGATGGTACTTAGAACTAACACCGAATTTGGTTTCCTTGGCGCTTACAACCAAGACCGAGGCGTACCGCCATTTGAAAGATTCTTTGTAGGTGGTGATGGGCTGGGTGCATATAGTTTAGATGGCCGTGAGGTTATACAAATGCGAGGCTACCCTAACCAATCCCTTTCAGACCAAGATGGAAATACGATTTACAATAAATTTTCGTTAGAGGTAAGATATCCAGTAACTTTGGCACAAATGGCATCCATTTATGTACTTGGTTTTGCGGAGGGTGGAGCATCGTATGATGGATTCAGAAATTACAATCCATTTGAATTAAAACGTTCAGCTGGCGCAGGATTACGTATATTTATGCCGGCATTCGGACTTTTAGGTATCGATTTTGGGTATGGTTTCGACCCTGTTTTAGGCGGAACTACAAAGAACGGATGGGAAACTCATTTTATAATTGGACAACAATTTTAAAAATTGGCACGATATTTTCTTAAACAACAACCAACTAATATGAAGACAAAAAAAATACTATTTTTTACCCTTTCCCTTTTTTGCTTCACCTTCATGGCTGAAGCTCAAAGAGGCGTTCGAATTGGATATATAGACATGGAATATATCTTAGAAAGTGTACCTGAATACAGAGAAGCTTCCATACAATTGGAAGGCAAAGTTCAACGCTGGAAACAGGACATCGAAAAAAAGCAAAAGGAGATAGATCAAATGAAATTGAATCTTGCTAATGAAAGAGTGCTGCTTACAAAAGAATTGATAGATGAAAGGGAAGAGGAAATAAAATTAAAAGAAGACGAAATGCTTCAGTACCAACAAGATCGTTTTGGCCCTAATGGCGATTTAATGATTCAAAGAAGACAGTTGGTACAACCTATTCAAGATCAAGTATTCAATATTGTTCAAGAAGTTGCAGAAAACAAAAAATACGATTTCATTTTTGATAAATCTGCAGATGTAGTTATGCTTTTCGCAGCAAAAAGAAACGACATTAGTGATATTGTATTAAGAAGCATTGAGCGCGCAGGTAGAAGAGTACAAGCCGCAGACAAAAAGGAAAAACGCGAAATTGAAAAACGCGAAAAACTTTCAGTTGAAGAAGAAGGAGCTATTACCGAAAGAGAGAAAGCAATTGAAGAAAAGAAAGAAGAGCGCGAAAAGTTAGTTGAAGCCAAAAAGACCGAACGCGAAGAAATGATGGCACAACGTCAAAGAGAACGCGACTCTATCCGCGCTGTTAAAAAAGCAGAGTTTGAAGCTCGCAGGCAGCGTTTAATTGAAGAAAGAGAACGCAGAAGAGACTCAATAATGAATGCCCGCCAAAACAGAAACAATACCGAAGGCACAAAAGAAGGTGAAGAAGGTGACGGTCAATAAAACCATTAAAATTTAATAAATAAAAATGCTTAAAAGAATAACACTTAAATTAAATACACTTACAATGAAAAAAATGAAAATAGTTTTAGTTGCAATGGCACTATTTGTGGGAGCTACAAGTTTTGTAAACGCACAATCCAAAATTGCACATATCAACGCGCAGGAACTAATTGAAGCAATGCCAGAATACAAAGCTGCACAAAGCCAATTAGAAAAAGTGCAGAAAACGTATGATACTGAAATTAAGGCAATGGCAAAAGAGCTTGAAACCAAAATGAAATTGTACGATAGCGAGGCTCCAAGTAAGACAAACGAAGAAAACCAAAAGAGATTTACTGAAGTTGAAGGTATGCAAAACAACATTCAAGCATACAGACAACAAGCCCTTCAAGATTTAGACAAGAAAAGAACAGACATCTTTAAGCCTATTCTTGAAAAAGCACAAAGCACAATCCAAAGAGTAGCAAAAGCTCAAGGTTATCAATACGTGTTAGATTCAACTATGGGTAGCGGTGTAATCCTTGCCGATGGAAAAGATTTAATGGCAGATGTTAAAAAGGAATTGGGAATGTAATTTCTTTTATAAATTTATTTTTCTAAAAACTGCTCGTTCACAACGGGCAGTTTTTTTTTACCCTAATTTGAAGGATTTGGCTACATTTACGTAATGAATAAAAACAGCCCCATAGGTATTTTTGATTCTGGTGTTGGCGGTTCTTCCATTTGGCAAGAAATCCACAAACACTTACCCCATGAACACACCATCTATTTAGCCGATAGTAAAAACGCACCCTACGGAAATAAATCTGCTGAGGAAATTACCGAGCTTAGTATAAAAAACACAGAAAAATTACTGCATTTGGGAGCAAAGCTAATTGTTGTTGCTTGCAATACGGCAACTACAAATGCCATTGTTACGCTTCGGCAAAACTACAACATACCTATTATTGGTATAGAGCCGGCGATTAAACCAGCGGCACTAAAAACCGTTTCAAAAAGCATCGGAATTTTGGCCACTAAAGGAACTTTGAGTAGCGCTCTTTTTAGTGCTACAACGCGTGAATTCACAAAAGATATAAGTGTAGTAGAAATTATTGGTGAAGGCCTCGTACCGCTTATTGAAGCAGGAAACCTAGATGGTCCCGAAATGATTTCACTGTTAAAAAAACACACAGAGCCAATGATTAGCGCCAATGTAGACTATGTCGTCTTGGGCTGTAGCCACTACCCGTACATAATTCCACAGTTAAAAGAAATACTTCCTAAAAACGTGACCATTATCGATTCTGGCGAAGCAGTAGCACGGCAAACAAAAACAGTACTCCAAAGTTTAGATTTGCTTCGCGAAGAATACACGCCACCAAAGCTTCAGTTTTTTACGAATGCAAAAACCGATACATTAAAATTTCTACTGAAAAAATATTCTGAAAAAATTTCAGTTGAAAACTGCGATTTTTAGAGGGATTTCAAACCTACCAAGCTTCAATAACCCGTAGGTCATTGCCTCGCTATTTAAACCACGAAGAGTACATTACATAATTTTTCGCGATGCGTTCAATTTCGCCTTTGGTGAGTTCGGGGCTTATATCCCTGATTTTTTTCGCTGGAATTCCCGCATAAATACTTCCACTTTCAACCCTCGTGTTTTTGGAAACTACCGCTCCGGCCGCGATAATGGTATTACTTTCCACCACACAGTCGTCCATTACAATGCTGCCCATCCCAATTAAAACATTATCGTGAATGGTACAACCGTGCACAATGGCGTTGTGGCCAATAGAAACGTTATTGCCAATAGTCGTGGGCGAAGTTTTATAAGTTGCGTGAATTACCGCCCCATCCTGAACATTCACCCTATCGCCCATTTTAATAAAATGCACATCGCCACGGATAACAGCGTTGTACCAAACGCTACATTCTTTGCCCATCACCACATCGCCTACAATAGTTGCGTTTTCAGCGATAAAACAATCTTCGGGAATCTGCGGATGTTTTCCGTTTACGGATTTAATTATCATGTTATTTAAATTTTTGTTTGTGAAAAGGGAGTGACAACCCACTTGGTATGTGAGCTAAAATTAAAGATTAATTTCAAAAAAAGCATTATTATAAACAGTGAAAAGTTACTTCCATAGGACCTAATATTTAGATGATATGAAACATTTCGCTTTTTAATCTAAAAGGCTAGTATTGAAAGGCCATTTTAAATTAAGGAGTTGTTATCCGGATTAGAGGGAGTATCTAAGGAGTATCTAGGAAGTATGGTCGGCATTGGGTCGGCATTGGGTCGGCATTGGGTCGGCATTGGGTCGGCATTGAATAGAAGATAAGAGTGCAAAAAATAGGTTTTGCGTGCGCCGGAGACTTTTGACAGAATTTTTTAAAACCTTATTTATTTATCACCCTAATATACAACAATTTATACGTTTTTCGACATAACTATTAAAAAAATTAAACAAAGTAGGCCAACAGTTGTTGTTTTCGCGAAGGGCTAACCATTATTTCTTTTCCGCTGGAAAGCATCACGCTTCCACCCTTCCCTTTTTTGTATTCAGTAATTTCATTCACATTCACCAAATACGATTTATGGACGCGCGCAAAACCGTTTTCTGAAAGCGATTCCTCAAAATATTTCAAGGTTTTGCTCACCAAACGTTTTCCTTTTTTTAAATAAATCTGGGTGTAATTATCATCGGCTTGGCAATACAATATATCTTCCATTTGCAACACCTCAAAGCCGTTTTGAAGCGGAATGGTAATCTTTCCCGCTACCTGTGTTTGCAGCGGCTTTAAAATTGAATTTTGAAGCGAATTTTCCTTTTCCTTTATTTCCATTACATAATCTACCGCTTCTATTAATTTATCAATTGAAATTGGCTTGAGCAAGTAATACGAAGCATGCGCATTTAAAGCATCGATGGCGTAATGGTGGTAAGCGGTTACGAAAACCGTTTCAAACTGGCGGTCGCCTACTTTATCGAGCAAATCGAAGGCGTTGCCATAGGGCATTTCTACATCGAGAAAAACCAAGTCTAAATCATTATTTCGTATTAAAACCAACGCTTCCTCAACATTGGCAGCTTCCCCTATTAATAAAATATTAGGACAATATTTAGCCAAATAAGTTCGCAGAATTTCTCTACTGGTTTCTTCGTCTTCTACAATTATTGCGTTTAGTTTCATCAGTCTTTTTTCAAAATTAGTTCAACTTTGGTGCCTTCGCCATCCCGCTGGCTATCGACGACAAAAGCATTTTCCACATTTACAGCTATTTTGTCTTTGTACATTTTATTTAAAATACCGATGCGTCTTTGGGTGTTTCCCATTCCTTTCGACTTTTGTTTCTTCTGGTTTTCGGTTTTAAATTCCTTCGATTTTTCACGGCCAATTCCATTATCAACAATTGTAATTTTTACGGTTTTTGCATCTATGCTTTTGAAATTAATCTCGAGCAAACCTTTTTCTTCTTTGTACCGAAGTCCGTGCCACACGGCGTTTTCAACATACGGCTGCAGCAGCATTGGCGGAATTACAAAGTCGTTTAAATTAATGTTTTCATCTACCGAAATTTTATATTCAAATTTATCTTTAAACCGAAAATGTTCCAGTTTTGTATAAAGCTCCAGCAGCTCAATTTCTTTTTCCAACGGAATAAAATCTTCTTCACTATTTTCTAAAACAGAACGCATTAAAAGCGAAAAGTCGGTCAAATATTTATTGGCTGCACGTTCGTCATTTACCGCGATAAAACTGTTTACCGAATTTAAAGCATTAAAAATAAAATGCGGATTCATTTGCGAACGAAGCGATTTCAGCGCCAAAAGGTTGTTGGCAAATTTTTGTTGCTTCACATTTTTATACTGCGAATAGGCTGCAAAAACCAACAGCAAAACTATAATGCCCAAAGAAATAATCACCCACTTTTGAATTTGGCTATTTCTTTCAATAAGTTCCTGATTTTCAAAGGCAAGTTTGTATCGGCTTTCGTTTAGTTTTCGGTCGTTTTCAAGACTTATTATTCGGTTTTGTTTTTGTGTAATTTCTTTACTGAAACGCGCCGCCTGACTTATTTCCTGCTCCTTTTTTACATAAAGTTCATCCACTACTTCTACATACCGCTGGTAGCTTTCGGTGGCTTTATCAAACTCCCCAATGTCTCTGTAAATTTCTGAAAGCTTCCGCACGGCATCTTTTTGAACCACTAAATCTTCTGCTTTATTAGCTTCGGCTATACTTTTTTCAAGATACGGAATTGCTTCTTTATACTTTTCCTGCGCAACAAAAGCATTGGCGATTTTATAGTTTTGTCGTTGCGAGGTTAACGCTTCATTTTCAACAGCAACACCTTCTCCCAATGTTTTCAATTCTTGCAAAGTTTCTTCGCGAAGCTCAATTTCTTTTTTGTATTCGCGGTTCTGATTATAAAAATCTGCGACTTTATTTTTTTCTGAAACCGCGCGTTCCTTATTTTCTTTTTTGGCGAGTTTCAACGAATTGTCAAAGTATGTTTCGGCTTCATTAAGCGCTCCACTTTTTGCGTACGCCTCACCAATTTTAGAATTTAGATTTGTTATTTTTGATGTAATGCTATTCTCTTTGGCAACATCCAGTCCTCTTTGGTAATTGAAAACACTTTTAACGCCGTCGCCAATTGCCTTAAAAGTATCTCCCAAACCTTCATACACTTCTACTTTTTGATAGGGCGAAAGGCTCCCTCTTAATAAATTTTCATAAGTAGAAATACTTTCTTGATAGCTTTTATTCTGCGCAAAAGCCTTCGCCAATTTAATAGATATATTAGGGTTTGAAGCGTTTTGAAGGCTTCGTTTGTAATTGTCTACGGCAAGATCGGGCTGGTTCCAAAACAAATTGATGTCGCCCAAGGTTTCAAAAGCCAAGCTATTTTCAGTTTTTGAAATATTCTTGTTCCGGCCGGGCTCCAAAGCACGTGTAACGAATTCAATACTTTTTTGGGCGTCCTTTTTTAAATAGAATTTTGCAGAATCTAAATATGTATTAAAGTTATTAGGTTTATTCTTTTGTTCGCTTTTAGATAATGGCGGCGCAGTATCTCCAAGTGCTTTTTCAACCCGCACCGTAACAAAATCGTCTTTATCAATCGTGTAATAAACAGTTACAAAATCATCGCTTTTTATAACAAGTTCGTCTCCTATTTTAGCTGAAATTGCAAATCTTCCCGAAAGGTTTGTGGTGGTGTATTGGCCGCCTAAGATTTCAACATTTACTTTTGAAATAGGCATATTGGTTTCGCCGTCAACCACTTCGCCTCGCAACATAAAAGGTCTGTTTTCCGATTGCCGATTTATTTGTGAAAAGCTATTGGCCGAACAAAAAAGAGCTACTGCTAAAAATATAAAAAGGAGGTTCTTCATTTAGTGTTTTAAAACGGTAAACATACGCACTTTGCGGCGAAGCTAAAATTACGGATTTCTGAAATAGCTTTCAAAAATAGACGAAAAATACTAGTTTACTCATCCAAATGAAGGTGTCACTAACTTAAACGTATCGGTTAATTACTTATAGTTTTTTCTTAAAAAAGCTTGAAATAAAAAACCCGATACAGTTTTTGTATCGGGCTTTTTTAAATGAATTGACGTGTTAATTAATGGCGGGACAGTTACAGTCATACGGTTCTTTTCTTCCACCCAAAAAGTCGTAACCCAAAGTAATTTGATGAAATCCACCACTCTCAAATTTTATATTCCCAGCTTGATACGAATACGTATATGCAAACATGAAATTATTATAATTTATCCCTAAAACTGGGGTAACATATTGCAGTTTTTGAACTTTTACTTCTTGTCCGTTTAAGAATTCCGCACCGTCCAAACTTCTTCTATAAGATAAACCACCCCACAATTTCCCAAACTCCATTGTTCTGTACGCTTTAAAATTTATATCAATTGCTTGTTCGCCGGTGCGTTCGGCCCATTGAAACAGAAAAGACGGCTCATAGCTCCAGTCCTGCCCGTATTGCCCAATTGCGTAAGCTGCTGAAAGTAAGTATTTGCGTTGGTTATTAGATTCAAATTCTTCACTGTAAATAGATCTATTTTGAAAAATGACATTCTTTACGGTAAAGTGGCTGGAAAAATCTAAAAAGTTGTAAGACATACCTACATCTACATTAAAATAAGAAGTACTTTGAATAATCCCGCTAATAACCGGATCGAAATCTGAAAGATCAAATTGCGTTTCGTCTAAACGCGATTGTGTTAAACCAGCACTCAAACCGAAAGAAAGCTGATTTAAATCTGCTTCACTTCTAGAAAACATAATATGGTGCGCATAGGTAAGATACCCGCCAGTTTGGGAGTGATATCCGTTTTTATCGTTATACACAATTACCCCAACTCCAGATCGATCCCCAAGACGAGCATTAAAGCTTAACGTTTGCAGGTTTGGCGCTTCATTTTGGTCAAACCACTGTTGACGGGCTGTTAAACGTATTTGATTATGTGTAGCTGCTCCCGCCATAGAAGGGTGCAACAAATACAGGTTGTCTGAAAAATAATCTGAGTAGACAGGAATTCCATCTTGTGAAAATCCATATAGGGATGAAAACAAAAGTAGGATGAGGGAGATTTGTTTAATATTCATAATTTCTATTTATCGTTTTAGGGTAAAATGTCCTTTGAATTCTTTTCGGATGTCGTTCTCGGTGTATTCCACTCTGAACCAGTAATCGCTCGATG
>NZ_JAIRBA010000090.1 GCF_022008365.1 Aequorivita vitellina
GCCTGCTTCCGAAAATCCTATCGGATTTTCTATTTGGTTTTTATTTGCTAAATTCCGTGCTTAATCGGGCCACTAATCATATGCAGAAACGTTGTACACCATTTGAGAAAAGCAATCTACATAGCATTGATATTTGGAATTTTGGCTTCTTGCGAACAGAAAACCAAACCAGAAAAAGCGGAAAACAAACCGACTGAAATTCCCGCGTGGAAAGTTGATTTGGACACGATTTTGGAAAAGAACAATCCGAAAAATCTTGACCTTTCGAAACATCAACTGTTTATCGACACAACTCGGAATTCAGAGACGTTTAAATACCTGATTAACTGGAAACCAAACCGAATGGATAATGACGCAATTTCATACCACGAAAAAGCAATTGCAAAAAAGCATAAACCAATAAAAATTGACCTAGAAAAATTTCCAAGACAATGGATAAGTTTAAAAAAACTCAACAATGAATTTGTGATTTACGAACCTTGTGATGGAAATACAACCGCTTTTGAAATAAATGAAAGTTCAGTTCTATTCTTCTACCAACTGGAACCTGATGCTGACTTGATATCTGAATTAAGGAAAATCACGGAAAATGAAATCGAATTGGAATTAAGAACTGTTCCGCAAAAAACGGAAACTGAAAAAACTGAACTGACCATAAAACCGACCGAATTTGAAAATGTCTATTTGCTAACTTATAGTTTTGGAGAATGGTACGTGACACCAAAAGAAAAAGTGTCTGAATTTGATATTGTGGTTAATCATTGTCCGACAATGAAAAGAATGGAATTTAATGGCTTTGACAAAGAATAAAAAACGGTGTACAACAATGTATAACCGCAATTACGGCGGATTCGACTACGTCCGAATCCACTCGGAATTGCTAACGTCTGTGCTTAACCGAAAATCATTAACTTTAAAACCGTAACTGACGGTTATACGAGACCGTTGCCCAATATTTGATTAAAGAATATTTTGAAAGAAAAACCATCCGAAAAGCTTTGGGATTGTTTTTAAAATGATTGTGTTTTAAGCGGAAACGGAAGAAATTGCGCGGACAAAAACACGGAACGGAAAAAAACTGGATCTGCGACATTTTTGGCATCGGAAAGATAAAATCAGCGAAAGCCGGTTTTAGTTTGCGATGGACAGTGAAAGAAAAAAAAGCAGTGCGGAATAGAAGCGGAACAGAACGCAGAAAAACATTGGGCAACAAGGC
>NZ_JAIRBA010000091.1 GCF_022008365.1 Aequorivita vitellina
AAACATTGGGCAACAAGGCATATAATTAATGGCTAGTTCGAGCCTGCTTCCGAAAATCCTATCGGATTTTCTGTTTGGTTTTTATTTGCTAAATTTCGTGCTCAATCGGGCCACTAATCATATGCAGAAACGTTAGCCACAATTTGAACTGAATGCAAAACGACAAGATTTTAGTAGAAGATAAGTTTGTTCCTATTCTCTGTAAACTACCGAAAGAAATGCTTCCGACTATAGAAATAATCAATCAGTTTGAAAAAGCAGAAAAAAACACAAAAGAAATTGTAAAATATCTGAATTGGACAAAATCTGATAACGAAATAATCACCTACAATGGTTATGGAATGTTTGAACTTGAAATTCCTGCAAATTTTGATTTTCTAATTGACTTAAAAGACCCAAATGGCGGAATTGAAATTAAATCAATAATAAAGCAAACTATGTGGAACGGAATGCTTCCTTTGAATATTATTGACCTTGGATATAAAACTTCTTGTATCATCGAATTTGAAAACGGAATTCCTGACCGAATAAACGAATTGAGTTATTACGCTGATTCTGACTTTAAATTAAGGTTTGCTCTTTGTAATAAATCGGATAAAGAAATAATACTGAATAAAAGAAAAACTGTGGCTAACACCGTGTATAACTAATTGCTGGTTCTGTGTGTACTCGGAAAATCCTGCGGATTTCCCTCCTGGTTCGGTTTCTTTTATTAACTTAGTTCTTGCCAACGCAACAAGCCATACACAAACACGTTGTGCAATATTGAGCGAGACGCAAATCGCAACGGAAAATTGGCGGAACAGCGTCCGATTTTTTTTTGGAATTTAGTGTCTAAATAGTAAAATGCAATTCGGACAAAAACGGTGCGCGGACAAAAATGCGGAGCGGAAAAAAAAGGGAGTAGCTGGAATTTTTTGACATCGGAAAAATAAAACTAGCAAACGCAATTTTATTTTTCGATGGACTTTGGAGGAATAGCAAAGCGGAAACAAACGGAACAGAACGCAGAAAAACATTGCACAACAAGGCATATAATTAATGGCTAGGTTGAGCCTGCTTCCGAAAATCCTATCGGATTTTCTGTTTGGTTTTTATTTGCTAAATTCCGTGCTTAATCGGGCCACTAATCATATGCAGAAACGTT
>NZ_JAIRBA010000092.1 GCF_022008365.1 Aequorivita vitellina
GCCTGCTTCCGAAAATCCTATCGGATTTTCTATTTGGTTTTTATTTGCTAAATTCCGTGCTTAATCGGGCCACTAATCATATGCAGAAACGTTGTGCAATATTAAACGAGACCCAAATCGCAGCGGAAAATTGGCGGAACAGCGTTCGATTTTTTTTTTTTGGAAATTAGTGTTTAAAAGCAAAAAGTATTTCGGACAAAAATGTTGATCGGACAAAATTACGGAACGGAAAAAAGGGGAGTAGCTGGAATTTTTTGACATCGGAAAAATAAAACCAGCAAGCGCAATTTTGCTTTTCGATGGACTTTGAAAGAATAGCAAATCGGAAACAATACGGAACAGAACGCAGAAAAACATTGCACAACAAGGCATATAATTAATGGCTAGTTCTCGCCTGCTTCCGAAAATCCTGTCGGATTTTCTATTCGGTTTTTATTTGCTAAATTCCGTGCTTAATCGGGCCACTAATCATATGCAGAAACGTTGGCTGTAAGCTGAAAAATCGATGAATAATAAAAATCTGATATTAATTTTAACTTTCTTCACTTTTGGACTTGTTAGTGGACAAAACCAGAACGCAGAAAATATTAATGTGAGATACTTATATGGCAATGATTCAGAAGTCTGGGAAGTCGATAAAATTGAGCCTAACGGTAGAATTATTTTGACTAAAAGATTGGAATACAACAGCGAATACAAAGAATTTGTCACAATATTTTACTGGAACGGAGGACTTAAAACTGGATATCCAAAAAACTCTGATAAGAGCGATGGAGAAACCACACCGAAAATAGGCACGTGGAAAATTGACCAAAGTAATCGGACTTTGACTACGACTAATTCTTTGGGCGATTTCGGAAATAAATTTCTAATTTTAGAATTAAATCCTGACCGATTAATATTAATGAAATTGAATAAAGAATAAAGCCTACAGCCAACACCGTATAAAATTAATTGCTTGGTTCTCGCCTACTTGGAAATTCCTTCGGAATTTCCTCCGGCTCGTTCCATTTTTGCTAAATTAGTTGCTTAAACACGCAACTAATCTTATACATAAACGTTGTGGTGCATTTAAGACGACCTTTTAGAATAATTCAAAATTACTTTTCAAATCCAAAATATTTCCTATATTTGTATCTA
>NZ_JAIRBA010000093.1 GCF_022008365.1 Aequorivita vitellina
GTGCAATGTTTTTTATGCGTTCTGTTCCGTTTTGTTTCCGCTTTGTTATTCTTTCAAAGGCCATCGAAAAACAAAATTGCGTTTGCTAGTTTTATCTTTCCGAAGTCAAAAAATTCCAGCTACTCCCCTTTTTTCCGTTCCGTAATTTTGTCCGATCAACATTTTTGTCCGAAATGCTTTTTGTTTTTTAAACACTAAATTCAAAAAAAATCGGACGCTGTTCCGCCAATTTTCCGCCGTGATTTGCGTCTCGCTCAATATTGCACAACGGTCTCGTATAACCGTCAGTTACGGGATTAAAGTTAATAATTTTCGGTTAAGCACTGACGTTAGCGATTCCGAGTGGATTCGGACGCAGTCGAATCCGCCGTAATTGCGGTTATACATTGTTGCCACCAGTGCTTTTTATTCGCCCCATAATTGATAAACAGTCATTCGTTTATTGTCCGAACTTAATAATACAAATCCGTTATCTTGTGTCGAGTTATCAGTTCCTGGTTCAAAAATTAGCCATTTTGTTTTAAATCTATAAAGTTTGAAATCAGTTTCTATAAAACGAGGAAACGATTCCGACTTTAAATTCGCTTCCGTGGATTCAGGCGTAAAGTTCTTGAGAGGAAGATTGATTGTCGGTTTTCCAAAATCTGACATATTAATCAAATCCACTTTATTATAATTCGTACTGTCAATCAATTTCCAACCATTTTGGGAGGCAAGTTCTGTTATTTTTTTTATATTAAATTCAGTGTTTTTGTCCGCAGACCAATTTATATATAAAGTTCCGCCCCAAGGTCCTTGGTCATTTTTCTTTTCGGTAATAAGTTCAGATTTGTAGTTCAACCAAAAACCTGAAGGAGTAATTCGGCTACACGATGAACAAATAATTCCGAGAAATAATATTACTAACTTAATTTTCAATCGATTTACGGTTTTTATCGCATTGGTGGCAACGTTTCTGCATATGATTAGTGGCCCGATTAAACACGGAATTTAGCAAATAAAAACCAAACAGAAAATCCGATAGGATTTTCGGAAGCAGGCTCCAACTAGCCATTAATTATATGCCTTGTTGTGCAATGTTTTTCTGCGTTCTGTTCCGTTTTGTTTCCGCTTTGCTATTCTTTCAAAGGCCCT
>NZ_JAIRBA010000094.1 GCF_022008365.1 Aequorivita vitellina
GAGCCTACTTCCGAAAATCCTATCGGATTTTCTATTTGGTTTTTATTTGCTAAATTCCGTGTTTAATCGGGCCACTAATCATATGCAGAAACGTTAGCTACCATTTGAAAAAAAACATACTCATATCATTTGCATTACTAATCTTCGGATCAACGCTCGGACAAGAATATTCTTCAAAAAGAATAAAAAGCCTTGTCGATGAATTAATTAAAATATCTGTAAACCTAAATGATTCTGATTTTAGCGGACCTATTGATGAACCAGTTGGGAATAAAGAAACTTATGAAGTTAATGATAAATACACTTCAAATTATGTGTCTAGTGAAAGATGGTTTGCCGACAATGAACAGCATTTAATTTTCATTAAAATTTATCGGAAGGGTGAGATTTCAGATTTCATCAAAATGACCGAAAATAATTTTCCTAATATTCGTGTTTATGGTTTTTGGGCACTACTTAAAAATGACAAAATAAATGAAGCTCTGATAATACTGAAAAATGAAAAAGCAAAGGCAAAAGAGGTAGAATGGAAACCTTTTGGTTGTGAGTTATTTCCTAAACCATCGGATAAATTAATGTCCGAAATATTTCAAATGGAAAATGACCGTAGAATATATTTGAGAAATAAAAACGATAGCTAACAATGTATAACCGCAATTACGGCGGATTCGACTGCGTCCGAATCCACGCGTAATTGCTACCGTAGGTGCTTATCCGAAAAACATTAAATTTAGTCCCGTAACTGCGGTTATACTAAACGTTGCCCAATATTTGATTAAAGAATATTTTGAAAGAAAACCCATCCGAAAAGCTTTCGGATTTTTTTTAAAATGATTGTGTTTTAAGCGGAAACGGAAAAAATTGCGCGGATAAAAA
This sequence comes from Aequorivita vitellina, assembly GCF_022008365.1. GTDB lineage: Bacteria > Bacteroidota > Bacteroidia > Flavobacteriales > Flavobacteriaceae > Aequorivita > Aequorivita vitellina. The sequence continues at coordinate 877 of NZ_JAIRBA010000094.1, forward strand.
TACGGAATGGAAAAACTGGATCTGCGACATTTTTGGCATCGGAAAGATAAAATCAGCAAAAGCCGGTTTTAGTTTGCGATGAACAGTGAAAGATAAAAAAGCAGTGCGGAATAGAAGCGGAACAGAACGCAGAAAAACATTGGGCAACAAGGCATAAACACAATAGCGGCAAAGTGCAAAACCCGAAATTAATTTTATAAATTTAAGGTCTGTTATAAGTCGAAAAGTCAGTGCGCCAA
>NZ_JAIRBA010000095.1 GCF_022008365.1 Aequorivita vitellina
CCTGTGGGAACAACCACCAACACTTTTGTCGTAACTGATGGAGCTGGACTTCAATCAACTTGTAGTTTTGATGTAACAATAAATGATACCGAAGCACCAATCGCAAATTGTGCCGCACCGTTTACGATTCAATTAGATGCCACCGGCAATGCCAGCATCACCGTTGGCGATATTGACGCTGGAAGCACTGATGCCTGCGGTATCGCAACCACGACAATTGACAAGTCAACATTCACTTGTGCAGACGTAGGTCCAAACACGATTACCTTAACCGTAACCGATGTAAACGGAAACGTTTCAACCTGTACAACAGTGGTAACCGTTGAAGACAACGTTGCGCCAGTAGCAAATTGCGCTGCACCGTTTACGATTCAATTGGATGCCACAGGAAACGCAAGCATCACTGTTGGCGATATTGACGCAGGAAGCACTGATGCCTGTGGAATCGCAACAACCACAATAGACAAATCCACATTCACCTGTGCAGATGTAGGTCCAAACACGATTACCTTAACCGTAACCGATGTAAACGGAAATGTTTCAACCTGTACAACAGTGGTAACCGTTGAAGACAACGTAGCACCAATCGCAAATTGTGCTGCACCGTTTACGATTCAATTGGATGCAACCGGAAACGCGAGCATCACCGTTGGAGATATTGATGCTGGAAGCACCGATGCCTGTGGAATCGCAACCACGACAATAGACAAATCCACATTCACCTGTGCAGATGTAGGTCCGAATACGATTACCTTAACAGTAACCGATGTAAATGGAAATGTTTCAACTTGTACAACAGTTGTAACCGTAGAAGACAACGTAGCACCAGTAGCAAACTGTGCCGCACCGTTTACGATTCAATTGGATGCCACCGGCAATGCCACTATCACTGCAGCTGACATCGAAAATGGCAGTACAGATAACTGCGGAATCGCAACCACGACAATTGACAAATCCACATTTACCTGTGCAGACGTAGGTCCAAACACGATTACATTAACCATTACCGATTTAAACGGAAATGTTTCAACCTGTACTTCCACGGTTACGGTAACAGATCCGTTGTCTGCTTGTAACCAATTTCCAGTGGCTGTTTGCCAGCCAGTA
>NZ_JAIRBA010000096.1 GCF_022008365.1 Aequorivita vitellina
ATGTCGGCGACCGTGATAGTGGCATTGCCAGTTGCATCCAATTGAATCGTAAACGGTGCGGCACAGTTTGCTACTGGTGCTTCAGTATCGTTCACGGTTATATCAAAACTACAAGTGGAGGTGTTTCCTGCAAAGTCTGTTGCAACAAAGGTATTTGTTGTTGTTCCGAATGGGAAGATACTGCCGCTAGGCAATCCTGCTGTTTGGATAACGGTAGAAGGCGCGTCTACCATTAAAACAACATTATCAAGTGCAAATTTAGCAGGACCCGAGAATGTATCAGGGGTGTCTTGCCAGAAACCAATACGAATGGTTTGGCCTGCATAGGCAGAAAGATCTGCATTTTCGCTTACCCAAATATTATCTGAGTCAATAGTTCCTGCAGTTAAAACAATAGTTTTTAATACTTGAAGCACTGTATTAGTAGCATCGAGTACCTGTACCTGATAGGTTCTATCTGAGCAACCTCCACAGAAAGTGAATAAGTCATAATCTATATTTTCATCCCAACTTAAATCGGCAGTCGTTATTCCAGCAGGAATACTAACTTCTTGATATATAAGTGAAGTATCGGGTCCCGCTGAATCGAAACTATTTCCCGCAAGGAGTCCACCATCAGTAGGAGTAGCTGCTGGGAAGAATGTATCTCCATCATTAGATGCACCTACATAATAAGGTATATATGGCGTTGTAAAATCATCTACAACCCAACCTGTAAAATCACCCGTTTCGAAACTTCCATTTACAACTATATCATATGAACTACAATTGTCTGTAGCCGTTGGAGTGACATAAGTAACCACGGCACTACAGAGTCCGGGATCATTACTTACGGCAAAATCTGTTGGACACGTCATCACTGGTGGTTCGGTGTCATTAACTGTTACACTGAAGCTACAGTTAGCTGAGTTTCCACTGGCATCTGTCACTACATAAGTAACCGTAGTTGTCCCAACAGGAAAGATATCACCGGGGTTGTGCGATGAGGTTGTTACACTACCTGAACAATTATCTACTCCCACTGGAGCAGTCCATGTTACTGCAGCGCCACAAATACCAGGATCGTTATTTACTGTAATATCTCCTGGGCACGTAAT
>NZ_JAIRBA010000097.1 GCF_022008365.1 Aequorivita vitellina
ACTTTGGTTGGGCAGTGGGTACAGTTTTCATATCTTATTGTTTTGGTGAACTTTAAAGATACTGGATCCACTGCTTTTTCATCGATGCTATAATTTATTGCTAGTTCTAGCCTACTTACGAAAATCCTCGCGGATTTTCTATTCGGTTTTTATTTGCTAAATTAGGTGCTTAAAACACGCAACAAACCATATACAAACACGTTGTAGCACATTTGAGAAACGAACTAAATGATAGAATTAATACTTTCGACTTTAGCTGAATTTGGATTAATTCGTGAAGATTATAAACATCAAAAACGAATAACTAAAAAGGAAAAAGAAGACGGAATTAAAAGACCGATTCAAAAATATTTTATGCAACCAAGTGCATTAATGTTTATTTCTGTTTTAGTCATTGGAAGTTTAAGTGCTATTCTGTTTTTTACTTATCAAAGAAAATCTGTATTTCCTAAAAAAACGAAAAATGAGATATCGGAAATGAGTGACAGAATGGAAAATTGGAATAAAAATTTAGGAAAATACCCAACTGAACTAAATGAATTAATCGGAAATAGTCCTTTAAGACAAGGTTGGAAAAAAGACGCTTGGAATCGAGAATATGAATTTAAGATTACGGAAAATGGACAAGGTTTTTTAATCACTTCTGCTGGCTCTGACGGAAAATTTGGAACCGAAGATGATATTAAATCTAATTAATGTAAATATTATGGTTATAAAAACTGAATTAAGTTTGTGAGTTTAATGTTGATAACTGTTCTTAACTTTCTGACATTCAAAAGAAATAATTGATTAAATTTGTTTTATCGAAGCAATTATCTACATAATAACAATTCTGACTTTTATTAAAGAAGTATTCTTTTTTATTAAGAGTAAAGAAGTGGATTCCCTTTTTAAAAAAACCTATTAATGTTGATAACTTGTTATAAGGTTTTATAAAATTCACTTTTCTATTTCAATTAATTTTAGTAAGAAAAAACGTGCTACAACACCGTATCCTATGAAAAGCACTAGTCCAGTTCTTCAAATATAATATTTTATTTTTTAATCACTTCATAATGATTATGTTGTGGTGTTGAA
>NZ_JAIRBA010000098.1 GCF_022008365.1 Aequorivita vitellina
TCTTTCAAAGTAAAATATTGCGAAGGGGAAGGAGCTCTCCTTTGAACTGAAATAGAGGAAAGAAGAAAGTGGAAAGACAGTAGACGTGAGATTTTGAGACGTGAGATTTTAGATGCTAGATTCTAGCCTCTAGACGTGAGACCAAAAAAAATCGAAAGCCAAATTGAAATCGAAACCGAAGATGAAGACGAAGACGAAGACGAAAGTAGATGTAACCTCTACCCCTTCCGTCAGCTGGGAATGAGATACGAGTTTCAAAAGAATTCCACTTAGTTGTTATAATGTTAAGAAAAGGCTTCGTGGGCGTGGTAGGAGAATAGCTGCTTTTTGTGGAGGGAATTATGATGGAATTATAATGTATTGGGTATATTTTCTATATATTTTATATACTATAAACATACTGTAAAAATACTATAAAGTTACTATAGTCTTACTATATATATAATATACAATTACTATAAACTTGACTTTTAGTAGATTATGTGTTATATTTACTTTATTTAAACTTTATATTATGGCAAAGCAGGTAGGAATAATTAAGTTAAAAGGGACCATTGGAGATTTGAATTTTTACAACACCAAAAATGCTGGGTCCTTGGCGCGGAAAGCGGGAGGGGGTTTTAATAAAGACCAGAAGAAAAAGCCGGTGCGAACTATGGAAAACGCCTCGGAATTTGGAAGGTGTAGCAAGACGAAGAAAGCGTTTAAAATGGCACTTGCACCGTTTTTATGTGTGAGAAAAGATGGGGAGCTGCACGGGCGGATGGTACAATTGTTTACCAGAATAAAGGACCAGGATAGAATAAACAGTCGCGGAAAGAGAAGCGTTGGCCCTGGTCTGGACACCCCAAGAGGCAGACAGTTGTTGCAGGATTTTCAATTTACGCCCTATTGTAATGTTATGGAGACCTTGGCGGCTTCAGGGGATTTTGATTTTACAAGCCGAAGGTTACACATTACCAATTTTGATATGAAAAATGTACAGTTTCCAGCTGGCGCGACACATTTGGCGCTTACTT
>NZ_JAIRBA010000099.1 GCF_022008365.1 Aequorivita vitellina
ATGACGCTACTCACCCCCTCCCGAAGTAAATTCGGGACAGGCTTTTGAAGGGGGGGCGGAGGAAGATGTGAGATTTGAGATTTGAGATTTGAGATGTTAGAGGCTAGAGTCTAGATGCTAGATGCTAGATGCTAGACGTAGGACGAAAATGAAAACGAAATCGAAATCGAAATCGAAATGAAGATGAAGATCTAGAGTCTAGATGCTAGATTCTTGACGTAGGACGGTAGGACGTAGGACGTAGGACGAAAATGAAAACGAAAATGAAATCGAAATCGAAATGAAGATGAAGATGAAGATCTAGAGTCTAGATGCTAGATTCTTGACGTAGGACGGTAGGACGTAGGACGTAGGACAAATTCTCAATACTCAAAGTTTTGGCGGTTGTTAAATTTAATGATCTCAGTAGCAATCAAGACGCTACTCCCCCCCCCCCTTAGAAGGGGGGGCAGGGGGGGATGTTTGGATAGTTGAAACGAAGTCGCCTACTCTTCTCCCCCATCCCCAAGTAAATTCGCGACAGGCTTTTGAAGGAGGATCGTGGAGGGCTGTTACAGGATGATTTGAGATACTAGAGTCTAGAGTCTAGATGCTAGACGCTAGATTCTTGACGTAGGACGGTAGGACGTAAGACGTAGGACAATTTCTCAATACTCAAAGTTTTAGCGGTTGTTAAATATAGTGATCACAGTAGCAATCAAGACGAGGATAAAGTGGGGGTTTTGGAGGTTGGGTTTGTTGTATTTTAAGGGGGTGTTGGTGGATTGGTTTATTGGCTCTAGGCCTACTGCTTTACAGATGGCATGGCCTGCGGCGGTGTCCCACTCCATTGTGGGAGCAAATCTGGGGTAAATGTGTGCGCTGCCTTCAGCTATTGCACAAAACTTTAAGGAACTGCCTTTAACGATAGTTTGAACCTTATTGTGTTTTTCAATTTCTGTAATGAAGTTTTTAGTCGCTTTATTATTATGCGAACGGCTGCCAATGATTTTTACTTTGGAAGTCGGTTTGCTA
>NZ_JAIRBA010000009.1 GCF_022008365.1 Aequorivita vitellina
ATAAACTTGTATTGAGAATTTTTGCAATTGCTAAAAGGGAGGAGCCTTTTGTAAAATTATCCAATTAAAAATTTGTTTTTAACTTAGAATGCTCAATAACCGTATTTCGACTTCGCTCAATAACCGTATTTCGACTTCGCTCAATAACCGTATTTCGACTTCGCTCAATAGCCTATTTTGGTTTTGCGCAATTACCTAATTCGGCGTTATATTAATATTACGCTTTTTACTTGATCGCTGGGCGAAGTTGGAACGCAGAATAATCATTTCAAAAATTAAAAAGAGCAATGCAAAAATAGCAAACCATTTCCAAAAACTGTTAATTGCATTCGCTTCGGTTAACGAATCAAAAAGTGCTTCCACCGAACTGTAAACTTCGGCACCTTCCCAATCTTCGGGATTTAAATACTGAAGATTGCTCTCGCTACGATCGTAATTATAACTTATATTTTCTAAAAGTTCGGCATCTTTCACAATTTCGTAATTGCCAGCTTTATTGGGAGATTCAGTGGTGGTTAAAAGCACATAATTGGCTTTTGATTGCTGTAACGGAATAAATTGTACCGTGCTGTCTTTTATAGTCAAAATTTCGTCGGGCCCTAATTTTACAGGTACTGCGATGGAATTTTGTTCGCCAATGGTGTAATACAAACGCGGCAAAGGCAAACTCTGCAATGCCATATTGTAAATTGTGGGCACCACTAAAGGCGAATTTTGAAAATTTGAGTTTTCGTTATTAATCGCTGCGGTAAACAAATAATTTTTGTTATTCTGAACTAAAAACGGCTGGTTGTCTTCAAAGCCAATTGCGGGAGTGGCATTTGATGAAAGATTGTAAAACGAATGAACCTTTGGATATTGAAAATTTGCGACTTCTTTTTCAAAAACATCTTTAAACAGCGGATGCGAGAAAACAATTTTTGTAATCTTCTTTTCTTGGGTTTTTTCTTCGGAAATAGTTCCCAAAGCCATCGTTAAAAGGAAGTTGTTATAACTGTTTAAATTTGCCTGCGATGACGGAATAACCAAAATACTGCCGCCTTCGTCACTAAAAGATTTGAGCGCGGTTGTAAGCGAGGCTGGAATTTCAGTTAACTCATTGAGTACGATAAAATTTTGATCGGGAATTCCGTTATAATTCAGCGTTTTAAAAGTTTGCTGGGTAAATTGGAATTCTTCCTTTTCAAAAAGACGCTGCAAAAAGTTCCCGTCTGCTTCGTTTATAGCCAAAACCTTTATTTTTCCAGGTTTGTTGATGCTAAAAAACAAAGTATTATCGAAGGTAAGATTTGGATCGCTAAGCTCTAGTTTTCCTATAAATTCTTCGGCATTGTCAATATCAAAAGTAACTGTGCCGCTGGTGTTTTCGGAAAAGTTTACTGCAGTTTTCGCAACTAATTTTTCGTTGTTAAAAAGTGAAATTGGTGCTTCGGTAATTTCGCTGCTATTTTGTGCTTGCTGCGGAGCAGAAACCTTCACTTTAAGTTGTGTGATAGAAGCATTTTTAGAAGCAATAAACACACTGTCAATTCCCACGTTTGAGGCTTTCACGGGTTTTAACTGCACTGCATCTACAATTAAATCTTCGGGAATAGGAGGGAAGGCCTCTTTCTGCTGAAAATCTGATAAATAAACCAATCGTTTTACAGTTCCTTTTTCATTTGAAAAAAGCTGATTGGCTTTCAACAGAACTTGATTCGGTGTTAGTTGATTTTGAGAATATTCAATGGAGAGCACTTCGCCTTTAAAATCTTGTGCGGAAACGCTTTTGCTTTCAGCATTGTTTGTAAACCAGCTTATTTTTTCGGTGCCGCTAACTTTATCAAATAAATCCTGCAAAGCCCGCTCCAGGATGGCACCCTTGGCACCTTTAGCTTGCATGCTGAAAGAATTGTCTATATAAACAACGGTTTCTTTTTGAGTTGTTAATGCATTTTTTGCAGCGGTAAAAGGTTGTGCGAAAGCTATAATTATACAAGCCATAGCCAGCAAACGCATTAATAAAGTGAGCCATTTTTTAAGTTGCGAACTTTTCCGCGTTTGAATGGTTACTTTTTTAAGAAACGCAACATTGGTGAAATCTACTTTTTGGAAACGCCGAAGTTGAAAAAGATGAATAAATATGGGTATGAGCAGTAGGAAAAGGGCGTAAAGAATTTCTGGGTGTTTGAACTGCATTCCTATAAATATTGCCCAAAGATAAAAAATGCAATGTAATTATTGCTATTTCTGTATGGTAAAGGTGAAGGTACTCCCGCAATCTAGTTTAGATTCTAATGAAATTGTTCCGCCAAGCTTTGAAACTAAGCTTTTTACCGTAGCTAAACCAATGCCGGTTCCTTCCTTTCCATTGCGGTCTTTAATGCCGTTGGTCTTAAAAAGACTAAAAATCTCTTCCTGCACGCCAAGATCAATCCCCATTCCGTTGTCTTTTATAGCGAATTTGTGAAAATTCGGTTCTTCAATATAAGATACCGAAACCAAACGCTTTTCATTTAAATTGTATTTTAAACTGTTATCAATTAAATTCAAGAAAATCTGGGTTAGGGCTACTTTGTTTACATTTTTTAAGACTCCCTCTTTTGGAAAGCTAAATTCTGTTTCCTCAGTTTTAAAAATTTCTTTTATATCTTCAAAAAATGTGGCAAGTACAATGTCTTCTTTTTGTGCTTCGAGTAAGACATCTGCTTTGTAAAAATTTAAAATACCGTTGATGTAATTTTTAAGTGTTAATGATGACTCTTCTATATATTTTAGGTACAATTCTGAATCTTCAGAGAGGTTTTGATTTTTTTCATCGTTTAGCAATCGGGTAAGCGAAATAATATTGGCCAACGGCGATTTTAAATCGTGTGATACTACGTGGGCAAAGCTGGTGAGCCTTTCGTTTCTTGACTGCAATTCTTGTTGATATTCTATCAGCTTTTTGTTTTTTAAACGAAGTTCAAAAAGGTTGATCGTTTGTTTTCCTAAAGATTTTAAAGATGTAATTTGAATTTTAGTTAATTGTCTTGGCTTATAGTCGAAAATGCATAGAGTACCCAGTTTAAAACCGTTTTGGTTTACAAGGGGAACGCCTGCATAAAACCTGATTTTTTCGTCCAAAACCAGCGGATTATCGTAAAATCGATCGTCTTTGGTAGCATCTTCAACGATAAAAATTTCTGAATCTTCCATAATAGCATGGCCGCAGAATGAAATATTGCGAGGCGATTGATTAAAATCCAATCCGAAATGTGATTTAAAATAATTGCGTTTGGAATCTAAAAGAGTAATTAATGAAATTGGCACCTCGCAGATTGCAGCGATAAGGCTTGTTATATTATCAAAATCGTTCTCGGAAAGCGTATCGAGTAAATCATATTTTTTTAACTCGGCAATACGTGCTGCTTCGTTCTTGGGATATTCAGGAGAAATCATACAAAGAAAATCGTGGTTTATGTAAGTTTAATCATTAAATGGCAGCCGCTGAGATTTTTAATATAATTTTTTAATTTAATTTTTTAACACTAAATTTTACAGTAGTACCTTCCCCTAAAGTTGAAGTTACTTCTATTTTGCCCCCAAGTCTATTTACTAACTTTTTTACAGTGGAGAGCCCTATACCATTTCCTTTTTTTCCGTACCTATCTAAGGTGTTACTAGTAGCAAAAAGATTGAAAATTTGAGAAAGCTGTTCATTGTGGATTCCCATGCCGTTATCGGTAATTGTAAAATAATACATTTCCTGTTTTTCGCTACAATCAATGTCTATTTTAATCTTTTCTTTGTCGTTGTATTTTAGACTATTTCCTACGAGATTGAGTAAAATTTGCTCGAGGGCAACTTTATTTGCTTGCATTTCAATATTCTCCTCGGGAAGATTTATTTCGCAGTCTATATTTATATTTAATAGTTCTATTATTTCTTCTATTAAATCTTGACTATCAAAAACTTCACTGCGCAACGCGGCGGTTTTATTGGTTTCATAATGCTCTAAAAGCCCCGTTATATATTCACTTAATGTAAACGAAGATTGTTTTATATAATCTAAATATTCTTTCCCTTGATTGTCTAAAAGTTTTCCGTATTTGCTGCGCAGCATATCTGAAGTAATAATCATATTTGCCAGCGGCATTTTCATGTCGTGCGACACCACACCTGCAAAGGTTTTAAGTTCTTCGTTGCGCTCTTTTAATTCTGCTTGAACGTTGAGTAATATTCTATTGTGTTTTCTGGCTTCAAACAAGTTTACAACTTGATAAGCCATAGCAATTAACGCCTTTTTTTGAGAGGTAGTTAGGGTACGTGGTTTGGTGTCAAAAACACAAAGTGTGCCTAGCGGATATCCTTCAGAATTTACCAAACGAACGCCGGCATAAAAAATGGAATTCATTTCAGTAACCAGCGGATTGTCTTTAAAACGCGGATCTTTTCGTGCGTCTTCTACAATAAAAATACTGCTTTCTTCCAAAATTGCGTGACCGCAAAAGGAAGTATCTCGTGGCGACTCATTAAACGAAAGTCCATAGTGAGATTTTAAAAAATTACGGTCGGCATCGAGCAGCGTAACCAAAGATATTGGAACATCACAAATATTCGCCGTTAAAGCGGTAATATTGTCAAAATCCTTTTCTGGTAAGGTATCCAGTAAGTGATATGAATGAAGCGCAGCTAATCGTTCCTGCTCGTCAACGGGAAATTTTGGTTTAATCAATGTTGTAATCTATTAAATTATAATCGGAAAGAGCTATTTTTTCAGGGTTTAGCGGTAAATGTACAACATTTTCGGTTGAAATGTTAAACATATAATATTTATGTGAAATGGATTATAATTTTACACAATAACGTTCATTTCATTGACAATAATTTAAAAACTTTCAAAAACGCCTAATCCGAATAATGCAAAATCATATTTTACTGGGTCTGCCGGATCCATTTTTCGCAAGGCATTGTCTAATTCAAACAAAGCTTTGGCATCATTTTGTTTTCTTTTTAAAAGATTTATTTTTCGCGCTACATTGCCACTGTGCACATCTAGCGGACAGGAGAGTTGCGAAGGTGAAATGCTTTTCCAAATACCAAAATCTACTCCGGCATTATCGTTGCGAACCATCCACCGCAGGAACATATTTATACGTTTTGCCGCCGAATTTTTTAATGGATCGCTAATGTGTTTCTGTGTTCTGGCGGGGTGAGGCAGTTCAAAGAACGTTTTTTTGAAATGATGAATTGCGGGCTGCATCGAATTTTTTTCAGCATTTTTTTCGAATAAACGTTCTAGTCCGCCGTGATTTTTATAGATATTTTGAAGTGATTTTAAAAAATAAACGAGGTCGGTATCGTTAAATGTACGATGCACGAAACTTGAAAGGGAGTCTGCTTCATTTTCAGAAAAATTCATCACAAAATCATAGGGTGAATTCCCTAGCATTTCCATCAATCTATGTCCGTTGTTTATGATGCTTTTCCTATTTCCCCAAGCTATAGTAGCGATTAAAAAACCAGCGATTTCAATATCTTCCTTCAGGGAAAATAAATGCGGAATTTGAATTGGATCGGATTCAATAAAGTTTGGATTGTTGTAAACGCTAACTTTTTGGTCCAGAAATTCTTTTAATTGGCTACTGTTCATTATAAATATTTTCCGAAAAAATTGCCTGCCGTAAACAGTTTTTCTACTTGACAATTACTCCATCCTGCATAACCAACTTTCTATCGGCCATATCTGCAAGTTCTTCATTATGCGTAACAATTACAAAGGTTTGCCCAAACTCGTCACGTAGTTTAAAGAATAGGTTGTGTAGGTTTTCGGCGCTTTCAGTATCGAGATTTCCGCTGGGTTCATCGGCAAGAATTATTGCCGGATTATTAATTAGTGCACGTGCTACGGCAACGCGTTGTTGTTCGCCACCTGAAAGTTCGTTTGGTTTGTGGTTTTCTCTGTGCGAAAGTCCTAAAAAAGCGAGTAACTCCTTGGCTCTTTTGGTTGCTTCGGCTTTGGGCGTGTTTTTTATAAAAGCTGGAATGCAAACGTTTTCAAGCGCCGTAAATTCGGGCAGTAACTGATGAAACTGAAAAATAAACCCCAAGTTTTCATTTCTAAATTGCGCTAATTTTTTCCCCGAAAGGGTACCGATATTTATACCGTTTATAACCAATTTGCTTTTTAAAGGATCAAAAGCATCGAGGGTTCCCAAAATTTGCAATAACGTGGTTTTTCCTGCACCCGAGGCTCCAACTATAGATACAATTTCACTTTTTTTAATATGAAGATCTACGCCTTTTAATACGTGAAGATTGTCGTAGTATTTATGAATATTTTGGGCCTCAATCATAGTAAAAATTTAAAGCGTGAAAGTACTATTTATAGTGCTATCATGCAATCTGATGGGCTATATTGTTTTTATTCAAACTTATGTGTCTATTTTTGAATTGCAATTTTTAAACAAAAATCTATGTCGTCATATAAATATTTTGAGGAGTACAATCAGCCAGTTACCGATAGTTTAGTTAAAAACTACAATGATATTTTGGATAAAGTAGGAGAAGATGTTTCTCGGGAAGGAATATTAAAAACGCCCGAAAGAGCCGCAAAGGCAATCCAGTTTTTAACCTCGGGAAACTGTCAGGATCCTGCCGAAATTTTAAAATCGGCGATGTTCGCTGAATCGTATCACGATATGGTTGTAATAAAAGACATTGAATTATACTCTCTGTGCGAGCATCACATTTTGCCCTTTTTTGGCAAAGCACATATTGCTTACATTCCAGACGGGTATATTGTTGGGCTTAGTAAAATACCGCGAGTGGTAGATGTTTTTGCACGTAGATTGCAGGTACAGGAACGACTTACGCACGATATTTTGGAATGTATAAACAATACTTTAAAACCGAAGGGAGTAGCCGTAGTTATTGAAGCTTCGCATATGTGCATGATGATGCGCGGTGTACAAAAACAGAACAGCGTTACTACAACTTCTGGTTTCCGCGGACAGTTTGAAGCCATTGAAACACGAAGCGAATTTTTAAAATTAATAAGTCACGATTTGTCTTAGGTTTTTGGAATGTTTTTTGCAATTGTATTCGCGAAATAACACCGTAAAAGAATGAATAACGAAAAATATAAATTACTACGAAAAGGAATTGTTTTCGATTTAATAGGAATGGCAACGATGGCTATTCCCGTAATTGGACCGTTTTTAGATTTAATTTGGGCGCCAATTGCAGCAAAAAAAATGACTGAAATGTATAAAGGCACCGAAGGAAAAGTAGCTTCGGTAATTGTGTTTCTCGAAGAAATACTTCCTATAACCGATATAATTCCAACATTTACACTAATGTGGCTTTACACTTTTGTTTGGAAAAAACAGCCAACGCAACGAGCTATTAAAATACGAGTGAACGAATAAAAAAAGCCCCGATTGGGGCTTTTTTTAGATTTCTAGTTTCAAGTTTACATTTATACTTCTTCCAATATTGAAAATACCATCGGGTTTAAATCGCGATAAATGCGAAACATATTGTTTATCGGTTAAGTTTGTTCCATTGACACCTATTTTCAATAAAACTTTTTGAAGTTTGAAGCTGCTTTCTATCCCTGCACTTAATAATGAATACCCTGCAGTTCTCGTTTCAAAATTGCTGACGTTTTTTTGGTCGAAAGTGTTTTCAAGGGTAATAAAGGCCGAGCTTTTTTTGCGAGCTTTTCCATCTTCAAATTCTACACGAAATGTATTCCGAACTGAATTTGCTGGAATTAATGGTAAAAATGCATCATTGCTTAACTTGCCAGTTACGGTTTCAAAACTGCTCTCCAAATGCAACCAATCTAAAGGGTGTGGATGAAGATGAAAGCCTAATTCGCCGCCATAAAGCGCGGCATTATTCTGTAAATAATCATATACTGGTGTGTCGTCAATTGTTTCATTGGTTGGCGACAGAAATATATAATCGTTAACAGCATTGTAAAAACCGTTTGCAAAAAATTCAATGTGTTCGTTTCTGTATTCCAAAGCAACATCGGTCTGGAAGTTATGTTCGTTTGTAAGATTGGCATTGCCGCGTTCGTATCTATTTGTGCCTTCGTGAACGCCGTTAGATGTTATCTCTGCCAAGTTTGGCGCTCGGAAACCACTCGCCAGATTTACACGGGCCGAAAAATTATCAATCAAATCTAGTTTTGCTCCTAAAGCCGCTGTAAAACTTGTAAAGGTTTTATTGAATGCTGGAATAAAATTTTCATCCAGAGAATTGCGTGCCGCTTCACTTTCAATTTTTCGTGAATCGAAACGAATTCCGGCTTGCAAATCAACTTTTTCTAAATGGTAGTGCGAAGTTGCTAAAAGCCCAATATCGGTGGTTTTGGCATCGGGGATTAATATTTCTTCACCTTCATTTTTATTGTTTTGAAACATTCCCTGCAATCCAACAATAGTTTCAAAATTACCAATTTGTGGGAGGTGATATTTTACGTCGTAATTTAAAGTATTCAATTTAAGCCGAAGTGCCGCAAGGTTTGCTTCTTCTTCAAACTCGCGTCGATCGTTAAAAATATATCCGACTTTTACATCTAAACTAGATTTGTTGAAAAACAATGTATTGTCGAAACTTAAAATGTGGTTGTCAATTTCCTGAAAAGGAAGTTCCAATTCTTTTGAACGTGTTTGCTCTCCAATTTCTTCGGGAATACCAATGTTGGAACGGTTGTAATTATAACGAAGGGTCGATTTAAATTTGACGCCCGAATATTGCACCCCTGCTTTAAAATCCTTTTCATTAAAACGCGAATTGGTAACCCGGTAAGTAGCTCCCGATTGGTAATCGCTAAAGCTAGAGTAGGAGCCACGTGCTAAAAACTTCAACTTTTCACCCGAAGTTTTAATCCCCAAATTTGTTGCAGTTCCCAATGTATTTGTAAAATAAGTACTGCTTAAATCGACGTTAGTTTCGTTAGAAAGTGCAAATTTTTCCGGATTTAAATAAAGTACGCCGCCAAGCGCATCACTTCCATAGAGCAGCGATGCGGGACCTTTTATAACCTCCACACTTTCAATTCCGGCTTCGTTAATTCCCAGTCCGTGTTCGTCGCCAAATTGTTGATTTTCTAAACGAACTCCCTGCGCATAAGTCACTACACGATTAGAACTTAGGCCGCGGATAACGGGCTTGCCAATGCCAGTTCCGGTGCTAATTACATTCACTCCTGCAATGTTGTTAATGCCTTCGGCCAGTGTTACCGCTCCTGAGGCGTTCAACTCTTCGGTAGAAACCCGCTCTACTTTCATCACGTTGTCACTTTGCAGCTGGTGAAAAGGAGTTGAAATTATTACGGCTTCCATTTCTACTGCACTTTCTTGTAATTGAATGTTTTGGGTTACGCTAGCGTTGTTTGAAAAATATAGCTTTTTAGAAACTGTAGCAAAACCCAATGAAGAGAATACAACATTGTAACTTCCGTCTGGAATGTTCTGTATGTTATATTTGCCGTCAAAGTCTGCAACTGTTCCCTTTTCAAGTTGCGGTAGGTAGATGGTCGCGGAAACTGATTGGTTTGTGTTTTTTGAAATAATAGTACCCGTTAAGGAATTTTGTGAACTTGCTGCCATAGATACAATAAATACCGCAAGCAAGCATAATGAGTTTTTCATGCTTTCTCGATTTTGAAAAATTATTTTTAATTTAAAGTAAACTGCTTAAAATCAAGAAAATGACGGTGGCCCTCGTAGGAAATAATGTGTTGTGTTTAAACTGAATTCAGAAAGGAAATATTCAGTTTCTTCGCTTTTAAAAATGTGGAAAACCACAAATTCAGGAAGCTGTTGTGGTGTAAAATTAAATATTGAAAAGTGAAAATCGCAAATAGAGCAATCTAGTTGCTTTTCGTGCAGGTGGGTAGAAAGATCTGTACAGGCTTTGTGTTCGTGGCCGTCAAAAGTGTGCGCAAAATTTACAGCAGTAGGCAGCAGTAGTGCAACCGAAAAAATGGTTGCTGCTAAAATTTGCAATATTTCCTTTTTTAAAATCTTCATTTTTTAAATAAAAAGCCCAAGCCCATACTGCGCAGCATTTTCTTTTCAAAGTTCCAAAAAAATTTGAATTCGCCAAATACCCAACCAAAAAAAACGAGAAGTACTTGATAAATTGGGAAGATAATTAAAATACGGAATGGCCAATAAATGTACCATCCCATTTCTTTTTTAACTTCTAAAAATTCTGAGACGGGAGCCCCGAGTTTTGCTGCTGAACTTCCGGTTATTGCGAAAACCAGAAATATTATAAAAAGTTGGCCGTTGGTTTCTATTTTCCAACGTTCTTTAAGTTTTTTCAATTTCGTCCTCCAATAAACCTTTGATTGTATTTTTCCTGAAAATACATAAAGTAGTTATACAATAGATAGTTTACTTCGTAGCCATAATCTACTGCTGGATCATAGTTTATTTTTTCAGAATATAGATTACGAGAATACTGTGTTGGGTTTAAAACACGCGAATTGTATTCGGTTACAAATTGTCTGTTTTTCGATTCTAATTTCGCTTGTCCATAAAACCCGCGAGGTGGCTGCGAAATAAGCCACGAATCAAAACCTGGTTCAACTATTATTATTTCGTATTCTAAACTGTCGTTTGCTATTCGAATGGTGTCAGAATTAGCAATTTCAGACGAAGTATTGTTACTTATGGTTTTTGTTCCTGTACCACAACTAAAAATTGTGATGGACAGAACTGCTATAATTAAGAAGTGTTTCATCTATTTTAAATTTTTAAGATTTAAAGCTGTTTCCAGCAATTTTCAATCTAAACGAATTTTTGCAAAGTTAAGGAATGTTATATGAAGCGCACCGCATTTAATAATCATTTAAAAAAAACCGCCTCTGAATATAAGTGGCGGTACAATTTATTTATGACAAAATGATAGTTTTATTTTCCGAAAAGTCCGCCGAGCATACCCCCAATTCCGCCTTTTTTCTTTTTACCACCAAGCACCATTCCGGCAATATCGTCAACAACGCTTCCGTCGCCATCAGCATCTAATAGTGTTGTGAGTAGCGATTTGTCGTGATTGGTGTTTTTACCCATTACTGAACCTAAAAGATCACCGAGCCCATTTTCATCTACATTGTCTTTTCTTTTTTGGCTTCCCAAGATACCCATAATTATAGGAGCTGCCATTTGAATTATTTTGGCTACTGAGTTTGCATCTACACCGCTTATTTTACTAATACCCTGCTGCACCTTTTGTTGATTGCCACCGAGAACATGGTTTAAAATACCAGCGCCATCATGCATTAAATTACTATCGGCACTTTTGCTTGCCAATAAATCGCTCAATTGGTTTAAAATGGAACCGTCGTGTCGATTGTTTTCGAGGGCTGCGTTTAAGCTTTGAGCGCCTTGAGGTGTAGCGGCGTTTTTTTGCATTGCTCCTAAAATAACCGGTAAAGCCATGCTTAAAACATTTGCGGTTTTTTCGGGCGATTGACCAGTTTTTGCACTAGCAGCACCAACAAGTTGTTTGCCTGCATCACTACTAAGAAAATCTAAAATTGATGGCATAATATATTGTGAATTAATTTATTAGCTGACAAGGTAAAAAAAATAATTAAGCTTTTTTCAGTAAACTAATTATTTGCTCTGCAAGTTCGATTCCTATTCGGTCTTGTGCTTCGGTTGTTGCTGCGCCAATATGTGGGGTTAAAGAAATAGCATCATTCATTAAAACTTTTATAGCTGGGCTAGGTTCATTTTCAAAAACATCGAGTGCGGCGAATGAAACCTTGCCAGTTTCAATGGCATCAATAAGTGCAACTTCATTTAAAATTCCGCCCCGAGCTGTATTAACGATTCCTACGCCATCTTTCATTTTTTCAATTTCCTCCTTTCCAATTAAATACCCTGTTTGCGAAGGCACGTGTAAGCTTATAAAATCACTTTTTTTAATAAGTTTATCAATGGGTGCGGTTTTTATTTTTAACGTTACTTCTTGTCCATCGTAAAAGGTGAGGGTTATATCGGCTTCTCCCACTTGGTGATCGCTTGCAATTACTTTCATACCGCAACCAAGGGCAATTTTTGCTACTTGGCGCCCAATTCGGCCAAACCCAATAATTCCCAAAGTTTTTCCACGCAACTCACGGCCGGCGGCATAACTCTTCTTTAATTCTTTAAATTTTGTATCGCCATCTAGGGGCATGTTTCGGTTTGAATCGTGCAGAAAACGCACGCCACCAAACAAATGCGCAAAAACTAATTCGGCTACAGATTCTGACGAAGCTGCTGGTGTATTTATAACATTTATGCCGTTTTCCAATGCATAATCTACATCTATATTGTCCATGCCAACGCCGCCGCGACCAATGATTTTTAACGACGGACAATTATCGATAATATTTTTTCGAACTTGTGTGGCGCTTCGCACTAAAACTACATCTACTTGATGTTCGTTTATATAATTTTGAAGTTGTTCCTGTGCTACGTGAACCGTCAATACTTCAAAACCTGCAGCCGTAAGTGCATCTTTTCCGCTTTTTGAAATTCCGTCATTTGCTAATACTTTCATATTTTTTGTTGCCTATAATTATTTTAAATTGTTGCGACGATTGTAAGCGTTATTCACTATTTCGCCATCGAAAATTAGGTTGCTTTTATGCGCCTTTTTCTACTGTTTGCATTACATCTACCAATACCTGCACACTTTCTAAAGGCAAAGCATTGTACATAGAAGCACGATACCCACCAATACTGCGATGGCCATTTATACCATTGATTCCGGCTTGTTTTAAGTGATCGTCAAAAGTTGCTTTTAAGCCGTCATTCTTTAAATTAAAAGTGGCATTCATTTTTGAGCGATCTTCTTTTTTTGAAACAAAACCTTCAAAAAGTGCGTTCCTATCTATCTCAGAATAAAGAAGTGCTGCCTTTTCGTTGTTCACCTTTTCAATTGCCGAAATACCGCCCGAGTCTTTCAGCCACTGCATTGTTAACATAGAAACATACACCGAAAAGACGGGAGGAGTGTTAAACATACTATCTTTGTCAAGATGTACTTTATAATTGAGCATAGATGGGATGGCGCGTGAAACTTTACCGAGAATTTCTTCTTTTATAACGACGAGCGTTGTTCCTGCTGGACCCATATTTTTTTGTGCTCCCGCATATATTAAACCAAATTTTGAAAAATCAAGCTGACGTGAAAAAATATCGCTGCTCATGTCGCAAACTAGCGGAATTTCAGTTTTAGGGAAATCCTGCATCTGTGTTCCGTAAATTGTATTATTGCTGGTACAGTGAAAGTAATCGGCATCTTTTGGGATGTTGTAATTTTTAGGAATAAAGTTGAAGTTTTCACTTTTAGAAGAAGCTACCTCAATTACTTCCCCCAGCATTTTTGCTTCTTTAATTGCCTTTTCGCTCCAAGTTCCCGTATTTAAATATGCCGCTTTCTTTTCTAAAAGATTGTAAGCAGTCATTAAAAACTGCATACTTGCGCCTCCTTGTAAAAATAGCGCTTTGTACCCTTTATTTTGAAGTTGCAAGTGTACTAATGCTAAACTTTGTGCGGTCTCCATAACCTCAACAAAATCTTTACTTCGGTGTGAAATTTCAATTAATGAAAGGTTTAGATTGTTGAAGTTTAATACGGCTTCGGCAGATTTTTGCAATACCGATTGCGGCAAAATGCAGGGTCCTGCACTAAAATTATGTTTCTTCATTTCTTGGAAATTTATAGTACAAAGATGTAAATAATGCCGCTAAAAAGTAGGAAATTATATTTTTTTTATCAAGGAAGTTTCAACAGAAAATCAACGGTATCTACACCATCGGCATAATCCCAAAGTTCTGGATTTTGCGCTTTTCCGAAGGGAACTTCATTAGGAATACCTGCTTTTGAAACGATGCATTGAATATGCAATTCACTTTCTTTCAAATTCTTTTTCAGACTTTCCAACGAAGTATATTTTTCATAAAAAACCACCGAAATAGGCGAGGAGAAGCCATTGTCTTCTTTCAATAACATAAATTCGTTGTCTAATAACGGAAAGCTGTCCATTAAATAAACAGCTTTGTTGTAATCGTAATTATTAATGTATTTATTATTATTAATTATTTCTTTCCAGCTGAACATAGCTTTAAAAAACGCTTCAAAATTGTAGTTTTCGGGAATGTAAATTTTTGAAACGTTACGGCAGCCAAGTCCAAAATACCGGAAAATATCGTTGGCGAGTTTGGTGAGTTCATCTTCGGTTTCATTTCCTGTTAAAACTGCAACTGAATTTCGGTTTTTGCGAATAATATTCGGGTATTTTCCAAAGTAATAATCAAAATAGCGCGCCGTGTTGTTACTTCCGGTGGCGATGACGGCATCAAAATTTTGCAGTCTTCCTTCGGTGAATTCAATTAAATTTTTGAATTTCGGTTCAATTGAAATTAAATGGTTGGCGAGATAGGGCAGCAACGTTTTATCGTTTGAAGATAATTTTACCAACGCTTTGTTGCCCGTTATAAGTACCGATAGAAAATCGTGAAAACCAACCAAAGGCACATTTCCGGCCATAATAATTGCGACGATTTTTGATCGCTGTGCAGTGGTTTCTAAATTATAATTTGAAAGCCATTGTTTAATATTTTCTTCGGAAAGCGCTTTTGCCCAGCTGTTGAGTGCAAAGTTTATATTATCCTGCGTGAACCAGCCATTTTCTGCTTCGGCTTTATTCAAAATTGGATTGGATTCTGTATCAATTTCGCTTAGAAATTTCCCTAAATTGATAAAAGCGTTAATTCTGTCCTTTATTTGCATACTTCCTTTGGAGTTACCCTTAATAGGCATTAAATTTGTGCAAAGTTAGAAAAAGTAAATACCATGGCAATTATAATAACAGATGAATGTATAAACTGCGGTGCTTGCGAGCCTGAATGCCCAAATACCGCAATATATGAAGGTGCCGATGATTGGCGTTATGCCGATGGCACCGATTTGGAAGGCAATGTAGTCCTTCCGAATGGAAAACAAGTAGATGCAAACGAAGCTCAAGAACCAATAAGTGACGAAATATATTTTATAGTAGCAGATAAATGTACCGAATGTAAAGGTTTTCACGATGAGCCGCAATGTGCCGCCGTTTGTCCTGTGGACTGCTGCGTGCCAGATGAAGACAACGTAGAAACCGATGAGGAATTACTGGCTAAGCAAGCATTTATGCACAAAGAGTAAGGGTTTCTTAATTCTTAAAATCAAAAATCGCCTCTTAAACATAAGTTTTAAGAGGCGATTTTCTATTATGGGGAGAATTTAAATTAATGGACTATTTTTTAATGGCGCTATCACTCGATATATGTAATTTATATACATCGGTTACAATTTCGCCTTTTTGAGAATCGTAACGTTCTACTACAAAATTTCCATTTTCATTAAAATATCCAAAAGAAGAATTTCCATCTCTAGACATTATATAATAGCCATTTTGCGAGGTTGGTTTTATAATCGCGTATTCTTCATTTGAAGCATTGTCTTTTACAGTCATTAATCTATAACCATCTTTATCCTTTTGGTTTAAAAACTGAAAACGGTTGCCGTCGTACCCGTAGCTAACTTCGGTATTTACCTTTGCGGGTTTCATAACCACACTTTGGTTGGTTTGGTTAGCATCGCTATCGTCTAACTGAAGTACTTGCTTTTTCGTTTTAGTAACTGCTTTTGTTGAAACATCGGTACCTTTTTCACTAGTAACAGCGGTTTTGGTTACCACAGTTTCGGTTTTCTTATTTTTATTTTCTTGTGCAAAACCAGCTGTAAAAGCTGCTAATGCAATAATTAAAAGTGTCTTTTTCATCTTATAGATTTTTAATAGTTGATCTTCATTTTTGTTAAAACAAAGATATTCTTTGTAATAGTTAAAATGAAATATTAAATGGTAACTAATTCTTAAAATATTGCGTATAAATTGCTTTTTTAATAAAATATCTTAAAATTGAGGTGGTTTTTTTAATTTCCATTAAATCAACATCTTAAATTAGTCTTTATAAAAAAATCCATCTCGATTAACTGAGATGGATTTTTGCAAGCTATTAATTTTATTAGTCTTTCTTTAGTTTAGACATCCCTTTTGGTCGCGATTCTAATTGGGCTTTTCTTTCAGCCAGTTCTTTTTGCATTTGGGCTTGCTTTGCCTCGTATTTTGCTTTTCTTTCTGCGGCCAATTCGGCTTGTTCTCTTTTGGAGGCTTCAAGTTGAGCTTGTGTTTTAGCTTTCTTTGCAGCGATCATGGCTTCATTGTTTTGGTCAATATTCACTTCGTTTACCAGTACTTTTTCGTCAGATTTTTTTTTAATCGCCTCTCTAAATTCTTGGTTGGTTTGATTGTTGTCTTTCACGATAACGGTACCGCTTTCGGTATCGGTTTTTTTTACTTCCTTTATTTTTACATCGCTGCCTTCTTTTGTAATTACGCGTTTTACAGTAGCTTCTTCTTTTACAGTTTTGTTTTCCTGAGCGTTTGTTGTAGTAATGGCTATTAATGCAATAGCAATACACATTATAATACGTTTCATAATATTGGTTATTAAGGTTTATACGGTAAACATAGTGCGACAATCGTTAAGTTATTGTCAATTTTTAGTGAAAAAAACCCTAAACTTTTTATGAAAAGCATTTTAAAGCAAATACCGAAATTCTAGTTTGAAGATGTATATTTGCACCCTTTTAAAATATTACTAGATAAAAAGATGAAAATATTTAAGGCATAGGACGATAAAACGAAGGTTTTAAGATTAATTTCTTTTTTGAAATTGATTTTTTAAATAAAAAATAGGTCCTTCGTATTATGTCATCCTGTCCCAAGTCATTTTAAATTTAACAAGGATTATAAATCATAAATATGAAAGCAGGTATCGTAGGATTGCCAAATGTTGGAAAATCCACTCTATTTAATTGTTTATCGAATGCAAAGGCACAGAGTGCAAATTTTCCGTTCTGTACAATTGAACCAAATATTGGGGTAGTAAATGTTCCGGATAAGCGTTTATTAAAATTAGAAGAATTAGTAAAACCAGAACGCGTACTTCCCGCCACAGTTGAAATTGTTGATATTGCTGGTCTTGTAAAAGGCGCGAGTAAAGGCGAAGGTTTAGGCAATCAATTTTTGAGTAATATCCGTGAAACAGATGCTATTCTTCACGTATTGCGTTGTTTTGATGACGATAATATAGTTCACGTCGATGGTAATGTAAACCCCATTCGCGATAAAGAAACAATAGATATTGAACTTCAATTGAAAGATTTAGAGACAGTAGATAAAAAACTTGAAAAAGTAAAACGCGCTGCCAGAACGGGGAATAAAGAAGCTCAAAAAGAAGAGGCTGCTTTACTAAAAGTGAAATCGGGACTTGAAGCCGGTATTTCTGTGCGGGCAATAGATTTATCTGCCGAAGAGCGCGAAGAATTTATTGTAGATTCACAATTTATAACAGACAAACCAGTACTCTATGTTTGTAATGTTGATGAAGGTTCTGCCGCAACTGGAAACGCCTATGTTGAAAAAGTGAAAGAAGCTGTCGCGAATGAAAATGCTGAGGTTTTGGTATTGGCAGTTGGCACCGAAGCAGATATTACAGAATTAGATACTTTTGAAGAACGCCAAATGTTTTTGGAAGATTTGGGCCTCGACGAAGCTGGTTCTGCAAAACTAATTCGCAGCGCTTACAAATTATTAAACCTTCAAACCTATTTTACGGCAGGTGTAAAAGAAGTGAGAGCTTGGACAATTCCTGTTGGAGCTACTGCACCGCAAGCTGCTGGGGTAATCCACACAGATTTTGAAAAAGGATTTATCCGCGCTGAGGTTATTAAATATGACGATTTTGTAACCTACGGTAGTGAAGCAAAAGTGAAAGAAGCAGGAAAAATGGGCGTTGAAGGGAAGGAGTATATCGTTAAAGATGGCGATGTAATGCACTTCCGGTTTAACGTGTAAATAGATATATAGATATGAGACTTTAGATGTGAGATTTGAGACGGTAATCTCACATCTCACATCTAAAAAGTATATCTAAAAGCCATTCCGTTATAGCTATCTCCATTAAAGTTAGTTCCAGAACTGGGATAAATATCTATATTTTCCATTTTCTTTTTGTGAAGTTCGGGTATTAAAATTCCGGTTCCGGCACCTAAAACATACCCTAGTAGAACATCGGTTAAAAAATGTTGACCAGCTTCAATTCTTAAAACTCCAACTGCAGCTGGAAGTGCTGCTGCACCAGTCCAAATTAGTGCTTTTCCTTTTCCATTGGGGTTAAAATCGCTGTAAGCTTTTGCTGCAAAAAAGGTTGCGGTAGCCGTAGCAGCTACGTGACCCGAATAAAAAGACCGCTGTCCGTTATTTTTAAACCGTCTTTCTTCACTTGTGTTGCCACTATTGTCATAAACATAAGGTCTGCTTCGGTCTATTAAGCCAGCGGAGATTGAATAAATAGCAGCTGTAGTAGCCAAACTTTCAAGATACAAACCTAAATATTGCCCCGTGTGGTTATTAACTTCATCGTCTAAAAGCAAGACGAAGGGTGCGGCAAATGAAAGCGCAAAGGGAATATCGCTATATTCATTTGTAGTTTTATTATGTTTTCCTGCTACCCATTGGTCTAGAAAATTTATTTTATCTATTTCTTTTTGAAGGCTAACGTCATCTAAAAATTTAGGGCGTTCAGAAAGTGGCATATCATCCTTGTTCTGAATTAAAATTAGTCCATAAGCGCTAGCTCCTAAAGCTGCGCCAGTCCAAATTCCATCGCGAACCCATTGCCATTCGTAGGGTGAGCCATTTTTTTGTTTATTAAAAATAGACGTGTTTTTCACCAAATAATTTACCGAGTTAGTAGATTCCGGTTGATAGGAATTAGATTCGATATTACTAATAGTAGTGGAATTTTTAAATGATTGCTGTGCATAAAATGTAGTACACGCAAATAGTGCGAAAAGTAAGATGGTTTTTTTCATATACTGATAAAGATATCAGTTTGACTATTCGCGCAAATTTCATTTAACGTTTCATTAAAATGAATTTATCGTTCCTTTTAGAAAAATGCTATTCGTACAAACGCAATTTTTTCTGAAGCAAATCCATTTCTTTTTCAAGTTTGTGCATACGTTTAAGCATTTCTTTTATGGCGTCTAAACCTTCAAAATTAATACCTAAGTCGTGATGGAGTCTAAACATTCTTTCAATTTCTGAAATGTCCTGCTCATCAATATATAGGTCGTTTTGCTTTTCTTCAAAAGCTATAAGGCCAAACTCGTGCAGTCTTTCTACAAACGCATCTTCAATTTGTGAAACTTTGCAGTAGTGTCTTACTAATATGTATTTTTCTCGTGCCATTATCTCAGTTTTGAAAGTTCAGTAAACAGTTCTTTTTCTTTTTCAGAAAGATTTTTAGGAAGTGTAATTTTATAAGTAATGTATAGGTCCCCGTGTTGATTTTCCTTTTTATACTTCGGTAAACCTTTGCCTTTCAGTTTTACTTTTGTGTCGTTTTGGGTTTCTGGTTTTACTTTTAACTTTACTTTTCCGGTAAGTGTATCAGCGGTAATTTCGCCACCGAGAAGGGCTGTATAAAGAGAAATTTCTTTCGTTGAATACAGATCGCTTTCCAGACGCTTAAATTGTGTATTGTTGAAAATTTCAAAAGTAATATACAAATCGCCTTTGGGGCCACCCTGCATTCCTTCGCCGCCGTAACCCTTAATTTTAATAGTTTGCCCATCCTCAACCCCAGCAGGAATTGTAAGTCTAATTTTTTTGTCGCCAATACTTATGGTTTGTTTTTGGCTTTCTAAAACATCTGTAAGGTTGAGTCTAAGTGTTGCGTTTAAATCTTGTCCTTTAAACTGCGCTGTTTGTCTTCTGCCACCACCGCTAAAACCGCCACCGCCGCCAAACATAGACTCAAAAAAGTCTGAAAACTGACTCTCATCAAAACCTTGACCGCCGCTACTGTAGGTTCTCTGTCCGCCGAAGCCTTGCGCTCTTTGTTGTTTTTTGGCTTCTTCAAAAGCATCGGCATGCTGCCAATCTTTTCCGTATTGGTCGTATTTTTTACGTTTATCTGGGTCGCTCAACACTTCGTTGGCCTCGTTAACTTGCTGGAATTTTTGTTGTGCAGCAGTATCATTCGGATTTAAATCTGGATGAAATTTTCGCGCTAATTTGCGGTATGCTTTTTTAATATCTGCCGTAGTTGCGCTTTTGTTTAAGCCAAGAACTTTGTAATAATCTATAAATTCCATTGCCATTTTTTATTTGTGCTATGAAGTTAAAAAAACTAATTTAACACAACAATTACTTTGCTCATTCTTCACAAAAGTTTAGCAAACCCACTTCCAATTGTTTTAAAAACTTACTATCATTAGATTAGATTTCGTCAAAATTAATCTATTTATTGGTGCTTTTTTGCCACTGCAATAATTACTAACAATATCTGTTGTTTTATTGTTAATTACTTTCTCAAGTATTGGTTTCACAAGTGCTCCCGTATATTTATATTAGCAACCCTACATTAAATCTTTATGGCCGAAACACAATATACCGAAGACAATATACGCTCGCTCGATTGGAAGGAACACATCCGTATGCGCCCGGGTATGTACATCGGGAAACTCGGCGATGGCTCGTCACCCGATGATGGTATCTATATCCTTCTAAAAGAGGTGATTGATAACTGTATAGACGAATTTGTAATGGGCGCAGGAAAAACCATCGAAGTGCGCATTAAAGACAAGGAAGTGAAAGTGCGCGATTACGGTCGTGGTATTCCGCTGGGGAAAGTGGTTGATGTAGTTTCAAAGATGAATACCGGTGGTAAGTACGATAGCCGCGCGTTTAAAAAATCGGTTGGACTAAATGGAGTGGGTACCAAAGCGGTTAACGCACTTTCGGCGTTTTTTAAAGTTGAATCTGTTCGTGACCAACAAATAAAAGCAGCCGAATTTTCTTTAGGTGAATTAACAAACGATGTGGCCGTTGAGGAAACTTCCAAAAGAAAAGGTACGAAAGTAGTTTTTATTCCGGACGAAAGCATCTTCAAAAACTTTAAGTACCGCACAGAATATGTGCAAAAAATGCTAAAAAACTACGTTTATCTCAATCCGGGATTAACGATAGATTTTAATGGCGAAAAGTTTTATTCTGAAAATGGTTTAAAGGATCTTTTAAAAGAAACAATTTCTGAAGAAGACAGCGCGTATCCAATAATTCACTTGAGAGGTGATGATATTGAAGTTGCCCTTACACATAGTAAAACGCAATATAGCGAAGAATATCACAGCTTTGTAAACGGACAAAATACTACACAAGGAGGAACACACTTAGCTGCTTTTCGCGAAGCTTTGGTAAAAACAATTCGTGAGTTTTACAATAAAAATTACGATGCTAGCGATGTGCGAAAATCTATTGTTTCGGCAATAAGCATTAAAGTAATGGAACCCGTTTTTGAGAGCCAAACTAAAACAAAACTTGGCTCCACCGATATGGGCGGCGATTTACCAACGGTGCGAACATTTATTAACGATTTTGTAAAAACAAATCTCGACAATTATCTTCATAAAAACCCTGAAACGGCAGACGCCATTCAGCGTAAAATCGTTCAGGCAGAACGTGAGCGCAAAGAATTAAGCGGCATCCGGAAATTAGCAAAAGATCGTGCTAAAAAAGCAAGCCTTCACAACAAAAAGTTACGTGATTGTCGCGTGCATTTGGGAGATGTAAAGAACAACCGAAATCTTGAGTCAACTCTGTTTATTACCGAGGGAGACTCGGCAAGTGGTAGTATTACCAAAAGTCGCGATGTAAATACGCAGGCTGTTTTTTCACTTCGTGGGAAACCGTTAAACACCTACGGAATGACCAAAAAGATTGTTTATGAAAACGAAGAGTTCAATCTTTTGCAAGCTGCCCTAAACATTGAAGATTCAATGGAAGATTTGCGGTATAACAACATTGTAATCGCTACCGATGCCGATGTAGACGGTATGCACATTCGGTTATTGTTAATTACCTTTTTTCTTCAATTTTTTCCTGAATTGATAAAAGAAGGGCATTTGTATATTTTGCAAACGCCATTGTTCCGCGTTCGGAATAAAAAAGAAACTATTTATTGCTATTCCGAAGAAGAAAGAGTGGCTGCAATAGAAAAGTTAAAACCGAAACCCGAAATAACGCGATTTAAAGGTTTGGGTGAAATTTCGCCAGATGAGTTTGTGCATTTTATTGGGAACGATATTCGTTTAGACCCCGTAATGCTGGATAAGTCGATGAGTATCGAAGAATTACTCTCGTTCTATATGGGAAAAAACACCCCCGATAGACAGGAGTTTATTATTGATAATTTGAAGGTGGAGTTGGATAGGGTAGAGGAATAAATAATGTAGGTTCGCGATTTATCGCGAGCATTCCGAAAAATAAACCTTTGCGAATCTCTGTGAAACCTCTGCGCAACTCTGCGAAATAGTTATAACACAGAGTTACACGAAGAACCACAGAGTTTCACAGAGAAAAAAAATAAAAATAAAGAATACAGAATATAAAAATGAGTGACGAACTCGACAATAACGAAGAACAAGAAATAACGGGCCCCGACTATTTGGGTGTTAACGACGATACTTCTGGCGATACTATAAAAAAAGTAACCGGAATGTATCGCGATTGGTTTTTAGATTACGCCAGTTACGTAATTCTAGAACGCGCCGTGCCCGCTATTGAGGACGGTTTTAAGCCAGTTCAGCGCCGCATTATGCAATCGATGAAAGATTTGGATGACGGGCGGTACAACAAAGTTGCGAATATTGTTGGGCATACCATGCAATACCATCCGCACGGGGATGCCAGTATTGCCGATGCAATGGTGCAAATTGGTCAAAAAGATTTATTGATCGATACGCAGGGTAACTGGGGAAATATTTTAACCGGTGACAGCGCTGCGGCTTCGCGATATATTGAAGCAAGGCTTTCAAAGTTTGCTCTGGATGTTCTTTATAATCCAAAGATTACCAAATGGCAAGCATCTTATGACGGGCGTCGAAAAGAGCCAATTAATCTGCCCGTAAAATTTCCGTTGTTGTTAAATCAAGGGGGTGAAGGGATTGCTGTAGGACTTTCAACTAAAATTCTTCCACATAACTTTATCGAATTAATTGACGCTTCGATTAAACATTTGCAAGGGAAAAAGTTTAAAATCTACCCAGATTTTCCAACTGGAGGTTTAATCGATATTGCGGACTACAACGATGGTATGCGCGGCGGAAAAATTCGCAGTCGTGCGCGAATCAATCATCTCGAAAAGAACAAATTAGTTATTACCGAAATTCCTTTTGGAACAAATACTTCGTCATTAATTGATTCAATTCTAAAGGCGAACGACAAAGGAAAAATCAAAATCAAAAAAATTGAAGACAATACCGCTGCCGAGGTAGAAATCCAAATTCATTTACCAAGCGGTATTTCCCCCGATAAAACCATTGATGCGCTGTATGCATTTACGGCCTGCGAAACTTCAATTTCGCCTTTGGGTTGTGTAATCGAAGATAACAAACCGCTTTTTGTTGGGGTTTCAGAAATGTTAAGAAGAAGTACAGATCGTACCGTTCAGCTTTTAAAACAAGAGTTGCAAATACAACTCGACGAATTGGAAGCACAGTGGCATTTTGCCTCGCTTGAGCGAATTTTTATTGAAAATAGAATCTATCGCGATATTGAAGAAGAAGAAACCTGGGAAGGCGTTATTGCAGCGATAGACAAAGGATTAAAACCACATACAGCACATTTAAAACGCGCCGTAACCGAAGAAGATATTGTGCGTTTAACCGAAATTCGCATTAAAAGAATTTCAAAATTCGATATTGATAAAGCGCAGCAAAAGATTGATGCTTTGGAAGATAGCATTGCTCAAATAAAGCATCACTTGGAGCACTTAATTGAATATGCGATAGATTATTTTAAAAGGTTGAAAAAAGATTACGGAGAAGGCAAGGAGCGTAAAACCGAAATTAGAACCTTTGAAGATATTGAGGCGACAAAAGTTGTAATCCGCAACACCAAACTTTACGTAAACCGCGCCGAAGGTTTTGTGGGCACTAGCCTAAAACGCGACGAATATGTTACCGATTGTAGCGATATAGACGATATTATTGTTTTTACCGAAGATGGTACCATGATGGTCACCAAGGTAGATTCTAAAACTTTTGTAGGTAAAAACATTATTCACGTTGCCGTCTTTAAAAAGAAAGACAAACGTACTATTTACAATATGATTTATCGCGATGGCAAACGCGGGGCAAATTATGTAAAACGTTTTGCCGTTACTTCAACTACGCGCGATAGGGAGTACGACATGACCAATGGCACAAAAGGCTCAAAAGTGCTATATTTTACAGCCAATCCAAACGGTGAAGCCGAAATTGTTTCGGTTTACTTGCGCCAAACAGGAAGCATTAAAAAGCTTAAATTCGATTTAGACTTCGCCGATCAATTGGTAAAAGGACGAAATTCAAAGGGAAATATTGTTACCAAATATCCTATTCGAAAAATTGAATTAAAAGAAAAAGGTCTTTCCACTTTAAAACCCCGAAAAATATGGTTTGATGACTCGGTACAACGTTTAAATGTTGATGAGCGCGGAGAGCTTTTAGGCGAATTTAGAAAAGAAGACAGATTGTTAATTGTAAACCAAAAGGGAGTTGTAAAAACCGTGGTGCCAGATATCCAACTTCGTTTTGACGATGATATAATCATTTTGGAAAAGTGGGAGCCTAAAAAACCATTGAGTGCCATTTATTGGGAAGGAGAAAAAGAGTTGTTTTACGTAAAACGCTTTTTAATTGAAAACCCAGACAAGGAGGAAACCATTATTACCGATCACCCAAATTCCTATCTCGAAAAAATATTTACCGATTACCGCCCAATGGCCGAAGTTGTATTTGCCAAAAAAAGAGGGCAGGAGCGTGAGGAAAATTTAGAAGTGAATCTCGAGGAATTTATTGCTGTAAAAGGCATAAACGCAATGGGGAATCAACTTACCAAAGAAAAAGTTTTAGAAATAAACACCAAAGAACCCTTGGCTTACGAGCCGCCAGCTCCCGTTCAGCCTAAAGAAATTGACGTGGTAGATGAAGAGGATGTGGCTTCGAAAAACAAAGATTCGGAAGCTGAAGATAATTCAAAAACAGATGAAGGCGGACAGGGGTTATTGTTTTAAGTTACTGTTTTATTAGCTTTTTTGTTATACTCCCAAGATCAGTCTTTACTTTGAAGAAATATAATCCAGTAGAAAGTTCATCAATGATAATTCTTGAGAGCCCCATATTCAATTTTCCTGTTTTTAGATTTTTTCCGTTTAAATCTAATATTGCGTATTCCGCTGGTTTGCTGAAAGAAACAGTCAACGTACTCTTTGATGGGTTAGGGTAGATAAGCAGTTGCTCCCTTTCATAAGATAAAACGCTTAGTGCATCGCACTCTGCCTCGTTGTTTACAAAGGTGGTAAATGGGTCTATATACCAATCGTCCAAATAAGAGGCGCTTGCATCATCAACAATCACACATTTTAGGGCATTGGTCCCAGTAACGTTTATGCCGTTCATGTTTGCATTGTTGCCATTGCGAATGTCAAGAAAATCTAATGGAAAATTGTAGGGGGCTAAAAAACTGATTAAATTTTGGTTATGTGATAAATCCAAACTAATTATATTATTTTCCCCAACATTTAAATATGTTAAATCTCTATTATTTGATACGTTTAACTCACTTAGATTGTTTCCAGATGCAATGAGGAAGTTTAAATTTTCATTTTGATTTACATCTAATGAAAATAAATTATTAAAATTGCAATCCAAATAAGTCAACAAGTGAGCTTGTGAAACATCCAAATTGGTTAATTGATTTTCAAAGCAATAAATTTCAATCAGGTATTCGCTATTAAGGATTAGATTATTTAATTCATTATTCTGACAATTTAAATATTTTAAATTTATATTTGAACTCAAATCCAATGAGGATAAGTTATTGTATGCAACAAACAACGTTCTCTAATAAGAGATTTGCAGAAAGATCAACTGTGGCTATATTATTAAAACTCGCATCTAGATTTTCTAGGGAAATAAAATCCTCTATACCTGTAATATCAGTAATGTTCCCATTAAAAGGAAGAACTAAGTCTATGACATTTTCAATATTTGCAGTGAGCACCTGTCCATTCCCAGGTACTCCATCACCCATACCGTTGGCTTCCAAAAAATTTTCAAAATTGGGGTCTGGCACAGCAGTATATTGCGCATAGGTTATGGCAGGGAAAAACAATATTAATAAGAACAAATTTTTCATTTTGAGAATTTTGAATGCTGCATTTCAAATATAAGTATTTATCAAACAAGAATTTACCCCCCGATGTTGCTACTGATAAATTATTTCTTCAGAAATATCCTCTTTGAGCTACCAAACCTTTTGATTTTCAAAAGAAAAACACTATTTTTGCACCCCTCTTAGCGACGAGGCAAGAATAAGAGGAATTAAAACAAAACAAAATCAATCCCTTCTGTGGGATAGTCGCAGTAAATTCTTGTAACAGCGCAGAATACAAAGCGTTTGAAATTAGCGGTTTTCGCAATGTTGAAAATTTAAAATTTCAAACACAATTTAACAAATGGCTGATAAAGCAAAAAAAGAAGAAGTGCAGGTAGAAGATACTGCATCTCAAAACGAGGTAGCTACAAAACCTCAAAAAGAAGTTTCTCTTAAAGAGAGCAATCCTGAAAAATTTCTTGAAGAATTTAACTGGCACAACTACGAAGAAGGTATAGACCCTATCGACGATGGAAAGCTAGAAGAATTCGAAAAGTTAGTAGCAGATAATTTCGTTGACACACTAGATGACGAGGTTGTTGAAGGGGAAGTAGTTTATATTACAGACCGTGACGCAATTATCGACATTAACGCGAAGAGTGAAGGTGTTGTTTCGTTAAACGAATTCCGTTACAATCCAGATTTAAAAGTTGGAGACAAAGTAGAAGTATTGATCGACGTTCGTGAGGACAGTACAGGTCAACTTATTCTTAGCCACCGTAAAGCAAGAACTATTAAGGCTTGGGATCGCGTAAATGCAGCTCACGACGAAGGTACTATTGTAAACGGTTACGTAAAATGCCGCACAAAAGGTGGTATGATTGTAGACGTATTTGGAATTGAAGCATTCTTGCCAGGTTCGCAAATTGACGTTAAGCCAATTCGCGACTACGATGTTTACGTTGGTAAAACAATGGAATTTAAAGTTGTTAAAATCAACCACGAATTTAAAAACGTTGTTGTTTCGCATAAAGCGCTTATTGAAGCAGATATCGAAGAACAGAAAAAAGAAATCATTGGCCAACTTGAAAAAGGTCAAGTACTTGAAGGTGTTGTTAAAAACATCACTTCTTACGGAGTATTTGTTGATCTTGGTGGTGTTGATGGACTTGTTCACATTACAGACCTTTCTTGGTCACGTATCAACCACCCGAATGAGATCGTTGAGCTTGATCAAAAATTAAACGTTGTAATTCTTGATTTCGATGAAGATAAAACACGTATCCAATTAGGTCTTAAGCAATTAAACCCACACCCATGGGAAGCTCTTGGAGAAGAGTTGAAAGTAGGTGATAAAGTAAAAGGTAAAGTAGTTGTTATTGCAGATTACGGTGCATTTATTGAAGTTGCTGAAGGTGTTGAAGGTTTAATCCACGTTAGCGAAATGTCTTGGTCTACGCACTTACGTAGCGCACAAGATTTTGTAAATGTTGGTGACGAGGTTGAAGCGGTTATCCTTACAATGGACAAGGAAGAGCGAAAAATGAGCCTTGGTATTAAGCAAATGACTCCAGACCCATGGACAGATATTACTACTAAATACCCAGTTGGTTCACGCCACAAAGGTATTGTACGTAACTTCACAAACTTTGGTGTTTTTGTTGAATTAGAAGAAGGAATTGATGGTCTTATCTACATAAGCGATCTTTCTTGGACTAAGAAAATTAAGCACCCAAGCGAGTTTACCAATATTGGTGACGAACTTGAAGTTGTTGTATTAGAATTAGATGTTGAAGGTCGTAAGTTAAGTTTAGGACACAAACAAACTGAAGAAAACCCTTGGGATAAATACGAAGCTGAATTCGCAGTTGGAACTAAGCACACAGCTACTATTGACGAAGTAGTAGACAAAGGTGCAACTATTAAGTTCAACGATGATATTGTAGCATTTGTACCAAGCCGTCACCTTGAAAAAGAAGATGGTTCTATGTTGAAGAAAGGTGATGAAGCAGAATTCCAAATTATTGAATTCAACAAAGAATTCAAAAAAGTGGTTGCTTCACATATGGTAATTCACAAAGAAGAAGAAGCGAAAATTGTTAAGGAAGCTGTGAAAAAACAAACAGCTGCCGATGCAGAAGCAAAACCAACTCTTGGTGATGCAAACTCTGCGTTACAAGCGCTTAAAGACAAAATGGACGGTAAAAAATAATCGCTCATTGCCGCAAATGCGGTGATCTTTTTAGATAACTAAAAGCCTTTCGGAAACGGAGGGCTTTTTTATTATACATTTTTTAACGCTTCGATTCTCACCGAAACGCTGCGAAATGGCTCGATTTAAATCAATTTTAAAAATCTTCACAATTCAATCCTAAAAAATTGTATTTTTGCTCTCTGAATCTAATTCAGAACTTCACTATGAGCCAAAAAGTGTTACTAAACGCAACCGAGATAAACATTGCGCTTAACCGTTTGGCTTGCCAATTGATTGAAAAACACGACGATTTTTCCAAAACCGTACTTATCGGTATACAACCGCGAGGTGTCTTTTTAGCAGAAAGACTTAAAACGTTGCTTGAAACCGATTACAAAATCAAGAATATAAAACTTGGGTATTTGGATATTACTTTCTTCCGCGACGATTTCCGTAGAAGTGAAAAACCGTTGGAAGCTAATAAAACCAAAATAAATTTTATAGTTGAAGACAAGAATGTGGTTTTTATAGACGATGTGCTTTTCACCGGAAGAAGTATTCGCTCGGCATTAACCGCGGTGCAATCCTTCGGAAGACCGTTAGAAATAGAGTTGCTAACGCTAATTGACCGTCGCTTTAGCCGTCATTTGCCCATACAGCCCGATTATCGCGGTAGACAAGTAGATGCCATCAATGGCGAAAAGGTTAAAGTATGTTGGAAAGAGAATGATGGGGAAGATGCTGTTTACCTTGTTAAAAATTGAAGAAGAAGAACCAACAACCAACAACTGATAACAGATAACCGAAAACTGAAAACCAAAGAATGGAACTAAGTGTAAACCACTTACTAGGGATTAAATACATTACCGAAGCCGATATACAACTCATCTTCGAAACGGCAGATCATTTTAAAGAAATCATCAATCGGCCCATTAAAAAGGTGCCTTCCCTTCGCGACATAACTATTGCCAATCTTTTTTTCGAAAATAGCACCCGCACAAAACTATCTTTTGAACTTGCGGAAAAACGACTCTCTGCAGACGTAATTAATTTTGCATCTTCCAGCTCATCGGTTGCTAAAGGCGAAACGTTAATTGATACCGTAAACAATATTCTTTCAATGAAGGTAGATATGGTTGTTATGCGGCACCCAAATCCTGGCGCGGGCGTGTTTCTTTCAAAACACGTAAATGCAAGTATCGTTAACGCGGGTGATGGGGCGCACGAACATCCAACCCAAGCTTTATTAGATGCTTATTCTATTCGCGAAAAATTAGGAGATGTGGCTGGTAAAAAAGTGGTTATTGTAGGAGATATTCTTCATTCACGCGTTGCATTGTCTAATATATTTGCACTTCAAAAACTTGGAGCAAAGGTTAAGGTTTGTGGCCCTAAAACATTAATTCCTAAGTATATAGAAAAACTTAATGTGGGTGTTGAAACCAATCTTCGCAACGCGTTGGAATGGTGCGATGTAGCAAATATGCTTCGGGTGCAAAACGAACGAATGGACATTAGTTATTTCCCAACAACGAGAGAATATACACAGCAATTCGGACTCAATAAAGCAATTCTCGATTCTTTAGATAAAGAAATTGTAGTAATGCACCCTGGTCCAATTAATCGCGGGGTTGAAATTACAAGCGATGTGGCAGATAGCAAACAGTCCATCATTTTAGAACAAGTACAAAACGGTGTGGCCGTACGTATGGCGGTAATCTATTTATTAGCCTCAAAAATAAAGCACTCCGAAGTTATTAATTAAAAGAGATACCCCGTCACGGCGGGGATAATATTATGAAAATTGAGAATCATCCAAATTACGTGGTCCTTGAGGATGAAAAGGACGATATAAAAGACTTTGCTTCGTTTATCGAATCGCAAATTCCTACAAAGTATAAAGGTCAAAACGTGGTTTTAAACCTTTTAAAATACCAATCGCTTGAGCTACCACAATTATTAAAGTTTCTTAAAACTTCCAACCTACATCGAAAAACAAAACATTCCTTCGTAATAGTGAATGACGCCATAGACATTGACGATGTGCCTTTTGAAATGATTGTAGTGCCTACGCTTCAAGAAGCTGAAGACATTATTGAGATGGAAGAAATAGAACGCGATTTGGGGTTTTAGCTGGAATCCATATTAAAAAGCTTGTCGTTTCGACTCCGCTCAACGACCGCACCCTGAGCGGAGCCGAAGGGTAAACCTTAAATTCTAAATTTTGAAATTAACAATCCTCGGATGTCATTCTGCAACACCAACAGCCAAAGCGCACCCCACGGCGCAGGTTTTGGAAATGAAGGGACACTTATTTTTAATTGATTGTGGCGAAGGCACACAAATGCAGCTACGAAAATACAGGATTAAGTTTTCGCGAATAAAGCATATTTTTATTTCACATTTGCACGGCGATCATTTTTTTGGCTTGCCGGGACTTATCTCTACTTTTCTGCTTTTGGGAAGAGAAGCCGAATTACACATTTATGGTCCAAAAGGTATAAAGGAAGCTATTTTACTTCTTCTAAAATTAGGGAAATCGTACACCAATTACCCGCTCTATTTTCACGAGTTGGAAGAAACCACGCCCCAACTCATTTTTGAAGATGATAAAGTTACAGTAGAAACTATCCCGTTGGATCACAGGGTTTATACCAATGGATTTCTTTTTAAAGAAAAGCCGGACGACCGAAAATTAGATGTTGAAATAGCCCGAAAACTCAATATAGATTTAAGTTATTACAACAAAATAAAACAAGGTTTTGATGTTGAGAATAGGGAGGGCAAACTAATTTCTAATAAAGAAATAACTTTTGATCCGCCACCGCCAAAGAGCTACGCTTATTGCAGCGATACGGCCTATTACCCCGAAATAGTGCCGCAAATTGAAAATGCGACAGTTTTATACCACGAATCTACTTTTCTGGAAGAACACCACCATCTTTGCGATAAAACCAAGCACAGTACTGCAAAAGAGGCTGGAGTGATTGCCAGAAAGGCAAAGGTTGGAACTTTAATACTCGGTCACTATTCTGGGCGTTACGGCGATTTGGAGCTTTTTCGAAAGGAGGCGCAGGAAGTTTTTGAAAATGTGGAATTGGCAGAGGATGGGAGGGTAATTGCGCTGTAAGTATAATTTTTTAATCAATTTATTATTTTTAATACAAATATTTTGTTAAACTTATAGTGTTGTTTTATCATTTCGAGTTTTTGATCAGAAAAATTTTTTTGCTATGAAAAAAACACTACTAACCATTTGCGCGATTTCTCTTTTAACATTTATGATAACAACGAGATTATTATCAAACAAATTCTGGTAGATCGTTAAAAATAGTGATTATGAAAAAAGCAACACTCTTTTTCTTATTCCTGGCCACAACAATGGTTTGTTATCCTCAATATACAGCGGTGCCCGACCCCAACTTAGAAGATTTTTTAGAAGCCAACGGCATGGGTGATGGTGTACCGGGTAATGGGCTGGTGCTTACCGCAAATATTGAAAATGTTACAGAATTAGTTCTTCCTTTTAATGGTAATATTACGGATATAACTGGTGTTGAGGATTTTATTTCCTTAGAGTATCTTGACGCGAGTTTTAATGGTATAA
Organism: Aequorivita vitellina; assembly: GCF_022008365.1. Lineage (GTDB taxonomy): Bacteria > Bacteroidota > Bacteroidia > Flavobacteriales > Flavobacteriaceae > Aequorivita > Aequorivita vitellina. Next base: position 32,098 of record NZ_JAIRBA010000009.1, read on the forward strand.
GCAGTGTAGACTTTTCACATAATAATCAGCTAAAAACACTAATATTTGCATTTAATCCATTGTTAGAATTAGACGTTTCCATGAATGTAAATTTGGAATATTTAAATTGTCAAAGCAATCAATTGACCAGTTTACTACTTAATAGCGAAAATCTTGTACATATTGATTGTTTTGAAAATCACTTAACTGTATTAGATTTAGCAAATTTACCAGCATTGATTGAATTGAATTGTAATGAAAATCAAATTTCAGCATTAGACCTGTCTCAAAACCTACTTTTACAGAAACTTTCTTGTGCTGCAAACGATTTAAGTTTATTGGACACAACGAACAACGCCGCTCTTTTTTATTTACTATGTGGTTACAACAATATAGAGAGTTTAGATTTAACTCAAAATCCTGCACTAACACTCTTATTGGCTCCCTTTATGCCCCCATTAAATCATCTAGATCTACGCAACGGCAATAATGAAAATATAGGCTCCTTCAATGTATATGGCACAGATAACCTACAATGTATATTTGTGGACGATGCCAGCGCTACCTATCTTGACGATTGGTATAAAGACCCATTTACAACATTTGTAAATAATGAGGCGGAATGTGATGCTTTGGGAAATCAAGAATTTGTTATGGCGCCATTCAAGATTTTTCCCAATCCAGCAAAAACCTATTTTAATATTTCGTCGAAAGTAGAAGGTGAGTACTCATTGATTTCCGTTCAGGGTAAAATAGTGCGTTCAGGCACTCTGAATATCGGGCTATCCAGAATTCCAGTTGATGGACTTTTAAGTGGGCTTTATTTTTTAAGGGTTATAACAGCAAATGGTACTGCAATCCAAAAAATAGTAGTGGAATAGTTTAAAAAAAGATAATTCGTTTTTAGCTCCACTTCAATCTTGATTTCAATTTCTCTTCAATTTCAACCGTAATTTTAATACATATTTAATATCCCACTGTTTTATAGCTTCGTTAAAACCCTTAACTTGCGTTAAAACTCAAACCATGGCCGAAAAGCTTTACAGCTACCGAAAATCATACGAAAAAGACGAACTTTCCAAAACATCGGTTGATGAAAACCCGATGCAACAATTCCGTACATGGTTTTTTGAAGTGAAGGATAGTGGCGGTGTAGATGAAGTAAATGCCATGACCATTTCAACAATTGGCACCGATGGTTTTCCTAAAGGGCGCGTAGTTCTTTTAAAAAAATACGACGAATACGGTTTCTATTTTTACACCAATTACAACAGCGAAAAAGGCAAATCAATTAGCAATAACAACAAAGTTTCGCTTTCCTTCTTTTGGCCAAATATGGAGCGACAAATCATAATTAAAGGAATTGCTGAAAGAACTTCGGAAGCAGATTCAACTAATTATTTTCATTCCCGTCCAAAGGGAAGCCAGTTGGGGGCTGCTGTTTCGCATCAAAGTGAAGTTGTAGCTTCCCGAGAGGTTTTGGAAAAAAACTTAGCCGAATTAGAAAAAAAATACAAAAATATAGAAGTGCCAAAACCCGATGATTGGGGTGGTTTTCTTGTAAAACCCATTTCAATTGAATTCTGGCAAGGACGACCCAATAGGCTTCACGATAGAATTCGATATACTTTAAAAAATGATACTTGGCTAATTGAAAGATTGGCGCCTTAAAATTTGCTGACTTTCAAATTAACATATTTACGAATCCCCAATTAACAAAACAATGAAAACACTATACTTAGTCCGCCACGCAAAATCATCTTGGAAATACGATGTAGACGATCACAAACGTCCTTTAAAAGGTAGGGGAGAACGCGATGGGCAATTGGTTTCAAAAAAAGTTTCGAAAGAAATTGAGCCACCGCAAAAAATAATTAGCAGCGATGCTACCAGAGCGCTTTCAACAGCACATTTTTTTAAAGATGCCCTAAAAGTAGCAGATGCAAATTTTGAAACCAATCACGATTTGTATGATTTTAGTGGTCAAAACGTAATGCGTATTATTAAATCGCTGCCAGATACCTTAGATAAAGTTATGATTGTGGGCCATAACCACGCTTTTACTTCCGTCGCAAATATGTTGGGCGACCATTACATAGACAACGTTCCCACGTGTGGTTTCGTAATGCTTGCGTTTAACGAAAAGAAATGGAGCGAAATAACTACGGGTAAAACCGTTAAAACAATTTTCCCACGGGATCTTAAATAATGATTGAAAAAGTAGATAAACATACCCAACAACGCAATATATACACAAATAGAGAATTAAGCTGGTTGCAGTTTAACGCACGTGTGTTACAAGAAGCGAAGGATAAAAAGCTCCCTTTAATTGAAAGACTTCGGTTTTTGGGAATTTTTTCGAATAACTTAGACGAGTTTTTCAAAGTGCGTTACGCAACCATTAAACGTATTGTGGAAGCCGGAAAGTTGGGACGCAGCTTTTTGGGTGGTATTTCGGCTCAAGATCTCTTAGAGGTAATTACGAAAACCGTTATTGAACAACAAGCCCATAGTTTAAATATTCTGAGCGATATTCAAAAAGAACTTCGCAAGGAAAACATTTTTATTATAAACGAAACCGAAATAACGCCAGACCAAAGTAAGTTTATTTCGGAATATTTCACTAGAAATGTCAGCCCCGCCATGATGACTATAATGATTGGGGAATTGGAAGAATTTCCAAGCCTGCGCGATAGTGCGGCATACCTGGCCGTAACAATGGTCATGAGCAAAGATGACGACACCTTTGAAGCAAAGCACAATTATGCACTTATAGAAATTCCGAGAACTATAGACCGTTTTGTGGTGCTGCCGCCACAGGGAGAAAAGCAATATGTTATAATTCTGGACGACCTCATTCGCCATTGCTTGCACAATATTTTTAGCATTTTTAAATATGAAACCATTTCGGCGCATATGATTAAAATAACCCGCGACGCCGAACTAGATATAGACAGCGATTTAAGCCGAAGTTTTATTGAAAAAATTTCAAAAAGCGTTAAAAACCGAAGCACGGGCGATCCCGTTCGCTTTGTTTACGACAAAAGCATCGATAAGAAAACCCTGCAATTTTTACTGGACAAAATGGGGATTGATAAAACCGACAGTATAATTCCTGGCGGGCGTTATCATAACAGACGCGATTATATGGATTTTCCGCGCTTGGGAAGACCCGATCTTCAATATGAAAACAAAGAACCATTGCCCATTCCAGGGCTGAGTTTACAGGGTAATCTGTTCGATAAAATTGTGGAGAAAGATTATTTGCTGCACGCGCCCTATCAAACATTCGCGTATGTTATTAAATTTTTGCGCGAGGCCGCATTAGACCCGAAAGTAAAATCGATTAAAATAACTATCTATCGCTTAGCAGAAGTTTCGCACATCGCCAGTTCGCTTATTAATGCCAAGAAAAACGGAAAAGATGTAACCGTACAAATAGAATTGCAAGCCCGTTTTGATGAAGAAGCAAACATTAAATATGCCGAATTATTACAAAGTGAAGACATTCGTTTAATTTTCGGAGTAAAAGGATTAAAAGTACATTGTAAAGCGTGTTTGGTAGAACGTATTGAAAACAAAAAAACAGTGCGATACGGAATTTTAAGCACCGGAAACTTTAACGAAACCACCGCACGTCTTTACACCGATTACACACTTTTTACGGCAGACCAGAAAATCTGCAAAGAAATAAAAAAGGTGTTTGAGTTTTTTGAAGTAAATTATTTAGTGCGCAATTACCAGCATTTAATAGTTTCGCCACACTACACCCGAAAAGCCATTTACCACTTAATAGATGCCGAAATAAAAAATAAAAAAGCTGGATTACCAAGCGGTATTAAACTGAAACTTAACAGTCTGTCTGATTATAAAATGATCGATAAATTATATGAAGCAAGTCGAGCTGGAGTAAAGATAAAAATGATTGTTCGCGGTATTTGTTGCTTAATTCCCGGCGTTAAAGGGATGAGCGAAAATATTGAAGCCATAAGTATCGTAGGAAAACTTTTAGAACATCCGCGGTTGTTTATCTTTGAAAATGCAGGCGACCCAAAAGTATATATTTCTTCGGCAGATTTTATGGGAAGAAATTTAGACAACAGAGTAGAAATTTCCTGCCCCATTTATGATGCCGATATTAAGAAAGAAATACTTGAAAATTTTGAAATTGGTTGGAGCGATAACGTAAAAGCACGTGTAATAAGTATTAAAAATGATAATGCCTATTTAAAAAATAACAAGCCCCCCGTGCGCTCCCAATTCAAAATGTATGATTATTATTTAAATAAACTTGAAGTACACTAATTTGTTAAACATTGAAAAATACGGCGCTGTAGATATTGGCAGTAACGCCATACGACTTTTAGTTGTTTCTGTAATTGAGCAGAACGGAAAAGATACACTATTTAAAAAAACCTCGTTGGTGCGGGTGCCCATTCGTTTGGGAGCAGAAGTTTTTCTCAACGGAAAAATCTCAGAAGCTAGTGCAAACAGAATGATTGATGCTATGCAAGCGTTTAGCCTGCTAATGAAAACCCACAATGTAAAACGGTTTAGAGCTTGTGCTACCTCAGCAATGCGCGAGGCGGCTAATGGGCTCCAAGTTGCTGAAACAATTAAAGCCAAAAGCGGTATAAATATAAATATAATTGACGGTAAAGAAGAAGCAAACATCATAGCCTCTACAAACTTAAAAAGCATAATTGAAGCAGAAAAAGTCTCGCTGTATGTAGATGTGGGTGGGGGTAGTACGGAGTTTACTTTATTTGCCAATGGAAAAACGTTGAGTTCTCAAAGTTTTAAACTAGGCACCGTAAGGTTGCTGGAAGGTCTTGTTGAAGAATCTATCTGGGATGACATGGAACTATGGATAAAAAAAGAAACCAAAGATTTAAAAGGAATTTCACTAATTGGCAGTGGCGGAAACATCAATACTATATTTAAAAAGAGTGGTAAAAAAATAGGGAAGCCGCTGAGCTACTTTTATCTTTCTTCGTATTATGAGTTAATAAAATCCCTCTCCTATGAAGAACGCATCACCGAACTAGATATGAATCCAGATAGGGCAGATGTTGTTATTCCTGCAACTCGCATCTATTTATCTGCTATGAAATGGAGTAAAGCTAAAAATATATTTGTTCCTAAAATTGGACTAAGTGACGGTATTGTTCGCAGCCTTTACAATGAAAAGGTTGCTGCCTCCCAAAAACATATTTAAGCAATTCACCTAAACCACAGTAAAATTTTATACAATCGCCAAGATTTATATAAGCAAACTTTACAAAAGTGATGATGCACTGTATCAACATTGTAAAGAGATGTTTTCTATATGATAAAAAGGGGAAAGTTATTGGTCCGATATTTTAAAAAAGAGGTGCAAAATTTATAAAATATACAACGGTCCCAAACGGATTTAAATTGACTTTTCTATGCCCAGAGTTTATAGTGCAAAAAAATTAAAACCAGCCAAACCAAAGGGATAAAGTTGATTTCAATACACCGAATGACTTAAATATTCTTTAGCTTTGTTTACAATTTGTTTCGAGGAGTAATTCTACTTTTAACCGTTTTATGAATATCACTTGCGTAACATTTTTTTCAAAATAAATTTAAGGATAAGGCTATTTTAATCATTCAATTTTCGCTTTAAAATTCAAAATAATTCGATTATGAGAATTCAATTTTTTGTTATATCGACTGCCTCGTTACTAATTTCGTTTGCCTTGGCTTATTTTTTAAATCCCAATTGGTACGTCTTTTTCGGAATCGTTTTAATACTGACAATTGTGGGATACTACGATGTATTTCAAACACGACATACCATCATGCGAAACTATCCTTTACTTGGAAGATTGCGGTATGTGTTAGAAGAATTACGTCCAAAAATGTATCAGTATTTTATTGAATCTGATATAGATGGCCGCCCTTTTAATCGCGTAGATCGCTCTACGGTTTATCAACGCGCAAAAGGTGTTCGCGACACCATTCCATTTGGAACCCAACTAGATCTTTATTCCGAAGGTTACGAATGGATTTGCCATTCTATCGCGCCAAAACCTTTTATTACCTTAAATCATGATCCGCGTGTATTAATAGGAAATAAGGATTGTAAACATCCGTATTCTGCTAGTATATTAAATATTTCGGCTATGAGTTTTGGAGCTATAAGTGCCAATGCCGTTAAAGCTTTGAATGCCGGTGCTAAAATTGGCAATTTTGCACATAATACGGGCGAAGGTGGATTGAGCGATCATCATTTGGCTGAAGGAGGCGATTTAATTTGGCAAATTGGAACAGCATATTTTGGTTGCCGAACCGAAGATGGGAAATTCAACCCCGAACTTTTTGCTGTAAAAGCAAAAAATACAAACGTAAAAATGATTGAGCTTAAAATATCTCAAGGTGCAAAACCTGGGCATGGTGGTATTTTACCAGCCGAGAAAAACTCTGAGGAAATTGCTAAAATCAGACATATTATTCCGTTTACCAAAGTAGAATCGCCGCCATATCATTCTGCTTTTAACACACCATTAGAAATGGTGAAGTTTATTGAAACATTAAGGAATCTATCGGGTGGAAAACCAATTGGCTTTAAGCTGTGCATTGGTTATAAAAGTGAATTTATATCCATTTGTCAAGCCATGGTAGAATTAGATATTTACCCAGATTACATAGCTGTAGATGGTGGCGAAGGAGGAACCGGAGCTGCACCGCCAGAATTCAGTAATTATGTAGGCGCTCCACTGATTGATGGACTGGATTTTGTGCACAACATTCTTAGAGGGATGGGAATTCGGCAGCATATTAAAATTATTGCCTCGGGTAAAATTAGCTCTGCTTTTCATATTGCGCGTGCAATTGCTTTGGGAGCCGATGCGTGTTATCAAGCTCGCGCAATGATGTTGTCTATTGGTTGTATTCAAGCCTTGCTTTGCAACACAAATAAATGTCCGGTCGGAATTACAACGCAAGACCCTAAACTAACGGTAGGCTTGGTTCCGGAAGATAAAAAAGTACGTGTTGCCAATTATCACGAAAAAACAATTAAAAATTTTGTTGAACTTTTGGGCGCTTCTGGTTTAGATGAATCAAAAAACCTGACACGCTCACATATCTATCGTCGCATTTCGCTCAATGATATGATTACTTATGAAGAACTATTTCCATCCATAAAACCTGGTTCGATGCGCAACGGTGAAATTCCGAAAAAATATGAATTAGACTTCGCATTTGCCGATAAAACACGCTGGGGAATTCATCCAGAAGTAGAATTTTAAAATATCGCGCCCTATTTTTTGAACGCGCATTGTTTCAAAATACAATCGGCTGTTTCACCTTTTTTTCAAATTTCGAATACCTTCATAAACTACAATACTGACGGCATTAGCTAGGTTTAAACTTCGAATGTGAGGGCTGAAAATAGGTATTGTATAAACTGAATTTAAATTTTCTTCCACTAGATTTTTGGATAAACCAACCGATTCTTTTCCGAAGATTAAAAACATATCGTCTGTGTAATCAATGGCTGTATAATCTTGACTGCCATGACTGGAAAGATATGCAAATTGCTTTCCTTTATTTTTTAAAAAAAAGTCTTCAATATTTTCATAAATAAAGAGTGAAACATGCTGCCAATAATCTAATCCAGCTCTTTTTACGCGCTTGTCATTTAATTCGAAACCAAACGGTTTTACCAAGTGTAAAGTTGATCCAGACGCTAAACTTAATCTTCCTATATTACCTGTATTCGTAGGAATTTCTGGTTCAATTAATACAATATTGAATGCCATTTTCTATTATTTTATTTCTTGATATTTCTATGTAAAACAAATATGTAAGTAATCTCTAATTGCTATTTTCCAAATTGCTTTTCTAGATAGATGAAAAATTCAAATTTCCACACATTATAATCGTGCCCCGAAATAAATTCCTTGAATTCTACTTGTATGTTTTTCGACTTCCACGTAATGTCAAAATTACGTTTTAAATCAGAAACTATCCTTTTTTCTGCAAAATGTAAAATATGACTCCGCCTAAGAAATAACACACCACATCCCAAATATCTGCCGTGTAACGATGCGATTGCTTCGGCAAATAATATTCAAAAGCGACTGAAAATAGAACAACCAAACTTAAGATTGTAAAAATATTAAGTCGAATGGTTTTGTCTTTTTTAACACACCATACGCCGTGCAAACACACGGTAGCCACCAGCGGAATGGTTAGAAAATCATTGAGATGATGAAAAACCCAGGTGGCCTGAATGCCCGAAAAATATTTTAAACTCTGTACGTAAAAAAACACAACCAAAGAGAGCAAAGCGTACAAATGCAATATTTTTAAAGGAAGCGGCCGCATTATATAAATAGGAGAGAAATTAACCATACAATTATACCGCCAATGAACATAACGACCATCCAAACCGAACGCAAGACAAAATAAGTACCGCGAACGAGCCAAAATCTATTTGTTTTCCACCTTTCAGAAAATGACTTTTCTGTTTCAACCTTAGCTTCGTAAACAGTTTCGGGTTCTGTTTTTAATACGTTATTTTTAGAAGTCGATACAGCATCGGTATGCTCTAAAATGGAATTTTTAGGCTCAAGGTTTGCATCGTCTTTTCGCTGGGTCATAACTACTATTTTCAACTTGCGAAAATACGATTTATTACCGTGATAACGAACGAAACCCTTATTTTACAAGACGTTTAACAATTTTATACAATGTAGATTTATGAAAGTTTAGTTTCTATTTTCTCTTAAAACTACAAAACAAAAAATTCTGAAATGTATCAAAAGGAGTTTTGTGGTCTTCGGTTAGGCAGCTAATTTTTTCAAACGTATCTATAAATTCTGCAGTTAATTTTTCTTGGCTGTATTGTGTTATTTCGAGGCCGCTGCATTTTAGTGGGCCATTTTCTGAAAACGTTCCTATTACCAAAAATCCTTTTACAGCGTTAGTAACTATTTCCTTGTATTTTTCAATTTGTTTTGGGGTTGTTAAAAAATGAAAAGTAGCTCTGTCGTGCCAAAGATCGTACTCGGTTGCAGGTTTAAAGGTTGTAATGTCGCATACAATCCAAGTAACTTTTTTTGCTTTATCGCCGAGTCTTTTTTGTGCCTTTTCAAGCGCTTTTGCCGAAATATCGAGCACAGTTATATTTTCAAAGCCTTCGTCCAGCAAAGAGTCCACGAGTTTACTGTCGCCACCACCAATGTCTATAATTTTGGCAGTTTTATCCAATTTAAATGAATGGACGAAATCCAATGAAGTTTTCGGAATCTCCTGGGTCCAACTTACTTGTTCGGGGGTCTTGGTTTCGTAAACTGTTTCCCAATGGGTCTTTTGGTCTGTTTGCATTTTCTGATTGTTAAATGTAAGATATATTACGTAAAAACTAATTTCACAATAAAACCTTGTGTAATTTGCCCACTTTAAAGATTTTTCTTCACTTCATTCAATTCTTCTTCTTTCATCTGTGCGCCAATAAATGGAATTTTCGGCGCTAAAAAGTACCCCGTTAAACTCGCAAAAAGTATGGGAATAAAATATGTGAACCCCGTAAGTGTTGCCAGTAGAATAGTGGTACTCATGGGGGTTCGAGTTACGCAAGCGTTTATTGCAGCCATACAACTCACAATTGTTAACGAAAGGCTGATTGATGGAAAAATTGTGTGAATAAGTAATCCGAGCGCCGTGCCACAGAAAAACAACGGAATAATAAATCCGCCACGCCAACCGGAAGTTACCGTAATGGCGATTGCAATTATTTTAAATATCAAAACGCCAATTAAGAATTGTACCGTACCATTTTCCTGTAATAGTTCGTTAATTTCAAAATGGCTGAAATACCTTGTAAGTGGAATATAAAAAGCGATGGTTCCCAGTAAAATTCCACCAATTAGTGTTTTAATGTAAATAGGGGTTTTTAATTTTCCGAAGAGATTTTTAAAAAATTTAGTGCAAAAAATAAATCCCCAACCAACTACAGTTGCAATTACCGCAAAAAAGAAAGCCCATCCAAAATCGAAAAATGTCTCCATTTCATAGGCGGGTAAATTCCACATGGGACCCAAACCAAGCTGTACGATTATTGCAAAAATAATATAACTAAATCCACTGGCTACCAGTGCTGGTATTATTGCTTGATAGTATTCCACAGCGTGTTTGTGATGGAGTATTTCTAAAGAAAAAAGGCTTCCTCCCAAAGGTGCACCAAAGAGCGCTGTAAACCCTGAAGCCATTCCTGCAATGCTTAGCGAACGCAATTCTTCACCTTTTAATCTTAAAATTTTACCCATCCAACTTCCGGTGGAACCAGTAACCTGAACCAACGGCGATTCTGGACCTAAACTACCGCCCGAAGCAACACAAAGCAACGACGAAAGTATCATAGACGGGTTGTTTTTGGGGTCTAACTTTCCCTTATTAAAACGGATGTTGTTTACTATTAGCTGCATTTCGCCCGGATCGCCAATAAAATAAATTATTAAACCTGCCAAAAGTCCAGAGATTGCCATTACTGGAATAACGAGCCAGCCTTCATATCCACCCAAGAATTCGGTAAGGAGCATCAGCACAATCCAGTACAAACCTGAAATAAGCCCGCCAATTAATCCTAAAATGGCCCAAAGAATAAACATTCTACTAAAAACAAACGGATTAAACCGGATAGGCTGATCCAGAATGTCTGTGTATTTTACGAGCTTTCTTCTGCGTTTTAATTTCATAATGGTAGCTTAAAAATAAAGCCTATAATTCAATATATATCTAATGAGGGATTTATCACTTACCCGTGAATAGATTGATGTTTGCCGAGATCTTTCATTACTTCAGCCTCAAAGGCAAGAAGATCGTTCCATTTTTGATCAACTTCCTTTCTATCGCCGTATTGGCGCGCAAAACCGAGAAACATGGTGTAGTGATTTGCTTCGCTAACCATTAGTTTTCGGTAAAATTCAGCGAGTTCTTTGTCTTCCAATTCTTCGCTTAACAGTCGGAAACGCTCGCAGCTGCGGGCTTCAATTAATGCGGCGTATAATAAACGGTGAACAAGCTGAGTGGTTCTACTACCTCCTTTTGGAAAGAATTGTACAATTTGTAAAACATACTCATCTTTTCGGTCGCGGCCCAAAACCCAGCCGTTTTCTAAAATTTTATCGTGAACCATTTTAAAATGACTTATTTCTTCTTTCACCAAAGCAATCATTTCCTGAATAAGTTCAGTGTATTCTGGAAAACTCACAATTAGCGAAACCGCAGTGGAAGCGGCTTTTTGTTCGCACCAAGCGTGATCGGTAAGAATGTCTTCTATGTTTTTTTCAACAATATTTACCCAGCGTGGGTCTGTGGGAAGTTTTAAGCCTAGCATAATGGTTTCAAGTTTTTACTGAACAAATAGCGGTTGTTGAGTGGAGCCAAAATGACTGTTGTGACTTCAGCTCCGCTCAGTCACCGAATTGATTAAATGTCTAAATCAAATTCCTGCCGTAGTTTTTCAATTAGCGGATTCATTTCTTTCAATTTGTCAAATTTTTCACGTGTGGTATAAGCGTATTTTTTTTCCGCAGTTTCATTTACGGTAATGTCTAAATCTATGTCGTAATTCTGAAGTTTTTCACGTAAAAAACCCAGTAATTCATACTTGGCACGCTCCACTTCGGTCTTTATTGTTTGGTTTGGAAATTCGAGATGAATGATGGAACCTTCCAGTTTTGGAACTCCCATCGTTAAATGTGAGAGCAGGTTGTATTTTCCATCGCTTTCAACATTTGTAGTATATTCTGCCCATACTGCTTGCATTTCATCTTCAGAAAAATCGTTAAAAGGAAGGTTTTCGGCATCGGGTTGGTTTGCGACTATTTCCTCTTTTATTTCCTGCTTTTTCTGAATGCTTTTAAGTGAAAGTGCAGATACCTTCTTTGCATTGCGTTCTGCTAAAATTTGCGGCCGTTCAATTACTTTTTCGGCCTTATTTCCCGATGGATTTCCTTGGTTATCATATGGTTTAGTTGCAATTTCGGAAGAATTACGATTTGAAGCATTGCTTCCGTTTGAAATTTCATCGGAAGGTTCAGCAAGGTTTCTTTTTTTAGCTTCAACTTCAATTTCAACTTCAGTTTCAATTTCAACTGGTTTTGGAGTAATACTTCCCGCAGAAGTAACTCTTTCCGAAGTAAATTCTTCACTCTTAAAATGGGAGGGAGGGATTACGAAACGATTAGAATCCCTGATTGCTAGACTTCCTCCTTCGCGAGAATTAGGGTTTTTTTTTTCTCCCTGAAAAGTCAGAGAAGCAAGCTGCATTAAGCAAAGTTCAACTAAAAGTCGTTGGTTTTGGCTGTTTTTATATTTTAGGTCGCAGCTGTTTGCAATATCTATTGCTTCAACTAAAAACTGCGTTGTAGTTTTTTGCGACTGTTCAAAATACATTGATTTTACTTGTTCGCCAACTTCCAAAAGTTCAATGGTTGCTTGGTTTTTACAAACCATTAAATCGCGGAAGTGGGAGGCAAGACCCATGATAAAATGATGCCCGTCAAAACCTTTTGAAAGAATGTTGTTATAAGTAACTAAAACCTGCGGAATGTTGTTTTCAAGAAGTAAATCGGTAATTTGAAAGTACCAAGTGTAATCCAGCACATTCAGGTTTTCAGTTACGGCTTGACGGGTAAGGTTTTTACCAGCAAAACTTACAACTCTGTCAAAAATGGAAAGTGCGTCACGCAAGGCACCATCTGCCTTTTGGGCGATAATGTGCAGGGCGTCGTCTTCGGCTTCAATGTTTTCGGCTTTTGCTACTTCGGCTAAATGTTCTTTTATATCGCGAACGCCAATTCGTCTAAAATCGAAAATTTGGCAACGCGAAAGTATGGTAGGTATTATTTTGTGTTTTTCAGTAGTCGCCAAAATAAAAATGGCGTGTTTTGGTGGTTCTTCCAAAGTTTTTAGAAAGGCGTTGAAAGCTGCTGAAGACAGCATATGCACCTCATCAATAATATAAACTTTGTATTTTCCTACCTGTGGTGGGATGCGAACTTGATCAATCAAATTCCGGATATCGTCTACCGAGTTGTTGGATGCGGCATCTAATTCAAAAATATTGAATGCGAAGTCTTCATCTTCCTTTTCGGTACCGTCTTGATTTATTTTTTTGGCAAGGATACGTGCGCAGGTTGTTTTGCCAACCCCACGTGGCCCCGTAAAAAGTAAAGCTTGGGCAAGGTGGTTGTTTTCTATGGCGTTTTCCAAAGTATTGGTAATGGCCTGTTGCCCAACTACGTCTTTAAAAACGGCGGGGCGGTACTTTCTGGCAGATACAATAAAGTGTTCCATAGTGCGGAAGCAAATATAAAGATGTACAACGGGTTTTAAAAAAATAGACGCTCGTATTTTACCAAATTTATTAACATTAACGTACTTTTGCGACGCAGGCCGCCTTATCGCTGAGACCCTTGCTTTTGCGAGGGTTTAAGAGGAAAGTCCGGGCACCAAAGGGAAGCATAGCGGCTAACAGCCGTCGGGATCCCCGCTTACGCGAGGATTTCAGGACAAGTGCAACAGAAAGAATGTACAGGTAATGCTGTAGTGAAATCAGGTAAACTCTATGCGGTGAAATGCCACGTAAACCTGTGACCCGATAGCTATCGGGAGAGGGTTCCCGCCCGATGCAGGAGGGTAGGCAGATTGAGCGTGTGGGTAACTGCACGTCTAGATAAATGATAAGGTGCCGAACTAGTTTCGGTAACAGAACCCGGCTTATAGGCCTGCTTTTTTTATAGCTTCGTTTGGGCTATGATTTCTAACATCCAATCTTTAGCAGCGCTCAATTTTTTAAAGGTTTGAAAGGGTATATGTATAAAGAATTTTTCAAAATTTGCTATTTCCAAGGTTCTTTGACTTTTATAAACTATCGCAAACGCTACTAAGTGTGGAATCTGTCTAGTATATGACTTTGGCGATAAATTTCTGGAATAATCGTTTACCCTATTAGATATATAACCGAAAGATTGGTCTCCATAAAATTGTGATGCTAATTCTTGAATTTTAGCGACATACTCCTCATCCAGGGTAATGCCTTCGGCTGGGGTAGCAATCATATAGGTTTTGTAGAATTCAATTTTTACAAATTTTAATTCTATTAATTCTACCGGAAGTTCAAACATACTACAAGTTACACAAAAAAGCTGAAAACGTTTCCACCGTATTTTCTCGCTTCGCTAAAGTTTGGTAAAGTAGAAAGGTCATTCTGTTTGGCGTGCTCAATTATTAAAAGTCCATCTTCATTTAAAAGATTTTTTTCGGCAACCTTAGAAACAATTTCTTCTAATTGTGAAGCGGTAAATTCATAAGGTGGGTCGGCAAAAATAACATCGTATTTACCCGAGACTTTTTCTAAATATTTGCCAACGTCTGTTTTTATAGCTGTTATGGGGAAGGTGAATTCTTCTGAAATTTTATTAATGTATTGCACACATCCTAGATGCGCATCAACCGCCGTTATGTGTGGCACGCCGCGCGAGGCAAATTCAAAACTAATATTTCCTGTTCCCGAAAAAAGATCTAATACTGAAAGTTCATCAAAAAAATAACGGACTCTTAAAATATTAAAAAGTGCTTCCTTTGCAAAATCGGTAGTAGGGCGAACTGGCAAATTTTTTGGAGCGGTTAATCTTCTTCCTTTGTGTGTGCCTGAAATTATTCGCATTATTGTGCATTTTTTAAAATGAAATGATTGTGGGCTTTATCAGTACCTAATTGGTAGTTGCTGTACTTGGTAGCATCTAAAAATTCGAGGTTGCGAATATACGTGTATGCAATTTTGTAATATTCATCTTCTTTGTCAATTTCTCCAAAAAGTATTACTGGAAGCGTATCTGGGTTTAAGTGGAGTTGTTCTAAGCAAAAAAGCGTGTAATATATAAAATCTTCGGGGGTTTTATATTGAAAGCTGTTGCAGAGTTGCAATTCGCCATTTTTTAAAATAATACAGTCGAAATTGTTTTTCTGAAAATGTAAAAACATTTTTGGAAGTGAATAGTTCTCTTTTTCGAGTAGGGTTTTTAGCATTACAGAAACGGAGTGATAGTAGCTGAAAGAACCGTATTTTTCGAAAAAAAAGTTATTGATATTCATAAACGGGATATAGACAACAACAATGTTTTTGAGTTCAATAACATCGTGTGCCATATAATCATTAGCCAAAATCTTAGAGTTAAACTTTAAGTATTCGCTTGCCTTTGTTTCGTCAAACAGAGGAGCAGGTATTACACTGTAAATGGGCGAGCTATATACAACTGTTACTTGGGCAAAGTTTGTGTTTAGTTCGGCATTATTATACATAACAGCTTCAATGTCCATCAATATTTCTTCGGGTGTCGTGCTGTGATCAAGACTTTTTTCAACAAAAAATATAGGGTCTTCACTTGCAGGATTAGTCACCAAAAAAGAAAGCCCGTTCAAAGAAACTTGAACGGACAGTCTATTATGTACTTTGTTTTGTATGTTAGTTGACTTTTGCAGCATCATAAATTTTGGGCCAGTTTCCAGAAGTATTTACTTCTTCTAGCGAGCCTACTTTAATATCGGGGCCATTAACACCATCAACAGATTGAACTTGAAGTTCTTGGGCTATTAAATCTGGATCTTGATCTGCCAAGATTACTTTTTTAGAAACTTTTGCTTCAAAAACTGAATAAGACACATCGTTTTTCTCAATTTTACCAGCTTTTAATTCAAATTTGGCATCAGTGTCCTCAACGGGAACATTCATCATAGTTTTATATCTATCGGTTCCGCCAAACAACGAATCTCTAACAGGTGTAAAACCTAATGTATCTATCAATGATTCTTCTATGAAATATCCTTTGTCAATCCCATAAGCTTTATTTTTAGCAACATCGGCATAACTGGTATCGCGGCGTTGTGTTCGTGCAAATTTGGCCGTGTCGATAAAACGCACCAAACTGTCCCAATCGCCAGTAAAACTACCGGTAATTTCTTTGTGGGCAAGCTCTGCGGCCTGTATATCTTTCAAATTTTTAATTACTTTGGCGTAGCGAGCCTCTTTAACTTTATTGAACTCAACTGGGCCCATTACCGAGTTATATAGCTTCCAACCAAGGAAGATGATGACAATCCAAAGAACAATCTGAATTACTAATTTCATTATTGATATTATTTAAGTGTTGATTTTACTAAAAGGTCTATCGCAAATCTACAATTTTTTTTTGTTCACAAAAGTATATTGCGAAAAAATCATACCTATCTTTAAACCCTCATAGTTAGCAGCAAATAATGAATGTATCAGAATTTTACAGTTTTTTAAAAAATGATTTTCCGCATAAAACCACCACAACGCAGGATATTGCGCTCCAACTTTTGGCAAAATTTGTGCTGAGCTCCAACAAAAATGAAACGTTTTTATTGAAAGGATATGC
This sequence comes from Aequorivita vitellina, assembly GCF_022008365.1. Lineage (GTDB taxonomy): Bacteria > Bacteroidota > Bacteroidia > Flavobacteriales > Flavobacteriaceae > Aequorivita > Aequorivita vitellina. The sequence continues at coordinate 48,516 of NZ_JAIRBA010000009.1, forward strand.
TGGAACGGGGAAGACAACCATCGTGGGGGCATTGGTAAAAAACTTGTCTAAAATTAAAAAGCGCTCTGTACTACTGGCCCCCACCGGAAGAGCAGCAAAGGTAATTAGCAACTATTCAAAAAAACAGGCGTTTACAATTCATAAAAAAATATATTTTCCAAAACGTGAAAAAGGCGCTGTGTCTTTTTCGCTTCAACAAAATAAACATCGCGACACTATTTTTATTGTAGATGAAGCTTCGATGATTCCCGATATAAATCAAGACTCCAGATTGTTTGAAAACGGTTCATTGTTAGACGATTTAATGCAATATGTGTACAGCGGAAATAACTGTAAATTACTTTTAATTGGCGATTCGGCTCAATTACCGCCCGTACATTTGGATATTAGCCCAGCCTTAGATGCGGCTTTACTCGAAAATCAATATAACCGTGAAGTTATAAAGTTAGAGCTAAATGAAGTGGTGCGGCAACAAATAGACAGCGGTATATTAGAAAATGCAACCCTAATTAGGGAGCGATTGGATGATGAACTCTATGAAGCATTTAAATTTTCTGGCATTAATTTTCCCGACATTATTCGGCCGGTCGATGGACAGGAAATTATGGACGCAATTAACGATAGTTACTCGGCCTTGGGGAACGAAGACACGGTAATTATTGTTCGTTCAAACAAGAGAGCTAATCTGTACAATCAAAGCATTCGAGAACGTATTCTTTTTCAGGAATCGGAACTTTCATCGGGCGATTATTTAATGGTCGTGAAGAATAATTACTTTTGGGTAGATAATACAAGCGAAGCTGGTTTTGTTGCCAATGGCGATATTGTAGAGATTCTGGAAATTTTTGCATTTAAAGAATTGTACGGTTTTCGTTTTGCTGAAGTAAAATTGCGAATGGTAGATTACCCAAATATGAAACCTTTGGAAACCGTGCTACTTTTAGACACGCTTACTTCCGAAACTCCATCACTTACTTATGACGATTCAAATAAATTGTACCAGGAAGTTATGAAGGATTATGCAACTGAAAAATCGAAGTACAAAAAATTTCTGGCCGTAAAAAACAATAAATACTTTAACGCGCTTCAAGTGAAATTCAGTTATGCTATAACGTGTCATAAATCGCAAGGAGGGCAGTGGAATACAGTTTTTGTGGAACAACCTTACTTACCCAACGGTATAGATAGAGAATACCTGCGATGGCTTTACACAGCCATTACGCGTGCGCAAGAAAAGCTATATTTAATAGGATTTAAAGATGAATTTTTTAGAGAATAATGTAGCGAGATTAGATAGACAGATAAATCTTCGTGCAAGGTTTTAAAAACCTTGTAGGTTTAACACTAAGTGAATTATGCAAACCTTCAATGTAATATTAAGTATTTTCTTAGGTATTGGTCTCGCTGCGGCGGTGGGTTTTCGCGTGTTTTTACCGTTATTAATTTTGAGTTTGGCAGGTTATTTCAATGTAATTCCGTTGAACGAAAGCTGGCAATGGATTGGTAGTCTTCCGGCCGTAATTACAATGGCTGTGGCAACGGTAGTTGAAATTTTTGGGTATTATATTCCGTGGTTTGATAATTTACTGGATACAATTGCGTTACCATTGGCAACTTTGGCAGGTACCGCAATAATGGTTGCAACCGTTACAGATTTAAGCCCGGGTGTTACTTGGACCTTGGCAATTATTGCAGGCGGAGGAACTGCAGCAACAATAAAAGGCAATACTACTGCAGCCAGAATAACCTCAAGTACCACTACCGGTGGTTTTGCAAACCCCGTATTAACTACTGTAGAAACGGGCACTTCAATTGTAATGGCGGTGGCTTCTATCTTTGTTCCTATTATTGCCTTTGTTTTAGTGTTATTTCTTTTTTTCGTAATATTTAGATTTTATAAAAAGCTTCGTAAAAAAGACGCCCCAAGAACATAATCTTCTTATTTTTGAATTCAATTTAAAAACTTCGACTTGAAAATAATAGCAATGATTCCCGCGCGTTACGGTGCATCGCGTTTTCCTGGAAAATTGATGCAAGATTTAGCAGGCAAACCTGTAATAGTACGTACTTACGAAGCTGCAAAAGCCACCAATCTCTTTGATGAGGTTTTTGTAGTTACTGATAGCGACATAATTTTCAAAGAAATAGAAGCCTTTGGTGGAAAGGCAATCATGAGCCAAAAAGAACACGATTGCGGTAGCGACCGCATTGCCGAAGCCGTTGAAAACTTAGATGTAGATATAGTGGTAAACGTTCAGGGCGACGAACCATTTACCAGTAGAGAAGGACTGGAAAAAGTGTTGGCAGTGTTTAATGAACCAGATGCTGCTAAAATTGACTTAGCTTCACTAATGACCGAAATCCACGACTGGAAAGAGATTAGCGACCCAAACTGTGTAAAGGTTATTGTAGATAAAGACAATTTTGCTCTGTATTTTTCGCGCTCGCCTATTCCATATCCGCGCGATAAAAATGTAGCACTTCAATATTATAAACACAAAGGTATCTACGCCTTCAGAAAGCAAGCGATAATGGATTTTTACCGTTTGCCAATGCGTTCATTGGAAGCTGTAGAAAAGATTGAATGCATCCGATATCTGGAATACGGGAAAAATATTAAAATGGTGGTATCTAACACTACAGGCGTTGAAATAGACACGCCCGAAGATCTTGCCAGAGCCAATAGATTACTAAAAGATAAGTCTGAAGATACCGTCAACAATAAGTTTCGTAATTTTCCTATGGTTCCGAAAGTGGTTTTTGGCGAAGGGTGTTTTGATCAACTGAGCACAATTCTCACTTCCCAAAAGCAGGAAAAAGCACCATTTATTTATTTGGTGGACGATACTTTTAAAAATAACACGCAATTTTTAGATAGAATTAATCTTCGATTTAACGACAAGTTGCTATTTGTTTCGGCAGATGAAGAACCCAAAACGAGACAGGTTGATGAAATGGTTAAAAACATTAAAACCGAATTTACGTATTTGCCATCGGGTATAATTGGCATTGGAGGAGGAACAGTAATGGATTTGGCAAAAGCGGTAGCCATTATGCTCAATAATAAAGGAAGCGCTGCAGATTATCAAGGTTGGGATTTGGTGAAGAAAAAAGCAGTGTACCACGTAGGAATTCCAACTATTTCGGGAACAGGCGCCGAAGTTTCTCGTACAACCGTACTTACAGGCCCTGTGCGAAAACTGGGTATTAACAGCGATTTTACTCCTTTTGATCAAGTGGTTCTTGATCCGCAGCTTACCAAAGGCGTTCCAAAAAACCAGTGGTTCTTTACTGGCATGGATTGTTTTATTCACTGTGTTGAATCTTTAAATGGCACTTTTTTAAACGCTTTTAGCCAGAGTTATGGCGAAAAAGCGTACGAGCTTTGTTTAGAGATTTTTCTTGGCGATTCACTTTCTGAAGAAGAATCGCGCGCCAAACTTATGATGGCTTCGTGGCATGGTGGAATGAGTATTGCATATTCGCAAGTAGGAGTGGCGCACGCAATGAGCTATGGCCTTGGTTACGTTTTAGGAACCAAACACGGAGTAGGCAATTGTATTGTTTTTCAGCATTTAAAGGAATTTTACCCCAAAGATGTGGCTTTGTTTGAACAAATGGTAGCCAAACACAACATTCAAATTCCGCAAGGAATATGTAAAGATCTTACTTCGGATCAAATGGACACGATGATTACAGTAGCTTTAGGAATGGTTCCACTTTGGGAAAATGCACTTGGCACTAATTGGCAAGAGGTGATAACTCCAGAAAAACTAAAAGCGCTGTATTTAAAAATGTAGCAAACCCCACACGAATTATGGGACTTACAAAATTTATTTTTGAAAAAGTAATGGGATGGAAAATTGAAGGTTCTTTTGACCCTACGGTTAAGAAGGCTGTTATAATTGTTGTTCCGCATACCAGTTGGCACGATTTCTATTTGGGGTTATTTACACGACGCCTAACTAAAGTTAAAATTAATTACATTGCTAAAAAAGAACTTTTTGTGTGGCCTATTGGGTGGTATTTTCGATGGACTGGCGGCGTTAAATTAGATAGGACCCCCGGGCAGAATAAAGTTGAAGCAATTGCCGAGTTGTTTAATGACAAAGAAGAATTTCGATTGGCACTTTCTCCCGAAGGTACGCGTAAAAAAGTTGCAACTTGGAAGACGGGTTTTTATTATATGGCTTTAGCAGCCAAAGTGCCTATAATTTGCGTAGCATTTAATTATGGATCAAAAAAAATAAGTATAGGCAATCCTTTTTTTCCAAGTGGAGACATTGCATCAGATATACCAAAACTTCGTTCGTTTTACAAGGGTGTTATTGGAAAAAATAAAGCGTATTCCTATGATATTGAAATGTAAATTTTCGTCTCGCGCCCAATCATTAATTTGTTGTTAAATATTAGTTAAGCATTCAAAAAATGTGGCATTATTTTGAATCTTAATATTAATTATGCATAAAAAATATAAAACTATGAAACGATTAAAATACTTAATTCCAATTCTTGCCTTGGCACTTACAGTGGTGTCTTGCAGTAGCGATGATGAAACCGGTGGTGGAGGGGAGCCAACTCCAGTAGCGATTTTGGCAAATCTATACGCTACGAGTAACACGAGTACTGCAATTCAGTCGTATGATTTTACACCAAACGGTATTGTACTGCGTTCCTTAATGACCAGTTCAGAAGATAATGAAGGAGTTTATTACGACGAAGATACCAGTGAACTGGTTGTGGCTTCCCGGTCGCAATCTGTAATTAATACGTATTCAAATATCGATAATGTAAATAGCGGTAATAATCTAAGCCTATTTCTTTCTAGCGATACAGTTTTAGAAAGTCCTCGCGATATTGCTGTAAAAGACGATGTTTATATTGTTTCAGACAATGCAGACCTCGATAATAATCCCGATACAGATGAAGGCCGGTTTTTTATTTTTACGCGAGATAATTCAGGATATACTTTGCGAAATATTGTTACCGTAAATTATGCCGTTTGGGGAATAGAACTAATAGGCAACGATCTGTATTCAGTAGTTGATAAAACAGGTGATATAGCAGTTTTTAAAAGTTTTATTGCAACTTATACTACAGATGTTACCGCAACTCCAGATAAACAAATAACTATTGAAGGTATTACCCGCACACACGGAATTACCGAAGACGATGGTTTTGTGGTACTAACAGATATTGGAGACGCATCAAATGATGGTGATGGAGGTTTTCATTTTATAAATGGATTTATCACTAAATTTAATGCAACTCCAAATGGTGGTACATTAAGTTTTGCCGGTAATCAAGTGCGAGTATCGGGTAGGTTAACTGAACTTGGCAACCCAGTGTCGGTAGAATACGATAGTCCAAGCCAGACTGTATTTATTGCAGAACGCGCAAACGAAGGCGGTAAAATTCTTTTCTTTAATGAAATTGGAGCAGGTGGAAACTTAGTACCAAGTTTAAGTTCGCCATACGCAGGAGCCTCATCTTTATATTTTATTGATAGATAAAAATTAGTTTCTTATTATATAAAAAAAGCCACCTATTACGGGTGGCTTTTTATATTTTTTGAAATTCTTTTTATTCTTCTTCAGAAGATTCTTCCATGGTATGATAGACATTTTGCACATCGTCATCTTCTTCTATTTTTTCTAAAAGTTTGTCAACATCTGCAGCTTCTTCAGCTGTTAATTTTTTTGTTACCTGCGGAATACGTTCAAAGCCTGAAGAAAGTATTTCAATATTTTTTTCTTCTAAATACGATTGAATAGCACCAAAACTTTCAAATGGAGCGTAGATTAAAATTCCGTCTTCATCTTCAAAAATCTCCTCAACGCCGTGGTCTATTAACTCTAATTCTAATTCTTCAATATCCAAGCCTTCTGGGTTTATTCTAAAATTACAGGTATGGTCAAACATAAACGACACAGATCCAGAAGTACCCAAGCTACCATCACATTTATTAAAATAACTGCGAATATTTGCAACAGTACGCGTGTTATTATCTGTCGCCGTTTCAATTAAAATTGCAATTCCGTGTGGGGCATAACCTTCAAAAAGAACTTCTTTATAATCGCCCAAACTCTTGTCGCTTGCACGTTTTATAGCGCGCTCCACATTGTCTTTAGGCATGTTTACAGCCTTCGCATTTTGAATTACAGCACGTAACCTAGAATTAGAATCAGGGTCTGGTCCGCCTTCTTTCACAGCCATTACAATGTCTTTTCCAATACGTGTGAATGCTTTAGACATTGCAGACCAACGCTTCATTTTTCTTGCTTTTCTAAATTCGAAAGCTCTTCCCATATTTATAATGATTTTGGTGAATTTTTCTTCCGCAATAGAAATAAACCGTCTCTATTTCTGTTGCAGACGAATGGTTTTTTAGTTATTGCAAATTTAAAAATTTGACTGGCATATCAAATTAACTAACCTATAAGTTTATCTATAATCTGCGCCAATTCAAAATCTTTTTCTGTAACTCCATCTGCATCGTGGGTGGAAAGATATATTTCAAGTGAATTATATACATTGCTCCACTCCGGGTGATGTTGCATTTTTTCGGCTTCAAAGGCAATTCGCGTCATTGCTGAAAAGGCTTCTTTAAAATCTTCAAACTCAAAAATAGTGTGTAATGCACCTTCGTGGTATTCCCAACCTTCAAATGCTTTCAATTTGTCGTTTATTTGTTTTTCAGTTAATGCTTTCATGGTGTGTGGGTTTTTTAATTGAGGCGCAATGTCTTGCGTATCTACTTAATTGATATAATTTCTTCGTTTAAACTACATTCTTCAATAACTTGTGCTACCGTAATTTGATGTTGATTTGGCAATTTGTTTCCCTTCGGAAGTATTGCATTATATCTATCTTCATTACTGCTAAATACACTTTTAAAGATAGGCATTTTATCGCCAATTTTAGCTGTAATTTCTCTAAAAAGATCTTCGTGATGCACCATATCTTTGCTCGCTAAATGAAAAATTCCGACCAAAGTCTGGTTGATTATATAATGAATTTGTTGACAAACTTTATTAATAGTTGTGGCAGTAATTACCAAATTTGGAAACACCTCAAAAGTAGCTTGATGGCGAATGCACTGCCGTAAATGTAGTATTTGAGGCGAATTAATTCCCAAAACAATTGGGAGGCGTAAAATTGCCGTTTGTGAGGGAATAATTTCTAACAATAACTTTTCAACTGAAATTTTAAATTTTCCCGAAACTGAAACGGCTAATGTTGGATCGCTTTCATACGAAGGAAGTTTAAATTGCCCATCAAATACTTCTGAGGAAGAAATATAAAGTACCAAACAACTCGCATTAAGCAAGGCGTAATTTACAATTTGTTGATGCGCTTCAAACTGGCTTTTAGAATCGCCCTTTATAGCCGAAATTATAATAGTGGGCTTAATTTTATTCAGCAATAAAAACATGGAATCTTCTTCAGCACAGAAATTATGAAAAACATGATTTTCTGCGAATGCTCCGTATTGTTTGCAATAGGTACAATGCACTTCAAAATAGGGAAGCAGTTCTTTGTAAATAGCATTGCCAATAAAGCCGCTGCCACCCAAAATTAAAATGCGTTGTTTTTCCAATTTTTTTATCATTAAACTCTTTTCCGAAATATTTAAAAAATGGACAATTTTGTTTTTGTAGTAAAGTGTTCCAACGCCTTCATTCCCAAGTATGAATTGCCTTGCGGATTCAAAGCCGGCGCCCAAGTTGCAATGGTAAAGCAATGCGGTAAAAGTGCTACAATGCCGCCACCAACACCACTTTTTCCGGGTAAACCTACTTCAAAAGCAAATTCGCCAGCCTCGTCATAAAATCCGCAGGTTAACATAATTGCGTTTATACGTTTAACTTGGCTAGCGGTTAAATGTTGTATGTTTTTTAAACATTTTCCCTTATTGGCATAAACAAAAAAAGCATTGGTAAGCTGCCTACAATCCATCATAATAGAACATTGATGAAAATAAAAATCCAATACATCTTCAACATTATTATGCAGGTTGCCGTATGATTTTAAAAGATTGGCCGCAGCATAATTATTGTAACCATTTAATCTTTCCGATTCGGCAACTTTTTCGTTAAATGAAATAGTATTGTCGTGTGCTAAATTGCGTACAAAATCTAAAAAATCTTTCTTCGGATTTTTTAAATTAGAAAGCAGAATATCTGCAACCACAATGGCTCCCGAATTAATTAGCGGATTTCTGGGAATGCCATTTTCTAATTCTAAAAGTGAAAGATGATTGAATGGGTTACCCGAAGGTTCCACATCCATACGTTCCCACAAATGGTTTCCCACAAGTTGAAATGCTTTTGTGAGCGAAAGCACTTTTGAAATACTTTGAATAGATAACTTTTCCGAAGCATCGCCAACCGAAAAATTTTCACCGGTAATTAACTGTAAGTGAATTCCGAATTTTTCTTTTGGAACATTGGCCAATTCGGGAATATATGAAGCAACTTCACCAGTATCTTTAACACTGTTTAGCGATTGATGAATTTCCTCTAATATTGCTTGATAATCTAGCATTAGCCTTTGTAAAACGGTGTTTTTACAATTGTTGCTGCAACAGGCTTATTTCTAATTTGAATAAATATTTCGGTGCCGGGAGCGCTGTTTTCTACTGTTACGTATCCTAATCCTATGGCCTTGCCTAAAGATGGCGCCATGGTGCCACTGGTTACAATTCCAATATTATTTCCGTCTTTGTCAACAATTTCGTAATCGTGGCGCGGTATGCCGCGTTCGGTTAATTCAAAACCGATGAGTTTTCTTTTAACGCCTTCTTCTTTTTGTTTTTTCAGATTTTCAGAATTCACAAAATCTTTGGTGAATTTTGTAATCCAGCCCAAACCAGCCTCCAAAGGCGACGTAGTTTCATCAATATCGTTGCCGTAAAGACAGAAGCCCATTTCTAGTCGCAATGTGTCGCGAGCAGCAAGACCAATTGGCTTTATTCCAAAATCTGCTCCAGCTTCCATCACTTTGTTCCAAACTTGCTCTACTTCGTTGTTTTTACAGTAAATTTCAAAACCGCCACTTCCGGTGTATCCGGTTGCACTAATAATTACGTGCTCGATTCCAGCAAAATCTGAAACTTTAAAATGATAAAATTTTATAGCGCTTAAATCTTCAGAAGTTAAAGATTGCATAGCTTCAATAGCTTTTGGACCTTGAATTGCAAGTAGCGAATAATCATCAGAAAGATTACGCAATGCCGCGCCCATAGTATTGTATTTTGAAATCCACGCCCAGTCTTTATCAATATTAGACGCGTTTACTACCAACAACCATTTTTCATCTTCAATTCTGTAAACAATTAAATCGTCCACGATTCCGCCAGTTTCATTAGGAAAACAACTGTATTGTGCTTGGCCAACAGCCACTTTTGAAGCGTCGTTGCTGCATACTTTTTGAATTAAATCTATAGCGTTTGGACCAGAAACTAAAAATTCGCCCATATGCGAAACGTCAAAAACGCCCACTGCTTTGCGAACGGTTTCGTGTTCTGCGTTTACGCCTTCGTACGAAACGGGCATATTAAAACCTGCGTAAGGAACCATTTTGGCGCCCAATTGCTCGTGAATATGTGTAAGTGCTATGTTTTTCATAGTTTAAAGGTTTGCTTATTAGACTCGTATCGGCAACTTCGAGTCTTGGTTTAGTAATATTTTTATCGATTATTTTAACGAATGTATCGTTTAGCAAATGTATCATATTCGTTTAAAGGTAACGAAAGTTTGCAGGGTTTATTTTCAACATTCGCTTCGTTAAAATCATCTTAATCGGAGGCATTTTTACCAATGTTTTCAATACTTTTAAAAGAAAAACCATGGCCACAACCACTTCGCTTAATCCGTATACGGGCACAGCATTAAATTCCTATAAAAATCACACAATAAAGGAAGTTTCTAAAATAATTGACAAAGCAGATAAACGCTTTTACAGTTGGCGTGAAACCACTTTTTCTGAGCGGAAAAAACTTATGCTTGCGGCGGCTTCGGAATTAAAGAAGAATAAAAAAGAATATGCCGAAATAATTACTTTGGAAATGGGGAAACCAATTTCACAAGCCATCGCCGAAGTTGAAAAATGTGCCTGGGTTTGCGAATATTACGCCGAAAACGCGGCACAGCAACTAGAAAATGAAGTGATAAAAACCGATGCCCATAAAAGTTATGTTAGTTACGAGCCGTTGGGAGTTGTTTTGGCAATAATGCCTTGGAATTATCCATTTTGGCAAGTATTTAGGTTTGCTGCTCCCGCGTTAATGGCGGGAAATATAGGGGTTTTGAAACACGCATCAAATGTTTTTGGCAGCGCTTTAAATATTGAAAAAGTTTTTAAACGTGCAGGTTTTCCGGAGAATTGCTTTACAACTTTATTAATAGGAAGCGATGCCGTGGAAGCTATAATTGAAAATGAAAAAGTAAAAGCGGTAACCCTTACCGGAAGCGGGCCAGCTGGATCCTCCGTAGCTTCCATTGCTGGGAAAAACATAAAAAAGACAGTTTTAGAATTGGGCGGAAGTAATGCTCTGGTTGTACTAAAAGATTGCGATATTGATAAAACTATTGAAATCTGCGTGCAAGCGCGTTTTCAGAATACGGGGCAGAGTTGCATTGCAGGAAAACGGTTGATTATTGATGAATCCATTTCGGAAGAATTCATTGAAAAAATGCTTGTAAATGTTCTTGAACTTAAGAGCGGCGACCCAATGGATAAAGATACCTTTATTGGCACTTTGGCACGTGAAGACCTTGCGAAAGATATAGAAAATCAAGTGAACGATTCTATTAAAGCTGGCGCAAAATTAGAAATAGGAGGGAAGCGACAAGGCGCCTATTTTGAGCCGACAATCTTAACAAACGTCACTAAAAATATGCCAGTTTTTAACGAAGAAACTTTTGGTCCCGCACTGTCTGTAACAACTTTTAAAAATGTGGAAGAAGCAATTGAGCTTTCAAACTTTTCAAAATTCGGATTAGGGGTTTCGCTCTTTACAAAAGATACTGAAGCGGCTGAGAAGCTTGCTCTTCAATTTAATGAAGGCGCGGTTTTTATAAATGAATTAGTAAAAAGCGATCCGCGATTACCTTTTGGTGGCATTAAAAATAGCGGCTATGGTAGAGAATTGAGTGAACACGGCATTCGTGAATTTGTAAATAGAAAAACGGTTTTTATTAATAAATAGGTGAAAGTTGAACAAGCTAGCAACTAACTTTTAAATAATTTTAAACTATGAATTTTCACACACGAAAATGGATAAAACCCGAAGATTTAAACCCTAATGAAACACTATTTGGAGGAAGGCTACTGCAATGGATTGACGAAGAAGCCGCGCTTTATGCAATTATTCAACTTGAAAATCCGCGAACGGTAACAAAGTTTATAAGTGAAATAAATTTTAGAAGCTCTGCAAAAAAAGGCGATATTATTGAAATAGGAATTGATACAATTGGATTCGGAAATACGTCAATAACGCTTTGTTGCGAGGTACGAAATAAAATGACCCGCGAAGTTATAATTAGCATCGATAAAATAATAATGGTTGGTTTGGGTGAAGATGGAAAACCGTGCAAACACGGCAAAACAAAAAAAGAATTTGTAAAAGACCGTTTGGCCAAATAAAATCAGGCTAGCGATTTAAAATCTTTCCCAGTTGGTAATTCAAATACTTCTAAGTCAAAGAAAGGTGTTGCTGCCAATAAATGGTCAAAAATATCTGCTTGAATGTGTTCGTAATTTACCCAGCGTTTGTCTTTGCTAAAACAGTAAATTTCAATTGGTAAGCCTTTTTCGGTTGGTTCCAAATGTCTCACCATTAACGCCAAATCTTTATTAATGGCAGTATTTTCATTTAAAAAAGCATCAATATAATATCTAAAAACCCCAAGATTTGTTTGGTTTCGACCATTGATTTGAACTTCTTTATTTGCTTCGGTTAAGCGGTTAAATTTATCAATATCTCTTTGTCTGTGTTCAATATAAGGTTTTATAAGTGAGATTTTTTTCAATTGTTCCAAATCTTCTTCCGATAGAAATTTTATGGACGACTGTTTTATATAAATAGAGCGTTTAATTCTTCTTCCGCCGCTATCCTGCATTCCGCGCCAGTTTTGAAAAGAATCGGCAATTAAACTATAGGTAGGAATGGTTGTAAAGGTATTGTCCCAGTTTTGCACGCGTACTGTGGCGAGATTTATTTCGGTTACAAAGCCGTCTGCGCCAAATTTGCTAAAGGTTATCCAGTCGCCAATACGCACAATATCGTTAACCGAAACTTGAATACTGGCCACAAAACCCAAAATAGTATCCTTAAAAATAAGTAAAACTACTGCAGACGCGGCCCCTAAAGTTGCAAGGCTCGTTACCGAATAGCCCGTAAGTAAATTAATTATAAAAAATATGCCAATACCCCAGGCAAAAATCATCATTACCTGCACATAACTTTCCAGCGGCTTATCGCCGTAGCGTTCGCTTTCTTCCATAAAATTACGTGTGGTACGCAAGATACTTCTGAAAATAAGAACGAAAAGAACTACAGAATATACTTTGGCAGCAATAAGCAACAGCCCAATTACCAAAGGCGATTCCATAAAAATAATTGGTATGAGATACCAAATGATTGTTAAAGGTACTAAGTGAGCAATATACTTTGGAAAATTGCTCTGTATTAAATAATCGTCAAAAGTGGAGATGGTTTTATTGCTAAAAGCCTTAAAAACTTGTATTATGGTTTTTCTAAAAATAACATCTAAAATAGCGACGGCTATTAAAATTATAATAGAATTAACTACCACATTTATAAAGACCGCCCAACCATAACCCATGCCTTCATTAACTAAATAATCTTGAAGAATACAACTATATGCTTGTAGGGTTTCGGCGTTCATTATAGGTATTTACGTTCTACATAAAAAGGTCCAAAAGGCAATATAGAACACATTACTACAATCAACAGATCTGTAACAGACCAATTTAATTTTTTATACATATAAAGTGCGCCGCCAACGTAGAGCACAAATAAAACACCGTGTGCCATCCCAACAATTTGCACCATTTGTGGCATGTGCCAAATATATTTTAATGGCATTGCTATTCCTAAAAGTACCAGAAACGAAATCGCTTCCAAAGTGCTAATAAATCTAAATGTTTTTACTGAAAGTTCCACTGTAAATATTTTTTTGGCAAAGATACAAGTTGCAATTGGTCCCGCTACACTTTAAGGATAATTTATACTTTAAATTATTTTATACAGAATTACTATCTTTAAAAGAAAAAATATGCTTTTACTATTACAAACCCCAACCGAAACTATCCATGAGTCTCTTGAGAATTACTACGCTGAATTTTTAAAAGTATTACCCCGAATTGCCCTGGCACTTTTAGTAATAATCTTGGGTGTTTTGTTGGCACAATTGCTCACCAATTTTTACAAAAGACGTTTTCAGCAAAAATCTGAAGACCCATTAATGTCGAAATTTTTGGCACAGGCCGTAAAAATTATATTAATAATTATTGCAATTATGTTAGCTTTAAAAGTTGCAGGATTGGACGGAATAGCCACAGGTTTGCTAACTGCCGTTGGCGGCGGCGCTATTATTTTGGGTTTTGCCTTTCAGGATATTGGAAAGAATTTTTTAGCGGGAATTATTTTAGCTTTCAATAGACCATTTAATATTAACGATACCATAAAGGTTGATGATATTTTTGGAAAGGTAAAGGAATTGAGTTTTCGGTATTCTCACATTAAAACTTTTGATGGGCGTGATATTTACATTCCGAATAGCGATGTGCTTACCAAACCCGTTGAAAATTATACCGCCGATGGTTTTTACAGAGTAGATTTTACCGTTGGCATTGGTTACGAAGACGATATTGTGGCCGCAAAAAAGGTTATTCAAGAAATTATAGATGCAAATGACGAATTAATACGCGATAAAGAGCACGAAAACTTTGTAATTGAAGACGAATTAGCGGCAAGCACCGTAAATTTGAAAGTCTTCTTTTGGGTGGATACACTCGATTATCGCAGGGCTTCCCGAGTTTTGCGAGGTTTGGTTATTCGGCAGGTTAAAGAAGAACTTTTTAAAAGAGGGTTTAATTTACCGGCAGACATTAAGGAGCTTAAAATTTATGGAACCGAGGATGCTATTCCTATTAAATTCAGAAATAGTCCGGAGTTTGCAAAAGAAGAAAAGCAATAAATGCTGCCACCTCAGTGTCTTCGCAGTAAATTTGAAACGCAGAAGCGTAGAGAACCATTATTCACAGGGCAACGGAGTGTTTAATGTTTTATAGCTCCAATTTTTTCGAAAACTAAAATGCCACCATTCAGTGCGGATCGTGTTAAAGCCAAATTTTCGCATGCCTTCAAAAAGCAGCTTTCGGTTGGCTAATATTTCTTTTGAAAAATTGAAATTGTCAATATGCGCTTCTTTTCCAAAGTAGTCGTAATCGCTACCCATTTCAACGTAACAACCCTCTAAAGTTTCCAACCTAATATCTACCGCTGCACCTTTATTGTGCACGGAACCATTGCCGTACGGATTGCCAACGTAGGTAGGTCGTGGAACTTTTGCCCACATTTTTTTCTGCACATCCAACGGGCGGTAGCAATCGTATATTTTTATGCGGTAGCCTCTTTCGCAAAAGTATTGGTTTGCTTGTAAAAGAGCTTCGGCTACTTCGGGGCGAAGTAAACATTCGGCACAATCGTACAGTGTTTCACCTATAAAATTGTTGGGGGTTGCGTACCGTATTTCGTATCCAAATTCTGTTGAAAGGTCCTTCAAATTTACAAGCGTGTCTTGCGAATTTACTTCGGAAGAAAAACTCAAGAATAGCAACGCGGAGAGGAGAATTGAAGGTAGTTTCATACTTCAAATTTAAGTAGAATTTAATAACATTCGCAATCACTATTTGTAACTTTGGGAAAAACGAAAAAACATGAATGATTTAGGAAAAAAATCCGCACTCATTACAGGCGGTACAAAAGGAATTGGTTTTGGAATAGCCGAAGCAATGATGAAAGTAGGTATTAACGTGGCCATTACTGGAAGAACCAAAGAAACAGCCGAAGCAGCGGCTAAAAAGTTAAATGCGAACGGAAACGATAGGGCACAAGCTATAGGCTTAGAAGCCGATGTGCGCAATTACGAGAGTCAACAAAAAGCGGTAAAGGATGCGGTTGGGCAATTTGGCAATTTAGATATTGTGATTGCAAATGCGGGGCTTGGCCATTTTGGTTCTGTAGATGAGCTTACTATTGAGCAGTGGAACGAAACAATTGACACAAATCTCTCTGGGCCTTTTTATACCTTAAAAGCCAGCGTAGATCAATTGAAGAAAAACCAAGGGTATTTTATAAGTATATCCAGTTTGGCGGGTACTAACTTCTTTAAAGGTGGAAGCGCGTATAATGCCAGTAAGTTTGGATTAACGGGTTTTACGCAAGCGGCAATGCTAGATTTGCGTCAACACGGTATTAAAGTGAGTACAATTATGCCAGGTTCTGTTTCAACTTATTTTAATAACAATGAACCGGATACAAAAGACGCCTGGAAAATTCAAAAGGAAGATATTGGTAAACTCGTTATTGATTTGCTAAAAATGCATCCGCGTACGTTGCCAAGTAAGATAGAAGTTAGGCCTACAATGCCACCTTCAAAATAATTAATAGTTTCATAAGCTTATAAAAAAAGGCGGTTCATTTTTTAAATGAACCGCCTTTACCATAGTTATGTACTCTCTATTTTTAATTGGCAGAAAGTAGAGCCAAGAATTTATCGAGGTTTGGCAAAATTACAATACGCGTTCTTCTATTTTTTGCGCGACCTTCTTTTGTTTCGTTTTCGGTTAAGGGATGAAAACTGCTTCTGCCGGCTGCAATTAACTTTTCTGGGGCTACGCCGTATTTGTCTTGCAATGTGCGAATAACGGCAGTGGAACGCTCTACACTTAACTCCCAGTTGTCTTTCACGTAGGCGCCCGGTTTTACCGTTTGGCTATCGGTATGCCCTTCTACCATTACTTCTAAGGCTGGTTCACTGTTGATTACATTAGCTAGTCGCTCTAAAAGTGGATTCGCTTTTGGGTTTACGCGAGCACTTCCGGAGTTGAACAGTAGCTTATCTGAAATTGTAATCATCACTACTGTTTCATCTATGTCAATTTTAATATCGTCTTCTTCACCTTCGCCTACTAAACTATTATCCAAGTTCTTTTTAAGGTTGTAAGAAACGATTAGATTCATAGAATCTTTTAAAGTCTTTGCCTGCGCTAATTCTTGTTGATCTACATTGGCGAGGGCTTGCTTCATTTTATCCTTATCGTTTTTAGAGATTACTACGCCTTCAACTTGCTGTAAGCGGTTGTTGTTAGAATCTGTTAACGACTGTATTTTTGCGTTGTAGTTAGCTACGCGTTCTTCAATTTTAGCATATTTGGCTTCAATTTCTTCTTTTTCAAGTTGCGTTTTGGCCAGTGTAGAGCGGGTGTCGTTGTATTGATTTTCCAGTTCTACATACTTCTTTTTCGATACACAAGATGTGGCAATAAGCGCTCCTGCAATCATGGTTAGTGCAATAACATTTTTCATAATACTTAGTTTTTTAGGTTTATGGTATACATAACTCCTTCTTGCACCAAAAAATTAGTTAACGGATGCTATTGTTTTGTTAAACAATTTTAGTTGAACCATTCAAACACATACCCTAAAACCACATATAATATTATAAACAACACAATGGTACCAATGCATCCGCACTTGCCGCCACCAATTTTTTTAGCGCCCCACCCGGCCAATAAAATTCTGAGTAATTTTTTCATAGAAAGCTAGAATTAAATAATTAACCTATTTTAATCGTCGTGGTTAGGCTCCATTTGCAACTTGTTTTTTCCGAAATCTAAAGTGCGAATAGGGAAAGGAATATTGATACCCGCTTCATCAAAGTTTTTCTTAATAAGTTTGATAGCCTTGTGTTGTGCTTGATATTTGGGTTTCGGCTTTTGACTTGTAATCCAGAATCGCACCATAAAATTAATGGAGCTGTCTCCAAATTCAGTAAAGAAAAACTCAACGCCTTCGTTTTGGCGTTGCTCAAAATTTTCAGAAATTATTTTCACTACCAAATCTTCTACTTTCTGCAGATCGTCTTCGTAACCCACACCGCAACTTACGGTTACTCTGCCGCGCTCTGTCCACGAGTAATTTATAAAGGAGTTTTCTGCAAAAATTTTATTCGGAACAATTACATAATCATTATCGGGTTGGCGGAGGGTAACATTACGCAAGTCAATTTCTTCTACATAACCTACGTTTCCTTGAGCATCTATAAAGTCGCCAATACGTACTTTTGGTTGAAATGAAAGCATAAATCCCGATACGGTGTTGCCCAATGTACCTTGTAAAGCAAACCCAATTGCCAGTCCCATAACTCCGGCCCCAGCCAATACAGAAGTAAGCACCTTATCTAACTGCAGAACCCCGAGGGCTATAAAAAAACCAATTAATAGTACAATAGCATAAATTAATTTGGAAAGTACTTGTTTAATAGATTCATCAGTTACTTTTTTGAAAAGAACTTTATGTGAAAGTTTTTTTAACCCTTTGGCGATAAAATAGAAAACTACAATTATTAAAATTGCCACAGCCAGATTAGGCAGCTTTAAAATAATAGCATCTAACCAGCCGTCTAGTTTATCCCATAAGCTTGAAATTGCGTCTTGTACTGAAAATTTTTCTTCTGTCATACGTGTATTTTACAAAATTGATGAAAGCATAAAAGTACCTAAAATCCATAAAATCAAGGATACTATACCTCCTATAATAAAAAAATGTTTGAATTTATAAAACCCCATTCCATAAATTAAAGTGTTTGTTTGATAGCCCATAGGGGTAAAAAAACTAAAATTGGCTCCAAATAATACCGCGAGTATAAACGGTTTCATAGCAAGGTCTAAGCCAATTGAAACGGCTATTGCAATAGGAGTCATAATAATGGCAGTTGCATTGTTACTCACTACACTGCTCAACAGCATTGTTATTAAAAAAATTAAACCAATTACAATAAAATTAGATTGCCCACTGAGAATTTGAAGTAGCCAATCTGAAATCCAACGGTCTGCCCCTGTATTGTTCATGGCAACTCCCAATGGAATCATTCCGGCAAGTAGAAAAATTACCTGCCAGTTTATTCTATGATAAACTTCATTGAGATTTAAGCAGCCCGAAAGCAATAATAACGAAACACCCGTTAGTGCACTAATTAGTATACTTAACACCCCGCTGGCGGCTAAGCCAATTACCAATAACAAAATTAGGGATGAAAGCACTCTTTTTTGATTGTTTACAGATTGCGATTTATGCTCTCGTAAAATGGCTACATTTTCTAATTCGTTAAGTTGATTGATTTCATTGGTGGGTATTTCAACCAACAAACGATCTCCAGGTTTTAACGTAATCTGATCTATTTCTTTTCGAACCAACCGTTCCTCGGTATTTCTAATATTCTTTCTTTTTTTTATTGCAATAGGCAAGGCATTGTGAAAGGTTTGTTTTCGCAATTGTTTTAAAGACTTTCCAATTAAAATAGAACCTGGCAGAATTAATAATTCTACAAAACCATAATCGTCTGGTTTTTTTTGAGTTTCTTCTTCGTTATCAACTTCTGGTTTCGGCTTTTTAAAAGCATCTTGATTTTTATGAACACTTAATCCTTCTGCATCATTTAATTTGGAGAGGTTTTCAATATCGCACATTAACAATAGTTTATCCTTCTCTTTTAATGTAATATACTTGCCGGGAGCATTGGTTATCTGCTTATTTCTGGTAAGTTTTAAAATAGAAATCTCTGAATTGTTAAACAGAAAGGTATCTTCAATATGTTTGTCTATTAAATTTGAATTCTTGTTGATTACAACAGTTGTAACAAAGTTTTCTAAATTGTAGGCGTCGCGTAAATTCTCTTTTGAATCTTTTGGAAGCCATCTTGAAGCAATAGTTATAATTATAATACCAACTACTAAAAATACAACACCAAACAGCGAGAATTCAAAAAAACTGAATCGTTCCGCTCCCAAATTACGGGCGACAGAATTTACAATTAAGTTGGTTGAAGTTCCCATTAACGTACAACTGCCTCCTAAAATACCAGCAAAAGAAATGGGTAAAAGCAACTTTGCCTGCGGAAGATTAAATCGTTTGGATAATTCTGAAATAATTTTAATAAATACAATTACTACGGCAGTTGTATTTATAAATGCCGAAATACCGCCAGTAATTAACATAAGTACGGGTAGCAGTAAAAATAGCGGTAATATATGTAGGTTTTTTAAAAAGCGTGCTAACGACGCAATTACGCCGTTATCCTCTAATGCCAAGGCAATTATCATTAATGAAAGCACCGTGATTGTAGCCGAATTTGAAAAACCAGAAATAGCCTCTTCGGGTTTTACCAATCCAGTTAAGGCGAGGGTGGCAATTAAAAGTAACGCAATTTTGTCTACCGAAAATACTTCAAATGCGAAAAGGATAATGGTAACAAACAGAATAGAAAAAACGAGTATTATTTCTGGCGTCATTTGGTTGAAAGGTTAGTCTTATAAAGATAACCGCAGAAATAATACTCGTTATTAAGAAATTCATAAAATATTGAAATCATCAATATTTTAACATTTTAGCCAAGATATTTTTTAAGAATGTGGCTTTTTGAAGTTTGGCGTAACCTTCTAATTGCTTTTTCACGAATTTGGCGTACCCGCTCTCTACTTAAATCGAACGTGTCTCCAATTTCTTGAAGCGTCATTGGTGGCTGTCCACAAAGACCAAAATTCAATTTTACTACGTCGGCTTCGCGCGGGGCCAGTGTATCTAGTGCTCTGTTAATTTCAATTCTAAGTGATTCGTGCATCAAACTTTTATCTGGGTTCGGACTTTCGCCCGAACTAAGCACATCGTAAAGATTGTTATCGTTTTCACCTTCTTGAAATGGTGCGTCCATCGACAAACTTCGCGTTGAATTTTTAAGAGAATTTTTTACTTTAGATTCACTAAAATCTAGTTCCTTGGCAATTTCGGCAGCCGTTGGCACACGTTGAAATTTTTGTTCAAGATGAATGGAAGCTTTTTTAATTTTATTGATATCGCCAATTTTATTTAAAGGCAAGCGAACCACTCTCGATTGTTCTGCTATGGCCTGCAAAATTGCTTGACGTATCCACCACACTGCATAGGAAATAAATTTAAAGCCTCGAGTTTCATCAAATCTCTTCGCCGCCTTTACCAAGCCCACATTTCCTTCATTAATTAAATCGGGAAGACTCAAACCCTGATTTTGATATTGTTTTGCCACGGAAATAACAAATCTTAAATTTGCCCGGCTCAGCTTATTCAAGGCTTGTTGATCTCCTTCACGTATGCGTTGAGCCAACTCAACTTCTTCTTCAGCAGTTATTAAATCAATTTTACTAACGTCCTGTAAATAACTGTTTAATGATTTTGTTTCGCGGTTGGTTACTTGCTTCGTGATCTTAAGTTGTCTCATATATTCTGGTGTTTTTTATAATAACACGGCATAGTATGACATTTTAGGGTAATTTCCAAATAGTTAACACAAGTTGTTAAAATTTGATAGTCCAATTATTTTGCATACTTTCATAAAAAAAATAATATGAAACCTTATAAACTCATTCTTTTGTCATTTTTTCTACTAATTGGCAACTTAATTTTTGCACAAAAACCCACCGAAGTACCCAAGCCCAGTGAGGAACCAATAGATTTAACAAATCCGGCAGATATAATTATTTATATTGTACTTCCAGCGTGTGCCGTGCTATTGTATTTTATTTATAGAAATAGCCGTAAAAAAAAGAATAAATAATTTTTTGGAAATAAATTTTTTTACCAAGCCAAATACTATTTTTGGTGCAGTTGTTGTTAACTATTGTGAAACGTTATAAAACATGTTGAAGCCTTTTTTTCTATTCGGTTTTCTTTTAACCGCTTGTACTTCATTTTCGCAAATTGAATTGCCAAGTAATTCTGTGCGTTTTGACAACTCAAATTCCAACATAAACAGTTCTACGGGTTTTGAAATTCCCGCGATAAAAGCACCGTCTCTTTCTAATACCAAGAACCCGAATACGCCAAATAATTCAGATTTGGGAAAAGAAAAGGAAAAGCCAATAGACATGCAAAATGGTGACGGTTTACAGGAATATACCACAAATAAAACACCAAAATATTTCACCACCGACAAAGAAATAAAACCCGAATACGGAAAAGATCAGTATTTAGGCGATTTTAAAACCAAAGCCAAAACAGCAACTTTTATGTATCGCGATCATCAATTTGTGGATGGCGATATGATACGGGTTTATGTAAATGGCGAAATAGTAATTCCAAGGGCTAGGTTGGAAGGTAGTTTTAGAGGGTTGGACGTGCCGCTACAGGTGGGTTTCAACAAAATAGATTTTGAAGCATTAAACCAAGGGTCATCCGGCCCAAATACAGCGCAATTAAATATCTACGACGAAATTGGCAATCTGCTAGCTTCCTATGAGTGGAATCTTCTAACAGGCAATAAAGCAACAGCCATATTGGTGAAGGAGTAGTTTTTCTTTAAACATTTTTAATTGTAAAAAATGATGTGATAAATTCATCGCAAGTGTTCAAAATAAAATTATTTTGAAATGTAAAGTTAGGTTTACATATTAAACAGTATATTTGTCTTATTGTTAAGTAAGCTTGCATTAATTCACTTTGAACTTTTTGTTATGAACATGAATAAAATTTGCGATTCGGAAGAAAGAAGATTGCACTGGTTGGTCAATTTTAAGTTGCCAAACTACTGGAAGAAAATAGGGTGGGGCGTACTCATTATTTCGTTCGTATTTCTTATACTCACTAAGTTTTTTGACGGTGATTATTTGGTAATTAAGTCAATTCTAAAAAAACTAACACTTGTTGGTTTATTGATTGTTGTTATTTCAAAAGATAAAATTGAAGATGAACTGGTAGAAAATTTGCGAGGCAAGGCTTTTTCGTTTTCTTTTATTATTGGTGTGATTTACGTTTTGGTACAACCAATTATCAATTACGCGGCATTTTTAATATTCAAACCAGAAAGCGCAAAATTTGAAGACTTGGGCGATTTTCAAATTCTTTGGTTTTTACTAATTGTTTATTTAGTGACTTTTTGGTCTTTAAAAAGAAGAAATTCATGAAAAACACCTTAAAAGTAGAACGTGCCATCCTAAACTTCACACAGGAAGAACTTGCAGAAAAGATTGGTGTTTCTCGACAAACTATCAATTCTATTGAAACCAATAGGTATGTGCCTTCCACACTTTTAGCTTTGAAGTTATCAAAGGTTTTCAATAAACCGGTAAATGAATTTTTCAAACTTGAAGAAAATGATTAGCATCTTTTTGTCTCATTTTTCGTTTAGTATTTAATTCATAGCTTCTTTGCACCGTTAAACTTCCCTTAACAAAACAGAATTAGTACTTTATATCTTTCATTTTTCTATTTAAGGTCTGTAATTTTATAGGAAAATGAAATTATGAATGTTTCCGAACAAATCCTCGAAATTCTTAAAAATGTTGGTGTAACCCAAATTTGGGGTGTAACTGGCGATGCGTTAAACACATTTACCGATGCCATCCGTGACGGCGATGGTATAAAATGGAATGCTGTAAGACACGAAGAAAACGGTGCTTTTGCAGCCTGCGCCGAAGCACAAATGACCGATAATCTAGCAGTCTGTGCGGGCACGGTTGGCCCGGGAACACTTCACCTAATTAATGGACTTTACAACGCAAAAAAAGAGCGGGTCCCGGTGCTTGCAATAAGTGGGCAGGTGGCTCGCGTAAATATGGGAACCAACTATTTTCAAGAGGTTGGGCTCACCAAAATATTTGACGATGTTTGTGCGTATCAAGCTGTAATTCGTTCTGCCGAAGAGGCGCCCCGCGTGGTTTTAAAAGCCATTCAGATTGCTTTGGAACAGCGCGCCGTAGTTCGTGTGGAAATTCCCGTAGATATTGCGGTTGAAGAAGCGCAGGGCGATCATTATAAACATCCAGTGTTTCGTGGCAATGCAGTTTTAGTGCCTTCAGATGAAGATATAAATCTGGTTGCAAATGCTATAAACGAAGCAGCAAATATTACCATTCTTGCAGGCTCGGGATGCAAGGGAAGCAAAAAGGAGGTGTTGGCGCTTTCCGAAAAAATTAAGGCACCCATTGTGCATACGTTGCGCGCTTCAGATATTATTCACAATGACGATAAAAATGTGGTGGGTTTAACGGGGCTTATTGGAAATCCATCGGGTTATCACGCAGTTATGAAAGCTGATCTGCTGTTGATGCTGGGTACGGATTTTCCGTATAGTAACTTTTTACCAGACGATTCTAAAGTAATTCAAATAGACAGTCGTATTGAAAATATTGGAAATCGAGTAAAGGTAGATATAGGGGTGCAGGGTGATTGTTTAGCGACACTTCAAAAATTAGAGTCTAAAATTCTTCCGAAGAAAGACTCCTCCTTTTTAGACAATTTGGTTGAAAACTTCAAAAAATGGAAAGAGCAAAAAAAGGAGAGCAGTAGTTTAAAAAACAACGAAGAGCCTTTGCATCCGCAGCTTTTTATGAACGTGTTGAATGCGAAAGCTTCCAGCGATGCCTGTTTTACAGTAGATGTTGGCGAGAGTGCTATTTGGGTGGCGCATCATTTAACGCTTCACGGTAAACGCAGGCTGCTCGGTTCCTTCAATCACGGTTCTATGGCGGTTGGTTTTCCGGCAGCAATGGGTATTCAATCTGTAAATCCCGGAAGGCAAGTTTGGGCAATAGTGGGCGATGGCGCGTTCGGGATGTGTATGAACGACTTTATTACCGCGGTACGATACAATTGGCCTGTTAACATTTTAGTTTACAACAACAGCGAGTTAGGATTCGTGAAAATTGAAATGGAAGAAGCGGGCTATGCAATGGCAGATGAAGCGTTGAGTTTACAAAACCCAAATTTTGCTGATTACGCCAAACTCTGCGGCGGTGATGGAATTAGGGTGGAACACGCTACCGATATTGAAAAAGCGATTGAAATGGCAATCGCTTCACCCAAACCTTTTATAATTGATGCAGTTACAAATCCCGGTGAACTGTCGCTGCCGCCCAATATAACGTTAGAGGAAGCTTGGGGTTTCGGAAAATCTAAAGTGAAAGAAATTTTATTATCTGTTAAAGGCGATGAAAGTCAAAAGAAAAATTTAATGGATGAAATAAAAGGATTTTTTCACAATTCAAAAGAATAGAATAATGAGAGAAGCAGTAAAATTTACGTTTATTACTATAGGAATAATTGCTATAATAACCTGTACAGCTATTTGGCCAGCATACGGTTTTTCCATTATAGGTGTTTTAATTTTTGCAATTGGTATCCATGATTTATTTCAGAAAAAGCATACCATTCTGCGCAATTTCCCAGTATTGGGCCATATGCGGTTTTTGCTCGAAATGATTGGCCCCGAACTTCACCAATATTTTGTAGAATCTGATACAGACGGCAAACCAATAGACCGAAATCACCGAGCGTATGTTTATCAAAGATCAAAATTGCAAAAGGAAACACATCCATTCGGCACTGAATTAGATGTTGAAAAGGAAAACTATAAATGGATGAAACACAGTATTTATCCTTCAAAATTATTGGAAGAAGCACCGCGAGTTGTGGTAGGTGGGCCAGATTGCAAACAACCGTATAGTGCGAGTATTTTTAATATTTCAGCAATGAGTTTTGGGGCCTTGAGTAAAAACGCAGTTATGGCATTAAACCTTGGTGCGAAAGCTGGTAATTTTTTTCACGATACCGGTGAAGGTGGAATTTCCGAATACCATTTAAAAGGAGGCGATTTAGTATATGAAGTAGGGACCGCGTATTTTGGTTGTAGAACAGAAGATGGCAACTTCTCACCCGAAAAGTTTAAGGAAAAAGCCGCGATTCCCGCTGTAAAAATGATTGAAATTAAAATCAGTCAAGGTGCAAAACCCGGTCACGGAGGTGTTTTACCAGCTGTTAAAAACAATGAAGAAATCGCTAAAATTAGAGGTGTAAAGCCGCACACAACCGTACTATCACCTCCGGGCCATACAGCCTTTAACGATGCCGAAGGATTTTTAAAATTTGTGAAACAAATGCGCGAATTGAGCGAAGGGAAACCCATAGGATTTAAATTGTGTATTGGCAGTAAACAAGAATTTATAGACATTTGTGAAAAAATGATTGCTACGGGCATCAAGCCCGATTTTATTACAGTAGACGGCTCGGAAGGTGGAACGGGCGCCGCGCCCATAGATTTTTCAAACTACGTGGGAATGCCTTGGGAAAAAGCACTTGTATTTGCGGTGGACACCTTAAATGGCTATGGGTTAAAAAAAGATATTAAAGTAATAACCGCAACAAAAATTTTTACTGCTTTCGATATTTTTAAAGCCCTTTGCATGGGTGCCGATATTTGCAATTCGGCGCGAGGAATGATGCTCGCTTTGGGTTGCATTCAGGCATTGCGATGCGACACCAATACTTGCCCCACGGGTGTAACCACAAATAACCCAAGCTTAATGCGAGGTTTGGTTGTTGAAGAAAAATGGAAGCGTGTTAAAAATTATCACGATGAAACAGTAAAGGAATTTTTAGAACTTTTTGCGGCTGCAGGCTGTAACACACTTTCCGATTTAAATAGAAGTTTTATTTTTAAACAAGTAGAAACAGAAGTAAAATGTTACGATAAAATTTACCCGACCGTTTATGAGGGAATACTGCAAAAAGAAAGTTATATTTAATGCGCAATCAAAAGTATTAATTTATGAAAAAAGTACTAATTACACTCGATTATAATCCCAATTCAGAAAAAGTTGTAAATAAGGGTCAAGAACTGGCTAAATTGATGGGTGCTGAAATTTGCCTATTACACGTTTTAGCAGAAGTGCGTTATTACGGAATGCAGTACGAACCATTTATGGGGTATGAGGGATATGCATTTCCGGTAGATTTCAGGATTCAAGAAGAATTTGTGAAAGTTGCAAAAGATTATCTCGAAAAAACTGCAGCACATTTGGGTGGAGAAAATGTTACAACCCATTTAGCCGAAGGCGATACCGCTAAAAGCATTCTTGAATATGCCGAATCGTGGAATGCTGATGTAATAGTGATGGGAACCCACAGCCACGGCACTTTGGAAAAAATATTTTTGGGAACCGTTGCCTCAAGTGTTTTGGAACGTACAGAAATTCCTGTCTATATGGTTCCAACTGGAGAAAAATAACGGGAAGATAAAGCTTTTTTATGGCGGATAAATTAATATATCTTTGAACAAATAAATTTTTATGGCTTTAAGTAATAACGATATAATGAAAAAACTGCGTGTAGCTCATAAATTACGCGATGACGATATTGTAAAAATATGTTCCTTGGTAGATTTTGCAGTAACTAAAAGCGAATTGGGAGCTATTTTTAGACACGAAAGTCACGAGAAATATATGGAATGTGGCGATCAGTTTTTACGTAATTTTTTAAACGGTTTGGTAATTCACTTAAGAGGACCGATGCCAGAGCGGAAAGTTAAAAAACCGGAAGACAAAAAACCACGCACGTACAAACCGCGACCGAAAAAAGGAAAAGAAAAAAGCTGAATTAAATTTCTTCAATTCAGCTTCATTTCGGCGTGGGCAATTTTAATAAATATATCTGCATGTCTTTCTAATTGTGGGATCTTCAAACACTTGTTTATTTGCGCTTAAATATTGCAAAGTGTGTAGTTTTTGCGATCCGCATTTAATTCTCTTTTGAATGTTTCTCAATGTTTTCATCTTTGGCTTTCTTTAATAGGGGTTACTTGTAACGTCTTTTTGTATTCCATAAATACGCTTTGGAATTGCTGGGTCTGTGTTGTTTTTCGTTGTTGTCTAATGTTCTCATGATTCCTAGTCTTTAATTGTTTTCGATTTAATTTTTTAGTGAAACCTTCTTTTCAAATTCCAAGAATATGATTTTGAAGTTTTCATCTTTGCTGTTAATTGATTGTTGTCTAAAGTTCTCATAATAAATTGTTTTATCGGGTTATATCTAAAAGACGCAGCAATTATAGTTTTGTTACAGTACTATGTAATACAAAGTAGTATTTTAACGAAAAATTAACGTTAGAGTCCTTTTACAAAATAGCACAACAACCACTCAAAATGTTTAACATACTATTAACCGTCAATGCTTTACCAAAGTGTTGCAGTATATAGGGTTTAGCTTTATATTTGTGCCCTGTTACCGATGCCACACAGGCAGAAGTAAATACGCATATTCAGAATAAAAAAAATTATCCCAAACTATAATGAACACCGTAAAAAAATCGGAAACTAACAAATTTAAACGCACCCACCTCTATTATAAATACACTGGGTTTTATTCCTTCGTAGGGCAGAGCCTTAAAAAAGCAATCATTCCTATTATTGTGGTAGTGGCGTTGTTAATTGCATTAGATAGATATGTCGTAGATTTTAGCGATTTATTTACCTACATTACAATTACGTATGCTCCGCTAAATGTTTTATTGGTCTTTCTTGCATCCGAATCACTTTTAGGCCTTGTTCCGCCAGAAATATTTATTGCTTGGAGCGATAAAATGCCGCAGCCAATTCTTTATTTAACACTGTTGGCAACGCTTTCGTACATTGGTGGTATTATTTCTTACTTTATAGGAAAATGGATTTTCACCATTCCTCGTGTTTATGCTTATATGGAAGGCAAGATGAAAAAACACTTAAAACACATTCGCAAGTGGGGTGGGTTTTTAATTGTTGTTGGTGCGCTGTTACCTATACCTTTTTCTATGACGAGTATGGCTGCGGGAATGATTCACTATAAATTTAAAAACTATCTATTATTTGGTTTGTTGCGGTTTGTACGGTTTTATCTGTATGCAATTGCCATATTCAGTTTGCTGTAGTACTTTTGAAGTTTCGAAGTATATTCTTCGTAATAACACTTTCTTTTTCAAATTACCACTTCTTTTAAATGAAGAAAAACGACCCCTACGCAGCATTACGATTTCGGGAATTTAATATTTTTCTTCTAGTTCGTTTTGCAATGGTTTTTGCGTGGACTATGCAATTTGTTGTAATAGAATGGGAAGTTTACAGCATTACCAAAAATCCGCTCTCACTCGGCATTATTGGTTTAATGGAAGTTATTCCCGCAGTATCTATGGCGCTTTTTGCTGGGCATATTGTAGATCAAAAGGAAAAACGCGGGCTCTTAATTAAATGTATTTTAGGTTTTTCTGTTGTTAGTCTCGGCCTATTTTTAATAACTTGGCCACGCATAATAGCAGATCTTTCTACCGAAGTAATACTTTACACAGTTTACTTTTTAGTATTTATGGGAGGCATCGTTCGCGCATTTCTTGGCCCGACTATTTTTTCGCTTTTTTCCTTATTGGTTCCTAAAAAAATATACCCCAATGCGGCGACTTGGAGTAGTTCCGTTTGGCAAATGGGCGCAGTGGTTGGTCCAGCTTTTGGAGGATTTTTTATTCATTGGATTGGTGTTCACTGGTCTATGTGTTTTGTTTTTGCGTTTTCACTTACCGCTTTAATGCTGTTGTTTCAAATTCCGAAAAAACCAATTTTAAATCCAAATATTGGGGAGCCCGTAATGAAAAGTTTAAAAGAAGGAATAAAGTTTGTAAAAAATACCAAAGTAATTTTAGGGGCTTTAACGCTAGATATGTTTGCGGTTTTATTTGGTGGGGCAGTAGCGCTTTTACCTATTTACGCACAAGACATATTAAAAGTAGGTCCCGAAGGTTTTGGAATTTTACGTGCCGCGCCAGCCGTTGGGGCATTGTTAATTATGTTTACTTCCGCGCATTTTCCACTTAATAAAAATGCAGGTATGAAACTGCTCGCAGCCATTTTTGGTTTTGGTGTTTGCATCATTGTATTTGGGCTTTCCACGTGGTTTTGGGTTTCGGTAGTGGCGCTTTTTTTGAGCGGAGCCACCGACGGAATTTCTATGGTAATCCGGCAAACGATACTTCAATTGCGAACTCCAGATGCTATGCGTGGACGCGTGGCTTCTGTGAATTCTATGTTTGTAGGTTCATCTAACGAGTTGGGCGCTTTTGAAAGCGGACTTACCGCAAAATTGATGGGCACAGTTACAGCAGTGGTCTTTGGGGGAGGAATGACGATACTAACCGTAATTGGAACTGGAGCTTTCTTTCCCAAATTGCGAAAGTTAGATTTGCAGAAGGATTTGGAAGAACACCAAAAAGAATAAAACCGTTTTACACGCTAATTCAAGTTTTGTTACTTTTTGAAGAAATACATTGTTTTTAAACTTTTAGTAAAGCACGAAATCCTCTTCCTGCATAGTAAGATTGCACGCCGTTGTGATAAACGAATACTGTATTAAAACGAAAATCTCCAAAAATTGCACCGCCAAGTTTTCTGATTTCTGAAGGGGTTTTTAACCAACTTGATGTTTTAGTGTCAAACTTGCCGAGTTTTTGCAATTTCCGGTATTGGGCTTCGTTTAAAAGTTCAACCCCTATTTCGGTTGCAAAACCCATTGCGCTGTTTTTTGGCTTGTGTTTTTTTCTCACTTCCAAAGCATCATTATCGTAACAAAAGCTTCGGCGGCCTTTGGGGCTTTCGGCGGAACAGTCGTAGAAAATACATTCGTCTGTTTTTTCGTCATAACCCACAACATCGGGCTCGCCGCCCGTTTCTTCCATTTTGTAAAGCGACCAAAGTTTTTCGGGATTGGCTTTAAGTCTTCTCTCCACTTGTTGCCATTCCATATCGTCATGCCGCTTTGGGTTTGCATTGAAACGTGATTTTAAATTTACAATCAATTCGTTCTGCTGCTGGGTTGTTAGTGTCATTTTCATATTTCGTAATTTGCGTTGACTTATTTATGGCTTTCGATAATAGTTTCGTTTTGCTTTAATCCATCCGAATCTAACATCGTCGTAAATTAAACTGCCGAGTAAAATAAATGCCCCCAAAAACAAGGTATTCAGCTTTAAATTAAGTGTTGAATAAAACAATCCGCCGGTTATTCCGCCTGTAAAGAAAAAAGCAATAATATAAATTCGTAACCTTATTGTCGCTTTAATTTTTCTACTATTGCGATGTGTTTTCGGAAAAAATAATTGGGAGAGTTCAATGCCTAAATCGGTGAAAAGACCTGTTAAATGAGTAGTTCTTACAACGGCATTCGAAATCTCGGTTACATATGAATTCTGCATTCCCATGGCGAAAAGTAAACAACAGGCAATTAGGTGCGGGTAATTTATTTCGGTGAAATTACTAATCACTGCAATTGAAATTAAAATAAACGATTCAATTAAAATTGGAGTTGCAAAAATGTTTAGCTTTTTATTCTCCTTAAATATTTCAATTAAAAAACTTGACGAAAAAGAACCGACGAGAAATGAAAATATATACAAAACATAAATGGTGCCTTTCCAGAAATTGAAATTTTCAACATCATACATAAACTGAGCGAAGTGGCCAGTAACATTTGTAGTGAGTTGGTGAATGGATAAAAACCCAGTAACATTAACAATGCCGGCTACAAAGGACAAAACGGTGGCAATTTGCAGATTGTGTTTTAAAGTTCTGCTTCGTCCTTGGTGTCTTAACATTAAATAGTTGTTTGGAAGTTAAAATATCACAGCGTCGTAATTACAAATTTAACAATTTTGAAGTACAAATAAATTTAAATAAAACTTTTCATACAATACAATTCCAGTAGGTTTAGCCTTAAACGAAGTTTTAGATGGTTATTTCTGAGATAATTGTTTTTAAAATATTTTCGAAGAAGTTTTCATAAAGACGATTCAATAATTCTGAAAGGATACGCATCTTGTGTCTTTTTTAATTCTTCATCTGTGATTTTTTTAGCATCCGTTTTTAAAATTTCAGAAACATACTGCTCACGTAATTCAAAATAAGCCGAAGCTATTTCATCTTGAATTGAAATATAACTTTGATAGGGTGCTTCGCGATGAATTGAAAATGAAATAGAAGCTTTTTTAGGATTATCGGAAGAATCAGCAAGTTGTTCCCCATGGCAATAAACGCAGGATTGGTCTGCATTGTTATCTATAAAACGTATTAATTCGTCTTTTAGATCTTCAATTTTCGTAAGTGTTTTGTTGACCATAATTTCCCCTTTTTCGTTGACGCTGATGGCAAATATATTGTTCTTTTTAAGCGGAATATTACAGATGGCTCCAGGCGGACAAGCCTCCGGAAGATTACGCGTAATTCCTTTATCGTTCGGAATCATCGAGGTTACCAAAAAGAAAATTAGAAGTAAAAAAGCAATGTCGGCCATGCTGCCGGCATTTACGGTGGGCATGTTTGAATTTCTCATAATTTAAAATGGTTTAGTGTTCTCTCTTTCAGGAAACAAAAAAAGTGCCACAAGTTTATTTTGTGTGGCAGCAATTTGTTTCAGTAGAAAATTGTAATTTTAAAATGTTGAGAAATTCACTGTTAAATGATTTCAGAAAATAAAAAAATAGCATCCCGTTTTCAAAGGTATTTGATGGAAACAGCAGGAATGGCTGAAGATGAAGCCGCAAATATTACTTCAGATTTAAAACGTTTAAATTTTGAAAAAGGAAACATCGTTTTGAGAAAAGGCGACTTGTGCAAACATTCTTTTTTTGTAGAAAAAGGTTTGTTGCGATCGTACACGCTTGAAGACAATGGGAAAGAACACGTAATACAGTTTGCACCCGAAAATTGGTTTATTGTAGATAGGAGCAGTGTATATTTTAATGATACTTCCGAAATTTTTATAGAAGCTGTTGAAGATACCCAAGTGGTTTTAGTAAATGAACAATTTGTTTGCAGAGCAAATGAAAGTAGTTTAGCTTTTAACAGATTTAACGATAAGTTGCTGCATAACCACATTAGGCAATTGCAAAAAAGAATCAATCTATTGCTGGGCGCAACCGCCGAAGTACGCTACTTAAATTTTATAGAAACATATCCAGATTTACTGTTGCGGGTACCGCAGTGGATGATTGCTTCGTATTTAGGAATAACGCCCGAAAGTCTTAGCCGTGTGCGGAAAGAGCTGGCGCATAAAAATTTTAAACCGAGTTGAGATTTGCCAAAATAAACGCAGTAGAGAACTAGTTTTAATTGAATTGTTTACAAACAAAAAGTTCCCGACTGCGCGTTATAGACTATAAATTTTCTATTCTAAATATCCAAATTTCCCCATATTGAAGTCATTCATGGCTTGCATTATTTCGGCACGGGTATTCATTACAAAAGGGCCTTGAGCTGCAATGGGTTCGTCAATGGGTTCGCCACTTAAAACCAAAACCACAGCGTTGTCTGTTGCTTCAATTGTAAATTCTTCACCTTTATTTTCAAACAATCCCAGACCGTCTGTATTAATTTCTTCGGCATCATTTACATTTATATTTCCTTCAACTACTAAAACAACTGTATTGTAATTTTCGGGAAAACTGAATCTTGCTTTTCCGCCTTTATTCAACTTTGCGTTGAGCATATGCACAGGGGTAAAAGTACTTGCCGAACCTTTTTCGCCCAAGTATTCGCCTGCAATAACTTCAACAACTCCTGCATTATGGGGCAGTTGCACCTTTTGCAATTCAGCATTTGTAATGCCTTGGTATTTTGGTGGGCTTTTTTTGTCCTTTGCTGGAAGGTTTACCCATAACTGCACCATTTGGAAATATCCACCAGCTTTGCTAAAATTCTCCTCGTGATATTCTTTGTGTAGAATTCCCGAAGCAGCCGTCATCCATTGCACATCGCCTTCGCCAATTACACCACTATTGCCAGCGCTATCTTTGTGTGCAACGCTACCTTTGTAGGCAATGGTTACCGTTTCAAATCCTTTGTGCGGATGCACACCAACGCCACGTGGCTGGTCTGTGGGCGGGAAGTAAAATTTACTGTTATAATCCATCATAATAAACGGATTCATTCTTTCAAACCCTTCTCCCAAGCCGGAAGGAATATACTGGTGAACCCTAAAACCATCGCCAACCATATGAGGGCGCGGAGGTGTTAATACGCGTTCTATATTTCGTGTTTTCATCTTGTTATTTTTTAAATTAATTATATAAAACTACTTTATATACCGCTGATAAACATTGATGTATGATAAGAAAAAACACTGCATTTGTTTTGAATATTGCATACAATTCTTTTAAAAGTTGAATTCTATTTTTAAACTGCATTCATTGTAAATATTTAACAGAAGTTTATGTCAAATCGCAGATTGTTGGCGGGATAGCGTGCATAATTGACACGAATTTTTTATATTTTTGAATACCACCAAAAATTGCTTTGGAAAAGAAAAAAGAAAAAACAACAAAACCATCTAAGTACAGGTTTTTAAGAATACTGGGGAAAATTTTCGCAGCTCTTATAATCCTGTTTATCTTGTTGGTGCTTTTTATTCGCAGTCCTTGGGGTCAAAACATTATCGTGCAACGTGCAGTAAAATACGTTTCCGGCAAAACCCACACCAAAGTTGAAATAGAAAAACTCTTCATCACTTTTGACGGAAATATTATGTTGAAAGGTCTTTATCTCGAAGACAAAAAGGGCGATACTTTAATTTATTCAAAATCGTTGGAGGCAGATGTGCCTTTAATGTCAGTTATTCGCGGAAATGCAATTGGCGTTAATTATATAGATTGGGAAGGTTTGCGCGCTAATATTGTTCGAAAAGATTCCATTAACGGTTATAACTTTCAATTTTTAATCGATGCTTTTGTCACCTCAGATTCCACTTTGGTAGCAGCAGATACTACCGCAACCCCGATGGAATTTATGCTAGGAGACATTGCTTTAAAAGATATAGATGTAAATTTTAAGGATGCCGTTTTGGGAATAGACAGCAAATTTAAAGTAGGGCAGTTAGCACTTCAAATGAGGAAAACCGATTTAGAAAACATGGAATTCCGTGCTTCCGAAGCCGAAATTTCCAACGCACAGATTAAGTACATTCAATCGCCCGTGCCACCACCCTCCACAGAAGCTCCGTCCTTACCGTATTTGGTTTTGGATGAACTTAAACTTAAAAATGTTTTCGTTAATTATGAATCTTATGCCGATAGAATTGCCGCAAACTTGGAAATTTCAAATTTATATCTCGAATTGCCAAAAGCCGATTTGGCGAACAACGATATTGAAATTGGGCAATTCAATTTAAAAAATTCAATCGTCACAATTAATACTGAAACTGAAAATAACGGCATTACTCAAAAAGTTGAGGAAGTAACAGACAATTTAAAAGAAGACATTCAAAAATTTGATTGGCCAGATTTCAATATTACCATGGCCGAAGTAGATTTTGAGGGAAATAACATTAGCTATTTTGTCGGTAATAATAAAGTGAAGGGCAACGTTTTTAATCCTAACGCCATCGCGTTGCAAAACCTAACGTTAAAAGCGAAGGACGTTTTTCTGAAAGATAAAAAGGTTGGTTTACAATTGGAAACGCTAACTTTTAATGAAAGCTCCGGTTTTAACCTAAACGAACTTGCGTTAAAACTGGAAGCAACTGATGCATTTTTAGCGGTAAACAATTTAAATCTCGCGCTCAACAGCAATAAACTGAAAGGAAAGTTTCGATTGGATTATAAATCTTTAGCCAGCTTAATTGAAGTGCCCGAACAGTCTAAAATTTCCCTCGATTTCCCAACTTTTCAAGTAGATTTAAAGGAAGTATTTAAACTTCAACCCGAACTAAAAAAGAATGAATATTTAAAAACACTCAGTAAAAAATACCTGTCCGGAAATGTTGCAGCGGCTGGTTATCTTTCGGCCATTCAAATTTCCAACTTGAATATTCGCTGGGGAAATACCACCCGCATTGCCGCCAACGGGTTTTTTGAAAATGCCACTGTTCCCAAAAATTTAAAATTCAATATTCCTCGTTTTTCCGCGCAAACTAAACGCAGCGATTTACTTCAGTTTATAAGCGAAGCAGACCTTGGCGTAAATCTGCCGGAAGACGTTTCACTTAAAGGAGAAGCAAAAGGAAACTTAGAAGATATTTACGCCAAAGCGAATCTTACCACTTCGCAGGGAATAGCAACAATTGACGGCCATTTCAAAAACGATTCGCAAATTGCATTCGAAGCCGATCTTGAAATAAAACAATACAAACTGAACGAATTGCTTCAAAATGAGCAATTGGGGCCAATTAGTTTGCAGCTGAATACAAAAGGTTTTGGCAGTGATATCAATTCGCTCGATGCTACTTTGGAAGCTACTGTTTCCAGTTTTCAGTTTAATAATTACGCAATCCAAGACTTATCCATTACAGGAAATATTAAAGATGGAAAAGGCGAAGTAGTTTCAAATTATAAAGATGAAAACATAAATTTAAACCTAAACGCAGATGTGGTTTTAGACTCGGTTTCGCCTACAGCAAGTGTACATTTAAACCTTATTGGCGCTAATCTCCAATCGCTCGGACTAATGAGTCGCGATGTGCGAACCGCCTTTAAACTAGATGCCGACTTTGAAGGAAACAAGGATGGATTTGATGTAATTTCTACTATTGGCGATGGGGTATTGGTTAACGATAATAGAACGTATTTGTTAGGCGATGTTTTGGCTACGGCTCACGTTCGCAGCGATACAACTTCTATTTGGCTAGATAATAAAATGGTAGAACTCAGCTTAGAAAGCAATACGGATCCTGCAACTTTTAGCACGTCGGTACAGCGGCATATTTCCAGCTATTTTTCTAAAAAAATTGCTTTTGCAGATACGCTTCAAAATCCTGTAAAGCTCGATATTAAGGGACAAATTGTTGAAGCACCCGTTTTAAATGAAGTGTTTTTAGTAAATGTAAAAGACCTAGATACTGTAAAAATAGACGTAGCTTTTGATGAGGCTGCTCGAAAATTGAAAGCCGCCATTACTGCGCCCCACATAAATTACGGAGGAAATGAATTAGACAGTTTGGCTTTTACAATGGACACAGATAGCGAAAAATTTGTTTTTGACCTTGGTTTTAATAGCATTAAAGGCGGTCCGTTGGAAATACCAAAAACTAAGATTACCGGAAACCAACTAAATGGCGAAATGAACTTGAATTTTACTTCAGTTTACAAAGATAGTACGTTAATAAACATTCAATCGCAAATTACGGGAACTGCAGAAAAACTGCGGTTTCACGTTGTGCCAGAAGATTTAATTTTAGACAGAAATCTTTGGACAACACCCGACAATAATGAAGTATTGATATTAAGGGAGAAGTTGGAGTTCAATAATTTTCGTTTCACAAGAAATAACGAACTTGTGGAATTAACGCATAATTTAACTGGAGTTTCGCCACAGCACGCTGCAATTCGCTTTGAAAATTTCAAATTAAGTGAAATTCTAAATTATTTAAATCCGTCTGAAGAACTTGCAAAAGGAAACCTAAATGGAAGTTTAGCAATTGTGGATCCTTATGGAAATTCGGGGCTTATAGCAGATTTGGCCATACATGAACTAAATCTGTTAAACGTAGATTTGGGAAAGTTAACCGTTGACGCAGAATCCAAAGGCGGAAATAGTTATGACTTTAATTTGGCACTAAAAGAAGGCGAAGTAAATCTAAATTTAACGGGAGATTACATTGCCACTGAAAAGGATGCAAAGCTAAATTTAGATTTAAATATCATTGATTTCAAAATGCGAGCTTTGGAAGGCTTTTCTTTAGGGGAACTAAAAAATGCCGATGGAAGTTTTTCGGGAAAATTCAACGTCACCGGAAGCACTACCGCACCTAAATACGATGGTAGTTTGAATTTTAAAAATGCCGATTTTACTATTTCAAAATTAAATGCACCATTCACTTTAGCCGATGAAATCTTACAAATAGACAATAAAGGTTTCTATATGGATGGTTTTACGGTGTTAGACGAAAACCAAAACAAACTGGTGCTTACAGGTAATATAGGTACAGAAAGTTTTATAAACCCTACTTTCAATTTAAATTTAAAAGCACAAAATTTTCAGGTATTAAACGCCACTAAAGACGATAACGATTTTATTTATGGGAAGGCTTCATTTGATGCAGACGCTAAATTAACGGGCGATTTGCATATACCAAAGCTAGACGCCCAGCTTTCGGTAAATGACGATACCAATATTACCTATATTCTCCCTTCTTCCAGTGTTGCTATTGAAGAGCGGGACGGGGTGGTTATTTTTGTAAACCGCGAAAACCCCGACGCCATTTTAACAAAAAACACAGAAAAATCGGCAACGTTCACCGGTCTCGATGTAGCTGCTTTTATAAATATTGGCAAATCGGCAAAAGTCACCATCATTATAGATCAGGAAACAGGCGATAATTTTGAGGTATTTGGCGATGGCGAGTTCGATTTTAATATGAATCCAAACGGAAATATGACTCTGAGTGGCGTCTATGAAATTGCTGGTGGTCATTACGAAATGAATTTGTACAACCTTGTAAACAGACGTTTTGAGCTTTCACCCGAAAGTAAAGTTACGTGGTCTGGAGATCCATTTGATGCCAAATTAGACGTAAAAGCAATTTACACGGTAAAAGCTTCCGCATCGCCTTTAATGGCGCCAATAACTTCGGGTTCCGATCCTTCGGTGAAAAATAAATATAAACAGGTTTTACCATTCAATGTATATTTAAATATTGATGGACAGTTAACGCAGCCCGAAATTGGTTTTAATATAGATATGCCAGAGGACGAGCAAGGTGCAGTTGGCGGACAGGTTTACGGCAGATTGCAACAAGTGAATACACAACAGGACGAATTAAATAGGCAGGTATTTTCACTTTTGGTCTTAGGTCGTTTTTACCCAGAGCCCGGTAGTGATGGAAGCCGCGGTGGATTTGCAACCGTAGCTCGCGACAACTTGAACGACGCTATTTCAGATCAATTAAATGTAGTTTCAGACAAACTACTTGGAAGCACTGGAGTTGAACTGGATTTTGGATTAGATAGCTATACAGACTACCAAGGCGAAACAGCGCAGGAACGCACCCAATTAGATATTGCCGCGCAGAAAAAACTGTTTAACGACAGGCTTATTGTGCGCGTAGGCAGCGAAGTAGATTTACAGGGAAGCAGTGCCACAAACGAACCCGTTCCTATAATTGGCGATGTAAGTTTAGAGTATTTACTCACCGAAAACGGTAGATACAGATTAAAAGGTTTTCGAAAAAATCAATTTGAAAATATAGTTGATGGTCAAACTATTGTTAGTGGAATTGCGCTAATTTTTACGCAGGAATTCAACAAATTTGATGAATTGTGGCAGGCTCTGCTTCGCGGCGAAACCAAAAAAGAAAAAGCCGAAAAGAAAGCCGCTGAAGAACAAGCTAAAAAAGAAAAGGAGCAAACTGAAAAGTCAACTAAAACGAAAGGCGAGTAATTCATTATTTCTCAATTAATTGAAATAAAATATTAAATTTTGAACAGTATTTATAAAATAACAATTTTTAGTACCGCGATTTTGTTCGTGCTGCAATCTTGTGCTGTAAAGAAATTTATTCCGGAAGGGGAGCGACTTTACACAGGGGCCAAAGTTGAAATTGAATCAGATTCGGTAATAAATAATAAAGGAAATTTAGAAGCTGTTTTAGAAAAAGCACTACGCCCAATACCGAATAAAAAGTTTTTGGGAATGCGTCCGGGGCTTCATTTTTATTACAAGATGCAACAGGAAAAACCTGGGTTTATCAATCGGTTTTTTTATAAAAAAATAGGCGAGGAGCCCGTTTATCAAAGCGATGTAAAACAGTATGAGGTTGAGGAAATACTGCTGAACAGAATGGAAAATAGAGGCTTTTTCTATTCAGATGTGAATTCAGAGTTTATAGAAAATGAAAAAGAAGCCTCTGCAATTTACACCGTAAAAGCACCAACTCCGTACACTATTGCAAGCTACCAACTAGATTCTTTACGGCCGCCGGTATATTCGGCGATTCAACAAAGTGTTGCTAAATCGCAATTAAAAAAAGGGCTTCGTTTTGACCTTTCAAATTTAAAATTGGAACGGGAACGTATAGACCGCGATTTAAAACAAAAAGGCTTTTATAATTTTAATTCCAGCTTCTTAATTTTTGAAGCCGATACAAATCAGTACGACAAAAAACGTTTCGATTTATTTCTTCGGTTAAAAAAAGATATGCCTCAAAAAGCGATTGTTCCGTATAAAATTTCAGAAATAAACGTTTATGCAAATTACGACGGACAAGATACCACGGTAACCGATGTAACCCGCTTTAACGATCGAAATTATATAAACAGCGCTTCTCATTTTAAACCGAAATATCTGGATCCGTTTATCACTTTGGAAGCGGGAAAACTATACAGTCCCGAAGATTCACGCAATACCGCAAGACGACTTTCAACAATTGGTGCGTACAAATTTGTAAACATTCAATATAAAGAAAAGGATTCGTTGCATAGCGATAGTTTGGGGATTTTGGAGGCCAATATTTTTCTTTCGCCTTTAAACAAACGGGCTTTGCGAGTTCAATTGCAAGCTGTTACAAAATCTAACAATTTTGCTGGGCCCGGTTTGGCATTAACGTACAGTAATCGAAACCTTTTTAACGGTGGCGAAACACTAAACACTACTGCCAGCTTTGGTTATGAAGTGCAAATGGGTAGTGGCAGTAATAGTGGCAATACAAGTATAGATTTAGGTTTAAAATCTGAATTGATTTTTCCGCGAGTTATATTTCCTATAAAAATTGATACAGATTTTTTTAAATATGCCATTCCCAAAACAAAAACCAGTTTAGGTATAGATTATTTAAGTAGAACCAAACTATACGCTCTGTTTTCGGGTACGGCGCGGTTTGGATATATCTGGCAGGCTAATAAGTTTGTAACCCACGAAATTATTCCTATTTCAATTAATTACACCAAGCCTTCAAATACCACTCCCGAATTTGAAGCTATTTTAGACGAAAACCCGTTTTTGAAACGCAGTTTTGACCAGCAATTTATTTCTGGATTGAACTATCTATTTACGTATAATGAAATGATAGAAACTTCAAAAACAAATCAGTTTTTTCTCAATACAACATTGGATTTAGCGGGAAACAGCATTAGTGTTTTCGGAAAAGAAAATGCGATGGGAACCAAAGAATTTTTAGGGTTGGAATATGCCCAATTTGCAAAAGTAGATGTAGATTTTAGATATCATTTCAATTTTGGAAATGAGCAAGTTATCGCTGCCAGGCTCTTTGGTGGCTACGGATACGCGTATGGCAATTCTGAAGTCGTACCATATGTAAAACAATATTATTCGGGAGGTCCGTACAGTGTTCGTGCATTCAGAATTCGTTCTTTGGGCCCGGGAACTTATAATGATGAAAATAATCCGAACTCCAATTATTTTGACCAAACCGGAAACATTCGTTTGGAAGCCAATATTGAATACAGGTTTCCATTATTTTCATTTTTTAAAGGAGCCGTTTTTGCTGATGCCGGAAATATTTGGAATTCAAAAGCATTGCCAACCTATAACGGAAAAGACAAATTCACTTCTAATTTTATAAACGAATTGGGAATGGGCGCAGGTATTGGCTTACGGGTAGATGTACAAGGCTTTGTGCTTCGGTTTGATTTTGCCGCGCCGTTTCACGATCCATCGCTTTCGGAAGAAAAACGCTTCAATTTTAATGTAAATGAAACGGTGTTTAACTTCGGAATTGGTTATCCTTTTTAGTTATTTCTACTTATTTATTTCTTCAAGTAATTGATCGAAATCTTCAATTTTAACGTGCAAAGTACCGTCCAAACTTATGATTGGCGTAGTAACCGAATCTATTTGCACCGTAGAATTTGCAAATGCGGGTGCCAATTGATCTTTTAATTCAGGCTTTTCAGAAAAACGGTGTACGGTATATAAATACCTACTCTTGTTTAGGTTGGACACCAGGGAGTCGCAACTAGTGCAGGTTTCAGCAATGTAAACAATCACTTTTTTCTTTGGATCTATTTTTATGGGTTCAAAACTCCTACGCATAGCGCGTCGCGAAAGACTGTCATTTATTTCAAGGTTATATGTATAATGTGCTTTTTTACCCCTATCGACGATTAAGTTAGCAAGCAATACTTTTGAAGCTGCAGGAATTCGAACCGGTCTCGGCGCGCTTTTACTTTGTCTAAAATTGGTTCCTTTAACCGTAATTTTTACGTCTAAATCTTTTTCAGTTTTATTTAAACCATAAAGAAACAGACGGCTTGGTTTCTCTTCTTCAACTATTTCTATTTGTTTTTCTTGTGAGAATAATGGCGTAACGCTCATTGAAAAAAGTAGCGCAAAAAGTATTTTTTTAATCATGAAGAATGTTTTAAGGTTTTTTAAAGATATGATTTTCAACAAGATTCAAAAAATAAAATACTGAAAAATACACAGCTAGCTTTAACAATACTTTGTAAAATTTAGCCAAACGCAGTAAGTATCTTTGAAAAAAAGAACAATGGAAGAAAATAATTTAGAAAAAATGACTGTTGGCGGAGGCTGCTTTTGGTGCACCGAAGCGGTTTTTGATCAAATAAATGGCGTTGAAAAAGTAGTATCGGGTTACGCTGGCGGGACAGTTCCTGGAACGCCCACCTATCGCGAGGTTTGCAGTGGACTTACAGGACATGCCGAAGTAATTCAAGTCACTTTTAATCCCGCGATTGTTTCATTTGAAGATTTGCTCATTATTTTTATGACCACCCACGATCCTACAACCTTAAACAGACAAGGAGCAGACAGGGGCACGCAATATCGTTCGGTAATTTTTTATCACAATAAAAATCAAAAAGAAATTGCTGAAGCTGTTTTAAGTGAAATGAAACCTTATTTTGAAAACCCAATCGTTACGGAAATAGGCCCATTGGAAAAATTTCATCCAGCCGAGGAGCAGCATCAGGATTATTACATTAATAATAAAAACCAAGGTTATTGTACAGCTGTTATTTCGCCAAAACTCGCACGATTAAGGCAAATGCATTCAGATAAATTAAAATCAACGTCGTAACGCAACAAATTAATTTTTCTTCAATAATAAATTGAAAATTTGAAGCAATTTTTTAACAAATGGTATTTCAATATATTGTTACTTTAACCCTTTTTATGATGTTACTTGTCTAATTTAATGTACCTTTGTAACCCACGGATGCAAATTATTTAAACCCACCTAGGTAAACCAATAAAACAACAAATTACATATAACTAATTCAAAAGTCATCTGCAGCGTGTGGATGGCTTTTTTTATTCTAATAATTTAAAAATTAAAATGGCAAAATCGCAACAGACGTATAGTAAAAAAGAAAAGGAAAAAGCAAAACAAAAAAAGCGGGAAGAAAAGCAAAAGAAAAAGGAAGCTCGCAAGGCAGAAAAGACGCCAGGTATTGATTTTGCTTATGTAGACCACAATGGAAATTTAGTAGATACGCCGCCAGATCCGTCTATGAAAGTAGAAATTGAAGCCGAAGATATTGTACTCGGAATTCCTCCAAAAGAAGAAGGCGAGCGCGAAGCTTTTGATCCTGTGAGACAGGGAAAAGTTTCATTCTACGATTCTTCCAAAGGTTTTGGATTTATAATTGACAATGAAAATAACGAAAAATATTTTACGCACGTAAGCGGAATTATTGACGAAATTACAGAGAATGACATCGTATCTTTCGAACTTGAAAAAGGCCAACGCGGTATGAATGCCGTAAAGGTTAAAAAGGTTTAAAACTTTCTATTTGAAGCATAAAAAATCCCGCAACTTGCGGGATTTTTACTTTCTAAAAACCAATATATTAATTGGTAATATCGTTTACTTCTTTCTTCGTAGAATTTTTTAGTTGGTCGTACTTTTCTGAAATGGTATCCTGTACTTCGCCAGCTTTTTCCTTTATTTTACTGCTCGTTTCGGTAGCTTTGTCTTTAAGTCTTTGTTTTTCTTCGGGCGTCATGTTTTTGTATTTCCAAAATGCAAATGCGCCGGCTGCTACTCCTAGCAATGCCAATATTCCTTTTCCTTTATTGTTCATGTTGTTCATTTTTTTTGTTTACGTGAAGATACGTTTTTGATTGGCTTCGCAATAATTTTGAAATGACTTTAGTATAAGTTTAATACTTATACTTTCAATTGTAAAAAATATTCACAATTTGTTCAACCAAAGCGGAGCTAAAAACGAAAAGTAACAATCTAAAAGTTTTATTAAAATAATTTCTTAAATTTAAGAATCAGAAAAACCCAATAATATATTTATGATTAACAAAATTTAAGCAAGTCCAAACTCCCAAAGAATTGTTTGGCGCATTGCATCTGAAAATAACATACTAACCAAAAACACAGACAGATGAAAATATATGACGACAAACACATTAAAAACGTAGTCTTTGTGGGTGCTCACAATAGCGGAAAAACCACGCTCGCCGAAACAATGCTTTTTGAAGCAGGCCTTATAAACCGCCGCGGAACAGTTGAAAACAACAACACAGTTTCAGATTACCACGACATTGAACACGAAAGAGGCAATTCTATTTTCGCTACGCCCTTGCACACCGAGTGGCGTAATTACAAAATCAACATTTTAGACACTCCAGGTTTAGATGATTTTATAGGTGAAATCGTTTCTTCTATTCGCGTTTCAGACACTATTGTTACCGTTTTAAACGGGCAATACGGCGTGGAAGTGGGCACCGAAATTAT
Organism: Aequorivita vitellina; assembly: GCF_022008365.1. Classification (GTDB taxonomy): domain Bacteria; phylum Bacteroidota; class Bacteroidia; order Flavobacteriales; family Flavobacteriaceae; genus Aequorivita; species Aequorivita vitellina. Next base: position 92,302 of record NZ_JAIRBA010000009.1, read on the forward strand.
TTGGAACTACATCGATAAATACCACAAACCAACAATTTTTGTAATAAACCAAATAGACCATATTAATGCTAATTTTGAAGAGAGTTTCCAAAGCATAAAAAATTTGGTGGGTAACAATGCCGTAAAAATCCAATACCCTTTAATTGTCGACGGCGCGCAATGTATTATTGATGTGCTTAAAATGAAAATGTATAAATTTTCCCCAGAGGGAGGAAAGCCTGAAAAGCTGGAAATTCCCGACGATCAAAAGGAATTGGCCAACGAATTAAATAACGAATTAATAGAAAAAGCTGCAGAAAATGATGAAACATTGATGGAGCTTTTTTTTGATAAAGGAACTTTAAACGAAGATGAAATGCGGGTCGGCATCAAAGCGGGAATGCTGAATCAAGAGCTTTTCCCTGTCTTTTGCGTTTCGGCTATAAACGATATGGGCACGGGACGATTGATGGGGTTTATAGATAATGTAGCGCCTGCAGCTGCCGATTTAAAACCTGAACAAAGCATAGATGAAAAAGAAGTAAAAGCCATAAAGGATGGTCCAACAGCTTTATTCGTATTTAAAACGGTTTATCAGCAAAATCTTGGTCAGATTACTTTCTTTAAAGTATTGCGAGGCGAAGTGCGTTTAAACGACAAGCTTATAAATTCAAGAAATGACGAAACCGAAGTGATAAATCAACTTTTTATTATGGATGGAAAGGAACGCCAACCCGTTACTAAATTGACCGTGGGCGACCTCGGAGCCACGCTAAAGTTGAAATATACCGAAACCAACGATACGCTTTCTTCCCCAAAAGACACAATAGAAATAAAGCCTATAAAATTTCCGCAGCCAAGAGTTAAGAAAGCTATTTCGGCGGTAAATACAAAAGATGAAGAAAAACTAAGCGAAACATTAAAGAAAATTCACAGCCAGGATCCCACAGTTGAAATTTCTTTTTCTTCCGAAGCAAAACAGCTTATTCTTTCCTGCCAAGGCGAACTTCATCTTGCCACCATAGATTGGATTTTGAAAAATATTTACGGAGTGGAGGCACAATTTGAAAATCCAAAAATAGCTTTTAGAGAAACCATTCAGCGTTCTTCAACTTCAAATTATAGACATAAAAAACAATCCGGCGGTTCGGGTCAGTTCGCAGAAGTTCACTTAAAAATTGAACCGTGGTTTGAAGGTATGGACGAGCCGCAAGGTTTCAGTCTTCGCGGTAAGGAGGAAGTGGATCTTCCTTGGGGCGGAAAATTGGTTTTTTACAACTGCATTGTTGGTGGAGTTATAGATCAAAGGTATTTGCCGTCAATTATGAAAGGTGTTTTGGAAGTAATGGAATCGGGCCCGTTGGTAAATTCGTTTATTCGCGATGTGCGCGTCATGGTTTTTGATGGCAAAATGCACAATGTTGACTCAAACGATATTTCGTTTAAAATTGCAGGAGCACATGCTTTTAAAGAAGCTTTTTTAAATGCAAATCCCAAGCTTTTGGAACCAGTTTTAGAACTTATTGTAAAAGTACCCGAAGAAATGGTAGGCAATGTAATGACCGATTTACAAGCGCGTCGTTCTATGATTCAAGGAATAGAAAGTAACAATAATTATCAGATTTTAAAATGCTTAACTCCTGAAGCCGAGTTGTTTAATTTTTCAACAGATTTGCGCTCATTAACACAGGGTAGGGCAACCTTTAAATCGGCATTCGCTTCGTATCAACCGGTGCCAACTCACGTTCAAAAAGAATTGGTGAACAAATAAATTACTTTTGCGAATAAATTGCATTCCACGATTAAATTAGTCGTTCTTTTTTGTTTGCAATTGCGTCTAATTATGACACTTTTAAAGCGTACGAAAATTCTTTAACAATAATTTCATCAAATACGCTTTAAATACTTACAAAAGGGTGTATTTTTGCAATCCTGCAAAACTAAAATTTCATGACCGATATTCAAGACGCTGTACAAGAGAAAAAAACTGATAAAGAGCTATATAGCTACCAAAAAGGAGCCATTGACAAAATTTTTGACAAGTTTGAGACGGCACCAGACGATTACCATTTGCTGTACCAGTTGCCTACGGGTGGCGGAAAAACGGTTATTTTTTCTGAAATAGTTCGTCAGTATTTAAAGAACCATAACAAAAAGGTGTTGGTAATGACCCACCGCGTGGAGCTTTGTAAGCAAACTTCAGAAATGTTGACAAGTTTTGGGGTAGTGAATAAGGTTGTAAACAGTACCGCAAACCTTTCCGATCAAGCCAAATACAGCTGTTTTGTGGCAATGGTTGAAACTTTAAACAATCGTTTGAACGATAACAAACTGGATATTTCAGACATTGGTTTGGTTATTATTGATGAAGCCCATTACAACTCGTTTACAAAGCTTTTCAAATTCTTCGAAAAATCCTTTATTCTTGGGGTAACAGCAACGCCTTTAAGTTCTAATAGAAGTCTTCCTATGAAAGACAACTACCAGGAATTGATTGTAGGTGAAAGCATTGAATCGTTAATTGAAAATGAATTTTTGGCTGAGGTTGAGGTTTTTCAATATAATATGGGGCTAACCTCACTTGAAATTGGTTCTAATGGCGATTATACGGTAAAATCTTCAGATGATTTATACTCGGGTGTAGGAATGCTAGACCAATTACTACAGGCGTATTTAACGCATTCAAAAGGAAAGAAAACCTTAATATTTAATAACGGTATTAATACATCTATACAAGTGTATTACCATTTACGAGCCGAAGGTTTGCCGGTTATGCATTTGGATAATACGGCATCTAAAAAGGAACGAAAGCAGATTTTAAGATGGTTTAAAGAAACACCAGATGCTATTTTAACTTCGGTGAGTATTTTAACTACAGGTTTTGATGAACCAACAATTGACACTATAATCTTGAATAGAGCAACCCGTTCACTAACGCTTTATTTTCAGATGATTGGTCGAGGTTCGCGAATTTTGAATAATAAATCGAAATTTTCTGTAATTGATTTAGGAAATAACTACCAGCGTTTTGGTCCGTGGGAAGCGCCATTAGATTGGCAAGCAATTTTCCGTTCGCCAGATTATTATATGGATAGGTTGATGAGCGATGACGAATTGGAAAGTCATTTTAGATATGAAATGCCTGAAGAACTTCGAGCCGAATTTGCTAAAAGTGAAGAGGTTTATTTCGATATTAAAAAAACCTATACCGAAGCAACTTTTAAAGGCGAATCGTCTAAAGTTGTTTTAGAACGTTCCATTGAGCAGCATGCCTATATATGCATTGAAAACAGCGAAGATGTTTACGATGCTCTAGGTTTGGCAAAAATGCTGAATGATGATATTGACCATAGAATCGAAAAATACTCACAGTGCATAAGTAAAAGTACACATAACTTTATTAGCTGGTTAAAAGACGATTACCGTTTAAAATTGCGCAGTTATATTCGTGAAAATTTTGATGCCGTTTTTGAAGAAATCAACGGTTTTCCACCAGAAGATTAGGTTTATATTTTTTTAGAAGAATAGGCCAATGCGTCTCATTTTTATTGCCTTTCAATAATACAGAAGGTAAAAAAATCCACTTTTTACAATATTTAATTCACTAATTGACAAAGCATTATATTTGCACCAAATAGCCATCCATGGAAACATTCAACGAGCTTAAAATTTCAAAACAGCTGCAATATGCCATTACCGATTTGGGTTTTGAAAAACCAACGCCCATTCAAGCGCGATCGTTTTCAGTAATTATGTCGGGAACAGATATGGTTGGAATAGCGCAAACCGGAACTGGAAAAACCTTTGCGTATATGCTTCCTATTCTTCAAGATTTGAAGTTTTCGAAACAGGTTCATCCACGAATTATGATTTTGGTGCCTACACGAGAGTTGGTATTACAAGTAGTTGAAGAAATTGAAAAGTTTGGGAAATATTCGTCTATTCGTGTTGTAGGAATTTATGGCGGAACTAACATAAACCGTCAAAAAGAAGCAGTGGCTCAAGGTACCGATATAATTGTTGCCACTCCGGGTAGATTGTACGATTTAATTATTAGTAGAGCCATACAATTAAAGTCCATCAAAAAAGTGGTAATTGATGAAGTAGATGTTATGCTCGACCTCGGTTTTCGCTTTCAGCTAACAAATATTTTAGAATTACTTCCAGACAAGCGGCAGAATATTATGTTTTCGGCAACGATGACAGATGATGTAAATGTTTTTATTCACGAATTTTTTATTGCTCCAGTAACTGTTTCAGTGGCAGTTAGCGGTACGCCGTTGGATAATATTTCGCAATACGCGTATAAAGTGGAAAATTTTTATACCAAAGCAAATTTGTTAAAACTGCTACTTCAGAATGAAAAAGATTTTAAAAAAGTACTTGTATTTGTTCCGAATAAAAAAAGTGCCGATTTATTATTCGATATATTAGATGAATTCTTCGGAAGCGAAGTTGCTGTAATTCATTCAAATAAAACACAGAATTACAGAATACGTTCCATTGAAAATTTTAATACTGAAAAAACGCGAATTCTCGTAACTACCGATGTTATGGCACGCGGGCTGGATTTAGATTTAATTAGCCATGTTATTAATTTTGATACGCCTAACTTCCCCGAAAACTATATGCACCGCATTGGGCGAACAGGCAGGGCAGAGCAGGAGGGAACAGCCATTTTGCTGTATACCCAGAAGGAAGAAGCTGCTAAAAATGCCATTGAAGATTTGATGGATTTTAAAATTGAAGAACTTGATTTTCCAAAGGAAGTAGAAATTTCGAAACAATTAACCTACGAAGAGCAACCGCAAATAGTAGAAATTAACAATCCGAGTAATGTAGAAGTAGCCGGGCCCGCTTTTCACGAGAAAAAGGAGAAGAACAAAAAAGAAAACCAAGGAGGGTCCTACAAGCGAACCATAAAGCAGAAGTACAAAAAACCAAAGACCCGTGGCGATAAAAACTATAATAAACGCAAAAAAAGAAAATGAGTTTTACTTAAAAAATTAAGTTTCCAGAAAACTGCATTCTCTTAATTTACAAAATTCTCGCTCGAATAGTGGTTGATGACGCATTTAATCTTTCCTAATTTTAACTTTCGATTTTATACTATTTTTCCAAAACACTGAATCGAAATTTATATCTTCACAATCTTAAAAATTTAAAGCCACCCTTTTATACATGCCCAAAAACACAACGTTGGTTGTTCTCGCTTTTTTCTCCATTTATGTTATTTGGGGTTCTACTTATATGCTTAATAAAGTTGCAGTGGGGGAGTTGCCACCCTTTTTTTTGGCTTCTATACGGTTTACAAGCGCGGGGCTACTTATTTTTATTATTTCAAAAGCGATGGGGAAAAGCCTCGCCATTACCGGAAAACAATTTATAAACGCTTTTATCGTAGGATTTCTGTTTCTTTCTTTTGGCAACGGCGTAATTGTCTGGGCATTAAAATACGTGGACAGCGGTTTTGCCGCTTTAGAAATTTCTGCACAACCTTTAGTGGTTTTATTTTTAATGCGTATGCTGCAGGGCAAACCCATAAAATTAATGTCGATTGTAGGTGTGGCGTTGGGGATACTTGGAATCATACTCCTAGTTAGCCAGCAACAAATTATTGCAAAAGAAGGTACCGTTTTAGGAATGATAATGATTTTTGCTTGTATGCTCAGTTGGGCATACGGCAGTTTATTTGTGGGCAAGGCAGACTTGCCAAAAAACTTCTTTGTTAATACGGGTTATCAAATGTTTACGGGAGGAATTACTCTTGCTATTGCCAGTTTGTTATTTGGAGAAAAATGGATTGCTCCAAACCAATGGAGTGCATCTGTACAATGGAGTATGGTTTTGTTGATAGGCTTCGGAAGTATTGTAGCATTTACTTCTTTCAACTATTTATTAAAAACAGTTTCACCAGATAAGGTTGCTACTTCTACATACGTTAACCCAATAATTGCTTTATTTCTAGGATGGTTTATTTTAGATGAAAAAATTACCACCCAGTCTATTATTGCCGCTGCGGTGTTGTTAACGGGGGTTTACTTTATTACTACCACGCGCACCACGCTAACGCTTCCAAGGTTTTCGGGGAAAGTAAAACAGGAAAAACTGGATAAATAACTCTAAATAGCTATGAATTTTCATTTGTAGGAAAAGGAGTGAGTGTTCTTTCAATTTAATGACTTTGCTATGGCTTTGATATGGCTTATCTATGGCTTATCTACGGAGTAAACACGGATGAACCTTATGTTTGTTTTGGCGTTGATAAGTAATAAATTGGTTGTTGACCATTCCTAAAATATTGTCATGCAATCAAACCACAGAGTCAAAATTTAACTACCAACGATTTGTTAATTACTATTAACATTGCCTTAACCACAATTGTAGAGTGGTATAAATACCTTTACGTAATTCAAAAAAAAAGATACGCTGTCGGATTTCTGGTCTAGCGTTCATTCTATAAACTTAATTCATAACCAATATATTATATGGCTACAAGCACAAAAGCATATGGCGTACAAAGTGAAAAAGACAATTTAAAACCAATGGAAATATTGCGTAGAGACGTTGGCGATAACGATGTTAAATTAGACATTACGTATTGCGGCGTTTGCCATAGCGATATACATACCGCACGTAACGAATGGGGTGGTTCAAAATATCCCGTGGTTCCTGGACACGAAATTATTGGACGCGTAACAGCCATTGGCAAAAACGTAAAAAACATAAAAGAAGGAGATTTAGTAGGCGTAGGTTGTTTGGTAGATTCCTGCCAAGAGTGCGATCCTTGCAAAAAGAATTTAGAACAATTCTGCGAAAAAGGAGCCACTTTCACGTATAATAGTAAAGACAAGCATTTTAAGGGAAAACAAACCTTTGGCGGTTATTCCTCCAGTGTTGTGGTTGATAAAGAATTCATTTTAAATATCCCAGAAAATTTAGACGCAGCTGGCGCAGCACCCTTATTATGTGCGGGTATAACCACTTGGTCGCCACTAAAACATTGGAACGTAAAACAAGGTGATAAAGTGGGGGTTATAGGTTTAGGTGGTTTAGGGCATATGGGCGTTAAGTTTGCCAATGCTTTGGGCGCGCGGGTAGTTATGATTACCACGTCGCCATCAAAAGCTGAAGATGCCAAAAAACTAGGCGCACACGAAGTGCTTATAAGTAATGACGACGCAGAAATGGCAAAACACAAAGCCAGCTTCGATTTTATTTTAAACACCATTCCCGTAGGCCACAAAATGGATCCGTACATTAGTCTTTTAAAAATTGACGCCACAATGGTACTCGTGGGAGCCGTGGAACCATTAGAACCTTTTCATGGTGGCGGTATTATCTCGGGTCGTAAACGCATTGCTGGTTCACTTATCGGCGGGATAAAAGAAACCCAAGAAATGTTGGATTTTTGTGGAAAACACAACATTGTTTCGGATATTGAAATTATAAATATTGAAAATATAAACGAAGCTTATGATCGCGTTGTAAAAGCAGATGTAAAATATAGATTTGTGATCGATATGGCTTCACTCAAAAATTAGAATTCATCGTGTATAAGCTTTAAATGCGACCCTTCCCAGGTCGCATTTTTTAATTTGTAATGTAACTTCGCAATTATTGCAAATTTCTACAAACAGAAAACTAAACTTTAAAATTAGCAGCAACAAATAGAAGCAATTAAAAAGCATGCTTTAATTGAAATGTTCTAACTTGTTGAGAAATAGATAGGTATGCTTTCGGCAAAAATTTCTTTTAAACTAAGTATGTTTGAAGTTTTGACTATAGAGTGATTTTTTTATCTTTATAACAGTAATTATTTAAGATTCCTCATTGTTTTATGATAAAAAAACTCGCAATCTATTGAAGTTACCTCAATCTAAAATCTCCTCAATTTTTGTGTCTAATTTCACCGTGTGGTTAAAGACACTACTGTATTTAATCGCTATTTCATTTAGTTTTCATTGTTTAGGACAAACTAAACTGGATAGTATTTCCCAAGAAATAAATGATTTAAAAGCATCTTCGGCAAAAGCACAACTTCAGTTAAAAAGAGCGCTTCTTTATGATAAAAAGGATCGGGAAAAAGCGTTTAAAGATGCCGAAGAAGCTCTTTCATATTTTAAAAGTAAAGCCGATAAAGAAGGTGAAGTAGACAGTTATATAGTTATTGGAAATATAAATTTTCATAATAGAAACCCGAAAGAAGCGGCTCGTTTTGATTCGTTAGCGTTTGACTTAGCAGAAAAAATTTCATATAAAAAAGGAAGCGCAACTGCTTTGGGTAATTTAGCCAGAGAATTTATAATTACCGGAAATTTTAGTAAAGCAGAGGACCTATTAATCTCGGCCATTGAAAAGGAGCAAAGTTTGCGTCCGCAGGATCGGGATCGATTGGCAGAACTTTATAATCGAAAAAGTATATTAAATGCTAATCGTGGCGATTATTTAAGAAGTTTAGAGGCCATTGAGAAGGCCATGGATTTTGCCAATGGCAGCTCCAATAATATTTTACTCTCAAACGTGTATATTAATTATGCAAATGCACTTTCGCGGTTAACAAGATTTGATGAAGCTGTTAAAATGCATTTTAAGGTAATTAGACTCAACGAAAAAACAAATAATGAAATAGGTTTACTTAAAGCGTACAACAACTTAGGGATAGCATTTAAAAATGCTGGCGAATACGATAAAGCACTAGAATATTATACAAAGAGTTTTCAATTGGGTAAAAGTCTAAAAGACTATAAATCTATGGGGCTAACGGTAGTTAATATGGCTACGGTTTATAGTGCTAAAAAAGAGTATAGCGCCCTTGACACCCTTTACATACAGGGGATAAAATATTTTGAGGAAATTTCAGATTTAGGCGGAATTGCATTTGCAAACCACAATTACGGAAACTCCTTAGTTATTAGAAAAAACTATGTTGAAGCCGACAAGCATTTGCAAATAGCCTATACTTTACGAAAGCAAATAGGAGCAGACCTGGGCGCTGCCTCTTCGCAGGCAATTTTGGGCAGATCTGCTTTGGAACAAAACAAATACAAAGAAGCTGAATTAAATTTATTAGCCGCAGAGGCTGCTTTTCATGGTAAGAGTCGTGAAAATAATACTTTAAAAGAATTATACGGTCTTTTAAAAGATTTGTATAACCAAAAAGGGAACTATAAAAAAGCACTGCAATACCAAACGCAAGAGTTGGAACTGGAACGCACCCTTTTTACAGAAAACGAAAAAGTAAATACGCTTAAAACAGAAACCGCATATTTACTTGAAAAGCGCGACATGGCCATGGCGCTTCAAAATAAAAAACAACAATTGGTAAGAGACAGAATGGTTTTTGGCGGTGGAAGTGTTGTACTTATTTTATTATTGATTTCGTTATCGTTATGGCAGCGCAGAAAACAACTAAAAGAGCGCCATCAAGCACAAATTATAAATTTAGATCAGCAACATCTCATAACTTTAACACGCTCTTTAAAAAATGCAGAACAGGAAGAGCGCAAAAAAATTGCCCATAAATTGCACGATGAAACTGGGTCGATGCTTTCCATTGCATTACTGAATTTAAAGCAATTTCAGCAAGATGTTCCTACTATTAATACCAAAGCAGCGCAGAAATTAAATACCACCCAAAAGCTTTTAAGCGATATAAGTGAAAACGTGCGGGGCATTAGTCACACCCTTATGCCAATAGCGCTTGAAAAATATGGGTTAAGGCCTGCAATTCACGAAATGGTTACCGCCGTAAATACTTCGGAAAAACTTAAAATAGAAGAGGTTTTCGAAGGGCTCGAAGACACTAGCAATTGGAGTGAAGAATTTAATCTAACTGTTTATAGAATCGTGCAGGAAGTAGTAAATAATATAATTAAACACGCGCAAGCAAGCCATGTATTATTGCAAATTGTGGAACTGGAAGACTCTGTAACAATTTATATTGAAGATAATGGAAAAGGAATAGATACTGCGACAGGCGATAATTATTCGGGTTTACGAATGTTGAAAAGTAATGTGGAATATTTAAATGGTACTGTAGAAATTAATGGTGCGGATAACAAGGGTACCTTTATTTTGGCAGAGCTTCCCATCGAAAAGAAGATTAAGTAAGGTAAATTTATTTAAAAAGATAACTTAAAAAAAACATTTTGACACACAAAATCCCCAATCCTCAAATACGTGTGATTATAGCAGATGATCATCCGCTTATTGTAAACGGAATTACAGATATACTCAATAAAGACGACCGTTTTGCAATTATGGCTACTTACAACGATGGATCATCCCTTATGCAAGCTACCTTTTTGCCAGATGCAGATGTTCTGTTGTTAGATTTAAATATGCCAGGGAAAGATGGTCTTCAAGTATTGGAAGAAATTAAAAGCATGAACCTTAAAGTTCATATTTTGGTGCTCACGTCTTATTTTTCGAAGGAGCTTGCAGAGCAGTGCCAAGCGGTTGGTGCCCGTGGTTATATTTTAAAATCGAATAACCTGGATAGATTGATTGAAAACATATTGGAAGTAATTGAAGGAGGATCTGTATTTCCCGATTTTTCTAAAAAAACCGAAGAAGACCCCAGTGAGTTTACCTTTATGGATGAGTTTTTGAAAAAGTACAATCTTACCAAACGCGAAACCGAAGTTATACAAATGGTCTGCAAAGGTTATAACTCTAAAGAAATTGCAGATCAGCTATATCTATCTAGCTTTACTGTACAAACCCACCGCCGCAATATTTTCAGAAAATTAAATATTGAAGGCAATACTATTGCACTTTACAAATTTGCTTCGGCGCACGGACTGCTTTAATTCTTAATTTAAGTATAAAAACCCTGTTTGTTTGTGTCTGTTGCCTACGGCAGGATCGCCATATTCATAATTTAGAATATAAAAATAGGTTCCGGTAGGTAATCGATCTTTAGCCTTAACCGTAACTCGACCTGTTGAGGTTCCGTCAAATACATCGCCATCTGGACCATAATTATCAGTTTCAAAAACTTTTACTCCCCAACGGTTAAAAATTAACACATGCATATCGCGAGCGCAGTCGTCTGTTACATCAATACGAAAATAGTCGTTCATACCGTCTCCATTTGGACTTACGGCGTTGTATATGGCAAGGCTACTACAACCTAAAACTTCACCTTCTACTATTCTGGCGAAGGTAAAAACGCCATAGCCTGTTGCTACGGCTGTAACAGTTTGATTGTTTATATCTATTGCACCACCTTCATTAACCCACATATTGGTAGCTTCATCCCAGCGCACTATTGTTAATGTTTCTCTTTCTGCAGCGGAAATCATTGATTGTGGCGTTGTTACATCTCGCCATGATAAGGTGATTAAAACATCTTCTTTTGTGGATGATTCTTTTTCAATTGTCCAATATTCTTGGTTGTCTATTTCCAAAATTATCCCAGCTTTTAAATCGTGTGGATATAGGTCATTTGAATTTTCAAAATAAAACTTCCCTTCAAATACAGCCGTATTATTTACAGGCGCAGAAATTCCGCCAAAGCGATAGTAGCCTCCATCGCCAATAGGAAACGTAAATTCGGTGTCGCCAAATTTATTCACTTCACCATCAACGTGGCTATAATCTGAAGTATTAATATGGCTTGCATTTGTATTGAAAGTAATTTCTCCGCCAAAATTATCGTTATCCACGATGCCTTCAAAAAATTCTGTTTCTCCGCTTATGTCAATATTTCCATATAATTGAAAGGGAACAGTGGCACTTCTATTATTAAATAAAACATTGTAAAGGTAACTTATTTTTGAACCTCTGATTGCTTGATTAGAGTTTCCTACAAATCTGGTAATACCAGTGTTTTGGTAGAAGTCTATGGTGCCATCGTTATTGAAATGGCTATAGATAAAAGTATTCCCATCATTATAAAACGATCCGGTAGTTAGGTTATCAAAACGCTCTACGGTTGAAAATTTTGTGTTTTCACTAACATACAGCATTCCTTCGTTTGAAGTTTGGGCTTTTGAATATAAAGTAAAGAACAGTAGGGTAGCGATATATACTATAGATTTCTTCATATTAATTGCCTTTTACTTTTTGATAAATATGCGGGTTGGTAATCAATAATTTGCGCTTTTGAACGGTTACTGTTACTGTAGCTGTTTTACAGTTTGTAGGGTATGCAGTTTGGCAAATGGTATAAACAATGGTATAAACACCCGGTCTCGTGTTTGGTGCTAGAATTACATTCCCGGTATTTGAATCAACAGATAGTTGGGAAGTTGGAGTAGCCGTAATGATTACATCCTCTGGTACTATCTGATTTTCGTTGAGTGAATCGTTTTCTAACACACTGCTTAAAGTAGAACCATTTAAACCTTGTAAATACGTGGCTGTAAACGTATCGTCTTCTGCTATTAAGGGATTTGTATAACCATCATTACCGGCACTTACTACACCATTGGGAGTGACAGTTACCACAGTAGGGTCTGTTCCTTCTGTTAAAACATATCCAGCAGGTAGCGTAGTGATATCTACCTTTATGTTGATAGAACCTGGCGGCACATCATGTATAGTGTAAGTTCCATTAGTAGCTGTTGTAGCCGTCGGTTCATTGGTATTTCGATCTCCATTGTTATTTAAATCGGCATAAACTGTAACAGGATTGGTAAACCCTGTTTCAGTTCCGTTTTGAATTCCATCACCGTTTAAATCATAATATACTTTTCCGGTAACTTGACCTAAACACGCATTTACGCTACTATTTCTTGCACTAACATCTGCCTGACCTCCAGCTACGAGGGTAGGCACTCCGTTGCTATCGACTCCTCCAGTTATACTACCAGAGCTATCGAGATTAGAAGCTATAACAGTGCCATCACCTTCTAATGCGTCATAACAACCGTCTGCGTCACTGTCTCTATCTAGATGATTTGGCGTGCCATCTTCATCGGTATCGATGTTTGCATATAAGTCTGGTTTATTCACCCAATAAGTTTTTGGATTACAGGGTGAAAAAGACATGGAATGATTAGATGTGCTAGAGGCGGCAGATCCAAACCTAAAGCTCACCGAATTTGTTAAAGAATATACTGCTGATACCTGATGTTTAGGGTCGGTAGTAATCCCGTTTGTGGCATTTCCGTTACTAACGTAACCTTGTGAAAATCCATTTAAAATTGCTGAACCGTAATAAGGTTGATTATTAGAAGGTGTATCAATAATAACTCCGGTAGAGTGACCATCTTTAAAAGCCACAAATTCACTTACATCATTATCCATTGCGGTTAAAACATAACTATCTAGATCTGCCGGGTTATTTTGGCCAGATTTAACAAAATCAATTCTAAATTCAGTGTAACTATCGGGCGATGCATGTTCTATTTGAGGTTGAAAAGCGTCGTCATCTCCGGCGGTAGAACCTGGCACATCTAATTGTATTATTCTAGTATCGGTAGAGGAAACAATGGTTACAAGTGCATGTAAACCACCTGAACTAACGTTTTTATACCGGAATACATCGCCCACCTGTGGATTGTTTACATCTGCGCCCGATGAAAAAGGGTGGGGACCTTGACTTGTACCAAAATTAGGCTTAGTAACTGCACTACAATCTAGTAAATCTTGTTCGTCTGTATCTAAAATACCGTCGTTATCATCGTCTAAATCTTCTTCATCATGATATCCATCGCCGTCAGAATCTGGAATCACTCTAATCGTGACTCTTGCCGTATCGCAAGTTGCTGTATTTGGGCTAGGTAAACACAATTTATACTCAAAAGTATCAACACCCGTAAAACCAGTATTGGGTGTATAAATAAAGGTTCCATTCGAATTAAGATTTAAAGTACCATTATTTGGTCCTGAACCAGTTACAAGGCTGTAGGTAGAGTTAGTAGGAGTTGGGTCGTTAGTAGCCACATTTCCGTTATACGAGCTATTCCATTTCATTTTGTAATTGTCGTTTTTTGCATAAGACTGAAGTATAAAAAACTTACCGTCACCATGATCTGTTGTTGCAGCTGTAATCTGAACTCGTTTTATTAACGAACCTTCTGATGCAATATCTGTTAAATAAAACAAAGCAATACCAATTGTATTATTACCCTCTAAAACACGGTCGGACAGCCAATAATCTGAGTTAGGACTTGGTGGATTAAAGGCACCGCGTGTTCCTATATTTCCTGACGATCCTGTTCCTCCAAACCCCCATCTTGTTGAATCCTGATTTACAAAAGTTTGCCCTAATGATCGATCTGCACCGCCACCAGCTGGGGTTCCAAAGACTTCAATATGAAAACAGTTGTTAGCATTTCTTTCTGTTATAGCTACAATTCCACCACTATTTGAAGGAATGGCAGGATTATAAAATAGCGTTTGTCTTTGAGCGGTTGTATTTGTTGCGACAGCAGTAAAATTATCACACAAATTAGCACCGTTGGGGTTTGACTCAAAATAATGATTTAGGTTTTTATCTTGAAATGCGCCTAAGGCGGAAGATACCCAATTTGGACTTGTACTATTATTTACTACAATTGTACCATTTTTTCTAATATTGTTAGCATTTGGACTTGGGCCTTGTCTTGTTAACTCATAATTTGTTGGAACAGCAAATAATTTATATTCCTTGCCATCTACAGTTATGCTACGGATTGTAGCAGGGTCTGAACCAACCGTCTGTGTATCGCTCCATTGGAATCTAACCCCAGTTTGAATACTTGGCGCATTAGTTTGTGCAGCTATAGTTAGTATTGAAAAAACAATAAAAAATAACGATAGGTATAGCGATTTTGTATGAGAGAATCTTTTGCCGATTTCCATATCAGTGAGTAGGTTAATAATTCTTAATATACTATACAATTACTTCGTATTTTATAAGTTTATTTGATTGCTTAGTGTGTAATTATTTTTAGCTAATGTTTAAATAGGAACGCTTCATTGAACATTTTTACTATTTTAAAATAATCACTTTTTCATTAAACATTATTTTGTAGCGCTAGCTAATTTATAAGACACCTCTACAAATAATATTCTATTACTTAACTACAAATACTATAGTCATGAACGAAGCCTCTGTGGCATTGTTTATTATGTCATATGTTAATACGCCATTGGCATTTATAGAAACATTGGTGAATACATCTGTATCGTAATAAGTAATATAATAATATAAATCTGTTGGTCCTGGTACATTAGGTATAGCACTAGGCGCAGATGTACTACGAACTAGGGTTGGGTTGCTGGTTCCGGAAAATTGACCTAAATATTCTGAGTGCAAGTTTCTTGTGAAAGTCCCATTTACGGAAGTATCAAAAATAATAGGAGGCATATAAAAGAACTTCGGCATTGCTGCATTTACTTGTCTTAATGTACCATCGGCCTCTGCAACTACTAGCTTATCTAAAGTGCTTCCAGTTTGTAATCCGGCAACTGCTAATGTGTTTGTAGCATCGGTTGTAACTGTAGTTGGCTTAATAAGGTTGCCACCTAATTGTACTGCATCTGCTGTAGCATCTACATTTAAACCATTATTAGCTTGAACATCTAGAGCGTTGGTTGTTGCATTTTTCACTAAACCTACACCGGCCACATCATCATTAAGTTTGGCAGCGGTTACGTTTGTATCAGCAATGTCTGCAGTTTTTACTTCACCATCAATTATCTTATCTGAATTAACAGCGTTGTCTGCAAGCTTTGCAGTTGTAATTCCGCCATCGGTAACTTTTACGTTTGAGTTAACTAGGGTAGCACCTGTACCATTAGTTACTGTAATAGAAGTATCGCCGGCAGTAAGGTCTTTAGCATCGGTAATTGAAGTTGTAGTAATAGCTTTGTATGAAACTGAACCATCAGCGTTAACTGTAGCAATTTTATTTACATCAGCAGCATCAGCACCTAATTTATCGGCGGTAACATTTAAGTCTGCGATGTCTGCAGTCTTAACTTCACCATCGCCAATTTTAGCAGAAGTTACGGCGTTGTCTGCAAGTTTAGCAGTTGTGATTGCACCGTCTTTTACTTCAACTATATAAGGATCTGCTACAGTTCCCGTACCACTAACAACAGTGGTTGTACCATCCACTAATTGCGCTTGTAAAGTAGCTTGGTTTACCCATTCAACATCTCCAGCAGCATTAGTAATCATTACTTGGCCTGCAGTTCCTGCAACAATTTTTGTAGTTGTAACAGCAGCATCAGCAATGTCTGCAGTTTTTACTTCACCATCTCCAATCTTCGCAGAAGTTATAGCGTTGTCTGCGAGTTTTGCAGTTGTGATTCCGCCATCCGCAACTTGAATGCCTGCATCAGCTAATAGTTTATTAAGACCATCTGTTGCGCCGGTAAATTCAATTCCACCAGTAACAGTTAGATCACCTCTTGTTGTATTTATAGTTGTATTAATCTCTTCAATAGCAGCTTGAACATTAGTTGCAGTAAAGCCGTTTGTTGAATTATCGAAAGCAATAGCATCTGCATTGGTGTCGATGGTAGTTATCGTAGTCCCAGCGCCATCGGTAAATGTATAAACACCATCAACAACAGTTACCCTTGTAGTGTTGGCGTCTATAACAGTAGTTACACCATCCTCATCGATATAATTATATGTTCCATCACCATTATCAATTATTTTAGTAAGAGTCTCAAAATTTTTAATTACCGTTTCAAGATCGATGCTGGTTAGAACGCCGTCTTCGTCGGTGTACTCTAAGGTTTTTCCGTCAACGTTTAACGCAAGTGTTGTAAGCGTTTCGAGGTTTGAAATATCGATTGTTGTAG